>JASGCM010000009.1 GCA_030054175.1 Alphaproteobacteria bacterium | reverse complement strand
AGACCGAGGTCTCAACTTAAACCAATTGGCCTCCACGAAACCCGGGGCGATTCACTTTACCTGATTAATTAAATAGTAAATATTTACATCAATATATAAAATAGATATTTGTATATTCTTTTTAGGTCATATTGAACTTTTTTTCAGATCACCACCCGCCCAAACTGTGCTTGTGTGTGCCACAAGACACGAAGCATAGAATCGCCCCATGAAAATCGCCACCTGGAACATCAATTCGCTCAACGTACGCCTGCCCCAGGTGCTGGACTGGCTGGGTCAGCACCCCGAAGTGGGCGTGCTGGCTTTGCAGGAAACCAAGACCACCGACGACAAATTTCCCGTACAAGCCTTTGCCGATGCGGGCTATCGGGTCGAGGTGTTTGGACAAAAAACCTACAACGGCGTGGCCCTGATCAGCCGAACCGATTGGCCTGCCCCCAGCGCAGTGGTCCGCAATATCCCCGGCTTTGAAGACGAGATGGCCCGGGTGATCAGTGCCAAGTTCGGTTCAGTGCGCGTGGTTGGGGCTTATTTTCCCAATGGACAAGAACCGGGCAGCGACAAATTCGCCTACAAGATGCGCTGGCTAGAGGCCTTGCGCGATTGGCTGCGCGGCGAATTGGCCCAGCATCCTTTGCTGACCCTGGTGGGCGACTACAACATCACCGTCGATGACCGCGATGTCTACGACCCGATCGCGCTGGCCGGCACCATCCATTGCACCGATGAAGAGCGGGCCCACTTTCAAGGGTTGATCGATTTGGGCTTGCAAGACGCCTTTCGACTCTTTCACGACCAGGCCAAGCTTTACAGTTGGTGGGACTACCGTGAAATGGGGTTTCGACGCAATCGGGGCTTGCGCATCGACCACGTTCTGGTCTCGACGGGCTTGCGGGTGCACGCGGCAGACTGTCTGATCGACAAAGCGCCGCGCAAGAACGAACGCCCGAGCGATCACGCGCCGGTGGTATTGGGGCTCAAAGGCCCAATTCCTGGATTTTGCGCGTGATGGTGTTGCGGCCTATGCCCAATTTTTGAGCTGCCTCGATGCGACGGCCACGGGTGTTGGCCAACGCAGTTTGGATCAGGCGAGCTTCGACGCGGTTGACAATGGCGTCCCACACATCGGTTCGGCCAGACAACAGCAAAGACATGGCTTCGGCCTCCAGGCCCAATTCCCATTCGGCAGGGCTCAGCCCCAAGGCAGCGATCGACGCCAGCGTCGCAGAGGGTGCCGACTCGACCATGACCGGGACAGCGGGGGGTGGTGCGCCCAGAGCGCGTGGCAAATCCGTCGCGCCCCATGTCTCTTTCACCACCGCAGGCAGTTCGATGGGGGGACTGGCGGGAGTCTGACAGACCTCCGGCGGCAGGTCTTTGGGCTCGATCACCTGAGCCGGCGCCATCACGGTCAGCCAATGGCAGATGTTCTCGAGCTGACGCACGTTGCCGGGAAAATGAAAATCGACCAGCGCCGCTTGGGCAGGGTCCGAAATGCGCTTGGGATCCACGCCCAGTTGCTGGGCGCTTTGCTGCAAAAAATGCCGGGTCAGCATGGGGATGTCTTCGCGTCGTTCGCGCAAAGCGGGCAAGCGCAAGCGAATGACGTTCAGGCGGTGAAACAAATCTTCCCGAAAACCGCCTTCTTTGACGCGTTGCTCCAAGTCCTGGTGGGTTGCAGCAATCACGCGCACATTGGCCTTGATGGCGCTGTGACCGCCTACCCGAAAAAAGTGACCATCACTGAGCACGCGCAGCAATCGCGTTTGCAGATCAAAAGGCATGTCGCCGATTTCATCCAAAAACAGCGTGCCACCTTCGGCCTGTTCAAAGCGCCCACGACGCATGGCTTGCGCGCCGGTAAAAGCGCCACGCTCGTGACCAAATAGCTCGCTCTCGAGCAGATCCTTGGGAATGGCGGCGGTGTTGATCGCCACAAAGGGCTCCTCGGAGCGAGGTGAATGCTTGTGCAAAGCACGGGCGACCAGTTCCTTGCCACTGCCCGACTCGCCCGTGATCATGACCGTGACGTGGCTTTGGCTCAATCGACCGATGGCACGAAACACATCTTGCATCGCCGGGGCCTGCCCGAGCATCTCGTGCTGTGGATCCATGGCGATCTGGGCACTTTGCTCACGCTGGCTCTCTTCCACGGCACGGCGGATCAATTCGACGGCCTTGGACAAATCAAACGGCTTGGCCAGGTACTCGAAAGCGCCGCTTTGGAATGATGAAACGGCGCTGTCCAGGTCAGAGAAGGCCGTCATGATGATGACCGGCAAACCCGGACTGCGCTCTTTGAGTTGCCCCAACAGATCCAAGCCAGAGCCTCCCGGCATGCGGATGTCGCTGACCAGCACCTGAGGCAGCTGGTCGAGCACAGAGGCATCTAGCGCCTGCAAGACCTCGCGCGGGTGGGTGAAACTGCGCGTGGCTAAGCCTTCGCGCTGCAAAGCCTTTTCAAGCACGAAGCGGATCGACTGATCGTCGTCCACTATCCAGATCGGTTTGATAGAAGTCATCATGTCTCTGCAAGATAGGCGGTGCGGATGTGGTCTTCTCAAGGCAAGGGGATGAAGATTTTGAAATCGGTCCTTCCAGGCTCGCTTTCGAACTCGATCAGACCATGGTGTTGTTGCACAAAGGTTTGAGCGAGGTGTAACCCCAATCCCGAGCCTCCCTCGCGCCCCGAGACCAGCGGCAAGAACAGCCGGTCTTTCAATGCGCTCGGGATGCCAGGCCCGTTGTCAATGACATGCAATTCCAGTGCCAACTTGTAGCGTTGCTTGCCCAAAGTCACTTGACGGGCCACCCGGGTGCGCAGGGTGATGCGAGCGTCGCCAGACTCCATGCGTGAGTTCAAGGCCTGAGCAGCGTTGTGCGCGATGTTCAGCACCGTCTGGATCAGTTGCTCCAGGTCGCCCCGAAACTCTGGCAAAGAGGTGTCGTAGTCGCGCACCACCTGCAAACCACGCGGGAACTCGGCCAGGATCAGCGAGCGAACTCGCTCACAGACCTCGTGAATGTTGACATTGCCCACCACATGCGGTTTGCGATGCGGTTCGAGCAGGCGATCGACCAGGGTTTGAAGCCGATCAGCCTCTCGAATGATGACCTGCGTGTATTCGATGAGGTCGCGCGAATCGACCTCCATTTGAAGCAGTTGTGCCGCGCCACGGATTCCCCCCAAAGGATTTTTGATCTCGTGCGCCAGGTTGCGGATCAATTCCTTGTTGGCAGACGCTTGCTCCATCAGGCGACCTTCGCGCTGCTGGCGGGTTTGCTGCTCGATGGGCAGCATTTCGACCAAGACCTGATCGCAACCCTCGATCGGGGCCAGGACCATGTGCACCAGCAAGCTGTCTTGCCCCACCTTGAGCAGGGTGTCGCAGCGCAATGCAGCGAAATCACCCTGTCGCGCGCCTTGCAGAGCATGGTCAAGGTCGGCGGGTTGCTCCAGCCAATCGCGCAAGGATTGGCCCACGAACAGGTGGCGGGGCAAACCCAGCAACTCTTGCACGGCGGTGTTGGCGAACAAGATCTGGCCATCGAGTTGAGCGACCCAGACCATCGAGGCCATCAAGTCCAGCCCCTGCCAAGCGCTTGGATCCAGACCGAACGAGGCTGATGCCGGTACAGCCGAACGAATCATGGCAGTCGAGCCAACTCACGTTGCAAAGAAGCCAGGTCGGCTTCGGCTCGCTCGGCCGCGGCCGAGTCCCCCTGGCTGCGAGCACTGCGCCATAGTGCTTGGGTTCGCTCCAACTCGGCCTCGATCAATTGACGCGCCAACGCATCGCGCTGCTTTTGCTCGACCGGGCTGATCTGCACTGTGGAGCCAGGCACCAAATTCGTGCGCTCGCGCGTCCCACTTTGGGGCGAATGGCCTGTCCTTGGTGCGATCAAGGACGCTGGCGCTGCGTGCAAGGTTGTGGCACTGGGCAAAGTGATGGGGATGCAATCGCGCCGCTGGACGTCGCCTTCGGGCAAACGGTTGGTCAAAGTGGAGCCGCAACGCCAGACCGACACTTGGGCAGCCACGCTCACCCCCATCAAGGCCAGCGCGGTGCCCAGGGCAAGAGATTGGCGATCAAACGGTCGTAGTGACATGCTGAGGACTGAAAAAAAGGGCAGCACCAGGCCGCCCCTTGTGGCTGACAGACCGAGGTCGATCTGTCGCGGCCGATCACAGCGAGTAGTACATCTCGTACTCGATGGGGTGTACCGCTTGACGGAAGCGGGTCACTTCGCCCATCTTGAGTTCGATGTATGCGTCGATCATGCTCTCGGTGAACACGCCGCCCTTGGTCAAGAAGGCACGGTCTTTGTCCAAGTACTCCAGCGCTTGGTCCAAGCTATGGCAGACGGTCGGCACCAATGCGTCCTCTTCGGGCGGCAAGTGGTACAGGTCTTTGGTGGCGGCCTCACCGGGGTGAATCTTGTTCTCGACGCCGTCCAGACCGGCCATCATCAGGGCCGAGAAAGCCAGATAAGGGTTGGCCATGGGATCGGGGAAGCGAGCCTCGATGCGACGGGCTTTGTCGGAAGCCACGTGCGGAATGCGGATAGAGGCCGAACGGTTGCGGCTAGAGTACGCCAGCTTGACCGGGGCTTCAAAACCCGGCACCAGACGCTTGTAGCTGTTGGTGGTAGGGTTGGTAATGGCGTTCAGGGCACGGGCGTGCTTGATGATGCCGCCAATGTAGTACAGGGCGAAATCGCTCAGGCCGGCATAGCCGTTGCCGGCGAACAGGTTCTTGCCGCCCTTCCAAATCGACTGGTGCACGTGCATGCCCGAGCCGTTGTCACCGACCAGGGGCTTGGGCATGAAAGTCGCGGTCTTGCCATAGGCATTGGCCACGTTCCAAACCACATACTTCAATTTTTGGGTCCAGTCGGCACGCTCGACCAGGGTGCTGAATTTGGTACCGATTTCATTTTGACCGGCGCCAGCCACTTCGTGGTGGAACACCTCAACCGGGATGCCCATTTCTTCCAGAATCAGGACCATCTCGGCACGCATGTCTTGGGTGCTGTCGACCGGGGGCACTGGGAAGTAGCCACCCTTGACGGTGGGACGGTGTCCACGGTTGCCTCCCTCGAGCTTGGCTCCGGTGTTCCAGGGAGCTTCGTACTCTTCAATCTTGAAAAAAGCACCGCCCATTTCGTTGGCAAAAGTGACTTGATCGAAAATGAAGAATTCGGGCTCTGGGCCGAAGTAGGCGGTATCGCCCAAACCCGAAGCCTTAAGGTAGGCTTCGGCGCGCTTGGCGATCGAGCGCGGGTCGCGGTCATAAGCCTTGCCGTCACCCGGCTCTAGCACATCGCATGAGAGAACCAGGGTCGACTCTTGGAAGAAGGGGTCAAGGAAGGCGGTGCCGGGATCGGGCATCAACAGCATGTCAGAGGCTTCAATGCCCTTCCAACCGGCGATGGAGGAACCGTCGAATGCATGGCCTTCGGTGAACTTGTCTTCATTGAAATGCGACAAGGGCACGCTCACGTGCTGCTCTTTGCCACGGGTATCGGTGAAACGGAAATCAACGAACTTGACTTCGTTGTCTTTCACCATCTTCATCACGTCGGCGACGGTCTTGGCCATCAGATTCTCCTGAATGTGTGGGTCGGTTGAAAAAATTGTGCGGGATTACCAGCAGAAAATGTGCCAAGACGCTGCAATGAGGACTTGGACCACAAGAACCTCATTGTGCCTCGCAAATTCACCCCAATCGCCTCAGAGATCTGTTTTTATGATAGCACTATTTCGGTGCGATATTCACGAACGCACCAATTCGGGGCCTAATTTTGCACCAAATACGTGCAGTTCATTCAGCATGGCCGGGTAGGCCCGGTTCACATCCTCGGGGTTGCCTTTGACGCCCAATTCAATGTGGCGGCCGTGCACGGGATGGTCAACGCTGGGCAGACTGAACACCTTGATGCCGGGATGACCGGCCTCCAGGCGCTCCATGATGGGGGTCAGGGCGGCTTCCATGGCGCCGTAAATGACGACCGACTTTTCCAGATAAGCCAATTTTTGGAACAGATGGCTGTAATGGTTGTCCAGCACCCACTCGACCATGGGCCAGGCCATGACAGGGAAGCCAGGAACGAAATGCACTGCCCCGGTGTGCAGGGTGCGCCCGGGAGAAATGCAGGTAAAGCCAGGGATTTTGTTGTAAGGGTTGGGGATGAGCTGGGCCGAGGCCGGGAACACGCCCATGTTGAGCCGGTGCACATTGTCGGCGCGGTCAGGTTCGTAAGGAACGCCCTGCTCTTTAGCCACATCTTGCATGCGCTCGCGAATCAGCACCTCGGCTTGCGGGTGCAGTTGCAAAGGCTGACCCAATGCCTTGGCTGCGCACTGGCGGGTGTGGTCGTCAGGGGTGGCCCCGATGCCACCGGTGGAAAACACCACATCTCCACTTTGGAAAGCCCGCGCCAGCGCCTGGGTGATGCGATCGGGGGAGTCGCCGACATACTCGGCGTAGCTCAAGGGCAAACCGCGCGCGGAGAGCAGTTCGATGACCTTGGCCATGTGTTTGTCGGCGCGCTTGCCGGATAGGATTTCGTCGCCCACAATGATCAGGCCGAAATCAGGACGGACGGGGGTGAAGGCAGTGGAATTCATGCGACTATGTTAATGCCATGCGTCCAGTCCCGCAGCAGCACCATGTCTCGTGGGTTCACTGACGGGCGGTTCGGACGTTGTCCGGTGCAGCCTGCGGGTGGCTGGTGCGCCAGGGATTGATGTCCAAGCCTCCGCGACGGGTGTAACGGGCATACACGCTGAGTTGGGTGGGTTTGCACTGTCGCCAAATGTCGATGAAGATGCGCTCGACGCAATGCTCGTGAAACTCATTGTGGTTGCGGAAGCTGACGATGTACTTCAGCAGGCCTTCCTGGTCGATTTGCGGACCGTGGTAGCTGATTCGCAAGCTGCCCCAGTCGGGCTGGCCAGTGACCAGGCAATTGCTTTTGAGCAAATGGCTGGTCAGGGTCTCGGTCACGGGTTGCTCACCGACTTCGGCGCGCAAATACTGTGGTTGGGGGTGGTATTGATCGCATTCGATATCCAGTCGATCGAGCAACAGGCCGTCCAATTCTTCTATGGTCTGGGCATCGAACTCCTCAGGCGAGAGCAATTGCACACCCACGCCGGCACGCATGGGTCCCCCATGCCAGACGGCGTTGCTGATGTCGGCGCGCAGCCGTTCGCGCACTTGATCGATGTCCTCAAAGCGGGTATTGCTGAAACTGTTCAAGTACAGTTTGAAGGACTTGCTCTCGACGATGTGCGTGCTGTCGCAAGGCACCACAAAACGCACGATGGCCACTTGGGGCTTGCCACGCCTGTTGAGCCAACCCAACTCATAGCCTGTCCAGAGATCAGCGCCCATGAACGGCAAACGATCCAAGCCCAGACCCAAAGCCTGACGCTGGGTTTGGCGTGCCACCGGGAACAACAAAGCCGGGTCGTACTGGTCGGTATAAGTAGAAGGCTTACCCAAAGGGGATCGTTCGACTTGGCTCATGACAGTGGTGTGTATCGGATCAAAAATGGCAACAGGGCGTCGAGCATGCGCTGGCAGGCGCCAGGTGAAAAATCGTGGCCCATGCCGGCAATGGCCTGGAATTGCGCACCAGGAATGCGGCGCGCCGTGTCTTGACCGCAAGCCGGGGGGACCAATCTGTCGGCATCGCCGTGCATCACCAGAGTGGGCGCGGTGATCTGCGACAAAGCCTGGGCGCGAGCGGTATCGGCCATGACCGCCAAAGTTTGGCGCAACAGTCCAGCGGGCCGGTACGCACGCTGAAAAGCCTGAACAATCTGCTCGCGCCGAACGGCTTCGCTTTGAGGGTAAGCGGGGCTGGCGATCATTTGCAAAAAAAGCAAAGTGTGATCGATGGCGGCGTCCACCCCCGGTCGCGGTGGCGGGGTATACATCTGTTTGAGCACTTCGCGATCGGGGTCGGGCAGGCCAGACGCCCCGCTGCTGCTCATGATGCTGCACAGACTGAGCACACGTTGAGGGGCGGCCAGCGCCACCCTTTGAGCGATCATGCCGCCCATGCTGGCACCGACCACGTGAATCCGCGAGATACCCAAGGCATCGAGCACCCCCAAGGCATCCAGCGCCATGTCGTTCAGGGTATAGGCTGGGCGTTGACGCCAACCCAATTTGTGTTTCAGCCCGGCCCAAAGCACCTTGGGCACACCCAAGGCATCAAGTTGGGTCGACAGCCCAGCGTCCCGGTTGTCAAAACGAATGACCCGAAAACCGGCTTGCACCAGCGCAGCAACCCAGGCCTGGGGCCAAGCGGTCAGTTGCATGCCCAAACCCATGATGAGCAAAACCGCTGGCGCATGCGTCGGCCCGCTGTCTTCGACTTCGATTTGGAGCCCGTTGGAATCGACTTGCATGCCTCAGCTCTGGTTGCGCCGAAAAACCTGTCGATCGGACTCGGAAGCCTCGGGGCAAAAAGCGTAGCCTTCCAGGTCAAACTTCTCTAAGGCTGCCGGAGTTTTGACCTGTTTGACGATGGCATAGCGGGCCATCAGGCCGCGGGCGCGTTTGGCCATGAAGCTGATGACCTTGTACCGGCCAGCGCGGCCCTCTTCGAAGACGCATTCGATCACGCGCGCCTGCAAGGCCTTGCGGTCTACCGATTTGAAATATTCTTGCGAGGCCAGGTTGACGATGATGGGATGCTTGTCGCTCGCCAATCGTTCATTGAGATGCTGTGCAATGTCGGCGCCCCAAAACTTGTACAGATTGGCCCCTTTGGGGTTAGGCAGCGCCGTGCCCATTTCCAATCGGTAAGGCTGCATCAAGTCCAACGGGCGCAGCACGCCATACAGTCCGCTGAGGATAGCGACATGGTCTTGCGCCCAGGCCAGTTGATTGGCTTTGAGGGTTTTGGCATCCAGGCCCTCATAAACATCGCCGTTGAAAGCCAGTACCGCCGGTTTGGCGTTTTGGGGCGTGAAACGACGCGACCATGACTGATAGCGCACAACGTTCAGGGTCGCCAGCTTGTCACTCAAATCCATCAACTCGGAAATTTCGGTTGGCGTTTTCTTTTTCAACACATCGATCAGTTGGGCCGACTGGGCTGTGAATTGCGGCTCGGTGTGGGTCACACCATCCCAAGGGGTTTCATAATCGAGCGATTTGGCGGGAGAAAGCAAAAACAACATGGCAGTCACTTATTTCTGGCTGAGGGCATTGCTGACCAGCTTGGCGGTGATGTCGACAATCTGAATCATGCGGTCGTAGTGCATGCGGGTTGGGCCGATCACGCCCAGGGTCCCCACCACTTGGCCGTCGACTTCGTAAGTGGCACTGACCACCGACAACTCTTCAACTGGCACCACGTGGCTTTCGCCACCAATGAAAATGCGCACGCCTTCGGCCTGCGCCGAGACGTCCAGCAATCGGATCAGTTGCGCCTTTTGCTCAAACAGATCGAAGGCGCGCCGCAACTGCCCCATGTCCTGATTGAAGTCAGAGACCGACAACAGGTTGCGCTCGCCGCTGATCACCACCTCGTCTTGAGCTTGCGACAAGGCCTCGGAACTGACCTGAACCGCCGCCTGCATCAAGATGGCGATCTCGCCGCGCAGTCGATCGACTTCGGCTTGCAGGCGTTCGCGAACCTGATCTATGGCCATGCCGGCGAAATTCGCGTTAAGGTAGTTGGCTGTCTCTATCAGCTGACTCTGGGTGTAAGTGACGTCGGTGAACAAGATGCGATTTTGCACATCGCCATCGGGCGAGACGATGATGACGAGCAAGCGTCGATCGGAAAGCCTCAAAAATTCGATGTGCCGAAACACAGTGCCACGCCTTGGGGCAATGACCACTCCCACGAAATGGGACAGGTTGGACAACAGGTGGGCCGCGTTGGCGATGACCTTGTGGGGCTGATCAGGCGCCAAGCTGGGCGTGGTGCTGAGCTGATCGCGCTTGACGGTCAGCATGGTGTCGACAAACACCCGGTAGCCACGGGCCGTGGGCACGCGCCCCGCCGAAGTGTGCGGGCTGGCAATCAGGCCCAACTCTTCCAGGTCGGACATGACATTGCGGATGGTGGCAGGCGAGAGCTCAAGGCCGGAGGCCTTGGAAAGGGTGCGCGAACCGACGGGCTGACCTTCGTCGATATAGCGCTCGACCAGAATCTTGAGCAGCAAGCGGGCGCGTTCGTCGAGGGAATTCATGATGAGAGGCCATTTTAATGATTTAATTGAACTTGAAAGCAAAGACCATGAAGAGCAAATTCCGTCACATTGCCCTGATCGGCAAACACCAGCCCCCGGTGGCGGGCGGCATGCAGCCGTCTTCGCGCCAGGTCTTGGACAAGTTGGCCAATTTTCTGCACGCCGAGGGGTGCGAAGTGGTGTTCGAACAAGAAACCCATGCCAATGCCGGCATGCAAGGTTATGCGGCGCTCGATGTGGCGCAAATTGGACGCGATTGCGATTTGGCCGTGGTGGTGGGCGGTGACGGCACCATGTTGGGCTATGGCCGCAAACTGGCCCCGTATGGGGTACCGCTGATTGGCATCAACCAAGGCCGGCTGGGTTTCATCACTGACATCCCCTTGAACCAGATCGAAGAAGTGCTGCGCCCCATGTTGCGGGGCAAGTATGAGGTCGACGACCGCTCGCTGATGTTGGGCAAGGTGTGGCGCGACGGACATTGCGTGTTTGAAGCCCTGGCCATGAACGATGTGGTCGTCAACCGTGGATCTACCGCTGGCATGGTCGAGTTGCGCGTTGAAGTCGATGGCCATTTCGTGGCACGCCAGCGCGCCGATGGTCTGATTATCGCCACCCCTACCGGCTCAACCGCCTACGCCTTGTCGGCGGGTGGCCCCCTGTTGCACCCCAGCCTGCCTGGATGGGTGATGGTGCCCATCGCCCCGCACACCCTATCCAATCGGCCCCTGGTGCTGGCCGACCCGGGCGAGATCGTGATCGAATTGGTGGCTGGCGATGCCAGCGCAAACTTTGACATGCAGTCGCTCGCCTCCCTCTTGGTTCGCGACCGCATTGCCGTGCGCCGTTCCGAACACCATGCACGCTTTTTACATCCCGTGGGATGGAGTTATTTTGATACCCTGCGTGAAAAACTGCATTGGAACGAAGGGGTCGCATGAGCCTCAAACGCATCGGCTTGAAAGATTTCGTCATCGTCCAGACCTTGGATCTGGATTTGTCTGCGGGCTTCACTGTGTTGACCGGCGAGACCGGCGCAGGCAAGTCCATTTTGATCGATGCCCTGCAACTGGCTTTGGGCGAGCGCGCCGATGCCGGTAGCGTTCGCGAGGGCGCTCAGCGCGCCGAAGTCAGCGCCGAGTTCGATCTGACCACGGCGACACACGCATGGTTGGAGGAAGCCGGCTTTGAATCGCAAGACGATGTGCTGTTGCTGCGCCGCACATTGGACCGGCAAGGCAAAAGCCGCGCGTGGATCAACGGCAGCGCTGCCACCGCCAGCCAATTGCGCGAATTGGGCGATGTGCTGCTGGACATCCATGGTCAGCACGCCTGGCAAAGCCTGACCCGCCCCGCTTCGGTGCTGGGTTTGCTCGACGCCTATGCCGGCGCTCACAGCACGGAATTGGGTCAGCGCTGGCAGGCATGGCGCGAGGCCCAACGCAAGTTGTCCGAGGCACAAAGTTCGCAAGAAGTTCTGACGCGCGAGCGTGAGCGCCTGAGCTGGCAACTGGGCGAAATCGAGAAATTGAGTCCGAAAGCCCAAGAATGGGACGATTTGCAAACCCAGCAGCAGCGCCTGTCTCACATGCAATCGCTGATCGAAGCCACTGAAGGGGCCAGTCAGGCCCTGTCTGACGATGATTCTGGGGCTTTGGCCGCCTTGCACCGGGCCATGCAAGCCTTGCAAGATCAAATGGCCCATGAACCCGAATTCGAGGCCATGGTTCAGGTGCTGCAGTCGTGCATCGCCCAAGCCGAAGATGTGGCTCATTCCGCGCAAAGTTGGTTGCGCCATGCGGATCTGGATCCACAAAGGCTGGCCGAACTCGATGAGCGCATGTGCTTGTGGATGTCGCTGGCCCGGCGATTTCGCCGCGAACCGGATGAGCTGCCCGCCGTTTGGACCCAATGGCAGCAAGAGTTGGCCACGTTGGACGAGGCCACTGACCTGAACGGCCTGAAAACCCGTTGTGAACAGGCCGAACAAGCGTATCGCCAAGAAGCCTTGCGCCTGCGTCAGTTGCGGCACAAAGCAGCCCCGAAACTGTCGGCCACCGTCACGGCAGCCATGCAGGGCCTGGGCTTGGCCGGTGGTGTCTTTGAAGTTCAAATCCAAGACCTACCCCAAGCCCAAAGCAGTGGCTTGGACGAAGTCATTTTTTTGGTCGCGGGGCACCCTGGGGCCACGCCCAAACCCCTGGGCAAAGTGGCCTCAGGCGGCGAACTGTCCCGCATTGCTTTGGCCATCGCCGTCACCACCTCCCAGTTGGGGCAGGCCAGCACCTTGATTTTTGACGAAGTCGACTCAGGCGTGGGCGGTGCCGTGGCCGAGACCGTGGGTCGACTGCTGAAACAACTGGGCACCGACAGGCAAGTACTGGCAGTGACTCACCTGCCACAAGTGGCCGCCTGCGCCGACCAACATTTGGTGGTGTCGAAATCGGTGATCGAAGGACACACACTCAGCAGCGTACATCCGGTGGCTGGGGAGCAGCGCGTGCGAGAAATTGCCCGCATGTTGGGCGGCGAACGCCTGTCAGACACGACCCTGGCGCACGCCAAAGAAATGTTAGGCACTGCCCCCGCCTCAAAGAAAAAGGCACGCGGATGAGCCTTGAATTGGTATTGATCACCGGCATGTCCGGTTCGGGCAAGTCAGTGGCGTTGCACGCATTGGAAGACGCTGGGTACAACTGCGTCTACAACCTGCCCCCCGAATTGTTGCTGCCATTCATACAGCTGTCGGTCCAGCAGCAAGAACGACGCCAAGCAGTCGCGATTGATGTGCGCAGCGCCCAGTCTTTGCCCATGTTGCCCAGCATTTTGCAACACGCGCAAGGCATGAAAGTCCATGTGCGCTTGCTGTTTCTGGACGCTTCCACCCCGGTACTGGTACAGAGATTTTCAGAAACGCGTCGTCGCCATCCCTTGTCGGTGCAAGACAGCGGGGTTGCAGGCGTCGCCTCAGATCTGATGCAGGCCATCGAACGCGAGCGGGACATGTTGGCGCAAATGCGCGATAACTCGCACATCATCGACACCAGTGTGCTGCGTGCAAACCAGTTGCAGACCTATGTAAAGTCCTTGGTCGATGCACCATCGGCTCAGTTGACATTGATGTTCGAGTCTTTCGCATTCAAACGGGGCATTCCGGTACATGCCGACTTTGTGTTTGACGCCCGCATGCTGCCTAACCCGCACTACGAACCTGAGCTCAAAGCGCTGACGGGCATGGACGCACCGGTGGCCGGCTGGTTGGCCCGTCACGCTGAGGTGCAGCAAATGGTGAGCGACATCGAGGCTTTTTTGCGCCGTTGGCTGCCGCGTTTGGCCCAAGACCACCGCAGTTATGTCACGGTGGCGATTGGTTGCACCGGTGGACAACACCGTTCGGTTTATTTGGTCGAGCGCTTGGCCGCGGCCTTTGACTCAGAGTGGGTGACGCTCAAACGTCATCGCGAGCAGAGTCCAGCCAGTCACGCACCGGCTTTGGCACACCAGGACGCTGCGGGTCGGAGGGTCTGAGCCAAAGGCCCGGTCCAGGCCAATCGTGGGGCCTGGACCATGTCAGTCGGCACAGGTGCAGATGCAAATCACGGTGCGTGAGCACATGCAATTGCGCCTCTTGCTCAAGCGCCAAGCCACGCGCCGCTTCAGGCACGGACTCAAGCATTCGCTCCCGGCTGTCAAAACAAGGAAAACAGTACAGTCCGGCCCAGATGCCCTGCTGTGGGCGCTGCTGTAACCAGACGCCATGTCTGGGATGGTTCACCATGAGCAACCACCAGCTTTGCGACTGGCGTTTGATTTTGCGAGTCTTCAGTGGCAATTCAGTCGCCCGGTTTAGTGCCCTGGCCTGGCAATCAGAAGCGACCGGACACACATCGCAACGTGGCTGACGCGGCGTGCACACCGTGGCGCCCAGATCCATGATGGCCTGGGTGTAAGTGGGCATAACAGCTTGTTGTGGCAAAACTTGTTGCGCCAACTGTTGCAGTTCACGCACGGCAACGGTCTGGGCCAAATCGACGCCAAATGCGGTATGGCGAGCCAGCACGCGCTGCACATTGCCGTCAAAAATCGCCACCCGCTCGCTGTGGCAAATCGATGCGATGGCTGCCGCCGTGGAGGGGCCGATGCCGCTGAGCTGAGCCAATTCAGCGCTGTGACGTGGAAACAAGCCGCCCCAGTCTTGCATGATCTGCTGAGCACAACGATGCATATGTCGAGCCCGGCTGTAATACCCCAGCCCGGACCACATCGCCATCACCTCTTCGGGTTCGGCCTGCGCCAAATCCGCCACACTGGGAAAGCGCAGCAAGAAACTCTGGTAATAGTCGATGACGGTGCTCACCTGAGTTTGCTGCAACATGATCTCGGACAACCAAACGCGGTAAGGGTCTTGGTTGCCTTGCCACGGCAAGCTGTGCCGACCATGGATCCGTTGCCAATCCACCAGACGCTGGGCGAAATCAGGCTGTGGTGTCAGGGTCGCCAGACGCTTGGGCACCGATGGATTCACTGTTTTTGACATGTAGGGCAATAAAAGGTCGAGCGCTGCCCCTGGCGGATCTGTCGCACCAGGGTATCGCAACGGCGGCAAGGCTCGCCGGCCCGATCATAGACGGCCATTTCCAATTGAAAATAGCCGCTCTCGCCATGCGCATTGGAAAAATCACGCAAAGTGCTGCCTCCCACTTCCAGGGCCCGCGTCAAAACCTGGACGATGGCCTGACGCAAGCGCAGGGCACGGGGTCGGCTGATGCGACAGGCCGGGGTGGTGGGACGGATACCGGCCACATACAAGGCTTCACTGGCGTAGATGTTGCCCACACCGACCACGATGTCACCGGCCAACAAGACCTGTTTGATGGGGGCTCGACGCAGCCGCAAAGCGGCATGAAACGCTTGCGGATCGAAATCAGGCCCCAGCGGTTCGACACCCAAGCCGCCCAACAATTTCACTGCCCGCGCATCATTCAGATCAGGCACATGAACCAGCGCACCAAATCGTCGCGGATCGTGCAAACGCAAGGTGCCCCGATCGGTCACCAAATCGGCATGGTCATGAGGGCCTGGTGAGGGTTGGTGGGCGGCAAAGTGCAAAGAGCCCGACATGCCCAAATGCCAGAGAAGACACCCTTGGTCCAAATGCATGAGCAGATACTTGCCCCGCCGATCCACGCCAATCACCCGGAGCCCGGCCAAATCGGTCGCTTGGGTGCCCAAAGGCCAGCGCAGGGGCTTGCCCATGCGCAAAAAAGTGATGCGAGCGCCCTGGATGCGTTCGGCAAAGCTCAGGCGAGTGACTTCGACTTCGGGCAGTTCTGGCATGGCGTGAAATATTGGGTGGCTGTTGAGCGGCCAGTCAAGCCATGCGATTATGATCTGTTTGTGATGACCTTGATCCAACATCTGCTCAGTTGCGCATTGGCACTTGGGGCCTTTGCCTCTTGGGCTCAGCCAAACCGTACCCCGCCACCCTCTTCCGGGTTGACGGGCGAACTCATGTTTGAAATTTTGTTGGGCGAGATGCAGGTGCTGCAAGGCGATCCGGGTGCCGGGTATTCCTTGTTGCTGGATGCCGCCCGCAAAAGCAGTGACGAAGCCCTGTACGACCGGGCTGTCGACGTGGCATTGCGCGCCCGCGCGGGCGATGCTGCCTTGCGCGCCGCTGCGGCCTGGCGCCAAGCGTTCCCCCAGTCTCGCAAAGCGAATCAGCGGGTCTTGCAAATTCAAGTCGCATTGCAAAGACTTCGTGATGCGCAGTACTCTCTTAGCCAAGAATTGAGATTGGCTCCTGAGGAAGACCGCGGTGCATTGATGCTGTCCATTCCCGGCCTGCTCAATCGTGCCGCAGACAAAAAATTGGCCACCCAAGTCACCGAACAGGCATTGACCGAGTGGCTCAACGATCCGAAATTGGGACCGCAAGCTTGGACTGCCGTGGGACAAATGCGTCTGCAAAGCCAGGATCTTGAAGGGGCGCTGCAAGCCGCTCAACAAGGCCTGAGTCTGAATCCACAGCGCACCGAACCGCTGTGGCTGGGCATTGAATTGGCCCGAACCCAGACCCAGGCTCAAACCTGGGTCTCTCAGAATCTGGCGCTCAGTGACGATCCGGCCCTGCACCAGGGCTGGGCCCGCGTGATGATTGAATTGGGACAACTCGAGCAAGCTGAGCGCACCATGACGGTCCGAGTGCAAAAAAACCCGAAGGCGACCTCGGCCTGGTTCGTGTTGGGAGCCATCCGCCAAGAACTGAAAAACCCCAAGGGAGCCAGCGAGGCCTGGCAGCGCTTTTTGAAGGAAACCGAGGCCCACCCCGAACGCAAGCGTGAACGTGAGCAGGCGCTGCTCGGTCTGGCTCAACTCAGTCTGGACGACAAGCAAGACGACCAGGCCACGCACTGGTTGTCTCAGGTGGGCGATGGCGACAATGCCATGCGGGCGTTGAGCTTGCGCGCAACCATTTTGGGGCGCCAAGGCAAGGTGACCGAGGGGCGCCAGTTGATCGCCACCCGTCCAGTGCGCACGGTCAAACAAGAGCAAGAACGCACCATGGCTGAAGTTCAGTACTTGCGGCAATTCAAGCAATGGCAGGCTGCTTACGATTTGCTCTCGGTGCTGGTGGCCAAAATCGACGATGACAACGACGATCTGGACTACGAATTGGCCATGGCCGCGGAAAAAGTGGGGAAAGTCCAGGAAATGGAAACCCTCTTGAGGGGCATCATCGAGCGCAACCCCAAATACCACCACGCTTACAACGCCTTGGGCTTCTCGCTGGCTGATCGCAATGTCCGACTTGACGAAGCCAAACAACTGATCATCAAGTCGCTGGAGTTCGCTCCCGACGACCCCTACATCACCGACAGTTTGGGCTGGGTTGAATTTCGCCTGGGTCGATTGCCCGAGGCCGAAGCCATTTTGCGGCGTGCCTTTGAGGCCAAACCTGATGCCGAAATTGCGGCCCATTGGGGTGAAGTGCTATGGACGCTGGGCCAAAAGAACCGAGCGCTCGAAGTCTGGCGTCACGGCTTGAAACTGGGTGCTGATAACGAGACATTGCAGGACACTCTCAAGCGACTGGGCGTGAAGCCATGATTCTGGCGCGCTGGGTTGGAGCCTGTGGGCTTTTTTTTCTGGTGGGGTGCGCCAGCGTTTCACCCTCTGCAACCACATTGCCCATCACCCCACCATCGGCCCCCGCAGCCTCTGTGCCGGAATCCCTGGCGCCACAATTCTCATCTCCTGTACCTGGTGTGGTCTTGAGTCAGTTCGCCGGTCGATTGTCAGTGACCATCGAGAGCGAGCCCCAGCAGCACATATCGGGTGAATTCGAGTTAGAAGGCGATGCCCAGACTGGTGAGCTTCGTCTGTATGGGCCAGTGGTGGGTTTGGTGGCCGTCATCCAGTGGGAGCCGGGACGCGCCGTCTTGATTGAAGGCGATCGCAAGCGGGTGGTCAAAAGCTTGGACTGGTTGATCGAACGAGTCACCGGTGCGCCGATACCTGTTTCGATGGTTTTTGATTGGCTCAACCAGCGCCCCGTCGCATCGAACGACTGGTGGGTAGAACCCCGCCTCAAACCGACCGATCGCTTCCGTGCCGTGCGATTGCAGCCTTTGCCTCGCATGGAACTTCTGATGGTGTTGAAAAAGGCTGCGCCATGAATGCACTGCACGATGTCTTGGCTCCGGCCAAATTGAACTTGTTTTTGCACATCACCGGAAGACGTGCCGATGGCTATCACCAGTTGCAATCGGCTTTCATGCTGATCGATTGGTGCGATGTCTTGCACTTTGACTTGACTGAAGATGGCCGAATCACCCGCCAAGATTTGACAGTCGCCCTGCCCGCAGATGACCTGATCGTGCGTGCAGCCCGTTTATTGCAACAAGCCAGCGGTACGCGGTTGGGGGCTCACATGGCCGTCGAAAAACACTTGCCAGCCATGGCAGGTCTTGGCGGCGGGTCATCTGACGCAGCGACCACCTTGCTGGCCTTGAATCGCTTATGGGGTCTGGGCTGGTCGCGGCGCCAGTTGTCCGAATTGGGCTTGAAATTGGGCGCCGATGTGCCGTTTTTCCTGTTTGGCGGGCATGCCTGGGCCGAAGGGGTAGGCGAAACATTGACCCCGCTGGACCTGCCTCGGCAACGCTGGTTGATCGTCAAACCCCCAGCAGGACTGTCAACCCCTGCCATTTTTAGCGATCCGGATTTGGAAAGAGCTCATAAAAGTGTTACCATTTCAGACTTTGTTGCACAGCCGTTCAGTTTTGGCCAAAACGACTTGCAGCAGGTGGCGCAGCGGCTTTGCCCTGATGTGCTTTCGGCCTTGATGTGGTTGGAATCACTGGGTTTGAAGCCACGCATGACAGGTTCGGGCAGCGCGGTATTTGCGCCGGTCGATGAGTCCATGGTGCTGCCTCCTGCGCCTGCTGGCCATGTGGTTCAGTTGTGCCACAATTTGGATCGTCACCCCTTGGCGGGGTGGTGTTCCAGCGACGAATAAGGGCAATTGGCCTGGTGCCAATTGCCTGTGTAGGGGAGTCGCCAAGTTGGTCAAGGCACCGGATTTTGATTCCGGCATGCGAGGGTTCGAGTCCTTCCTCCCCTGCCAAATGCTCAACGCACTTGATGGTCCAGCGCGGTCAAAGTACTGCATTTCCAGCAGGTGGGTGCCTGGTAAGACCTATAAACAATTTCTTGCATTGCCCCATGTCCAGCGCTTCAGACTTCATGCTCTTTACCGGTAACGCCAACCCTGTGTTGGCCCGAGAAATCGCGACTCACCTGGGCACCGAGCTCGGGCAGGCTCATGTGGACCGCTTCTCTGATGGCGAGGTCACTGTCGAACTGATGCAAAACGTGCGTGCCCGAGACGTTTTCGTCATCCAGTCCACCTGCGCGCCCACCAACGAAAACCTGATGGAACTGCTGATCATGGTCGATGCCCTCAAGCGCGCATCGGCCGAACGCATCAGCGCCGTCATCCCTTATTTCGGCTATGCCCGCCAGGACCGCCGTCCGCGCTCAACCCGCGTACCGATCTCGGCGAAAGTGGTGGCCAACCTGTTGCAAACTGTCGGCGTGGCTCGTGTGTTGACCATGGATTTGCACGCCGACCAGATTCAAGGCTTCTTCGACATCCCAGTCGACAACATTTACGCATCGCCAGTGCTCTTGGGCGACTTGCGTCAAAAAAAATACGAAGACCTGATTGTGGTCTCTCCCGACGTCGGCGGTGTAGTGCGCGCGCGCGCCTTGGCCAAGCAACTGGGTTGCGATCTGGCCATCATCGACAAGCGACGCCCCAAGGCCAATGTATCGGAAGTCATGCACGTCATTGGTGAGATCGAAGGTCGCAATTGCGTCATCATGGATGACATGATCGACACCGCTGGCACATTGGTCAAGGCCGCCGAGGTGCTTAAAGAGCGCGGAGCCAAGAAAGTCTACGCCTACTGTACGCACCCGATTTTTTCTGGTTCGGCGATCGAGCGCATCACCCAAGGCAGCGCCCTGGATGAAGTGGTCATCACCAACACCATCCCGCTGAGCGACTCCGCGTCGCAATGCAACAAGATTCGCCAACTCTCGGTTGCACCGCTGATCGCAGAAACGATCTCGCGCATCGCCAAAGGAGAGTCGGTGATGAGCCTGTTCTCAGACCAAGAACAACTGTTCTGAACTGAGGGGGGCTTTTTCTGGCCGAATGTTTCGGCTTTTATCAACCCGGAGTCACACTGGTCGCGGTGGACTCATTGAAGGAGTCAGTCATGAAATTCGTCGCTTTTGAGCGCGCCAAGCAGGGAACGGGTGCGAGCCGCCGTCTGCGCAACACTGGCCGTACGCCTGGCATCGTTTATGGTGGTCAAGGCCAACCACAACTGATCGAACTCGATCACAATGCCCTTTGGCACGCACTGAAAAAAGAAGTGTTCCACTCTTCCATTCTCGACATGGAACTCAATGGCCAGTCCAACCAAGTGCTGCTGCGCGACGTTCAATACCACCCTTTCAAGCAACTGGTGCTGCACATCGACTTCCAGCGTGTTGACGCCAACACCAAGATGCACAAAAAAGTGCCCATCCACTATTCGGGTGAAGAGTCTTCTCCGGCCGTCAAGGCCGACGGCTGCTTGGTCAACCACGTCATCACCGAACTCGACATTTCTTGCCTGCCGGTCGATCTGCCTGAATTCATCGCCGTGGACCTGTCTGGCTTGAAGAAAGGCACCTCGCTGCACTTGAACGACATTACCCTGCCCAAGGGTGTGACTGCAGTCATTCACGGCAAGGCCAACCCAGTCCTGGTGTCCGTGGTGAACGCGGCCGCAGAAGAAGCGGCACCTGCCGCTGATGCTGCCACCGCTGACGCCAAGAAGTAATTCATTTGCAGGCCCACATGGGTCTGCTTGCGTGTTAGTTCTGATCAAACCCCGCTGCTCACGCGACGGGGTTTTTTCATGGCCTCCCCACAAAGCCCGCGAGGCGATAATCTGCACATGATTCAACTTTTGGTCGGCCTGGGCAACCCGGGCAACGAATACGAAGCCACGCGCCACAATGTTGGTTTTTGGTGGATCGATGACTTGGCACGCCAATTGAAAGTTCATCTGGTGGATGAGCGCAGCTACTTTGGCCGTGTCGCCCGCACCCAGGTCAAAGGTCAGACCATTTGGCTGCTTGAGCCGCAAACCTATATGAACTTGTCGGGCAAATCGGTGTCCGCCTTGGCACGCTTCTTCAAAATCAGACCTGACTCCGTTTTGGTGATCCACGACGAACTCGACCTGCCCCCCGGCGAAGCCAAGCTCAAATTCGGTGGCGGGCATGCCGGCCACAATGGCCTGCGTGACATCCATGCCCAACTGGGCACCCCTGACTATTGGCGGCTGCGCATCGGCATCGGCCACCCAGGTGTTAAAGACGAGGTGGCGGCTTGGGTGCTGCGCAAGCCACCCACAGATCAACGCGATCTGATCGAAGCCTGCGTCACCCGCTCCCTGAGCGCCTTCGAGGACCTGCTGGCTGGCGACACCACCCGCGCGACGCAAAAAATCCACACCTCCAAGCCCCCGCGACCGAAACCAGCGCAGAAATTGGGGTCTGACCCCAATTTTTCTGCCGCCGACTCGAACACCTCGAACTGAGGAAATTGGGGTCAGGAAATTGGGGTCACAGGAAATTGCAGAAATTGGGGTCAGACCCCAATTTCTAAGACCCCAATTTCTACAAAATGAGTTCAAAAGACCACATTCAGGTGATAATGGGTTGGCTCCACTACCCTTGCCTGGCCCATGGAAGAACCCGCAAATGCCCCAAAGACCGGACTGATCCTGACGGGCGGTGGTGCCCGAGCCGCTTATCAAGTGGGTGTGTTGCAAGAGATCATGGCCATTCGCGGCGATGGCAGTGGCAATCAGACCAATCCCTTCCCCATCATCTGCGGAACCTCTTCCGGTGCCATCAATGCCAGCGTGCTGGCATGCGGGGCTGATCGGTTTGAAGAGACGCTGAACCGCCTGATCCAAGTCTGGAGCGAATTTCAGGTGCACCAGGTGTACCGATCTGAAATTCTGGACATGTTGCGCTCGGGCCTGGGTTGGATCTCCTTGATCTTACTGGGATGGATGATTCGGCACCGCCGGATGCGACCGCGCTCACTGCTGGACAACTCGCCACTGCATGACTTGTTGCGGATCCACGCGGACTTTGACCGTTTGCCGCAGATGCTGGAGTCCGGCCATCTGTCGGCCTTGGCCATCACTGCATCAAGCTACAGCGGCGGCGAACATGTGACCTTCTATCAAAGCCAGAATGAAGTTCAATCATGGGTGCGCAACCAAAGATTGGCCATGCGCTGCGAGCTCAGCCACCAACATCTGCTGGCCAGCTCGGCCATCCCCTTCGTCTTTCCGGCCACCCAGTTGGAGGGCCCCCATGGCCAAGCTTGGTATGGCGACGGCGCGATGCGCCAAACCGCCCCCATCTCCCCGGCAATTCATTTGGGCGCCGAAAAAATCTTGGTGATCGGGGCGGGACGCATGCATGAACCCCGTGAGACTCAGCCTGTACAAAACAACGATTACCCGTCCATGGCCAGCATCGCGGGACATGCTTTATCCAGTATCTTTCTGGATGCCTTGGCGGTGGACGTCGAGCGCCTGCAACGCATCAACCACACCATGGGGCTGATTGCCCACGAACATCGCCAGCACGCCCGCTTGCGCCCCATCGACTTGCTGGTGATCTCGCCCAGCGAACGTCTCGATGAGATCGCTGTGCGCCATGCGGATCGGTTGCCGGCGACGGTCAAAAATTTATTGCGGGTGCTGGGCAACTCATCCAAAAAGACCGCTCGCCAAGGTGGCGCCTTCATCAGCTATCTGCTGTTTGAGTCGGCGTACACCCAAGAGTTGATGGCCTTGGGACGCATGGATGCACGCTCGAAGGAAAACGAAATCCGTCGATTTTTTAACTGGCCATCCAAATTGGGGTCAGAGAAATTGGGGTCTCATTAATTGGGGTCTGACCCCAATTTCTGTGACCCCAATTTCTGCAAACGGTGGTATTTCTGCAGCAAGGTGTTGCGGTCTTCCACATGCTGTGGGTTCAGGGGGATACAAGCCACTGGACAGACTTGCACGCACTGAGGTTCATCGAAGTGGCCAACGCATTCGGTGCAACGGTGTGGGTCGATCTGATAGATCTCCTCGCCCATGAATATCGCCTGGTTGGGACATTCGGGCTCACATACATCGCAATTGATGCACTGGTCGGTGATCATGAGGGCCATGAAGTCATCATAGCCCGATTGGCCCCACCCCCTCGGCCCTTGGGGGCTTCAAACCGAGGTGGTTTGGTACACCGGTTGCGGCGGCAATCCCAGCAAATGATCGACTTTGGCCCAACTCAGGACGCGCCAGCGGCCGTCCTCCCAAGCCACGTGATTGACACCGGCATTGGGAATGACACACTCCCGATAGCCATGCAAAGATTGGCCATGCACCGTGCGCCAGACCATGTTGAGCACGCCGCCGTGCGTCACTACCACCAGGCGCTCGCCCCAATGCTCTTCGGCCAAAGCCGAGAGGGATTGCATGACGCGACCATGAAACCGCTGGGTGCTCTCGCCACCGGGCAACTCAAATCCGGCGTCAAATCGTCGCCACTGTTGCCACAACTCGGGTTGTTGGCTTTGCAACTCAGTGACACTGAGTCCTTCAAAAATACCAAAACCCTGTTCTCTCAAGCCCTTGTGTGCTTGTAGATGGCGTCGTTCGCCCGACAAAGGCTGCGCGGTTTGCATGGCGCGTTGCAGGTCACTGCTGTGAAGATGCAAGGCATCAGACCATTCGCTTTGAGCCAAGTGGTCGGCCAAGCGTTGGGCTTGTACTTGTCCCATGGCATTCAAAGGAACGTCGATTTGCCCCTGAAAGCGCAGCTCGCGGTTCCAGTCGGTTTCGCCGTGGCGAATCAACAGGAATTCGGTCACTTGGAGATTGGCCGGTGAGCGTTAAGCCGTCTCAACACCCCGGACGAGACGAAACGCTCGACCTCTCCGCCGAGCAAGGTGATTTCACGCACCATGGTGCTCGAGACGCACTGGTGGATGTCCAAGGCATTGAGGAATATGGTCTCGACCTCTGGAGCCAAATGGCGATTCATGCCGGACAATTGGAACTCATAGTCAAAATCGGTCATTGAGCGCACGCCACGCACCATGACGGTGGCCCCCTGAGCCCGAGCGAAATCGCGAACCAGCCCTTGAAAAGATGCGACACGCACATTGGGGCAGTCGGCCAGTGCTTCTTGCACCATGGCCATGCGCGCCTCCAAGCTGAACAGGGTTTTCTTGTGATGGGCGATGGCCACGCCGAGCACCACGGTACCAAACAGGCGGGCCGCCCGGCGCACGATGTCTTCGTGGCCCAAGGTAATGGGATCGAAAGTGCCCGGATAAACCGCAATGACGGAAGAGCTCATGACTGGGGTCTTTCTGTATGTCCCCATTATCGCCCAAGCGCTTCAAGCCGGTTGCAACAGGTGCGCCCAAACCTGGCCCGCACGCAATTGTCGATAGATCGAAAAACCCAACGCATCCACTTCGGCTTGGCCCCAAGCCTTGTGGGCTTCCAGGTACACCCATCCTCCAGCTCGCACAGTAGAACGGGCCGCTGACAAGGCCGCTGAGAATAAGTCGGCCGCAAAGGGCGGATCGAGAAAAATCAAATCCATGGAAGCCGGCGCTTGCGCACGCATCGCGGCCAATCCGTCTCCGCGACGCACGGTCACGGCGTTGGCCTGCAGTCGTTGCGCCGAAGCTTGAAGCGCCCGCACCAAACCCGGGTCTTGCTCGATCAAAAGCACCTGGGTGGCTCCGCGCGAGGCGGCCTCAAAACCCAGAGCCCCCGAACCGGAGAACGCATCAAGCACCTGCCACCCTGTTAGGTCCTGCCCCAGCCAATTGAATAAGGTTTCACGCACGCGATCCGGGGTGGGCCGCAAGCCTGGCAGGTCGGGCACGGCCAGTTTGCTGCGCCGCCATTGCCCGCTGATGATGCGAACCTCACCCATGGTGACGCCCCCAGCGCTTCATGTGGGTCCTAAAATCAGGCTAACCATCCGATCGGGCTGCAGCTTGCGGCCGAAGGCAGAACGAATATCCTGTATGGTGACGGCTTCAATTCGACGGGTCCAGTGATCGAGGTAATTGAGCGGCAAGTCGAACCAAGCGATATTGGCCAAGTTGTCGAGCAATTTGCGGTTACTGTCCAAACGCAAGGCAAAGCCCCCCACCAAATTGTCTTGAGCAGCGCGCAATTCCTCTGCTGTGGGGCCGGATTGAACAAAGTCTCGCACGATCTCGCGCGTGAGTTGCAAGGCCTGCTGGGCCTGGTCGGGTCGCGTCTGCAATCCGGCAACAAAGGGACCAGCGTGCAGGCCAGGGGCAAAGTAGCTGTAAACGCTGTAGCTCAATCCGCGTTGCTCGCGCACCTGATGGGTCAGGCGAGAAACAAAGCCCCCGCCGCCCAAAATATGGTTGCCCACCAAAAGCGCAAAGAAGTCGGGATCGGTGCGCTTGAAGGACGGCTGACCCAAAAGAATCTGGGATTGCGCGGCCTCAAACGGCACCTGGATGTTTTGAGCTTGCTGCAAAGGCTGAGCCTCCGGCACGCCGGGCAAGGCAGGGCAAGTACGCGCCGTGGACAGATGGGCCAACAGTTGCTGAACCAGATCTTGGGCTTGCTGGCGGGTGACCGCACCGACAATGCTGACCTTGGCGCGACAAGCCCACAAGTGTTGTTGGTGAAAATGACCCATGTCCTCCACCGAGATGGCGCGCAAACTGTCTTCGGTGACTTTGCGGCCATAGGGATGATCTGGGTACAGGGCAGCCATGAAACGCTCTTGCGCGAGCGTAGCAGGCCGGGTTCGGGCCTCTTTCAAAGAGGCGATGTCGCGGGCCCGTACTTCCTCCCACTGCTCCGGTCGATACGCGGGATGGGCCAGTTGACGTGCCGCCAATTGAACCGCCTGGCGCAGCAATTCGGCTTGGGTCAGGCTGCGCAACTTGAATGACATGCGATCGTCCGAAGCCCTTCCGCCAAAGCTGGCACCCAAATCAGCCCAGGCTTCGCCCAATTGGTTTTCATCCAATGCGGGCAGCGACCCTTGAGCCCGCACGCCCTTGGCGGTCATGCTCGCCACTTGGTTGGCCAAACCGGTTTTTTGCGCTGGATCACGCCGTGCGCCGGCGTCGAAATCGATTTGCACATCGACCATGGGCAAGCTGGGGCTCTCCACCAGAAAAACCCGGGCACCCGAACTGGTGGTGAACGATTGAATCGGCAGGGTGGCTTGGGCAATGCCAGCCCAGAGTGCCCAAACTGCAATGAGCAAGGTTGATTTGAATGACATGGTTCAATGCCTGATGGGGACCGCAGGACGGCGCGGCGGGTTGGCGTTCATTGGCTGGGGCAACAACTCAGCCACGGTCAGTTGATCGTCTTGAAAGTAACGTCGGGCCACATCTTGGACTTGGGCACCCGTCACGTTTTGCAGCATCTCGATCAAACGGTCCGAGGTGTCCAGGGGTAAGCCGGTGACCCACCAGGTGCCGATCTCACGGGCCTGGTTGAACAATGAATCTCGACCATACACTTGCGCGGCCGTCCACTGGGCCCTGACCCGCCGCAACTCGGCTTCGGTGACGCCATCTCGGGCCACACGCTCGATCTCGGCGCGCAGCGCCTGCTCAAGTTGCGTGGCCGTCTTGCCAGGGGCAGGCACTCCATCGAGTACGAAGACATTGGGGCCGCGTCCGCTGAGGCTATGGTAAGAGCCCGCACTATCGGCCACCCGATCTGCACCTTGGGTCAGGCGCCGATCCAAGCGAGAGCCGCTGTAGCCATCGAGCAAGGCAGACAACATGGTCAGGGCCAAGGCATCGGTGGTGTTGGCATCGGCATTCAGACCTCTCAGGCCGGGAACTTTCCAAGACATCACCAAATAGCTTTGTTCTGCCGGCGCTTTGAATTGCAATCGACGGATGCCTTTTTGTTCGGGTTCCTCGCGAGGCTTGCGTTCGAGAATGACGCCGGCGGGAATGACGCCATAAAACTCTTGCGCCCATTGCAACACGCGCGCCGGATCGACGTCACCGACCACCGCCACAGTGGCGTTGGCTGGCACATACCACTGGCGATAAAACTCACGCACGTCGGCGGGGCGCAAATGCTCCAGGTCATTCATCCATCCGATGATGGGGCGTCGGTATGGCGAAGCACTGAACTGTACTGCAGACAACTGCTCGTACAAGGCGGATCGAGGCACGTCATCCGTGCGCAACCGACGCTCTTCCTTGATCACTTCGATTTCTTTGGCGAAATCTTCATCGCTCCAACGGTTGCGATAGAAGCGATCGGCCTCTAGCCGCATCACATCGGGCAGGCGCTGGGCAGGAATCATCTGAAAGTAGCCCGTATAGTCTTTGCTGGTGAAGGCGTTTTCACTCCCGCCCAATGCGGCCACGCGCCGAGAAAATTCACCAGGAGCCAGGGTCTCGGTGCCCTTGAACAACATGTGCTCGAGCACATGGGCGATTCCAGACTTGCCATCGACCTCATCGATCGAACCCACACGCACCCAAACCATGTGCACGGCAGTGGGCGCACGCCGATCCACTTTCACGATGAGTTGCATGCCGTTGGGCAACGTGTGGTGAACGATGCCAGCGGCGCTGGCGGCCATTGCCGAGGGGGCGCCGACAGGCTGGGGCGAAGGTCGATCTTGTGCCACAACCCACCAAGGCACAAAGGCGCACAACCAAAATATCAAGCGTTTCATAGAATAGGAGGTTCGGATGGAGCAGATCAGGTGCCAACGGGCATCCCCTGACTCGCATTCTAGGAACACCCACACGCATGTTCAGCTTCTTCAAGAAAAAAAACCCACCTCCGACCCCGGAATCGCCTGCGCCAACATCCGCACCTGTAGCGCCAGTGGCCGCTTCGGTTCAGCCCTCTCCCCCCAATGAGCCCCCTCCTGAGCGCAGCAATTGGCTGGGCCGTCTGCGAGCGGGCCTCAAACGCACTGGCAGCCAGATCGCGCAGGTATTCACAGGCGCTCGCATCGACGATGAATTGTATGAAGAGTTGGAAGCCGCACTATTGCAAGCCGACGCCGGCGTGCAGGCCACGCAGCACCTGCTGAATGATCTGAAGCGCCGTGTGAAAGAGACTGGGGCGCAAGACCCGGCCGCAGTCAAAGGTCTGTTGGCCGATGCCATCGCTGAATTGCTGCGCCCCTTGGAAGCCAGTCTGACCATTGGTCAGCACCACCCCACTGTGATCATGGTAGCTGGGGTCAATGGCGCGGGCAAAACCACCTCGATCGGCAAACTCACACGCCACCTCAGCGACCAAGGCGCCAGCGTGCTGCTGGCAGCGGCCGATACTTTTCGAGCCGCCGCCCGTGAGCAACTCAGCGTTTGGGCTGGCCGCAACCAAGTCGATATTGTCAGCCAAGAAGGAGGCGACCCGGCTGCGGTCAGCTTTGATGCTGTCAGCGCCGGGCGCGCCAGAGGCCGTGACGTGGTGTTGGTCGATACCGCCGGCCGACTGCCCACCCAATTGCACCTGATGGACGAGTTGAAGAAGATCAAACGGGTGGTACAAAAAGCCGATCCCAGCGCACCCCACGAGGTCTTGCTGGTGATTGACGGCAACACCGGCCAAAATGCCCTGGCTCAAGTCAAGGCGTTCGACGAAGCGCTGCAACTGACCGGACTGATCGTCACCAAACTCGATGGCACCGCCAAAGGTGGCGTGTTGGCCGCCATTGCGCTATGGGGACGTCAGCGCGCACTCACTATTGGGCAGTCCGTTCCGGTCTATTTCATCGGGGTGGGGGAACAACTGGAAGACTTGGAGCGCTTTGACGCCCGGGAGTTTGCCCAAGCCCTGTTGGGATAAGGCATGTCAAATTAAGGGATTACCCTTGTTTTTAGTCGAATTTGGCACTCGAGGCAATTGAGTGCTAATATTCACCCATAGGTATTCGTAAGGAGACCCACATGACCGCATTGACAGTTCCTCAAACCGCTCTGGTGGCGAATCCGTGGTCCCTGATCCCACCTCTGGGCCACTTGGATGCGTACATCTCAGCGGTGAACCGCATGCCAATGCTCACGCTTGAAGAAGAGCAGGCCTGCGCACGCGCCTTGAAAAACGACAACGACCTGGAAGCCGCCGGGAAACTGGTGATGTCACACCTGCGCTTGGTGGTATCGGTATCGCGCCAGTATCTGGGCTATGGTCTGCCACACGCCGACCTGATACAAGAGGGCAATGTGGGCCTGATGAAGGCCGTTCGGCGCTTTGACCCCGAACTAGGGGTGCGCTTGGTCAGTTATGCATTGCATTGGATCAAGGCCGAAATTCACGAATACATCCTGCGCAACTGGCGCATGGTCAAAGTGGCCACCACCAAAGCCCAGCGCAAACTTTTCTTCAACCTGCGCTCGCTCAAGCAAAGTTTGCGTGCGCGAGCGGCCGATGGTGCCCATCGCGATACCCTGACCCAAGACCAAATCGATGTGGTCGCGCGTGAACTGGACGTCAAGCGCGAAGAGGTGATGGAGATGGAAGCCCGCATGGCCGGGGGCGATGTGGTGCTGGACCCCAACCCGCATGACGATGGTGAAGAAGCGTTTGGTCCGATCGCCTATTTGGCCGATGCCGATCACGAACCCACTGCCATGATCGAATCGCGCCAGCGCGACGCCTTGATGACCGACGGTTTGACTCAAGCCCTTGAAGCGCTGGATGCGCGCAGCCGGCGCATCGTCGAAGAACGCTGGCTGAAAGTCAACGACGATGGCAGCGGTGGCATGACCCTGCACGACTTGGCCGCCGAGTACAACGTCAGCGCCGAGCGCATTCGCCAAATCGAGGTGGCTGCGATGAAAAAAATGAAGGCTGCGCTGGCCACATTCGCCTGATGGGGCACGGGATGGCATCAGAGCCATCCATGCGCGCCATCTCTCACCCCCGTGTGTTCTGTCGGTTTAGATCGAGTTGAACTCAGACCGCCACGTCTTTGGCGGTGTCGGCGTACTCTGCAATCTGGTCAAAGTTCATGTACTTGTAGACGTTGGCCGCATCTTTGTTGATGATGCCTACGGCCGCTTGGTACTCGGCCACGGTCGGGATTCGACCCAACTTCGAGCACACCGCAGCCAACTCAGCCGAGGTCAGGAACACGTTGGTGTTCTTGCCCAAACGGTTGGGGAAATTGCGGGTCGAGGTCGAGACCACGGTGGCGCCTTCACGCACTTGGGCCTGATTGCCCATGCACAGCGAGCAGCCTGGCATTTCGGTGCGGGCGCCAGCGGCGCCGAAGGTGGCGTAGTGCCCCTCTTTGATGAGTTCACTCTCATCCATCTTGGTAGGCGGTGCGACCCACAACTTGACGGGAATGTCACGCGCGCCGCCCAAGACCTTGGAAGCGGCGCGAAAGTGTCCGATGTTGGTCATGCACGAACCGATGAAGGCCTCGTCAATGGGGGTGCCGGACACTTCCGACATGAACTTGGCATCGTCAGGATCGTTGGGGCAGCAAACGATGGGCTCTTTGATGTCGGCCAGGTCGATCTCAATCACGGCCGCATACTCGGCGTCCTTGTCGGCCTCAAGCAAGTCGGGTTTGGCCAACCAAGCCTCGACGGCCTTGATGCGGCGCTCAAGGGTGCGGCGGTCTTGGTAGCCGTCAGCGATCATGTTCTTCATCAACACCACGTTTGACTTCAGGTACTCGATGACGGGTGCTTGGTTGAGTTTGATCGTGCAACCGGCGGCGGAGCGCTCAGCGCTGGCGTCAGACAACTCAAACGCCTGTTCAACCTTCAGATCGGGCAGGCCTTCGATTTCCAGAATCCGGCCCGAGAAGACATTCTTCTTGCCTTTCTTTTCGACGGTGAGCAAACCCGCCTTGATGGCGTACAGCGGTATGGCATGAACCAGGTCACGCAGGGTAACGCCGGGTTGCATCTGGCCTTTAAAGCGCACCAACACCGATTCGGGCATGTCCAGAGGCATGACGCCGGTTGCAGCGCCAAAGGCGACCAAGCCTGAGCCGGCCGGGAAGGAGATACCGATGGGGAAACGGGTGTGGCTGTCGCCACCGGTGCCTACGGTGTCAGGCAACAACAGTCGGTTCAACCAAGAGTGGATCACACCGTCACCGGGGCGCAAGGCGACGCCACCCCGGTTGCTGATGAAGGCGGGCAGTTCGCGGTGCATCTTGACATCCACCGCCTTTGGGTAAGCCGCCGTGTGACAGAAGGACTGCATCACCAAATCGGCAGAGAAACCCAGACAGGCCAGGTCTTTGAGTTCGTCGCGGGTCATGGGTCCGGTGGTGTCTTGGCTGCCCACTGTGGTCATTTTCGGTTCGCAGTAGGTGCCCGGACGAATGCCTTGGCCCTCGGGCAAGCCGCAAGCGCGACCGACCATTTTTTGCGCCACGGTATAGCCCCTGCCGCTGTCTTTCGGGGCTTGAGGGAGACGAAAAACGGTCGATGCGGGCAAGCTCAGAAACTCGCGGGCCTTGCCGGTGAGCGAGCGGCCAATGATCAGGTTGATGCGCCCGCCGGCGCGAACCTCGTCGAGCAGGACATCGCTTTTGAGTTGAAACTCGGCCACGGTGGCGCCATTTTTGACGATTTTGCCGTCGTAGGGGCGCACTTCAATGACGTCGCCCATCTCCAATTTACCCACATCGACCTCGATGGGCAAGGAACCAGAGTCTTCCTGAGTGTTGAAGAAAATGGGGGCAATCTTGCCACCCAAGGTGACGCCACCAAAGCGCTTATTGGGCACGAAGGGAATATCTTGGCCGGTGGCCCAAATCACGCTGTTGGTGGCCGATTTGCGGGAAGAACCGGTACCAACCACGTCGCCCACATAAGCCACCAGATGGCCTTTTTTCTTCAGGTCGTCGATGAACTGCATGGGCCCACGCACGCCGTCTTGCTCGGGCTTGAAAGCCGCATCGGGGCGGGTGTTTTTCAACATCGCCAAGTAGTGCATGGGGATGTCGGGGCGGCTCCAGGCATCGGGGGCGGGAGACAGATCGTCGGTATTGGTCTCGCCGGGGACTTTGAACACGGTGACGGTAATGCTTTGCGGTACTTCGGGTCGTGTGGTGAACCACTCGGCATCGGCCCAGCTGTGCAGCACTTCCTTGGCTTTGGCATTGCCGGCCTTGGCTTTTTCGGCCACATCATGGAAAGCGTCGAACATCAACAAGGTCTTTTTCAGGCCTTCGGCAGCGACAGCGGCGACTTGGGCGTCATCGAGCAAGTCGATCAGGGGCTTGACGTTGTAGCCCCCCACCATGGTGCCGAGCAACTCGGTGGCCTTGGCTTTGGAGACCAGCGCAACGCTGACATAGCCATGGGCCACGGCGGCCAGGAAAGAAGCCTTGACTTTGGCGGCATCGTCCACGCCCGGTGGCACACGATGGGTCAATAAATCGAGCAGAAAAGCCTCTTCGCCCTCAGGCGGATTCTTTATCAGTTCGATCAGTTCGGCCACTTGTTTGGCATCGAGGGGCAAAGGAGGAATGCCGAGTGCGGCACGCTCGGCCACATGATCACGGTAGGCTTTCAACATATGAGACTCCTGGGAGTGAAAGTGGGTTTATTTTTGGGCCAAGCCATTGGCCGGCAAGGGTTCAAGCAAATGGGGCGGAGGAGCCAGTTTTTGCGCTTGAGCGACTTGCATCTGCGAAGGGCTTTGGCACAGATCGGCCATTCGTTGGCCCAACTGGCTGTTCATCAGCATCGATTTGTCGGCCAATTGAATCCAGACCGCGCCTTTGTCACTGTCTTCCAGTCGCAAGGCGCCGGTGGCGGATACGACCGGCTTCATCTGGTAGACGTGGTTTTTGATGAAAAGGTTGAAAGTGCCAGGCTCGCGTGCGTCACGCAGCAAAGTCACGGACTGGCCCAGTTCGCAGGGTAGCTTGCCCACATGAATTTGGTCGGCAATGGTCTGCAATTCGGACGGGAAATCAGCGGCCACCGGTGGCATGGTCGCGAGTGCTGCGGCTGAACCGGCCACGGCGGCGGTACCCACCACAGCAGCGGCTTTTTTCGGTTTACCAGGTTTGGTCTTGCCCTTCTTTTGCTTGGCCTCAACCGCAGCAGCGCCAGAAATGGTGTTGACGGATTGGGCCTGAGCCCAACCGGCACACAACAACAACATGAGTAAAAACCAAGATTGACGGAAGGTGCGCATGGTGGATCTCCTCAGTGTCCTTGGAAATATTTTCTCACTTCGGCGGGCATTGGCCTACCGGTGTCGTGAGCACGCTGCAGCAATTGCCAGAAAAAGCGGTAGCTGGCCCGGTCGTGCAGTTGGCCGGCATGGCTGATGGGTGCCCAATCGACCGCGTCGGCGGCCAAGATGATGGCACTGGCGGTCTCGATTTCGCTGGCTTCAGGGGCCAGCGCGTCCAAAATCGGTCGAATCTGCGCCGGATGGATGCTCCACATGCGGGTGAAGCCGAATTCGCGCGATGCCCGACGCGCGGCCAGACGCATGGCCTCGGTGTCAGAGAACTCGGTGATGACGCTGTGCGAAGGCACTTTTCCGTGGGCATGGCAAGCACTGGCAATTTCCAGTTTGGCGCGCACGACCAGAGGGTGCGTGAACTGCCCTTGCACACCCAAACCCTGAGAAGGAATGGCGCCACCATGGGCCGAGACGAAATCCATCAGGCCAAAACTCATGGACTGCACGCGTGGATGCGCGGCGATGTCAAAAGCACGATGAACCGCACCGGGCGACTCAAGCAGAACCTGCAAAGGCAAGCCAATGGCTCCGGCGGCATCAACGGCAACAGCCGCGACCTCGACGTCGGCGACGCTCTCCACCTTGGGAATCATGATGTGCGTCAGGCGCGCACCGGCGCGCCCCGCAATGGTCGTGATATCGGCCTGAAAGCTGGGGTGATCCACCGGATGCACACGCACGCCAACTCGGGCCGAGGGCGCCGCGTCCAAGGTCAAAGCGACAACCAGTTCAGCATGATCGGCTTCGCCACCCACCGGAGCGCCGTCTTCGCAGTCCAAGGTGACATCAAAAACGCAAGCGCCAAACTCTTCGGTCATCTCGGCCTGCAGTTGCAGGCTTTTGCGCATACGCACCTCCACGCCGCTGTAATGATCGCAAACCGGCAGGTGAACCCCACCAGCCTGCGCATCGAGCAGCACCTCGCGAGGGTGCTTTTTAGCGGAGGTTGAGCGATCTGTCATGACCCGACTTAGAGCAGGTGGGCCACGCCAGCCTGTTCGTCTTGCAATTCTTTCAGGGTCTTGTTGATGCAAGACTGGCTGAACTCGTCTATGGGCAAACCCTCGACCACCGTGTACTCGCCATTGGCGCAGGTGACGGGAAAACCAAACATGACCTCCTTGGGAATGCCGTACCAACCCTGCGAGGGGATGCCCATGGTGACCCACTTGCCGTTGGTGCCCAATGCCCAATCGCGCATGTGGTCGATGGCGGCGTTGGCTGCCGAAGCGGCCGAGGACAAGCCACGCGCCTCGATGATGGCAGCGCCGCGCTTACCGACGGTGGGCAGGAACACGGTTTCGTTCCACACTTGGTCATTGATCAGGTCTTTGACCGACTGGCCACCGATGCTGGCAAAACGATAGTCGGCATACATGGTGGGCGAGTGGTTGCCCCACACGCACAGCTTTTCAATGCCAGCCACAGCCTTGCCCGTCTTCGCGGCGATCTGGCTGGCGGCACGGTTATGGTCCAAACGAAGCATGGCGGTGAAGTTCTTGGCAGGCAAGTCGGGCGCCGACTTCATGGCAATGTAGGCATTGGTGTTGGCTGGGTTGCCCACCACCAGCACTTTGACGTTGCGGCTGGCCACGGCGTTCAGGGCTTTGCCCTGAGCGGTGAAAATCTGGGCGTTGGCGGCCAGCAAGTCGGTGCGCTCCATGCCCGGGCCGCGGGGACGGGCACCGACCAGCAAGGCATAGTCGGTGTCCTTGAAAGCAGTGTTGGCGTCGGCGTGGGCTTCCATGCCGGCCAACAAGGGGAAGGCACAATCTTCGAGCTCCATCATCACGCCCTTGAGGGCCTTTTGAGCCTTCTCATCGGGAATTTCCAGCAATTGCAGGATAACGGGTTGGTCTTTGCCCAACATCTCGCCCGAGGCGATGCGAAACAGCAGTGCGTAACCGATTTGACCAGCGGCACCGGTGACAGCGACGCGAACGGGCTTTTTGCTCATGAATGTTCTCCAAGGGAATAAAAAAAAGAATGTGGGTCAGAGAACTTCCCCATTTGTCCCGAAGTTTACCCTCGAAAACCCTGAAGCCAACCCTCTTATGTCTTATAGAAGATATGATATCGGCTTGACGGTGGCCTGACATCACTCGGGTCATTGATGTGAAACTGCTGCCATGCCCTCGCCTTCCCATTCGCCCTACACCGACGCCTCCGGACCTGCCGCAGAGGCCGTGGGTGCTCTGGGTGTACCGGCGTTCAGCCCGCTGTACCAGCAGATCAAAGGCCTGATTTTGCAAAGCCTGCAAAGCGGCGAGTGGAAGCCAGGCGAAGTCATCCTCAGCGAGAATGACCTGGCTGCTCGCTATCGGGTCAGCCAGGGGACGGTGCGCAAGGCCATTGATGAACTTTCTTCTGAACACCTGCTGGTTCGTCGCCAGGGCAAAGGGACTTTCGTCGCCACCCACGCCGAGCAGCAGGTCCAATACCGTTTTTTGCGCCTGATGCCCGATCCGGGACAAGAACACCTGACTGCTCTCGCGGAGCGCCGCATGATCGACTGCAAGCGCGTGCGCGCCAGCGCCGAATTGGCCAGGTTACTCGGTCTGCGCGCCGGCGATGCTCTGATTCAAGTGCGCCGCGTGTTGGCTTTTGGCGGCGTGCCCACCATTCTCGAGGACATCTGGCTGCCCGGTTCGTCCTTCAAGGGCTTGACCCTGGAGCGTCTGCAAGACTGGCGCGGCCCGATGTACGCCATGTTCGAGTCGGAATTCGGCGTTCGGATGGTGCGCGCTCAGGAACAGGTGCGCGCCGTCATGCCCGACCCGACCCAAGCCGAATGGCTGGAACTGGCGGGCCCGACCCCCTTGCTGAACGTCGAACGGGTGGCTTACACCTACAACGATGCCCCTATGGAAGTGCGTCGCGGGCTGTACCGCACCGACCGCCACCACTATTTCAACACCCTGAATTGAGGATTTTGAACCCTTTATCATTCACTCCAAAGACCCCTTGAAACCTTGCTGTCAGTTTACGGCGTTGAAATAGAATCCCTGCGCCTGAACCGGCGAGCGACATTGTTCTGCGCCACTTGTCCTAGAAAGCTTCTTCCATGTCCGACATGACCCAAAAGCGACCCGAGTTTCGCAACATCAACGCCTTCAAAGACCTGACCACCTACCGCTTGCCGGCGGCGGGCATTGTCTCGATCTTGCACCGCATCAGCGGCGCCATCATGTTTTTGTTGCTGCCCTTCATCATTTGGCTTTTCGATACCTCGGTATCCAGCGAGTACTCTTTTGCCCGCTTCAAGGCCGCCTTCAACATTGGCTTGGGCTTCGTTCCCGGCTGGTTCCTGAAGCTGGTGGCATTGGCCTTGATCTGGGCCTACCTGCATCACCTGATTGCCGGCGTGCGCCACCTGTACATGGACGCTCGCCACGCCGTCAGCAAAGAGTTCGGCAAATCTTCGGCCGTGGTCACCCTGGTGCTCAGCGTCGGCCTGACCGTGGTGCTCGGCGCCAAATTGTTTGGCCTGTACTGATTTCAGGGAGAAACACATGTCTGTGAATTACGGAGCCAAACGCGTCGTCGTCGGCGCTCACTACGGATTGCGTGACTGGTTGGCCCAGCGCGTGACCGCCGTTCTGATCGCCCTCTTCACCTTGGTCGTGCTGGCCCAGGTGCTGCTGGGCGCGGGTGAGATCGGCTACGACAAATGGGCCGGCATTTTCTCCACCCAGTGGATGAAGGCGCTGACTTTCGCCGTCATCGTCGCACTGATCTACCACGTGTGGATCGGCGTGCGCGACATCTGGATGGATTACGTCAAACCTGTGGGTTTGCGCTTGGCGCTGCAGGTGTTCACCATCGTTTGGCTGGTCGCCTGTGGCGGCTGGGCCATCCAAGTTCTCTGGAGGCTTTGATTCATGTATTCCGCAAGCAACATCGCTCGCCGCAAATTTGACGTCGTCATCGTCGGTGCCGGCGGCTCCGGCATGCGCGCCTCATTGCAATTGGCTCGCGCCGGCTTGAACGTGGCCGTTTTGTCCAAAGTATTCCCAACCCGCTCGCACACCGTGGCGGCCCAAGGCGGTATCGGCGCCAGCCTGGGAAATATGTCGGAAGACAACTGGCACTACCACTTTTACGACACCGTCAAGGGCTCGGACTGGCTGGGTGACCAAGACGCCATCGAGTTCATGTGCCGTGAAGCCCCAAAGGTCGTCTACGACCTTGAACACATGGGCATGCCCTTTGACCGCAACCCCGACGGCACGATCTACCAGCGCCCGTTCGGCGGTCACACCGCCAACTATGGCGAAAAGCCCGTGCAACGAGCCTGCGCAGCGGCCGACCGAACCGGTCACGCCATGCTGCACACCTTGTACCAACAAAACGTGAAAGCCAAGACCAGCTTCTTCGTCGAGTGGATGGCAATGGACCTGATCCGCGACGCCGACGGCGACGTGGTGGGTGTGACTGCACTCGAGATGGAAACCGGCGACCTCTACATTCTGGAAGCCAAAACCGTGATGCTGGCCACCGGCGGCGCGGGTCGCATCTTCGCAGCCTCCACCAATGCTTTCATCAACACCGGCGACGGTTTGGGTATGGCGGCACGCTCGGGCATTCCCTTGGAAGACATGGAATTTTGGCAGTTCCACCCCACCGGTGTGGCCGGCGCAGGGGTGTTGCTGACCGAAGGCTGCCGAGGCGAAGGCGCGATTTTGCTCAATAGCGAAGGTGAGCGTTTCATGGAGCGCTACGCTCCCACTCTGAAAGACCTGGCACCGCGTGACTTCGTGTCGCGCTCGATTGATCAGGAAATCAAGGAAGGCCGTGGCTGCGGCCCGAACAAAGACTACGTGCTGCTGAAACTCGACCACCTGGGCGCTGAAACCATCATGAAGCGCCTGCCCTCGGTGTACGAGATCGGCCACAACTTCGCCAATGTGGACATCACCAAAGAGCCGATCCCAGTGGTTCCCACCATCCACTACCAGATGGGCGGCATCCCGACCAACGTACACGGTCAGGTGGTCATGCAAACGCCCACCAACCACGCCGAACCCATCCATGGTTTGTACGCTGTGGGAGAGTGCTCTTGCGTGTCGGTGCACGGTGCCAACCGGCTGGGCACCAACTCGCTGCTCGACCTCCTGGTCTTTGGCCGCGCGGCGGGAAACCACATCGTGGACTTCAACTTGAAGAACAAAACCCACAAGCCGATTCCAGCCGACGCCGCCGATCTGACCCTGGCCCGCCTGGCCCGTCTTGAATCTGCCAAGAACGGCGAATACGCACAAGACGTGGCCAACGACATCCGCCAAACCATGCAACGCCACGCTGGCGTGTTTCGCACCCAGGCCAGCATGGACGAGGGTGTGCGCAAGATCGCCGAGATCCGTGAGCGCGTCAAGGCCATCGGCCTGAAAGACAACTCCAAAGTCTTTAATACGGCCCGCATCGAGGCACTGGAAGTTGAAAACCTGATCGAGTGCGCCCAAGCCACCATTGAGTCGGCCGCAGCCCGCAAGGAAAGCCGTGGCGCGCACACCGTTGACGACTACAACGACACCCCCGAGTACCCCAATGGCCGCAACGACCGCGACTGGCTCAAGCACACCTTGTGGCACAGCGCGAGCAACAGCCTGACCTACAAACCCGTGAACCTCAAACCCCTGACCGTCGAGAGCGTTGATCTCAAGGTCCGCACATTCTGAGCCGGAGTCATCACATGCAACGCACATTCAAGATTTACCGCTACGACCCCGAAAAAGATGCCAAGCCATACATGCAAACGATCACCATCGAACTCGATGGCCACGAGCGCATGCTGCTTGACGCGCTGATCAAGCTCAAGGCCCAAGACCCAACCTTGTCGTTCCGTCGCTCTTGCCGCGAGGGGGTCTGCGGCTCTGACGCCATGAACATCAATGGCAAGAACGGCCTGGCTTGCCTGACCAACATGCGCAGCCTGCCCGAGACCATCGTACTCAAGCCCCTGCCCGGCCTGCCGGTCATTCGCGACCTGATCGTCGACATGACCCAGTTCTTCAAGCAATACCACTCGATCAAGCCCTACTTGGTCAATGACACCCTGCCACCCGAGAAAGAGCGACTACAGTCGCCGGAAGAGCGCGATGAGCTCAACGGCTTGTACGAATGCATCTTGTGTGCCAGTTGCTCGACCAGCTGCCCTTCATTCTGGTGGAATCCCGATAAGTTCGTCGGCCCTGCTGGCTTGTTGCAGGCTTATCGATTCATCGCCGACAGCCGCGACCAAGCCACTGGCGAGCGCCTGGACAACCTAGAAGATCCCTACCGCCTGTTCCGTTGCCACACTATCATGAACTGCGTCGACGTCTGCCCCAAGGGCCTGAATCCGACCAAGGCGATTGGCAAAATAAAGGAACTGATGGTGCGTCGCGCGGTCTGACGCACCGATTTGGCGCAATCACCGCAAAGACACACCAAAATGGGAGACTTGGGCGACCCCAATCTGGAGGGACTGGATGCCAGCCAGCCTCTGGGGGAACGCGCCCTGAGCAAATTGCGCTGGCGTTGCCGGCGTGGACTGCTCGAAAACGACCTCTTCATCGAAAAGTTTTTTCAGTGGCATGAATCTCGCTTGACGGTTGGACAGGCCCGGGCAATGTACCTGCTGATGGAATTGGGCGACAACGACTTGCTCGATCTTTTGCTCGAACGCAAGCCCTTGCCGACCGACCTCGATTTAGGGGATGTTCAACACTTGTTGCGCCTGCTCAGGCAGTAGTCTTGCGATAGACTCAATTCAAAGGAAAGACCATGAAACAAGCCAATTACAAAGCCACTCTGTCGTTCTCCAACGGCCAAGCCAACATCGAGCTGCCGGTTTACAACGGCAACATCGGCCCCGATGTCATCGACATTCGCAAGCTATACGCCCAAACCGGAATGTTCACTTACGACCCTGGTTTCTTGTCGACTGCGTCTTGCCAGTCGGCCATCACCTACATCGATGGCGACAAAGGCGAGTTGCTCTACCGTGGCTACCCTATCGAGCAATTGGCCAACAGCGTAGACTATCTCGACACCTGCTACTTGTTGCTCAATGGCGAGTTGCCCGACGAGGCCCAGAGCAAACAGTTCCACAAGACCGTGACCAACCACACCATGGTCAACGAGCAGATGCAGTTTTTCCTGCGCGGCTTTCGCCGTGATGCTCACCCCATGGCCGTGCTGACTGGCCTGATCGGCGCCCTGTCGGCCTTCTACCATGACAGCACCGATATCAACAATGCCGAGCACCGTCACATCGCTGCCATCCGCCTGATCGCCAAACTACCCACCCTGGTGGCCATGGCCTACAAATATGGCGTTGGACAGCCCTATATGTACCCGCAAAACAACCTGAGCTATGCCGGCAACTTCCTGCGCATGATGTTTGGCACGCCCTGCGAAGAGTACAAGGTCAGCCCGGTACTAGAGCGCGCGCTCGACCGGATCTTCATCCTTCACGCCGACCACGAGCAAAACGCATCCACCTCCACCGTGCGCCTGTGCGGCTCATCGGGCACCAACCCGTTTGCTGCCATCGCTGCTGGCGTAGCCTGTCTTTGGGGCCCCGCTCACGGTGGCGCCAACGAAGCCTGCCTGAACATGCTGGAAGAAATCCAAAACATGGACGGCGTGGCCAAAGTTGGCGAGTTCATGAACCAGGTCAAAGACAAGAACTCGGGCGTCAAGCTGATGGGCTTTGGTCACCGCGTTTACAAAAACTATGACCCGCGCGCCAAGCTCATGCAAGAAACCTGCAATGAAGTGCTGGCCGAGTTGGGATTGGAGAACGACCCGCTGTTCAAACTGGCCAAAGAGCTGGAAAAGATTGCCCTGGAAGACGACTACTTCGTCCAGCGCAAGCTCTACCCCAACGTGGACTTCTATTCCGGCATTGTGCAGCGCGCCATTGGCATCCCGGTCAACCTGTTCACTGGTATTTTTGCCTTGGCTCGCACGGTAGGCTGGATCGCCCAACTCAACGAGATGATTGGCGACCCCGAGTACAAGATCGGCCGTCCGCGTCAGCTGTTCACCGGCACGCCGCGCCGCGACGTGCCGGCCAAGCGCTGACATGGTCTTGCCGCGCATTTTTCGCGCGCAACAGTTGCGCGATCTGTGCGCGGGCAGCCCGGCCACCGCTTGCAATTGTCCGTTGAAGCGTTGCCATGGCTGGGACAGCCTGGGTGGTGCCGACTGGGACGAGGAGCGTTTGCCGGCCGTAGCGACGGTCCGAGATGTTGAGGTGCTAGAGCCCACATTTGAAGAATTTCATCCGCAGGGCACTCGATACGATTCGCCCGATGCACCGGTGTCATTGGCGCACCATCCTTTCAATCGATGCGATGTGCACCACTGGCTGCGCTGCGGCCAACACGTGTTGAGATACACCGAGTACGGCGGCTACTATGTTGACCCGCGCGGTCGACGACTCAACCCTGACTTGATCGTTGGCGACTGAGATCAGCCTGGGGGCTTTATTCGATGGCGTCGGCGGGTTGCCTCTGGAGCATGGCCAAAATGCTGGCCACCGTCTTGCGCAACTCGCGCCGATCACAAATGAAATCAAGCGCGCCTTTTTCCTGCAAGAACTCGGCACGTTGGAACCCCTCAGGCAAGGTCACCCGAACGGTGCTCTCGATCACTCGTGGACCCGCAAAACCAATCAAGGCCTTGGGTTCGGCTATGACGACATCGCCGACAAAAGCAAAGCCAGCCGACACGCCACCCATGGTGGGGTCGGTCAGCACACTGATATAAGGCAAGCCTTTTTTCGCCAAGCGGGTGAGTGCGGCGTTGGTTTTGGCCATTTGCATGAGGGAGAGCAAGCCCTCTTGCATGCGTGCGCCCCCAGAGGCAGTGAAGCAGATGAAAGGGACTTTTTGATCAATCGCGGCCTGCACGCCTCGCACGAATCGCTCGCCCACCACTGAGCCCATCGATCCACCCATGAAATCAAACTCAAAGCAGGCTACCACTACGGGCAAGCTGTGCAACGCACCACCCATCACCACCAGGGCATCGGTTTCCTGGGTATTCTCCAAGGCCTCTTTCAGTCGTTCGGGATAGCGACGGCTGTCCTTGAACTTCAGGGCATCGACAGGCAAGACTTCCTGGCCAATTTCGTACCGGCCTTCAGCGTCCAAAAACAAATCCAGACGAGCCCGCGCACCAATGCGATGATGGTGCGAACACTGAGGACAGACATTGTGGTTTTGCTCCAAGTCGGTCTTGTAGAGCACTGTTTCACAACTGGGGCATTTGATCCACAGGCCTTCGGGTACGCTGCGCCGGTCGGCAGGGTCGGTATGTTGGATTTTCGGGGGCAATAATTTTTCGAGCCAGCTCAATTCAGTCTCCTGGTGTGGGCCCACACGCAATCTTCAGATTTTACCTGTTCAGGCTTTCGCCGCTTTTTTCCAATGCTGCGCCGCCACCTCAACTGCACCGCGTTGCTCAGCCAACTCGGCCAATCTGATCCAAGCTTTGCGCCGCAAATCTGGGTGCGACAAGCGGGCCGCGCAACGCTCTAGGGCTTGCTGGGCTTTGCCCCACAAGCCATGGCGCATGAACACGCAAGCAGCTAAATAATGCATCTCAGCCAATTGGGGCCATTGCTGCGCCGCTCGATCCATGCGCTGCAACCAATCGGCGTCAGGGGGTAATGCCGACAAGGCGACTTCCATCACCTGTGTCAGCGCACTGCGCTCGCCTTCAGTGCTGTCATCGGGCTTCTGGACCCACGCAGTCCACTGCGGCAATAACCACTGCAAGGCGCGACCAGGCTCACCGGCCAATGTCAACCATTGGCTGGCTGCGGCACGTGCCAGCTCGGCATCTTGGACCTCGGCGGGGGTCAGTTGGCCCCACAAACGCGACATCTGATCAGTGTCTTCGCACTCGGCCAAACTGCTCAAGGCCAAGCTACGAAGCAAACTGTCTGAGGCTTGACGCGTAAAAGCCCCATGCTTGGTCAACAATCTTGCCGTCTCGAGAGCCAACACATGGTTGCGCACCAATCGACTGGCCTTCAAACGCAGGCGCAAAGCCAAGGTGCGTCGGGCAAGGCCCCGAGGCAAATCATCCAACTGTGCGAGTGCCTTGGTGGCATCGCGGTCACCCAAAGTCCACCGGGCGGCGCTCAAGCGAGCCGCATCCATCGATTCTGCCCATTGCGAACTCTGGCCTTGCGGGTCTTGGGACAGCGCTCGGGCCAGGTGCTGATCGCGCACCACCCGATCACGCAAAGAGTGGGCGCTCTCGGCAGCCACTAATTCAGCCATGATGCGCAAGGATCCCAAGTGCTTGGGCAAGGTCTCGCCCCAACCCGCCCCCTGCCGCAGATCTTGCTCCAGCTCCAAGGTTTGCTGGGCTGCCTTGCGCGCCCTGAGGTAACGACCGGTCAACATCAGGGCCAGTGATTCGAGCAGTGCCGCATGCACCGCACGTTCTTTTTGCAGCATGCGCCAGCGACGTGCTTGACGCGGCAAATCGAGCAAGGCGGAGACGCCGCGCGAGACCCCATAAGCAAAAACAAAACCCAGAATCAAGATCAGAACAAACAAATTGAAAGACAGATCGAAGCGATAAGGCGCCCAAAAGATGCTGACAGTGCCGTCGTTTTGTCCGGCGATGAAGGCGCTGGCCACCGCCACAGCAAACAAGCCCAGCAACCACAAAACCCATTTCATGATCAACGCCCCGCCGCCAAGGTTTCCAGGGCCGTGAAGGTCTCGTCAATGCGGGGCAGTTTCACCTGCTTGATCTCGCTTTGCATTTGCTGCAGCTGTTCCAAGGCCTGCTTGCCCAAACGATTTTGGGTGTCGAAATAACGGGTCAGGTCACGTTGCGTGGTTTGCAAATCCATCCGGGCGCTGTCGAACTGGCGTGACAGCAAGCCCAGTCGAGCGTTGAGCATGCGCAGCTTCAGGTTTTCACGCAAAAAGAACGATTGCTCGGGTGCCAGCAAAGCGGCATCGGGTTGGTCGATGCGGCTGATGCGCACCAATCCGCGCACGTCATCCCACAGACCGGACAAAACTCGACCCCACCAATCGCTGCTGATGGCCCGTTGCCAGCCGCTGGATAAGTTATCTGACGCCGGCACAGAGGTGGCCACGCCGACGGCATTGAGCAGAGGTAAATCTTCGAGTTGCGCAATCAAACCGTCCAGCCGAACCAGCATGCCTGGCGTGTCCAAAAGGCTAACTGCCGTCAATCTCTCAAGATCGCGCGTCACGGCGCGCTGCAGGTTGCTGAATCGGGGGTTCGCCTGCTTGCCCAGGCGTTGCTCGACGGTGCGCAATGCGGCCACCAAAGGTTGCAGGCTGCCAGTCAATTGGGTTTGTTGCTCTGCCAGTCGCAGGGCCGACTCGAAATCGGCCACCAAATTCTCATCTCGGGCCCGGCTGAGGCTTTGCATCAGCTGATCCAGCTGCGTCCTTTGCAAATTGATTTCGGTGATTTTTGCCTCGGCCAGTGCCAACCGTGCAGCATTGTCGCGGGCCAATTCTTCGGCTTGTCGGGCGGAAGAACGCGCCTCGGTGGCCAACAATCCGCTGTCGCTGGTCTGACGAGCGAGCAATTCCTGGACCGAGGATAGCTTGATCCACAACACCCCAGCCATGACGCAGGCCAACAAAGCCAAGCCCAAAGCCCAAGGGGCCAAACCGGCACGCTGCGAGCCAGCAGCCGTGGCCAGGGTGTCAAGTTCGGATGACTGAATTTCGCCAGATTTCATGAGAGTGATTTTAGTGAAACCAGCACGTCACTGGTCGAAGGTTGCGATGTCATGACTTGGCCAAAGCCCATGTCTTGTGCCATGCGTGCGATGCGCGCATGGGTGGCGATGGCTCTAGCCGCACCCCAGTCCACATCCGGCATGAGGTGTCGCAAGTGCCGGAGTGCTTGGGCACTTGAAAACAACCAGACTGAACCATCTGCCACCGCTTCCCGCGCAAGCCCTCTTTGGGCGACGCTCCAAACCGGACAAGCACGTTGATAGGCCACAGCCCAAACCACCAGCCCCCCTTGTTCGGTCACCTGCTGAGCCAGCCAGTCGCGCCCGACGCCAGTGCCGCTGGAGTCCTCAGCCCCTGCGGGGCTCAGATCGGTACCTCGAACAAACAGCACCCGATTGAGGGGATTGATCTGCGCTGCGACGCGGGGCCAAAGATGTTCGGTATCCCAAGTGGAGCCAGTCGCCGGGTGATCAATCAGTGACTCACCAAGTCCTTGGTCAAGCAGTGCCTGCCGGGTTCCGGGGCCGGTGCACCAAGCCCGGGTCGAGGGGGGCCAAGCCATGCCGACGGGGCGACAAGCAAAAAAATGGTGTACCGCCGGACGGCTGACGAACATGGCCGCACGGCAATTCGACAGTTGCCGCCAGGCCAAAACCAACTCGTCCTGAGCGCCATCGGGCATGGCTCCGATCTGGATCAAAGGCCAAACCCGACAAGGGTAGCCTTGTTCGCTGAAAACCCGCTGCCATCCAGCATTTTCCGGATCAGGACGGGTCAGGATCAGGGCGGGCAAAGGGTTGGCCATGGACTGCACAAGCGAGCCGTTGCCCGGTTCAGTGCGCCCCTTGGGCCTTGAGTTGGTCAGCCACCCGCAAGCCCAAGTCTTCGGCTTCGGTCAAGGTGCGAACCGCGCCCTCCATGTGGGCAACCAACAGCCGAGGCGCGCCCTCGGGGTCACCCCAGGCGGCGCGCAAGCTCAGGCGATCGCCCAGCAGTTCGGCATGGGCGGCCAAGGGCATGGAGCAACTTCCTCCCATCGCACGACTTACGGCTCGCTCGGCCGCGACAGTCAGCCAAGTGGGTTGGTGAACCAAAAAAGACAACGCCTGGATCAAATCGATACGGTCGGAGCGTACTTCCAAACCCAAAGCACCCTGCCCAGCCGCCGGCAGCATCTGCTGGGTGCTGAAAATGTGACGGATGCGCTGGGACAAACCCAATCGCTTGAGGCCGGCTGCAGCCAATATGATGCCAGCGTATTGACCCTCGTCGAGCTTGCGCAAACGGGTATCCAAATTGCCACGCAGAGGCTCGATGCGCAAATCGGGACGCCGGGCTTTCAGCAAGACGGTGCGACGCAGGCTGGAAGTTCCGACCACCGCGCCTTGCGGCAGGTCCTCTAGACGAGCGAAATGTGGCGACACCCAGGCGTCGCGGGGATCCTCGCGCTCCATCACCCCGGCCAAGACGAATCTGACAGGCAAATCCATGGGCACGTCTTTGAGGGAGTGGACCGCCAAATCGGCACGACTTTCCTCTAAGGCCACTTCAAGTTCTTTGAGAAAAAGGCCCTTGCCCCCCACTTTACTGAGTGATCGATCCAGGATCTGGTCGCCCTGTGTGGTCATACCCAAAAGTTGGACTTCGTGCCCCTGTTGCCGTAACAGGGCCTGGACATGTTCTGCTTGCCAAAGGGCGAGTCGGCTTTCACGGGTTGCAATGGTCAATTTCACGATAAGCGACCGGCTCAGGCCGGGTGAGAATGAAACCTGTTGCCATCCTAGCACCTTGTGGGCTGGGCTGAGCCTAAAATCGGGGGATGACGTCCAATCAACTCGATAAAAAATCCCAAGCCTGGTCGGCCCTGTTTTCCGAGCCCATGAGCGACTTGGTCAAACGTTACACTGCCAGCGTGTTTTTTGACCAGCGCTTATGGCGCGCGGACATCCAGGGCTCGCTGGCCCATGCTGACATGTTGGCGGCTCAGGGCATCATCGGATCTGAGGATTTCCAGGCCATCGAACGCGGCATGGCGCAAATTCGGCAGGAAATCGAGGCCGGTCAATTTGAATGGCAACTCGATTTGGAGGACGTGCACCTGAACATCGAGGCACGCTTGACCCAGTTGGTGGGCGACGCCGGCAAGCGACTGCACACCGGACGCAGCCGCAACGACCAAGTCGCCACCGATGTGCGGCTTTGGCTTCGAGATGAAATCGATGGCCTGATCGCTCTGTTGCGCGAATTACAAAATGCTTTGGTGGGTGTCGCCCAAGACCATGTCGAGGTCATCCTGCCCGGTTTCACCCACTTACAGGTTGCCCAGCCGGTCAGCTTCGCCCACCATCTATTGGCCTATGTCGAAATGTTTGCCCGCGACGAAGAACGCTTGCAAGACGTGCGCCGACGCACCAACCGACTGCCTTTGGGCAGTGCCGCCCTGGCCGGCACCACCTACCCCCTGGATCGGGAACGAGTGGCGCGCAGCTTGGGCATGGTCGATGAGACCGGCCAAGCGCAAGTCTGCATGAACAGCCTAGATGGCGTCAGCGATCGCGACTTCGCCATCGAATTCACCGCTGCCGCCAGCCTGTGCATGGTGCACATCAGCCGACTGAGTGAAGAGTTGATTTTGTGGATGAGCCAAAACTTTGGCTTCGTGCGCATCGCCGACCGCTTCACCACCGGCAGCTCGATCATGCCGCAAAAGAAGAACCCCGATGTACCTGAGTTGGCGCGTGGCAAAACCGGACGCGTGGTGGGACACCTGATGGGCCTGATCACCCTCATGAAAGGCCAACCACTGGCCTACAACAAAGACAATCAGGAAGACAAAGAGCCCCTCTTTGATACCGTCGACACCTTGCGCGACACCTTGCGCATATTCGCCGAGATGGTGGGTGGGCAGCTCAACCCCGTCACGGGGAAAAAAGAAGGGGGCATCACCGTCAACTCTCAAGCCATGGAAGCGGCGGCGCAGAAAGGCTACGCCACTGCCACCGACTTGGCCGACTACCTGGCGAAAAAAGGACTGCCTTTCCGTGATGCCCACGAAACTGTTGCCCACGCCGTCAAAGCCGCGACCTCACACCAGTGCGATTTGTCTGAGTTGCCTCTGGCGGTGTTGCAGGGTTTTCACCCCTCGATTGAAAAAGACGTCTATGAATGCCTCAGCCTGCGCGGCTCATTGCAGGCCCGCAACACCCTGGGCGGCACCGCCCCAGCGCAAATCCGCACCCAAATCGAGCGGCATCTGCTCCGCCTTAAATAATTGGGGTCAAATAATTGGGGTCAGACCCCAATTATTTGACCCCAATGTCTGAGACCCCGATTTCTGCTTATTCCAGTTTGATGCCTGCGACCTTGACGACCCCCTCATAGCGGGCCAAGTCATTTCGGATTTGGTCACCGAACTGCTGAGCCGTTCCGGGTGTCGCAGCGATTCCCATGCCAGATAGTTTTTCGCGTACCTCGGGGTCATTGAGCACCGCTTGTAACTCGGTGTTGAGCCGATCGGTGATGGCTTTAGGCAAACGGGCCGGACCCAACAAGCCCACCCAGGAGCTGATGTCAAAGTCACCCAAACCGCTTTCGATGAAAGTGGGTACATCAGGCAATGAAGCAGATCGTTTGGCACTGCTCACCGCCACTGGATGCAAACGCCCGGCCTTGACGTGCGGACTGGCTCCAGCCACCGCCGTGTAGACCAAAGGAATGTTGCCACCCAACACATCGGTCATGGCCTGGCCGCCTCCCTTGTAAGGAATGTGCGTGAGTTTGGCGCCGGTGCGCTGGCGCAGCAATTCACCCGCGATGTGGGGCGTGCCACCGGTGCCCGAAGTACCGTAGGAAAAACCGTGGGGGTCTGCCTTGGAGAAATCGATCACCTCACGCAAGAATTTGGCTTTGAACTGAGGATGAGCCACCAAAATAAGAGTGGCGTCCCCGATCTTGCCGATGGGGGCCAGGTCTTTAACCGGGTCAAAACCCACCCTGGGAAATACATGCGGGTTGATGACCAAAGTGCCATCAAACCCCAATAACAAGGTGTAACCATCGGGTTCGGCAGCGGCCACCATTTGGGTGCCTATGTTGCCAGAGGCACCAGGTCGGTTGTCGACCACCACTTGTTGACCCAGTCGTTTGGCGAGCTGTTCGGCCACCAATCGACCACTGGTGTCGGTGACCCCACCGGGAGTAAAGGGCACGACCAGACGGATGGGCTTTGCAGGCCAGCTTTGGGACCAGGCGGCAGGCGCCATCCAAACCAAAGCAGCGGAAAAGACACCGATGGCCCAGCGGCGACGGCTGAACCCAAAGGGGATACGAGGATGATTCATCAGAACTCCGATACGGGATGCAATGAGGATGGCAGACAGAATCACGCAGACCCCACTGATCTGCGATGGAGACACCGGCTACGGAGGATTGCTCAACGTCATGCATACCGTTCGGGGGTATGAACGCGCCGGGGCCTGTGCCATTCAATTGGAAGATCAAGAGTTCCCCAAAAAGTGTGGGCATATGTTGGGTCGTCGGGTGGCCTCCGCCGAAGACATGGTCGCGAAAATCCGTGTCGCAGTGGAAACACGCGAAGATCCCAACTTTCTAATCATTGCCCGCACCGACGCCCGCACCACGCTGGGGCTGGATGAGGCCTTGAGGCGTGCGGAGAAGTATGCCCGCGCCGGTGCCGACATTTTGTTCGTCGAAAGCCCGGAGTCTGAGGAAGAGATGCGACTCATTTGCTCGTCCTTTGATTTGCCTTGCTTGGCGAATATGGTCGAAGGAGGGCGAACGCCTGTGCTCTCGCAAAAGCAATTGCACGAGATCGGGTACCGAATCGCGATCTTTCCGGTGACATCGATGCTGGCCGCAGCGCACGCCTTTGGCCAGGTCTATGCCCAATTCAAGCAGCAGGGCTCATCGGCCGGCTTGACCACTCCACTGCATGATTTTCAACCATTCTCGCAGCTCATGGGCTTTGACTGGGTAGCGAAATTCGATCAAGACCACGCCTGAAACAATCTCTTTCCTTTCATTTTTGGGGCTGCCATGCATGACGCAATGTCATGCCCCTCGTCGACCGGCATGAAAAGCGGGTTTGAGCCTACCCGCTCACAAGAGATCGACCTGAACCCGAGGTGAAGCGAAATTGGGGTCACGAAATTGGGGTCAGACCCCAATTTCATGACCCCGATTTCAGCAGGGTCAGCACAGCGGACGCAGTCGCGGATAGACGCCCTGTGCGTTTTCCGAATAGATCTGAAGGCGCTGTACCTCGGCAGCCGATGGGCTGGTGTCGATGTAGCGACGGGTGTGGTCGTAATGGTGCCCGGTTCTTGGGTCGATGCCATTGACGGCACCCAAGGTCTCGGAAGCGAACAAGATGTTTTTGCTGGGCACAACCGACAGCAGCAAGTCAATGCCAGGCTGGTGATACACGCAGGTATCGAAATAAACATTGCCCAATACCTTGTCCTCCAGGGGGGGGAGGCCCATGTCTTGCGCCAGGCCACGGTAACGACCCCAGTGATAAGGCACCGCGCCGCCGCCATGCGGCAAGATGAACTTCAGTTGGGGAAAATCTTTAAAAATATCTGAGGTGAGGAATTGGACAAATGCCGTGGTGTCGCCATTGATGTAATGGGTGGCGACAGCATTGAAATGCGGATTGCATGAGCCGCTGACGTGAATCATGGCCGGCACTCTCCATTGCACCAGTTGCTCATACAGCGGATACCACCAGTTTTTATCCCATAGCGGGGGGTCGCTCCAGCGACCGCCAGTGGGATCGGGATTCAGGTTGACCCCAACAAAGCCCAACTCCTCAACACACCGACGCAATTCATCAAACATGGCCTGACGAGGCGGCACACCGCAGGCCTGGGGCAACTGGCCCACACCGACGAAATGAGAGGGGAACATGCGGCACACGCGATCGACCAGGTCATTGGAGTAGCGCGCCCAAATCACATTCGTGGCCTCATTGCCCTGATGGTGGTCCATGCCGACCGCCTTGGGTGAAAACAGGGTCAGATCGACGCCACGCTCTTTCATGCGAGCCAATTGATTGGGCTCGATACCAGCCCGAATTTCTTCATCGCTGACTGTCGGCGGGTCGCCCAAGATGGTCCCGTCACGTTGAAATTGCTCGACTTGACGAGCGCGAAACTCAGAGACCTGAGGTGGGGTGGTGGTGAAGTGACCGTGTATGTCGATGACCATGTTGCTCAACTGGAAAAGTCCACTTTGACTTTGGCTAAAAAGTCTTTCATGTACACCGATTCGGCCTGCAACTTGGCTGCGAATTCGGCCCGGGTACCGCTGACCGGCTCCAAACCATTGGCGCGCAGTTTGGCAACGATGGCGCTCTGGTCCATTTGGCGGCGCATGGCATTGTGCATCTCTTGCGCGACGCTGGTCGGTGTGCCAGGCGGGGCATAAATGCCATTGCCCGTAGGCACTGTCTCACCTTTGAGCACTTGGGCCAGAGAAGGCAGGCCGGGTAGGCTGGGAATGGGCGTTGCCGGAACAGTGGCGATCCAATTCAATTTGCCTGCCGCGACCATGGGCGAGCCCACCGGCAAGGTGGTGATGACCGCGTCCAAATGGCCACCAGCGGCGTCGGCCATCATCGGAGGCCCGCCTTTGTAAGGCACCATGGTCATGTTGAGTTCGGCGTTTTTCTGCAGCAACAACACGGCCAAGTGGTGCGGCGCACCGATGCCAGCGATGCCGATGCGGAAGTCAGGCCCTTTGTCACGGGCCTGACGCATGAATTGATCCAGGGTTTTGATGCCCGTGGGGGCGGTGACTGCCAACATCAGGATCATGTCGGCCAAGCCGATCACCGGCACCAAATCGCGCAGTGGGTCGCTCCCCTTCAAGGCCAATTGCGACACATGCGGGTTCATGGTGATTTGCAAATTTCCGAACATGCCGAAAGTTCCAGAATCGGGACTGGCTTTCATGACCGCATCGACCGCGATGTTGCCTGCTGCACCGGGGCGGTTTTCAACCACGACATTGGCCCCCAAGGTCGCGCCCAAACCATCGGTGGTGGTGCGGGTGATGAAATCGGCCACGCCCCCCACCGGATAACCCACCATGAATTTAAGAGTACGACCAGAAAAGCTTTGCGCCTGAACCCATGAGGCCATTGACCAACCGGCCAAGGCAGCCGCGCCACCCAACCATGTTCTTCTTTGCATCACCCGTGCTCCTTAATCCGCATTGACACTGTACCGGGCCATGTTAGTCTGGCTCAGTGCAGGGCGTAAATCGCCCCTGCGACAGGACTGAACCACCGGAGAGCGCAGCATGCTTGAATTCGTCAACAGGTTTTATCCAGCCCGTTACACCGCTTTTTTGCTGGTGATTCTGTTGTTCGCGGTCAACAGCCTTTGGCTATTGCTGACCGGTCAAGGGGGTCTGACTTGGGTGATTTGGGCGGTTTTGCTGGCCCTGGGCATTAGGGATGTGCGGCAGAGCCACCACGCGATTTTGCGCAATTACCCCATCATTGGTCATTTGCGGTTCTTGCTGGAATACATCCGACCAGAAATTCGCCAATATTTCATTGAGAGCGAAACCGAGTCAGCGCCCTTTTCCCGCGCTCAGCGCTCATTGGTCTACGCCCGTGCCAAAGGGCAATCTGACAAACGACCATTTGGCACGCAAATGGATGTGCTCACCGAAGGCTACGAATGGCTCACGCACTCAATGAACCCCAGCACTTTGCCACACGCCAATTTTCGAATCCGCATCGGCAATGCGCAGTGCACCCAACCCTATGAGATCAGCTTATTCAATGTCTCGGCCATGAGTTTTGGAGCACTGAGTGCGAACGCCGTATTGGCGCTCAACCAGGGGGCGAAGCTGGGCGGCTTTGCCCATGACACCGGAGAGGGCTCGATTTCCAGACACCACCGGGTGCATGGCGGTGACCTGATTTGGGAAATCGGTTCGGGCTATTTCGGTTGTCGCCATCCCGACGGCACCTTCAGCGAAGAAAAGTTCACCGCCAATGCCCTTGACCCCCAAGTAAAGATGATCGAGCTCAAGCTCAGTCAGGGCGCCAAACCCGGTCATGGCGGGGTCTTGCTGGGCCCGAAGGTGACACCTGAAATCGCCGAAGCGCGCGGCGTCGCTGTGGGTGAAGACTGCGTCTCGCCGTCATCTCACAGCAGATTTCAGGACCCGGAAGGTTTGCTTCGATTCGTTCAATGCTTGCGTGAACTCTCGGGCGGCAAACCCACCGGATTCAAACTTTGCGTAGGTCATGCTTGGGAGTGGTTCGCCATCGCCAAAGCCATGGTCAGCACACAAATCGTTCCCGATTTCATCGTCGTTGACGGCTCTGAGGGGGGGACGGGCGCAGCACCGCTGGAGTTCTCCGATCACATGGGCATGCCCATGATCGAAGGTCTGCGGCTGGTGCACAACACCCTGGTTGGCTTGAATTTGCGCGACCAGATCAAGTTGGGGGCCAGTGGCAAGATTGTCAGCGCCTTTGACATCGCCCGGACCTTGGCCATGGGCGCCGATTGGTGCAATAGCGCGCGTGGTTTCATGTTCGCCTTGGGCTGCATCCAAGCACAAACCTGTCATACCGGGCAATGCCCCACAGGGGTGACCACGCAAGACCCGGTGCGCCAGAAGGCTTTGGTGGTGCCCGATAAAGCCCAGAGGGTGAAAAACTTCCACCATCACACCCTGGATGCCTTGAAAGAATTGCTCGAAGCCACCGGTGTTCAGGGGCCGAACGAGGTGTCGCTGCGCCATATCACGCGTCGAGTCGGCGCCACCGATTGTCGCCCTCTGTCGGACCTTTATCCGAGCATCAGTGCAGGCAGCCTGGTGGATGCCAGGCCCATCGATCTGGCTGCAGGGGGGCCTGCATTTGAGCGACATTGGCACTTGGCAGACCCCAAGAGTTGGTCGGCCAAGCACTGAACGGGGGCCGACCACCTCAGGGGCAAGGCGAAGTCGCGGGCGCCGCCAGATCGAAAGTTTTTTGATCGACCCAATGCAATTGGACACCGAGTCGTTGCCCTGCCGCAGGCGGCTCCACAGTCAGGCAAAGGCCGTCCGGACAAGCCTGAAACACAGCCGGTTTGAGGTCGGGGGATTGGTTGGCTGCGCCAGCATCGAGCCACTCCACCGATCGGATCAATTCAAGTCGATCACCAGCCACCCTCCAGCGAGTGCCATCGACGTGGCAAGACCACTTTTGCAAGATCGGTAAAGTGATGACGGTTTTGCCCAACGCTTGCCAGGGAGAGAGTGGGCGTGACTGCGCATCCAGCACCCGGTATTCGATGGGGTTGATGATGCCCGGCCAATGGACCTGACTCATCCGAACTGGCTCTCGGGTTCGCAACTCTTGCTGTCGCATATCGAGCATCAGCGCTACCGTTTGTGCCGACTGCAAGGCCCCAGAGGTAGTGGTCACGCGCCACTGCAAAGCGTGCGACTGCTGCCGCAACACCAATGGGGGCAGTGCCTTGAGTCGCAGGCTGAAGGCCGAGTCATCGCTCATCCACATATCGTCTAGAGCGATCGACCATTGCCAGGCCTGGGCGGATGGAATGACCAGCAAGGGATTGGGGCCGGGGGCTCTGGTGAATGTGGGCTCAGCAGACAAAACCGGCCAAGTCAAAGTGACCTCGGGGAAACCCACCTGAAGGAGGCTAAAGCTCGCAGTCCCCGCAGGTAAGTCACTCAAATCCACTTGGAAGTGCTCAGGCTGAGCGGAGGCTGAAGGGACCCAGCGACCATCGGGCAAGACCAATCGCGTGGATTGCAAGCACGCTGAACGGGCAGGCGCTTGCAAGACCAAGTCGGCTTGGGATCCAGACTTCAGCCCCGACAAGCCTTGGATGTGTTCGGCGCGCAACTCTCGCAATGGCAAATCCATCAGGAATGAGGTATCGGCCCAGGGCTCGAAACCAAACATGCCGCTGAGTTGCACCAAGACCTGTTGAGAGCGGGGCCAGCGCTGTGGGTCCAAGCGAGGTGGCTGAAACACGATTTCTTCACGGGTCGGGTTGAAACCCACATCGTCGACATGCCCCAACACACCTCCATCCACAGGATCAGACAGGGTGATGCGAAATGAGTGCCAGTATGGGGCCAGAGGAAGACGACCTTCGATCATGACTCGCGCCCGACCGGCATACAAGCAACCGGCGAATCCATCGTTGGTCAGCCACTGTGGAATCGGTCCGCTGAACCAACCCGGCACATAGACATAGGCTGTCTTGGTGCTGCCCATGCGGTTGCGCACCGGCGAGAACAATTGCACGGACATGCCTTCATTCAATGGACGTGCGAAAGATGGGGCGAATTCGTATTGATCACGAAAGCGGTTGCTGAGGTAGTCGCGCGCCTGTGAGATGACGCGAAGGTTGTTGACCAGAAAGCCGCTGAGGTCTTGCGATCGACCCTGAGCAGAAACCTCATCGAGCACACCGGAGGATGGCATGAAAAAGTCCCGGCTGGTCACCATTTCGATGGCGATGCACTGGGTTCGAATGACGCCGCCTTTGAAGCAGTCAGGGCTGATATCACGGACGCCAAATTTTTCGGCAAACGAGCGAGCTCGCGTGGCCGCCTCATCCGCGCTGCGTCCACGCAATTGGGCGTCGAGCCACTGAACGATGGTGGCAATGGCCCGGTTGATCAAGTCTGTGGTTTGCAACTCAATGAAGCGCTGCGGGTCACTGCGTATCACCTCCTTGAGTAAATTTTCTGACTCGGAAAAACTGGTGTAGAGCCCAAATAAATTCCTGAGCTGCGGAGCCAGAATAATCACCGGCACCTGATCGTCCGAGGTGATGGTCACCGGACCAGTCACGTTGGCTTGATCGACCTCGAAGGCGGCGCTCTCTATTTTTTGACCGGTGGGCTGGACAAGAGCGATCAAAAGGATCTGTCTGACGTGGGGTACGGCCAAGGCGCTCACTTGCACGGTGTCGCCCGCCCTGTGGCGGTTCACCCGGTAAGCAGGCAAGATCTGATTGCCCCGTTGCACCCAAATGTCAAGTACCGGGCCTTGGTGCAAACTGTCCTGAGCCCAAACAGGGGAGCCCAGCAGCCCCCAGAGCAAAAGAGCATAGCCCAACCATCAGCGACAGGACGCCAGAAAAGAAGTCAACCGGCGACACATCTCATCCCACCTGCCTCAGCGTTGACCGTCCATCAGCACAAAGCAAATGCGTGCCATCTGGTCAGAACGGTTCGCCCAAGCGTGGTTGGTGCCACGTTGGATCAACACATCGCCAGCGCGCATCAAGGTCTCGCCCTCATCCATCAACGCATAGATTTCGCCTTGCAAGACGATGGCGTAATCGATGGTGTCGGTCTTGTGCATGCCGGGGTGTACCCCATCGCGCTGGTCGTGGTGCGCATCGGAGAACATGCCCTTGAACATCGCGCTGATCTGGCGCTGGCGCTCTGCGGGGTCCTTCGATTCGGGCGGGATGTCGATGATGCGCAAAATACTGCCACCACCCGAGGGGGGCAAGATGCCTTGGTGCTCGGCGATGGTGTCAGGGGCATCCACTCGAACCGGCGCTTCTGTGGTGCGCCAAACATTCACTGATCGGTAATTGGGCCTCTCGGGGACGGTACGCACGCTGGTACAGGCGGCGTCTTCGATGATGCGCGATCGGCCTTGCGCGTCATCACCCGTCACAATGCGTCGAATGGAGGGCAAATGAAATGTGCTCATTGGAACTCCTCTGTTCGTTCGAGTGTAATCCCTGCCTTGACACCCGGAAATGACCACCGGATGATGCACCAACCTGATCAGCCATGGCCGATTTGGTCCACTTCAATAGGAGAAAAAATGACGACAAAATCACTCCAACGCCGTGCCACCTGGTGCTGCGCACTGAGCCTGACCTTGTTGGCCGGCTGCGCCAGTGCGCCGACGTCCACTTCCGGTTGGACCCCAATGTTTGACCGCGGCAGCAACCTGAATGACTGGACTCTGGCGGGCGACGCCAACTGGCGCATTCAGGATGATGCCATCGTGGCCGACCTTTTGCGCAGCAAAACACCCGGCTATTTGGTGTCCAAAAAGATCTACGACAACACCGAAATTCGGGCCGAAGTCTGGGTCGACAGCCAGACCAACAGCGGCATTTTCATCCGTTGCCAAGATCCCAACAAGATCGGCGCCGACAACTGCTATGAAGTAAACATCTGGGACACCCGCCCAGACCCCTCGTATGGCACCGGGGCGATAGTGGATGTGGCCAAGGTCTCTCCCATGCCCAAAGCCGGTGGTCAATGGAATGTGCTGGAAATCACGGCGCAAGGCGACTTGCTGGTCGTTCGGCTCAACGGTCAAGAAACGGTACGGGTGCGCAACGCCAAGCTCGCCAAAGGCCACATTGCCCTGCAATATGGTTCGGGGATCGTCAAGTTTCGACAGGTGCTGATCAAACCCATCTAAGGGGACTGATTCAAGCGTCGAAACCCAAGACTCGACCCCAAACGCCATTCAAGTCATCGCAAGTCTGGCCACGCCAAGCCACGATCTGATCGGGCCGAATCAGGATCAAGCGCGCCTGATAGAGCGCCAGCAGGGTTGGGTCGTCTTGGACCACCACCTTAAGGTCCAGATTACGTTCGGCGGCATGCTCGCGCCAAGCCTGAACATCGGACGCCTCTGGTCCGAACACGAGCAAGGTCCAATCGCGGCCAAAAGTGTCATACCACGAGCGCCCATCGGGCAACCACACATGAGGCGGGCGTCCGCCGGGCTTGGCCGTGGACACATAGGTGTTGGCCTGATCCGGCGGCGCGGGAGTGCCATCGTCGGCAATGATGGGACTGCCATCGTATCTGCCGCCAAAGGTCACCCCGGGAATATTGAATTCAAGCCGCACATGGGCGTTGAAATGTGCACTTGCCAGCGCTCTTTCTCGCTCGCCCGCAGGACTGTCGGCTTCGAGCTCGGGCGTGACGGCATACAAGCCCACCGAATCAGCAAAGTGGCGCGCATAGCCGGTATTGCGTTGGGCCAAACGCTTGCGCTCAATGGCGTAACTCTGTAACAGTCTCGGGCCAGCTTGACCGCGCAACGTAGCGGCCAGTTTCCAACCGAGATTGACCGCGTCTTCGACGCCGGTGTTGTAGCCCAAGCCCCCGGTAGGCGTGAACAAATGGGCGGCGTCGCCAATCAGGATCACCCGCCCCCGAGAAAGCTCCTGAGCGACCAGGGCATGGCCGGCCGTCCAGGTTTGACAACTCAAAATCTCCATGGCCATGTCACAGCCCAAGGCCTGGCGCAGAACCTGGCGCGCGTGGGTCTCGCCCCAGCCCTGGGCTTGAGCCTCTTCATCCTCATGCAAAGAGGCATGAAAGGCGAATTCACTGACCCCGTCGACCGAAGCCAGTAAGGCGCGGCGCTCGGCGTTCACCGTGACGTACATCCACGCCCTGGCGTGGGGCATGCGACTGTAGAACTCGGGCAAACGCACATAGACGGCGAACATCTGCCCCCCCATATAGGCTCGGCGCATGCCGGTGGCGCCCTCGCAGCTGATGCCCAATTGATGGCGTACCGCACTGCGCGGACCGTCGGCCCCGATCAGATAGCGTGCTCGCACCGTGAATTCAGGCTGAATTGAATCAGCCACTTGAACGCGGGCCCGGACATGGTCGGCATGCGCTTCAAAACCCAGCAGGGTATGGGCATAACGGATGTCGTTGGAAGGCCATTTCTCTGCATGGCGACGCAGCACCGGCTCGACATACTTTTGCGATATGCGGTGCGGCAATTCGGCTGCACTCCAAGAGCCCGACATGTCGCGGATTTTGCTCACGGCCTGGGCCGCCGTGGGCAAGCTCAGCCGAGCCAATTCATGCTGCGTCAGTCGGGTGAAATAGGCGATATCTGTGGGGTGATCGGCCGGCAAACCCAAGGACCTAATCTCGTCAGAGAACCCAAGGCGTCGGTAATGCTCCATGGTTCTCGCCTGGGTGGCATTGGCCTGGGGATTGAAAGCGGTCGACGCCTTGGCATCCACCAACAGGCAGTCTATTCCTCTGGGTCCCAGTTCGTTGGCCAGCATCAGGCCACTGGGCCCGCCGCCGACGATGAGAACTTCAGTGTCGATGGTTGGGGGTGTCATCATGGGGCTAATCGGGAATTCTGAAAATATCAAACAAGTGTATCCTTCAGCGGCGTGTCGCCGGAGCTTGGGCCGATGCCGGTCCAATGGTCGACAATCTGATCCATCGAACAACAAGTGGCCCCTGAATGGGCCAACAGACCCCGAGGGAATAAGACATGGACCACACCATGGAACAACAACTGCGAGTTCGCCAACTGGTCGAAAACTGGGCCGTCTGGCGCGACGCCGGACTTTGGGACCGCTTTCGAACCGTCTGGCACGCCGACGGCGTCATGATGGCCACGTGGTTCCAAGGGCCCTACGAGGAATTCATCCGCGTCACCATTGAGGGCTGGAACAAGGACGTGAGCATCCTGCACTTTTTAGGTGGCTCTTCGATCGATGTTCAGGGCGAGCGCGCCATTGCTCAAACCAAAATGATGATTTCACAGCGCGGCCCGGTCGAGGGCGTCTTGTGCGACGTGGTTTGCACCGGCCGTTTTTACGATTTCTTCGAGTTGCGCCAGGATCGCTGGGGCTTGGTCCACCGCCAGCCCATTTATGAAAAAGACCGCATTGACCCGCTCGACCCTTCAGCCACCCTGAAACTGGACGCCGAAGCACTGTCCCAATTCCCCGAAGGCTACCGCCATCTGGCCTACATCCAGACCCGCATCGGCTACAAGGTCAAAATGGACATGCCCCAACTCAAGGGACCGATCGTCGAAGACCTGTACCTCCGTGGCGCCGACTGGCTGGCCGGCAAACCCCTGCAACGCTGAACCTCAAGGAAGTCATCATGCGCAATCTGAACCAACACAACATCACCGAAGCCGTCTTGGCCAGCTTCGCCAATACGCCTGACCCACGCCTGAAAGAAATCATCTCCAGCCTCATCAAGCACCTGCACAACTTCGCACGCGATGTGAAGTTGACCGAGGATGAGTGGTTCAAGGGCATCCAATATCTGACCGCCACCGGCCACAAGTGCACAGGCACGCGACAAGAGTTCATCTTGTTGTCTGACGTGCTTGGCCTGTCCATGCTGACCATCGCCATGAACCAGGACAAGCCCGCCGGCTGCACCGAAGCCACTGTGTTTGGGCCTTTCTTTCTGGAAGAAGCCCCGAAATTCGAACTGGGATCCGACGTCTCTAATGGTGCCAAAGGAGCGCCTTGCTGGGTCGAGGGGCGCATTCTGGGTCTGGACGGCGAGCCCATACCCAATGCGACGATCAACGTTTGGCAGGCCGATGACGATGGGCTTTACGATGTGCAATACGAAGACTTGGGTCACTCGCAGGCGCGTGGCATCTTGAAGTCGAACTCCGAAGGCCGCTATTACTTCAGGACCATCGTGGCCGAGCCCTACCCCATCCCGACCGATGGCCCGGTCGGTGTGTTGCTCAATGCCACCAAACGCCACCCGTGGCGACCGGCCCACCTGCACTTCATGGTCGAAGCCCCGGGTTACCAGCGCCTGATCACCCATGTGTTCCGCGACAAGGACGGCTACCTCGACTCGGACGCCGTGTTTGGCGTGCGCCAATCACTGATCGCCGATTGGGTCTTGCAAGCCGATGGCACCTATCGCATGGATTACGACTTCATCCTGCCCAAAATCGGGGTGAAATGAAGCCTGCGCATGCCATCTGACTGGATCTACACCGATCCGCTGTTTTACCTGACCGCCATTCCCGCCATTTTGCTGATCGGCATCAGCAAGAGCGGTTTTGGCTCAGGCTTTGGCAGCTTGGCGGTACCACTGATTGCCCTGTCCGTCACCGTGCCCGAGGCCGCAGCCGTGCTCATGCCGCTGCTCTTCGTACTCGATTTATTGGCCCTGCGCGCTTACCGTCATGAATATGACAAGGCCTTGATTCGCTCGCTTCTGCCGTGGTCGATGGTCGGTATCGTCGTGGGTTTCCTGTTGTTCAAGTACCTCAACTCGCACATCGTCGAGGGAGTGGTGGGCGTGTTCGCGCTGACCTTTGTGGCCCAACGCGTGTTGTTTCCCCCCAGCCCACAAGGGGTGATCTTGCCACGCTGGATCGGGGCCACGCTGACCGCCATGTCGGGCTTCACCAGTTTTGTCGCCCACGCCGGCAGCCCTCCTTTGAACGCCTATTTGTTGCCGATGCGATTGCCACCCATCACCTATGCCGCCAGCATGGCGGTGCTGTTTTTTTGGGTGAATCTCTCGAAATGGATCCCGTATGCCGCACTGGGTTTGCTGGACATGCGGGGCATGGTCACGGCGGTGCTGCTCATGCCCTTTACACCCATAGGCATCTGGATCGGCGTTCGACTGGCAAGAAAGATGTCGCCCAAAGTGTTCTATGCTTGCATCCAGGTTGGCTTGGGGCTGACCGGTTGCAAATTGGTCTATGACGGATTCATACGCGGAGCCTGAGATGCGCGTCTTTCAAACCCTGCAAGAAGTCGCCGATTTGGTCGGCCATGAATTGGCCGTGAGTGACTGGATCGACATCACTCAAGAGCAAGTCAACCTGTTCGCTCAGGCCACCGGTGACCACCAGTGGATTCATGTCGATCCCGAGCGTGCCCGCCAAGGCCCCTTTGGTGGCCCCATTGCTCATGGTTTCCTGACCTTGTCGCTGATGCCCAGTTTTTTTGATTCCGCGCTGAAGGTCAATGAAACCCGCATGGCAGTGAATTACGGTGTTAACAAGGTGCGCTTCACTTCACCGGTGCCGGTGGGGTCGCGTCTGCGCGCACGCATCAGCCTGAAATCGGCGGACCCCATCGAGCCGAGTGGCTTTCAAATGGTTTATACCGTGACGGTCGAACGCGAAGGCAGCGACAAGCCGGTGTGCGTGGCTGAGACCATCGCCCGCCGTTATGCCTGATCAGCGGCTTTGCCGCACCCGTTGCACCACTTCGCTCCAAGGAGCCAGGTCAGGCGCATAGCGGCGCCGGGTATAGGTGACGATATCGGTCACTTGGGCATCACTCAGGCTATGGCGAAACGCCGGCATGAATCCGACCTGCGGGCCGGGTGGGTGTTGCAAACCATTCAAGATGGTGCGAATCAGGTTGTCGGGTCGCGCTGCACGCACTTGTGAATTCAACGCCAAAGGGGTGTTGGCGCCCAACAACTGAGGGCCATCGCCGTCATGGTGACAAGCGCCGCAACTGCCTTGGAACTGACGCTGAGCGGCATCGGGCCAGGGTGCCTGAAGGGCGGCACGTTGCACGGCCATGCCGGCCATCTGCTGGCTGCGCTCGGGGGTGATCTCGGCACTGGCCGGATTCAATGTGGCCAGATAGGCGGCCATGTCACGCAAGACCGCGTCAGGCACGCTCTGCATTTCGCGCACGATGAGGGCCATGGGTCCGCCGGCAACGGTCTGCCAAGGGCTATGTCCATGGCGCAGGTAGAGATAAAACGATTCTTCGGTCCACGGTACGGCCGATCGATTCAGGGCATCGAGCGCCGGGGCATGCCAGCCATCGACATCGGCGCCTTGCAATTGGGCTGCTTCGCGTTCTGCCCCCAAAACGTTGCGAGGGGTGTGACAGGCACCGCAATGACCTATGGATTGCACCGCATAGGCACCCCTGTTTTGCGCCTCGGTCAAACTCGGGTCGGGCCGATAGGGCTGAGGCAGGTGAAAGAGTCCATTCCATACCGCCATGATCGGTCGCCAAGCGGCCCATCCATGCATCTCAGGCGCAGGTGTTGCCTGGCGCACCGGAGTCTGTGCCATGAGGTGGCCGTAGAGGTCCATCAGGTCGGTGTCGCTCATGCCCGCAAACGAGGTGTAGGGAAAGGCCGGGTACAGGCGATGACCGTCGCGCGAGACACCTTCGCGCATCGCGCGGGCAAAGGCCTGAAAGGACCAACGCCCCAACCCGGTCTCGGGGTCAGGGGTGAGGTTGGTGGTGTAGACCGTACCAAACGGTGTCTCGATGGGGCGTCCACCGGCGTTTCGTACGCCCTGCTCGGCGGTGTGACAACCGACGCAATTGCCCAGCGCCGCCAACTGTCTGCCGCGTTCGAGTTGCGCATCAGAATAGCGGCTGATGTCGGGGCGAGCCACCTCGGGCAAACTGGAACGCCAGCCCAAGGTCGCCGCCACCAAGGCCAATGCCCCCAAAGTCATACCGGTCACCCGACGCCCCCAAGTCAGTGTGCGTCCACGCCAACTGGGCCGTGCTGCAGTCCGCTGCGGCGCATCGACCTGTTCGGCGGGGGGGGCCGTTGGCGCCTGGGTCTCGGGACTTGGCAAAGGGTTGAGTGCAGCACGCACGACCTCGGGCGTAAAGGGCGGTTGCCGAAAGCGAACACCGGTAGCGTCAAAAATGGCATTGGCGATGGCAGCCGTGCCCGGTACCGAAGACGACTCGCCCGCACCCAAGGAAGGTTGATCGGGACGCGGCATCTGCAAAACCTCGATCACCGGCACTTCACGAAAACTCAGTATCGGGTACAAGCCCCAGTCGTTGCTGGTCACCACACCCGTGTCAGGGTCGGTTTGCACCTGCTCTTTCAAGGCACGGCTGGTGGTCTGAATGACATTGCCATGGATTTGGTGCTCGACACCAGCCGGGTTGATGGTCAGACCGGCATCGTGGCCCACCACCACCCGCTTGACATGTACTTCGCCGGTATGGCGGTGCACTTCGACATCGGCCACCCAAGCGGCCCAGGCGGCACCAAAGCCGGGCCATTTGCTGTGCACGTAACGGGCATAGGCAAAGCCCTGACCTTGAAGCCAATCGCCTTGCCTCGCTTGCTGTTGGGGTTGGGTATGAGGCCGCCAGCCGGCGCGTTCGGCCGTGGCCTGCACCAATTCGCGAGCACGCGGGTCATCCAGCCACTGCAAGCGGTATTGAACCGGATCAACGCCGGCGGCATGGGCCAATTCGTCGATGTAACTTTCATGGGCAAATGAATTGGGCAAGGCGGATACGCCGCGCAACCAACTGGCCCGAAGCATCGGCGCCATGTCGTGCACGGTCACCCGCAGATCGGCATAGCCATAGGGGGGGCGGGCAGTGCGGTCCCCCATTTCATAGGCTTGGGCGGTGGCGCTGACACGCCCCGTCAACAACAGGGCCAAAGTGGGCGCGCCGTTAGAAGGGTAAGCAGTCTCGAAATCGTAGCCTTGCGGTCGCCCCTCGGGCCCCAAACCGCCGCGCACATGCATCCACTGGGCAGCCCCCTTGGGTTCCCAGGCGCTTTCTTGTTCGCGGGTCAGTTGCACCCGCACCGGGGCGCCCACGGCGCGCGACATCAGGGCGGCGTCAGCGGCGACATCGTCGGCCCCGTTGCGTCCATAGCAACCGGCCGCTTCCATGCGAATGACATCGACCTCGGTGTCTTGCAGCTGCATCAGCGTAGCCAAATCATGCCGCAAAACATGCGGATTTTGCGTGCCGGCCCATACGCGCAAACGGATGTGCGAGGCTTGGGGGTCGGCACCATCGAGCCAATGCGCCAAGGCGCACGAAGGTCCCAAGCTGGCGTGCATCTGGTATGGCCAAATGTAGGTTCGATCAAAAGCAGTGCCCGCCGCACCGATGGCGGCATCGACATCACCCTCATCGACCAACTGGCGCGGCGTGCTGGGGTTGGCGCGCAAGGCATTTTCCAGGTCACTGACGTCAGGCAGGCGCGGCCAAGGCTTCCAGTCCAAGCGCAGGTCCCGCATGGCCTGCTCGGCGTGCTCTTCCCGATCGGCCACCACGCCCACAAAATCGCCCTGCACCACCACGGCTCGTACATTGGGGATGTGACCCACACTGGCTTGATCGACTCGTAGCAGAGTGTGCCCAATGAAGTCACCATGATCGGCCCCGGCATAGGGTGGCCGAACGACTCGGCCATGCAGCACGCCGGGCCATCGCAGATCGTGTACAAAGGCGGGCTCGCCACTGGCCTTGGAGGGGATGTCCACACGAGGCATGCTGCGCCCCACCAAGCGATAGTTCGCGGGATCTTTCACCGACACTTGCAGATTCAACTCCAGGCGCACACCTGCTTCGGGAATCACTTCGGCGCATGGGGCGCTATGTGACGTGTGGCTGACCCTGCCTTCATGCCATTGCACCTGATCGGCCTGACAAGACCAGGCTTGGGCCCACAAGCCCGACAGATGGTGGCGAGCTTGTGCAGCGGCACGGCGCAAAGGCTCGGCATGGATTTGGATGGATGCGCTGGCGATGGTCGCGCCCTGATTGGGGGCGGATTCAGTGCTGCCCATGATCAAATGTACCGACTGCATCGGCACATCCAACTCTTCGGCGACGATTTGTGTCAGCGCCGTGCGCAGCCCGGTGCCCAAATCCACATGACCACACAGACCGGTCACGCTACCGTCGCGCCAAACCGCCAACAAAATCTCGGGGCCCTCAGCCGGATCGCTGGCGATGAAGGTCGGTTGCCCACGCACCACAGGGGGCTGAGGCACCGGACAGCGCCACACAAACAGGACACCCCGGGCCTGGGCGATGGCTCGGCGCGTGTGATGTTGTCGGGCCAGCGTGCTCATGCCCCAGAACCTTGAGTCAAACGCTGGGCCGCCAGCCGCACGGCTTGCATGATTTCGACATGGGTGCCACAGCGGCACACATTGGCCGACAAGGCCCGCACAATGTCCGCATCGCTGGGCGAGGACTGATCGCGCAACAGATGGGCGGCCATCATGATCATGCCATTGAGACAATAGCCGCATTGCGCCGCCTGTGCGTCGATAAAGGCTTGCCGAACCACCTGCAAATCGGCGGGCAAACCCTCCAGAGTGGTGATCTCGCGGCCTTGCATCTCTAGCGCGGGCATGCAGCATGAACGTGCCGCCAAACCATCGACCCACACTGTGCAAGCGCCGCACTGGCCCAGACCACAACCCAGTTTAGGCCCGTTCAGGCCACAATCGTTGCGCAGCACGTGCAAAAGCGTGGCGGCAGAAGTCAATTCCAATTCAAGCGGCTGGCCATTGACCCGGCACTGCAAAATATGACTGCGCAGCGGGACGTTCATTGGGGCCTCAGACGCTCAGGTACTGCCGTTGGATGTCGGCATCGTTGACCAGATCGACCATGCTGGCCTGGTGCCGGATCTGGCCCTTTTCCAGCACATAAGCCCGGTCGCTGACCCATTGTGCGAAGTGGAGGTTTTGTTCGGACAACAAAATGCTGACACCCTCTCGTTTCAAGGCCATGATCATGTCAGCCATCTGCTCGACGATGACCGGGGCGACACCTTCGGACGGTTCGTCGAGCAAAACCACCAAAGGGTTGCCCATCAGGGTGCGCGCCACGGTCAGCATTTGTTGTTCTCCGCCGCTCATGCGCCCACCAGGGCGATGCTGCAACTCGCCTAAATTAGGAAAAAGTTGAAACAACTTCTCGTGGGTCCAAAACGGCGCCGCGCTGCCATCGGGAAATTGGCGCGACCCTTGACGGCCTACACTCAAATTTTCCAGCACGGTCAGGTCGGTGAAAATTCGTCGATCTTCGGGCACGAAACCCAATCCCTGCCTAGCCACCTGATGAGCTTGGGCCTGAGAAATGTCTTGACCCAGAAAGCGAATTTGACCCGATCGGCGCGGCATCATGCCCATGATGGCTTTGAGGGTGGTCGATTTGCCTGCGCCGTTTCGCCCCATCAGGGCCACCACTTCACCACGCCCCACTTCCAGACCGACGTCAAAGAGAATTTGGGCCGCTCCGTACCAGGCATTCAGGCCATGGGTCTGAAGCAAAATATCGGCGCTCATTGACGGGCCTCGAAGGTTTTACCGGACCCAAAATACACCTCTTGCACTTTGGGGTGATTGCGAATGTCTTGGGCGTTGCCCTGGGCGATCAGCCGTCCGCGCGCGAGCACGATGATTCGATCGGCATAACCAAACACCACGTCCATGCTGTGCTCGGTGAACAGCACCGCCAAACCACGCTGCGTCACCAACTCGCGGGTCAGTGCCATGAGTTTATTGCGCTCAGCCGGCGCCATGCCGGCGGTGGGCTCGTCCATCAGCAGCAAGCGGGGTTGATTGGCCAAGGCGATGGCCAATTCCAGGCGCTTGATGTCCCCGTAGGCCAACTGACTGCAAGGTCGATCGGCCTGCTCGGCCAAACCAACCTGCGCCAATAACTCGATGGCCTCGGTGCGCCGATGTTGTGCAGCGCGTCGCCACAAGTTAAATAAATGTCCATCCGCCGACAGGAAGGCCATTTGAACATTTTCGACCACGGTCAGTGTGGCAAAGGTTTCAGCGATTTGGAAGGTACGGCTGACGCCCATCTGCCAAATCTCGCGCGGCTTCAGACCGACCAGGTCGACGCCATCGAGCCGCACGAAACCGCTGTCGGGTCGCAATTGACCGTTGACCATGTTAAAGGTGGTCGATTTGCCCGCGCCATTGGGACCAATCAGGGCCAACAACTCGCCCGGCGCCACTTTGAAGTCAATGCCGTCAACGGCACGGTTGCCCCCAAACGACTTGCCCAGATTTTCAACATGCAACAAACTCATGCGACTCCCTGCGTGGCGATTCGGCGTTGTGACCACCATTGGCTGAAAAACCCGGCAATGCCTTGAGGAAAGGCCAACACCAGCAGCAAGATGATGGCACCCAAAAGCGCGCGCCAATAATCGGTGCTGCGGGCAATGATGTCCGACAGCCAAGTGAAACTGACCGCGCCCACCAAGGGGCCCATGATGGTTTGTACGCCCCCCAACAGCACCATCACCAAACCGTCGACCGACTTGGCCACGCCCAGGGCATCAGGTGAAATACTGCCCTTGGAGAAGGCGAACAAGGCCCCAGCCAGACCGGCGAAGAAGCCCGCAATCACAAAACCCGCCCACTGCACGCGCTTGACATCGATGCCAATGGCGTCAGCGCGCAGCACCGAATCGCGGGTGGCACGCAAGGCATAGCCCAACGGAGCAAACAGCATGCGTCGCAAAGCATAAATACCCAAGGCCGTGAGCGACAGGGTCAGATAGAAATAATGCGTTTTGGACGCGAAGGTGGCGCTGGGCCAAACACCGGTCAGGCCATTCGAGCCACCGGTGAATTGATCCCACTGAAAACAGATGGACCAGAGGATTTGACCAAATGCCAAGGTCAACATGGCCAGATACACACCCGACAGTCGGACGCAAAACCACCCAATCAGCACGGCCGCCAAGGCCGTCAGCACCGGGGCCAGGGCCAAACTGGCTTCCATGGGTACGCCTGCCCGTAACACCAGCAACGCGGCAATGTACGCCCCCAAACCGAAGTAAGCTGCATGACCAAAGGAGTGCATGCCCGCTGGGCCCATGATGAAATGCAAGCTGGCGGCAAACAAGGCAGCGGTCAGCAAATCAATTGCCAGTACCGTGGTGTATGGCGATCCAGCCGTCAGTGTGGGCAGCGCCCACAGCAACACACCGATGGCCGACCATACGACCGGTTGCCAGCCACCACCCAGCACCAAAGGTTGTTCGCCAGCCGCGCTGTGACGTGGCACGCCTTGCGGCTTGCCCAGCAAACCCCAGGGGCGCACCATCAACACAACGGCCATGACCAAAAATTCAGCCACCAGCGTGAGTTTGGAAAAAGCGAAGGAGACGCCAAAAATCTCTTGCGTTCCCAGACCCACGCACAGGGCCTTGATCTCGGCAATCAACAAAGCGGCGACATAGGCACCGGGGATCGAGCCCATGCCGCCGACCACCACCACCACAAACGCGTCGCCGATGGTCATCATGTCCAAGCCCAGGTTGGCTGGCTCACGTGGCAACTGCAAAGCTCCTCCCAAGCCGGCCAAAAAGCACCCCAGCGCGAAGACGGCTGTGAACAGCCAGGCTTGGTGGATGCCCAATGCAGCAACCATTTCTCGGTCTTGGGTGGCTGCACGAATCAGGGTGCCAAAGCGGGTGCGGGTCAGCAACAGCCACAACAATCCCAGCACCAGCGGCCCGACCACGATCAAGAATAAGTCATACGTGGGAAACCGTCGACCCAGGATATCGATCGAGCCGGCCAGACCCGGGACCCTGGGCCCCAGCAAATCTTCAGGGCCCCAAATCCACAAAGCAGCATCCTTGATGATCAACACCAAGGCGAAGGTACCCAGCAACTGAAACAATTCAGGCGCCTTGTAAATGCGCCTGAGCACCAGCATCTCGACCAAGGCCCCCAAGACACCGGTGACGAGAGCAGCGATCAGCAATAAAGGCCAGAACGACCACGCCAAGCCCCAAGAACGACCCCAGTGTTCGATCAGGCTGTAGGCCACGTAAATGCCCACCATGAAGAATGAGCCATGGGCGAAATTGACAATGCGGGTGACCCCAAAGATCAGGGACAAACCCGCCGCCACCAAAAACAGGGAGGACGCTCCGGCCAAGCCGTTGAGCTCTTGAACCACAAAGCCGGAGAAATCCATAGTCACCTGTCAGGCATGCACTCAGTTGGCCGGTCGCATCTTGGCGACTTCGTCGTCTTTGGGCTGGAAGGCTGCGCCATCGGCATATCGGTAATCCACCATCACCCCTTTGCCGCCTTCATTCTTGATACGACCCACATAGGCGCCCATGGTCGATTGGTGGTCTTGCGGACGGAAGGTGACCTTGCCAAAAGGCGTATCCATGCTCATACCACGAAAGGCCGTCACCAGTTTTTCGGTGTCGGTGCCGCCAGCGCGGCGGATTCCCGAGGCCAGAGCTTGAATCATGCTGTAGCCCACCACCGAACCCAGGCGCGGATAGTCATTGAACCTCTTTTGGTAGGCATTCAGGAAAGCGGTGTGCTCGGGGGTCTTGATACCGTTCCAGGGGTAGCCGGTGACGATCCAGCCATTGGGGGTCTCGTCTTTGAGCGGGTCGAGGTACTCAGGCTCGCCGGTCAGCAAGCTGACCACTTCGCGACCTTGGAACAGACCCCGTGTGTTGCCTTCGCGAACGAATTTAGACAAGTCGGCACCAAACAGCACGTTGAAGATGGCATCGGGCTTGGCGTCAGCCAAGGCCTGAGCTACCGCACCGGCATCCACTTTACCCAAGGCGGGGGCTTGCTCGGCCACGAACTCGACATCGGGCTGCGCCGCCTTGAGCAATTGCTTGAAGGTGGCCACAGCCGATTGACCATATTCATAGTTCGGGTACACCACGGCCCAACGTTTTTTCTTCAGCTTGGCTGCCTCGGGCACCAACATGGCGGCTTGCATGTAAGTGGACGCGCGCAAGCGGAAGGTGTATTTGTGGCCGTTTTGCCAGACGATTTTGTCGGTCAGCGGCTCACCGGCCAAGAAGAAGAATTTCTTTTGCTTGGAGAAGTCGGTCAACGCCAAACCGATGTGCGACAAAAACGCACCCGAAAGCACTTCGACGCCCTCGCGTGAGACCAACTCTTCGGCGGCACGGACCGCGTCACCGGGGTTGGCGTTGTCATCGCGAATGATCAATTGAAGTTTTTTGCCGTTCACGCCGCCGGCGGCATTGATCTCATCGACGGCCAGCTCCATGCCTTTTTTGTACGGCTCGAGGAAGGCGGGCTGCGCCTTGTAGCTGTTGATTTCGCCAATTTTGATGACGCCTTGGGCCAAGGCCGGGCTCAGACCCAAGGCCAAGCCGAGGGCGGCGGCAGCCCGGCTGAGGTGTTGCAGAGGCTTCATGAAATCTCCTTGATTGACGTTGAAAAAAAGGAACAAAAGGGGTTAACGCAAGCCATCTTGGCCCACGATTTCGTTCGCCTGCAAGCCACCCACACGCGGATGCGGGCGACCACTGTCGGTGACGGCGACGGCGACCAGAATTTCATCCGCGAAAGGGGCATCGGTGATGCGCGCCTCGATGGCGTCAAAATGACTGCGCACAAAGGCAGCGTCTTTATGCCCCAAGGGGACGTCGATGGGGGTTCCCATGCCACCGCGCTTTTTGGCCGAGGGCACCAAAGCAGCGCCTTTCTCCACAGCCATGCGCAATGGAGCGCCCAATTTGGGGTGCAGGATGGCCGCGGCGTGCTCGAGTTCCCCAGCCTCGCCGACGATGGCCGCCTTGCCATAGCTGTGGGCCTGACTCGGGGCAATGCCCAAGGCCTGAACGCAACGCTGCCCCAACAAGGCACCCAACTCTTCACCAATGGCGATCAATTCATCGAGTTGCTCGTGATAAGCGCCGGCATAAGGGTTACGGATGACCGCCATCGCCAAGGCCCGGCGGGTGGGCGGACTGACTGGCTTGCCCCCTTCGGCATGTGTTTCATCTAGGGTGACCAACAGTTTTCGAATCTGTGCTTTCATGCTGTGGTTTCTCCGTGTGTAATGGACTGGTAGCAGACTTCGTGCCCGCATGACACAAATTGATGTTGACACCCGATCAGCGCAGCTTGAATCAGACCGCAATCGAGCAAGCTTTGAGCATACGCAAGTCCACGCTGCAATGCGGTCGTGATTTCCCCAACCCCCAAGGTCGGCACATGGCGCGTGACCAGTCGCAAACCCAAGTCGCTGTCGTCTCGCACATGGTTGGCGGGAAGACGCTCAATGCCGGGACGATCGACGTCGACCCGATTGGCGATCATCGTCGCGGCAGCGTCAGCACAGGCCGCATCAGCGGCCAGCACCGTGACGCTGTCAGCGATACCACGAGACAGGCTGCGCCCAGACCAACCGCTGGTGGCCACGCCACGCACGGGGCTGGTCTGCCCGATCTGAAACATCCCGTCGGGACAGATGACCTCCTGATGTGGTGCCTTTGCGACTGAGCCACTGAGCCAGACCGCGTCGGCGTCGTGCACCAGGCCCAATCGCCATTCAGAGCCGGGGGAAAGGTGCAAGGCGATATCGCCGCCATTGTTGATCGCGGCGCGATCGATGCCGGGCAAGCAATAGTGCCGCAGCAGGTGTTGGGCGACCGAACCAGCCACCGCAGCCATGGGGGTGATGAATCCGACATCGTCATCGGTCGCCAGTGGGTGGCAAGCCTGCCACATGGTGCGCGCGACCGCACCACGGCAGGGATTTTCAGACTGCGGGCGCACACCTGAGCGCAGCGTGGGCAACTCTTGCACCAAATCGGTGAGCACCCCCTGAAACTCCTCCCAGGCCCGTTGGTGCGCAGCCTCGACCACCTCGGGGTGGCCCTCGGCCTGCACGATCAAGTCGATGGGACCATGCCACCAGCGTTGCCTCAAGGCATCGAGTGTGGTTCGCTGGGCTTGCATCATGCCTTGGTCAGCCCAACATCGGTGGTTGATGCAGCGGCCAAGGCTGTACGCCCTCGGGGGCTTGCCAAACCATTTTTTGCGGTGCCCCGTCGTTGTGCCAGGCGCCGTGACGCAAGCTGTCTTCCAAGGTGCGCACAAAACCCATGTGCCCGCCCAAAGCCTGGTAGTCAGACAGCTTCATCGAAAACTCGATGGGGGCGACAATCGCCGGGGTTGGCACCGTGCCAAAACTGCCTTGCGGCATCCGGGTGACGTCGGCCATGAGTGTGATGCCGCCGCCAGGCCACACATAGGCCGAGGCGCCACCAATGGTCACATTGACCAAGGCCCGCTTGATGGCCTGGGTCAGTCGAATCGGGTTGTCGGTGACGCCAGCGCGCAAACTGCCACCAGCACCGGCCAAAAACAATACGCTGACCATGGAGGGTTCGCAATTTTCACCGATGCGCTCGACCACCTGGCGCACCGCCTCAGGCATGGGCGCAGGCTGAGGCATGAGTTGATCGTCCAGCACGAACCAGGCCGAATGCTCACCGGTGGTCGACGTCATGAGCAAGCGCAACCCGGGCCAAGCCACCTCGGGGTCGAAAGGCTCCAGGATGGACAAGGGGTCGCTGATGTCGGTGCCGCCCCAGCCATCGCCCGGGCTGGCCACCTGGAAATAGCGCCCGGGGGTCGACTTGCGCCCGCGTATGCCCACACCGGTTGGCTTCATGTTCAGGCAACGGCCAGCCTGGTGTTCCGACAAGACACCGGTAATGTGGTCATCGACCACCACCACCTCATCGCACAGGCCCAACCACTGCTGCGCAAAGATACCCACCGCAGCCGAACCGCAACCGACTCTCATGCGCGACTCGGCTACGCCATTGACGACCGGGGCCTGCCCCGCTTGCAATCGAACTTTTGCGCCTTGCTCAATGTCCACTTCGACCGGCTGAAGATTACCGAGCAGATGCATCGCCTCCAAAGTCAGGCGGCCTTCTTTTTTGCTGCCACCGGTCAGGTGATGCACGCCGCCCAAACTGAGCATTTGCGAACCGTATTCGGCCGTGGTGACGTGACCAATGACCTCGCCTCGGTAGCGCACCGCACTTTGCTCGGGACCCAAAAAACGATCCGTGTCGATCTTGACCTTGAAACTGCAGTAACTGAAGATGCCCTCGGTGACCACTGTCACCATATCTACCCCGCGCACTTTCGATGCGACGATGAAAGGAGCCGGTTTGTAATCGGGGTAGGTGGTCGAGGAACCAATGCCGGTGACGAAGTAGTCCGGATCATCCGCCGAACCCGCCTCGGGTAGGGCTTGAGGCCCCACCTCGGCGCGCGCCATCAAGGCCTGTTGGAGGGGCGCATGGTTGGGTGCACGACGCAACCACACCACCGGGTCGACTCGCACCAAGACCCCTTGCTCGTTGGCATAGCGGTCGCAAGCACCAGCCCGACCCACGGAAATCTGACACAGCACCGGGCAGGCGTTGCACTCCACCTTGTCCGCGGCCATCTGCTCGTTGCGGGGCGCGGCTCGCTCGATGCCCAGATGTGGACGGGTTTCGTCCGGTCCGGGCAAGCCGTCGCCCTTGGTGTGCACTGTCATGCCTGATGCCTTTTGGTTAGATGGTCATCATCCAAAATCATGAGCCCACGGCTAGACTGAAGTCTGGCCGCCTGTATTCGTGTAGCGATTGCTTCATTTTCATGTTGCAAACACTACATGAAATACAATATAGTGCAAGCCAACACTTTCCACAAGAGGGCTGTCACGGTGTCAAACCCGACCGACAACCCCACACCACAGAGCCCTGCCATGAGTGCTTTTCACCAGGAAAAAGTTTTGTCGGTCCACCACTGGACCGACCGTTTGTTCAGTTTCACTACCACCCGTGACCAGGCTTTGCGCTTTTCCAACGGGCACTTCACCATGATCGGTCTGAAGGTCGACGGCAAACCACTGCTGCGCGCTTACAGCATCGTCAGTCCCAACTACGAGGAGCATCTGGAGTTCCTCAGCATCAAAGTGCCCGATGGCCCGCTGACGTCGCGTCTGCAACACATCCAGGTGGGAGACGAGATCATCGTGGGCCGCAAACCCACGGGTACTTTGCTGATTGATTACTTGTTACCGGGCAAAAACCTATGGATGCTGGGCACGGGCACCGGCATGGCTCCGTTTCTGAGCGTGTTGCGCGATCCCGAAACCTACGAAAAGTTCGAGAAAGTCATTTTGGTACATGGCGTGCGCGAAGTTAAAGAGTTGGCCTACCACGACTACCTCACCCAAGAGCTGCCGCAACACGATCTGCTGGGTGACTTGGTCCGCGAGCAATTCCTGTATTACCACACGGTGACCCGTGAGCCCTACAAGAATCAAGGTCGCATCACCGATCTGCTTGAGTCAGGCCGACTCACTTCCGACCTGGACCTGCCAGCGCTGAACCGGGAAAACGACCGCGTGATGATTTGCGGCAGCCCGCAAATGTTGCGTGATCTGAAAAAGATGTTGGAAGAGCGCGGATTTGCCGAGGGCAACACCAGCACCCCGGGCGACTTCGTGATCGAGCGGGCGTTCGCCGAACAATAAGCAGGCCATGCCCTCGGCCCGCAAGCCCCCCGCCACTGCTCGCTTGGGCGTGCGGGCTTTGTCGGCTCAAGCGACACGGGACAAAATTCTCAAGGCCGCCACTCAGGTCTTTGCCAAGCATGGCTACCAAGGCGGCAGTGTTGAGAAAATCTCGCGTGCGGCCAAGTCGGTCGACCGCATGATCTACTATTACTTCGGCAGCAAGGAAGGCTTGTTCATCGAAGTGATCGAGGACATCTACCGGCGCATGAATGAAGCCGAAGCTCAACTGAAACTCAACACACAAGACCCTGTTGAATCTTTGTGTCAGGTGATCGACTTCGTGTTGGGATACTACCGAGCGCACCCAGAATTCATCACCCTGCTCAACACCGAAAATCTGCTTCAAGGTCGGCACATCGTCCAGTCCACTCGAGCAGCCCAATACTCGTCACCGGCGGTGGGAGTGATCGCCGACATCCTGCGCCGAGGACAAGACAGTGGCGTCTTTCGGGCGGATTTGCAAGCGCGTCAGGTGTATCTGCTGATCGTCTCGACCGGCTACTTCCTGATGTCCAACCGCTACACGTTATCGGCATTTCTTGGCGAGCGAGTCGATTCGCCCGAAAATGCCCAGGCATGGAAAGATTTCGTCACCGACGCGGTGTTGCGCATCGTTCTCACCAACCCACCCCCCACAGGAGACTCGCATGGCCACCGCCACCCTTGAAGAAAAATCGGGCAAAGTCGTCATCCGCCACATCGGGCTGCTGCTCTCGGGCGACATCGACCAACCCATTCTGAGCGCCGACACCATCGTCATCGAAGACGGTTTGATCACGGCGGTGGGGCGTGCGAAAGACTGCGACCTGGAGGACGCCCAAACCGTGATCGACGCGCGCCACACCTGCGTCTGTCCAGGCCTGATCGACAGCCATGTGCACCCGGTGTTTGGTGACTGGACCCCGCGCCAAAACCAACTGGGTTGGATCGATTCGACCATGCATGGTGGCGTGACCACCATGATTTCGGCCGGTGAGGTGCATCTGCCCGGCCGACCCAAGGACATCGTGGGCCTCAAAGCCCTGGCCATCACTGCGCAGCGCGCTTTTGCCAACTTTCGACCGGGCGGCGTCAAAGTACTGGCTGGTGCGCCAGTGATTGAGAAGGGCATGACCGAAGACGATTTCAGAGAGTTGGCAGCTGCCGGCGTCAGCCTGCTGGGCGAAGTGGGGCTGGGGTCGGTGAAAGCCGGCTATGAGGCCAAAGAAATGGTCGCTTGGGCGCGCAAACACGGCATCCAAAGCACCATCCATACTGGCGGGCCGTCCATACCGGGCTCGGGACTGATTGACAAAGACGTGGTCCTCGAAGCCGACGCCGACATCATCGGCCACATCAATGGTGGCCACACGGCACTGCCCGAATCGCATGTCTGCGAGTTGTGCGAAAAATCGTCACGCGCCATCGAGATCGTGCACAACGGCAACGAGCGAGTGGCGATTGCCGCCGCTCGCGCAGCGCTCGAACTGAAATGCCCACACCGGATCATTCTGGGCACCGACGGTCCGGCTGGCTCTGGGGTGCAGCCCTTGGGTATTTTGCGCATCATCGCCCTGCTCTCCAGCCTGGGCCACATTCCGGCCGAACTGGTTTTTTGCTTCGCTACTGGCAACACGGCGCGCATCAGAGGCCTCAACTGTGGTCTGATTGAAGTCGGTCGAGCCGCTGATTTCGTATTCATGGACCGCGCCAAACACACTGCCGGCAAAACGCTGCTCGAAAGCGTTCAGTTGGGCGACATCCCCGGCATCGGTATGGTGATGATCGATGGCTTGGTGCATTGTACCCGCAGCCGCAACACACCTCCCGCCACCGAAGTGCCGGTGGTGCTGTGAAACAGTTAGGAACACATCTTGTCTGTCAGCGCATGTTGATTGACTGCCAGATGCGCCATTCGTCCTCGCTCAGACGGACTTGCTCTTGGGCCATCCGGACGAAGTCCTCGCTGGATGTCATCAAACCCAGCTGGCGCAATCGTGCCAAGGTCTCTTTGTAATACTCCATCGCATGCGCTGGATCGGCGGCGATTTTGTGCAGAGGCAGAACCGATACATCGTCTTTCAATTCATGTTCTTTTTGCACTCGCAGGATCAAGCGCTGAACCTCGTCATCGGCAATGTGCAAGCGCTTGGCTTCGCGCTTGACCTGCGCTATTTCCTCTTCATCCAAATGCCCGTCGGATAGCATTTCATAAAGTTCGTTTTTCAGCGTCACACGCTCGATGCGCAACTGGTCGCTGAAGGCCGAAGACAACAAGGCTGCCGGGATGGCGAATATGCCAATGCCCAGCAAAGCCAGAATGATGGTCATGATGCGCCCCATCGGCGTGATGGGTGATATATCGCCATACCCCACCGAAGCCAGTGTGATCACGGCCCAGTAAATCGATTGTGGGATGTTTTCGAACTTGTCTGGCTGGGCATCGTGCTCAAACAAATAACCCAAACTGGCAGTCATGATGACCAACAACCACATGACGAACGCTGACGCCGTCAAAATCGGCCATTCACGCTAAACGACGGAACTTAGGGTGTTGGTGGCACCGGTGTAACGGGTCAACTTGAACAGTCGCAACAATCGAAATACGCACAAAAAGCGCAAGTCGATCAGGTGATGCAGGAAAACTTCCAGAAAAAAGGGCAAGATCGCCAGAAAGTCGATCATTGCGCTCATCGATTTGGCATGCTTCACTCGGCCCAAAAGCGCATGACGACACCCCGGACTCTCCACACAAGCATACAGTCGCAACAAATACTCCAGGGTAAAGATGCTGACTGCGATTGCGTCGAGCAAGATGAACTCGATATTCAGTACGTAGTGGACGCTGTGCACCGACTCGAGCACCACAGCCACGACAGAGACCACCACCCAGACGACGATGAAACCATCAAACAGGTGATGCAGCGCGCCCCCGAACTCACTGGGGAAAACCAGGGCGTGCACCTTCTGGCGAAAGGTGCGTCCCCGATTCAATTCGACGAACTCGCGCCAAGCCGGCACCAAGACCCTAAAAAATTTCAAAATTCGCAACAAGCGCAGGAAACGCAAAACGCGCAAATCCAACGGGATAAAGGCTTGCAAATAGAACGGCGCCACGGCCAACAAATCGATGATGGCAAAGGGACTGCGCACGTAATTCCAATGCGGTTGCCCGTCCCGAGCAAATTCTGGATCCTCAGGAGAAAGATACAGCCTGAGCAAGTATTCGATGGTGAAGATCACCACAGAAAATCCGTCAAACCAGTGGAACCAGCGGGCATAAGGTTCATAGATGGCCGGCACATGTTCGAACATCAGGGCGAACAAGTTGGCAACGATCAGAATACCGATCCAACGCTCAAAACTCCGGTGCAGATTGTTTTCTCGGTGCGGGTCGAGCAACCATGCGTACAGATTGGCTCGCAAGCTCAAGGGCGAGTCCTCGTCGTCATCAGGCCTGGGCGTGTGAGCGGAATTTGACATGGCTGTCTTCAGAACTCGGTTTCGCCGATCTTGATGGGGCCGGCCCCCTTGTCGCACACCGTCAAACGCACCCCCATGGCTGAGGCAATAGGGTCACTGGGCGACATCGGCGTGACCACGAAAGGGACGGCCGATCCAGGGGGCGTGGGGTTGAGTTTTTCCAGCACCAAAACACCGACCAAGGAGCGATCCTGAAAATCGCATTTGGGCGCCCATGTCACTGGCTGACCGGTGAACGCGTTGATTTGGTGTGTCAGCGGGAGGTCTTGGTCGGTTAATGCCTGCAAGCATCCCCCCCAGGTTCTTCCAGTCTGACGGGAACAGGCACTGGGTTCGAATTCTGCTTTTTCACGCTCTGGGTTTGATTCTTGCAACCAAGCCAGCCAAGCCTCCCCGTGACGCTTGGTTTGCTCGGTCTTTTGCCCCTCGGAATAGGCCAAGCTGCCGACCCACACCACGCAGCCCAAGACCACGATCAGAAAGCCAGAAAAACCCAGTCAGACCAAGTGAGACGCCCCAACGCATCACCATTTGCCATGGCAGCAGAATTCAAACCGATTCGCCCCCTACATCAGGACATGGGCCTTACGATGCATCTAAAAGTCGACAAGGTCAATTGGATACATGCTAAATTTTACAAAACAGAAACAAAATAAAATATAAAATACGACCAATTGATTCACTCATCGATCAGGCAAGGCGTAAATCAACAACAGTCCCAGCAAGGTAAACACCAACACCAAACCCAAAATGAAACCGGAACGATCCACACCTTGGCGACGTTCGCCTGGCAAGGGTGGAGGTGGGATCCAACGCCGCAAGCGAAGCATGGTGGCCTGAATCACAGTCTGAAAAAACATAAAGAGATATTAAATTGAGCCCCAACCTGGTGACAAGTTAGGGTTATTCAAAGTGGCGCTTCAACTCGCGTAATCGGGACTGATCCTCTGAAGCTTGCGCAACAAAGCCGGCCAGACCAGTTTTTCTGCCAAATCGCTGGTGCCCGGGCCTTGCATCAGGGCGGCATTTTTGGCCACCACTTCCGGGGCGGTCGGATAGGCGGCGGACGAACCCAATGACATCAGGGTGCGCACCTGCATCGAGCAGGCCCGCTCCAGGAAGTACATGCGCATGAAGGCATCGGCACAACTGCGTCCAAGAGTCAGTGTGCCGTGGTTGCGCAGCAGCATCATGTCGCGCCCACCGAGGTCTTGTTGCAAACGAGGCCGCTCGGCGTGGTCGAGGGCAACACCCTCGTAGTCGTGATAAGCCAGATGCTCGGACACCAGCTGAGCCGTTTGATTCAAGGGCATGAGGCCGCGCGGATCACTGGCCACCGCCGTGCCGTCCAGGGTATGCAGGTGCATCACGCAAGCCGCGTCGTGGCGCACTTCGTGGATGGCTGAGTGGATGGTGAAACCCGCCGGATTGACCGGGTAGCGACTGGTGCCAACCACTTGGCCCTGCAAATCGATTTTCACCAGGCTTGAGGCAGTGATTTCCTCGAACAACAGGCCGTAGGGGTTGATCAAAAAATGACCCGGTTCGTCGGGCACGCGCGCCGAGATATGGGTAAAGATCAAGTCGTCCCAACCGTACAGGGCCACCAGGCGATAGCAGGCGGCCAAATCTCGTCTAATTTGTTGTTCGGCATCACTCATGTTGGATCTCCACAGGTCGGTCCGTGACTTTCAGCATAACGCCAAAGGCGCCAGTTTGCTTGACCTGCCATGCGCGTGGAATTCAGTCGGCCAGAAAGAGGGCCTGTAAATCGCTCAAGAGATCAAAGCCCCGCTCAGAGGGTTGGATGCGATCTCCTTGCCGCACCAACCAGTGCATGCTCTCGGCCTGCTCCAAGCCGGAGCGCACGCTGCTGATGGGCAAGCCAGTCCGCTCGGTGAACAACGCCAAATCAAAGCCCTCACGCAGTCGCAAGGCGTTCAACATGAATTCAAAGGGCAAATCGCTTCGCTTGACTTCATCGGCCTGCGCCAGAGCCTGACCTGCCAAGGCCCCTTCCATGTAGCGTTGCGGGTCACGCCAGCGGATTGTTCGCATGACCCGATGGGCGAAACTGATCTTGCCGTGCGCGCCAGCCCCCAGTCCCAAATAATCGCCAAACTGCCAATAGTTCAGGTTGTGTGTGCAGCGGTGACCGGCTCGGGCATAGGCGGAAACCTCGTACCGGTCCAAGCCGGCTTGGGCGGTGCGTTGCGCCATGTGGTCGAGCATGTCAAACGCAGTGTCCTCATCAGGCAAACCGGCGGGGGGAAACTTGGCAAAGGCCGTGTTGGGTTCGATGGTCAGGTGGTACAAAGAGAGATGCGGCGGGTCGAAAGCCAGCGCCTGCTCCAAATCGGCCTGGAAATCGGCCAAGCTCTGGCCCGGCAAGGCATACATCAGATCGATGTTGAAAGTATCAAAGCAACGCGCCGCCTCTTCCACGGCGGTCAAGGCCTGAGCGGCATCGTGTACCCGCCCCAGCGGATGCAAAAAACGGTCGTTGAAACTCTGCACACCAATCGAGAGTCGATTCACCCCAGCGGCTCGAAAAGCCTTGAATCGATCTTTTTCGAAGGTGCCCGGATTGGCTTCCAGAGTGACTTCAGCGTCAGCCACCCAGCGCAGTCTGGCCCGCAGATCTCCCAAGAGGCGCTCGATGCCCCGGGGTGAAAACAAGCTTGGGGTACCGCCACCGATGAATACGCTTTGCACGCTGCGCCCCCAGACCAGAGGCAGGCTGGCGTCCAAATCGGCCACCAAAGCATCCAGATAGCGCGACTCGGATTGCTCCAAATCTTCGCCACGCCATTCGTGCGAATTGAAATCGCAATAGGGGCACTTCTTCAGGCACCACGGCAGATGCACATAGACTGACAAGGGAGGCAAGGCGGCCAATTGCAGGGTGCCCGGCCTCATCCAGTGAGCCAAATCCAGGTTCATGCCAGCCAGCATTCCCGCATGAGTTGCACCATCTGTCTTGCCGCCTGACCCCGATGGCTGCGTTGGTTCTTGAGATCGGTAGGCATCTCGGCAAATGTCATGCAGTATTCCGGCAAAAACATCACTGGATCGAAACCAAAGCCGTTATGACCACTGCGCTCGCGGGTGATTTCACCCACCGCACGGCCAATAGCGATCAGGGGTTCGGGGTCGTTAGGGTGGCGCACCGCCACCAAGGTGCTGACCAGGGCCGCTCTGCGCTGCTCGATCTGGGACATTTGCTCAAGCAAAGCCGTCACATTGTGATCATCGCCCTTGGGGTAACCAAAGCGGGTGGCGTAATAGGCGGTTTGCACCCCCGGTTCACCGCCAAAAGCGTCCACGCACAATCCGGCATCGTCGGCCAATGCCGGCAAACCACTGTGCGCGCTGGCATGGCGGGCTTTGGCCAGGGCGTTTTCAACAAATGTATGAAAAGGCTCGGCGGCCTCGGGGATCCCCAACTGGCCCTGGGCTGTGAGTTGCAACCCCAAGGGAGCCAACATGGCCTGTAACTCATTGAGCTTGCCCGCGTTGTTCGACGCCAGCACCAAATCTCGCATCATGATGCCAAAGCCTGCGCTTGCAGTGCGATCAACTCGCGAATGCCTTTTTCAGCCAAGGCCAACAATTGATCCATCTGGGCTCGCGTGAAGGGCGCGCCTTCGGCCGTGCCCTGCACTTCCACAAAATGCCCGGCGGCCGTCATCACCACATTCATGTCGGTATCGGACGCCGAGTCTTCGGTGTATTCCAAATCGAGCAAGGGCAATTCGCCCAGCATGCCCACCGAAATCGCAGCCACCGCCTGGGTGATGGGAGACTCCTTCAATAGTCCCTGTTGCATCAAATGACGAACGGCATCACAGGCGGCAACATAGGCTCCAGTGATGCTGGCGGTTCGCGTACCGCCATCGGCTTGCAGCACATCACAATCGAGGTTGAGGGTACGCTCACCCAATTTCTTCAGATCGAACACAGCGCGCAAAGAGCGGCCTGTCAGGCGCTGAATTTCCTGGGTGCGGCCGCTTTGCTTCCCACGAGCTGCCTCGCGATCGCCGCGGGTGTGAGTGGCGCGGGGCAACATGCCGTATTCTGCGGTCACCCAACCTTCACCACTTCCCTTTTTGTGGCCCGGCACCTTCTCTTCCACCGAAGCGGTGCACAAGACTTTGGTGTGACCAAACTCGATCAGGACCGATCCTTCGGCATAGCGTGTGTAATGACGGGTGATGCGAACGGGACGCAATTGGTCAGGGGCGCGCTGCAGGCGCGAGTCGGGTAAGGGCAGGCTCATGGATATACTCGCAAACTGAAAGGTTGGATTGTCGGGGATAATTTGGTTTTTGGACGAATGCATATGGCTCTACACAGCATGACCGGCTATGCCAACGCGCAATTGGACTGGCCACCGGCAGACCAAAATGCCAGTCGCCGCCAGCGCCTGGGTTTGGAAATCCGCTCGGTCAACAGCCGTTTTCTGGACCTGACCCTGAGACTTCCCGACGAACTCAGGATTCATGAAACCGCCTTGCGGGAATTGCTGAGCCAACAACTGCGCCGTGGCAAGGTCGAATTGCGCATCTACACCGAACGCACCGGCCACGACGGCCCTACCGAGCCGGGCCCCACCTTGCTGCAACACCTCAATCGCGTCCAAGACACCGTGTGGGCTTGGTTGCCCCAAGCCCAACCGCTGTCGGTGGCCGAGGTCATGCGCCTGGCCGAGGGCCAAGGTGGAGGGATCGATGTGCCGGCCGCCACGCTGACCCAATGGGTCAAGCGCGCCCTCAAGCAACTCAATGATGCGCGCCAACGCGAAGGTGACACATTGGCCCAGGCATTGCTGAATCGGACTCGAGAGTTGAAACAACTGGCCGAACAGGCACAACCGCTAGTTACTCAACTGGTAGAGCAACAAAAGCAGAAATTCCTAGACCGTTGGCAAGAAGCACTGAAACTGGTCGACGGCACTGTCAACGCCTCCTCGGCCCAGGATCGGGCCCTGACCGAGGCCACCGCATTCGCCATACGCATCGATGTGGCCGAGGAAATCATTCGGCTGCAATCCCATCTGCACGAGATCGAGCGTTTGTTGCAATCGCCGCCAGCTGAGGGCGTGGGCAAGCGCTTGGACTTTTTGATTCAGGAATTGCACCGAGAAGCCAATACTTTAGGCTCCAAATCAGCCGTATTGGAGATGACGCGCATCTCCATCGACATGAAGGTATTGATCGAACAATTGAGGGAGCAGGTGCAAAACCTGGAATGAATATGGACACATACCCTGGCAATCTGTTTGTGGTCGCTGCCCCCAGCGGGGCCGGCAAATCGAGCCTGGTCAAAGCCCTGATGGAACTCGACTCGCGAGTGCAGCCCTCGGTCTCGCACACCAACCGTGACCCAAGGGGCCAGGAAAAACATGGCCGAGAGTACTACTTTGTTTCGAATGAAGAGTTCGACGCCATGGTCCAGGCCGGGGCTTTTGTCGAATGGGCGCATGTCCACGGTCGTCGCTACGGCACCTCACGCAAGGCCATCGAGGAGCGCATCGCCCAAGGCGGCGACGTGGTCCTGGAAATCGACTGGCAAGGTGCGCTGCAAATCCGTCGTTTGTACTCCAATGCCGTGTTGATCTTCATTTTGCCGCCCAGCTTGGAAGATCTGCGTTCGCGCCTGGAGCGGCGCGGCGAAGACAGCCCGGACATCATCGAAATGCGATTGCACAATGCCTCGGATGAGATGGCGCAGGCTCAATCATTCGATTACGTTATAATCAATGAACTCTTTGAACGGGCTTTGTTTGACCTCAAGGCCGTGGTTCATGCCCAACGCCTCAAATATGCGGCCCAAAGCCGCGCCAGGGCCGAAGTTTTCAAGGCCCTGCACATCACCTGACACACCCGGAGCTACATCATGGCACGCATCACAGTTGAAGATTGTCTGGACAAAATCCCCAACCGCTTCCAGCTGGTGCTTTGCGCCACCTACCGCGCGCGCATGCTCAGCCAGGGTCATACCCCAAAGGTCGAGTCCAAGAACAAGCCAGGCGTAACCGCCCTGCGCGAAATCGCCGAAGGCAAAATCGGCTTGGAAATGCTTCGCAAAGTACCGGGCTGACCCGTTAAATTACGGCCATGAGCGCCGTTGTCAAGCCGATCCTTTCCCCCGCCAGCCCCGAGGCGGTGAATGCGGCGGCGGCCAGTTTCGCCGCCCTATTGACCAAACTCGACTCTTTGGGCATCGAGGGTACCGAACAAGTCCGATTGGCCTACCGCTTTGCCGACTCTGCCCATCAGGGGCAAAAGCGCAGTAGCGGAGAGCCTTACATCACCCATCCCATTGCCGTGGCGGCGCAATGTGCCGAATGGCGCTTGGATGCCCAAGCCTTGTGCGCCGCGCTACTGCACGATGCCATGGAAGACTGCGGCATCACCAAAACCGATCTCGTCCAACAGTTCGGCACCCCGGTGGCCGAGTTGGTTGACGGTCTGACCAAACTTGACAAGTTGCAGTTCAATACGCGGGAAGAGGGGCAGGCCGAATCCTTTCGAAAAATGCTCTTGGCCATGGCGCGCGATGTGCGGGTGATTTTGATCAAATTGGCCGATCGCACCCACAATATGCGCACCATGGGCGACATGCCGCGCGCCAAATGGGGACGCATCTCTTCCGAAACGCTGGAAATTTATGCCCCCATCGCCAACCGATTGGGCTTGAACGAAACCTACCGCGAATTGCAAGACCTGTCTTTCAGGCACCTGATGCCCTGGCGTTACAAGGTCTTGAAAAAAGCGGTCACGCGGGCACGCAGCCGCCGGCGTGACGTCTTGCATAAAGTGCAGCATGAGGTTGAGCAGGCCTTTGCCAAAGCCGGTTTGAAGGTGCGCATCCATGGCCGCGAAAAAACCCTGTACTCCATCTACCGCAAGATGGATCAAAAGCATCTGAGCTTCGCCCAAGTCACCGACATCTACGGGATGCGGCTGATCATGCCCCACCAACTCGATTGCTACACGGCACTTGGGGTCTTGCACCAGCTCTACAAACCGGTGCCGGGCCGCTTCAAAGACCACATTGCCATTTCCAAACTCAACGGCTACCAGTCGCTGCACACCACCTTGGTGGGGCCATCTGGTATCAATATCGAATTCCAGATGCGAACCGAGGCCATGCATGTGGTGGCCGAATCAGGCGTTGCAGCCCATTGGCTCTACAAGGCCAAAGACCCGCATGGCGAGCAGGCCAATCAATTGGGTGCTCAGTGGCTGCAATCGCTGCTCGACATACAGGACGAAACCCGCGACGCAGTCGAGTTCTTGGACCATGTCAAAGTCGACTTGTTCCCCGATGCCGTCTATGTCTTCACACCCAAAAGCCGTATTCTGGCCTTGCCGCGCGGTGCGACTTTGGTCGATTTCGCCTACGCGGTGCACAGCAATATCGGCGACCGAACCATGGCGGGCAAGGTCAACGGCGAGCAAGTTCCGCTGCGCACCGAACTGCGCAACGGCGATGTGGTCGAAGTGATCACCTCGACGGTGGCCGCCCCGAATCCCGCTTGGCTGGGCTTCGTGCGCACCGGACGGGCGCGCTCACGCATTCGGCATTACCTGAAGTCGCTGGCGCACAGCGAGTCAGAACAATTGGGATCTAAACTGCTAGAACAGGCCCTGCGTGCCGAAGGCTTCGAGCAATTGCCCAGGTACACCGGGAACCACCAAGCCCTTTGGGATAAATTGTTGCGCTTCACCGGCAACCGTTCATTGCAAGAATTATTGGTTGACATCGGCCTAGGAAGACGTGTGGCACCCATCGTCGCCAAACGCCTGGTGGCGCTGCTGGCCGAGGTGGGCGAGAAGCCCGACCCTTTGCTGCTCAGCCGAGAGCGCTTCACTGCCCACGAATCGCTGTCTCAAGGTGCCGTGGTGGTCGACGGCAGCGAAAACGCGTCGATCCAATACGCACCATGTTGCCACCCATTGCCGGGCGACGAGATTCTGGGCTATTTAGGTCGGGGCGAAGGTTTGGTGGTGCACAACGCCGAATGCGCCGTGGCTCAAAAACTCAAACACAAAGACGCCGAGCGTTTCATCGCCGTCGAATGGTCTGACGAGCCTGCGCGCTCTTTCGAGGCCCCCATCTCGGTCACCGCCATCAACGGCAAAGGTTTGTTGGCGCAAGTGGCCAGCTCCATCGCCAAATCCGAGGGCGACATCACCCAAGCGCATACTGGCAGCGGCATCGGCACGGCGGAAACCATCGATCTGCGCTTTGTGGTGGCTGTGCGCGATTTGCAACACCTGGAGTCGGTGTTGCGCAACCTGCGGCGTTGCCCGCCAGTCAGCCAAGCCAAACGCCTGGCTCATTTCAGCGCCAGCCATTGATCACGCCACAGGTGCTGGGTAGCTGACGCTCAGCACCTCGATGTCTTGCAGCCCTTGTGGCGTCTGCAATTTCACGACATCGCCTTCGCGCGCTTTGAGCAAAGCGCGAGCAATAGGGGAAATCCAACTCACCTGCCCTTGCAAACTGTCGGCCTCATCGGTGCCCATGATGGTGACCGTGCGCTCTTGCTCCAAGGGGTCGGCGTAGGTGACGGTGGCGCCAAAAAACACCTGATCGTTGCCCTGGTGCACGCTAGGGTCGACCACCTCGGCGATCTCAAGCCTCTTGGTCAGAAAGCGGATGCGTCGGTCGATTTCACGCAAACGCTTCTTGCCATACAAATAGTCCCCATTCTCGGATCTATCGCCGTTGCTCGCTGCCCAATGCACCACTTCGACCACCTTGGGTCGCTCCTCATCGATCAGCCCCATCAACTCGGCGCGCAGCCGAGCGTACCCGACCGGGGTGATGTAGTTCTTGCTGCCCGCAGGCAGCGGCTCCGGGGCTTCATTCTCGCCCTCGCCCTCGCTTTCCCGGGTGAATGCCTTACTCATACCGACATTTTAAGAAATTGGGGTCACAGAAATTGGGGTCTGACCCCAATTTCTACCAATTTCTACCTTGAGACGCCATCTGTATCGCTCAAACGTGCCACGGCGCGCAAATGATCGGCGGTGGTCGTGGGCAAACCAAAAAACTCCAGATAGGCCGGGATTTGCTCAAACAGCATATCGGTGCCCACCAGCAGGGGGCAACCCAATTCACGGGCCCGAAGCATCAGCGGCGTGGGCGAGGCGCTCAGGACCACCTCGGCCACCCAAGCACCGGGAGGCAGACGGCTCAAGTCAGTGGGCGCCGGCTCACCGGGACGCATTCCCAGCGGCGAGGCGTTCACGATCAAGTCATGGCGAGTCGGGTCATTGCGACCGCAATGTACCTTCAAGTGAGGCACATGTGCACGCAGCCGATTGGCCAGGGTCTCGGCCGCCCTTGTGTCGATGTCCACCAGATGAATTTCAGCCAGACCTGTCTGGGCCAGGGAAGCGGCAATCGCGCTGCCCACGCCGCCCGCCCCGATGATCAAGGCACTCTGGTCTGAGAATTCAAAGCCCTGTCGTTGCAAACCACGCACAAAACCGATGCCGTCGAACATATCCCCCAACAATCGACCTTCGGGTGATTTTTTGACGGCATTGCATGAACCAGCCATGCGCACGGTCGGCGTGACCTCATCGAGCAAGTCCACTACGCTGATTTTGTGCGGCATGGTGATGAGCGCGCCTGCGATATTGTCCAAGCCAAACACGGCCGGCAAGAATTGGCCGAACGCATCGGCCCGACAGGCCATGGGAACCACCACCGCCGGGATGCCTGCCCTCTCGAAATAGGGGTTATAAATCAGCGGCGACTTGAAAGTGTGAGTCGGAAAGCCGATATGGGCGATGAGCTGGGTGCGACCATCGATCATGCGGCCCTCCCGAGCAAGCACAGCGTCATTTTTTCTTGAGGTCCGAGCGAGCCTTCTCCAGGTCTCCCTGCAACTCTTTGACCAAATCTTGTCCCACAGTCACGCCGTATTTGGCCGTGACCGGGCGCAATTTATCCCGCAACTTGGCAAGCTCGACCTCACTGAATGAAGTCACCTGTATACCATTTTTCTTCAACGTATCGAGCGCGCTGGCCACGGCACCACGGGCCTGAGTACGCTGATATTTGGACGCCTCAAGAGCGGATTGGGCGATCAGCTTTTGCTGTGCAGGCGTCAGACCGTCCCAAAACTTCTTGCTGATCAACACCGACTGGGGGTTGTACTGGTGGTTGCTGATGACCAGGTGCTTTTGCACTTCAAAGAATTTGTTGGCGGCAATCACGCTCTCGGGATTCTCCTGACCATCGATGGCCTTTTGATCCAGGGCGGAATAGACCTCGGGAAATGGCAACGGAGTCGGGTTGGCGCCCAGCGCCTTGACCCAATCGACGTTGATCGGGTTGGGAATCACACGCAACTTCAAGCCCTCAAGGTCTTCCACTTTGGTGATGGGCCGCTTGCTGTTGGTGATCTGCCTAAATCCCAACTCAAAGTAAGACAAACCGATCAAGCCCTTGTCATTGAGCAAGGCGTGCATCTTTTTGCCAAAAACACCATCAAGCACTGCATCGGCCTCGGCACCGGAGCCAAACATGAAGGGGAAATCAAAGATGGCGAATTCCTTGACCTGGTTGGCCAAAATGCCCGAGTTCATCGACACCATCTCGAGGGTTCCGCCTTGCAGTGCCGCCACGTTGACTTGGTCGCTACCCAAAGCACCGCCCGGGAACAGGTTGACCTTGATCTTGCCAGCCGACTTGGCTTCGACGATTTCCTTGAATTTCTCCAGCCCAACCACGATGGGGTGACCCTTGGGGTTTTGAGTTGCGAATTTGATGGTTTTTTCCTGGGCCTGGGCCACACCCAGAGCAGACAGCGCGGCCACGGCCAACACGGTTTGGATGAAAAGTCGTTTCATGTTTCAGTCTCCAAAAAAATCAATAAAACCATCGAGCTGGCACCATCACCAGATCAGGAAATGCCACCATCAGGAACATGGCGACAAATTGCACCAGCATGAACGGCATGACACCATGAGTCACCTCGTCCATGCGCAAACGGCCTACACCGGCCACCACATTGAGCACCGTGCCCACCGGCGGCGTGACCAAGCCAATCGAGTTGTTGATGATAAAGAGCACCCCAAAATAAACAGGATCGATGCCCGCTGCTTTGACCAAAGGCATGAGTACCGGGGTTAAGATCAAAATGGTCGGAGTCATGTCCATGGCGGTGCCCACCAACATGACGATGATCATGATCACAGCCATCAGCACTTTAGGGTGGTCCAAAAAAGGCTGTAATAGATCAATCAATTGAGCGGGTAATTGCGCAACTGTGATCATCCACGCCGAGACCATGGCCGCAGCCACCAAAAACATCACCACGGCACTGGTGCGCGCCGACACCCGCAAAACTTCCAACAGCTGAGACCACCTGAGCTCACGGTAGATGACCATGGCGACGACCAAGGCGTACACGGCGGCCACCACCGCAGCCTCGGTGGGGGTAAAGACCCCCAAGCGCAATCCCACCAAGATGATCACGGGTAGCATCAAAGCCCAAGCGGCATCCAGCAACGCCTTGAAAACCTGGGAGGCAGTTTGGCGCGGGGGCGGATGCAAATCCTCCTTGCGCGACAGCGACCACCACATGAACCATAAACTGGCACCCAAGATCAGCCCCGGCACGATACCGGCCAAAAACAATTTGGAAATCGAGACATTGGCCGTGACGCCGAAAATCACGAAACCGATCGATGGGGGGATGATGGGACCGATCACGCCACAGGCGGCAATCAGACCGGCACTGGACTTTTTGTCATGCCCGGCCTTGATCATCATGGGCAAAAGCAATGCCGTCAGTGCTGCCGCATCGGCCACAGCCGACCCCGAGAGGGCCGAAAGAAGACAGGCCGCCACAATGGTCACATAGCCCAAGCCGCCCCGGATGTGCCCTACCAAGGCCAATGCGAAATTCACGATACGGCGCGACAGACCGCCCGTGTTCATGATCTCGCCAGCCAACATGAAAAAAGGCACGGCCAGCAAAGGGAAGCTGTTGGCGCCCTCGATCACGTTTTGCGCCAGGATCTGGGCATCGAACATGTTCATATGCCACATCAACGCCACTCCTGAGAGCAGCAAGGCATAAGCGATGGGCACACCTATGGCCATGGACATGAGTAACGAGCCGAGAAAAACCAGCAAAGTCATATCTTCTCTCGGCCTTTTATTTCAACACAGCCGGCCTATCGCGCGGTTCTTCCTCAGACTCGCGCACACCGATCAATTCAGTTTCGCTGACATGGCCAAGCCACAATCGCCACAGGTTATTGATCAAAACCAAAGCCCCTAAAACGGCCAACAGCAAGCCGGGCGCATAAAACCAAACCAGGGAGATCTCCATGACTGCACTGGTCGCGCCCTGGTTGAGGCGCACCAATTGGGCTCCCCCCTGGAAGAGCAATACGCAGACATACAGCATCAGGACATGGGATAGGACATACAACACCTGCTTTCCACGCTTGGGCAAGCGCGACAACAGTGCGTCGGTGCCCAAATGCGCACCATCTTTCATGGCCACGATCGCCCCCAAAAAAGTCAACCAGACAAACAGCCAACGCGAGAGTTCCTCAGAGGTGGTGATGCCCGAATTGAAACCGTAACGCAACACCACATTGCCAAAGACCAAGACCACCATGACGGCCAGAGCCACGGCCAGCACCAGATCAATGATGCGGCCCAGCTTGTTCAGGAATGAAGTCAGCATGATGAGGGGGGTGATTTCGGAAATTAAAATGTACTGACTGGTTCATTGTCAAAGTATAGGTCTTCTGATTGGCTTCAGGGCTCATGGCCTCGGCCGCCTCACTACAATGAATGGCTTGTTGCATGGGCCCAAGGCCCTGCCAAGAGGAGATCGTCGATGTGGCTGAAAAACACCTGGTATGTGGCCTGCACCCGAAAAGAGCTGGACGCATTGGGCGACCGCCCTCTGGGACGCACCATCTGTCACGAAAAAATGGCACTTTTCACCGGCTCTGACAGTCAAGTGGCCGCTTTAGAGGATTTTTGTCCACATCGCGGCGCTCCACTTTCCTTGGGTCGGGTGTGCAACGGGCATTTGCAATGCGGCTATCACGGATTGCAGATGGGCGTAGACGGTAAAACCGTCGAGATGCCGATGCAACGGGTACGCAGTTTTCCGCCCATCCGTGCGTTCCCCGTCACAGAGCGTTACGGTTTTGTGTGGGTTTGGCCGGGCAATGCCGCCCAGGCCGATGTGGCGCTGCTGCCCACCTTGGACTTCTTGGAGCACCCCGATTGGGCCTATGGCGGCGGTTTGTATCACGTTCAAGCCGACTATCGGCTGATGATCGACAACCTCATGGACCTGACCCATGAGACCTACGTCCATGCCAACAGCATCGGTCAACCCGAATTGGAAGAAACCCCCAGCACTACCTCGGTGGAAAATGGTCAGGTCATCACCCAACGGCACCTCAGTGGTATCCAGGCGCCGCCATTCTGGCAAATGGCCATGCGCGCCCAAGGCCTGGATCACCAGGCTTCGGTTGATCGCTGGCAGATCTGCCGCTTTACTCCGCCCAGCCATGTGATGATCGACGTCGGGGTGGCCTTGGCCGGACACGGGGGCTTCCATGCGCCCAGTCACCTCAAGGCTTATAGCGTGGTGGTCGACTTCATCACACCCGAGACCGAGACCTCGCACTGGTATCACTGGGGCATGGCGCGCAATTTCAAGCCCAAGGACACCGAATTGACCCAGCAAATACGCACCGGCCAGGGTCGCATTTTTGGTGAAGACATGGAGATGCTGCAACGCCAGCAAAGCAATTTATCGCACTGGCCCGAGCGCAGATTGCTGTCCCTGAATATCGATGCCGGAGGCGTGAAAGCGCGTCGTTTGATCGAGCAGCACATTGCCAAAGAGAGCAGAGAACTTGAGCTTTGAAGGGGAAGTCTTCGGCGGCATAGGCATTGGTGAGTTGCCCGCGCATGGCTTCTAGAAGTGTGTGTTCCCGGTCTTGGGCTTGTTGACGCAAGTCTTGGGGAGGTTTGTCTTTGTCGCTTTTCCACTTTTGCCCCCAAGCTGCTCATGCTGGATTACTTGGGTCAAAGTCCACGCTCTCACCCTCTGCGGCGATGACTTTGAGGAGGTTGGCCCATTTTTCACCAACTCTTCAAAGCATGGTTTTTGCGTTCCATCGGTGGGATATTTGACAGTGCGAGACTGAACTCTAGCGCCCTGCTAGGGGCCGCTTGTGGGTTTTTGGTTTTGCGGCCGAGCTGAGCGAGTGTGCGTTGAAAATTTTGGGCGAAAAAATAGACACGGATATCAAAAAAACCGTGTCTACTTTTCCCCAATCCGGGAATTTTTAAGGCCAACATGACACTAGGCAATGGCACCTGGCATCGATCAGTCTTAAAAAACATGCTCTAAATCAATAATTTAGACAGTTGGCGCGGCTGGCAGGAATCGTTTACCCATACCCTTAACACCATGATTTATAAGGAAAATTTTCAAAAACAGGTGGGTTTTTGAATGACACCAAGTAATGACACCTGATGCCCCTTGGGCTGGATTTTAGCACTTTCAACGCTCCATCTCTGCGCCTTGGCGCTGAATGTTGGCTTGCTCACGAGCTTGGCTCTGCGTTTGGGCTTCGTGCTGTTCTGCGCCTCGGCTTGCGCCTGCTGCTAAGGCTTCGTAAAGCGAAACCAAAGAAGCGTCGCCATTTGTCCCATGCGCCATAGACAGTTTTAAAAAGGTTGAAAGTGTTGGGCTAACCCGCTCAATGGCTGACCAGTTGATTTTCTGCCCTGTGTTTTGGCTTTGCTGAATTCCCCCTGCCTGCCCCGCCTGCGGGGCTTGTGCGGTCGTTTTGGCGGCTTGCTGGGGCATCTGTCCGCCTGCGGACTGTTGCCCTTTCCCCGCGCTCGAAGCCAAGCCCTGCGCCGTGCTTGGTGCGCTGCCTTCCATGTCTTTGCCTGCTGCCGCTTCTGGCGTGGCCTGCTCGTATTCCTTGAGGTCTAGCGTCGTGCCTTTCATGGCCGCTTTGCTGAATTTTTCGGCTAAGTCTGGGCGGTCGGCTTCGGTGGCGTACAAATTCACGCGGTCTTTGTGCCGCGTCAGGGCGACATACCCCCAGCTTAAATCCGACGCGCCACGGTTGAAAAGAACAAAGGATTTTTGAATGGTCGCGCCCTGTGAGGCGTGGCCTGTGATTGCGTACCCGTGCCGCAAGTGCGGGTAATCTTCTGTGTTGACTTCGCGGGTTTTGCCGTCGTCGCATTCGATTTTCAAAATCGAGTGTTCCCCCTGCTGGTGGCACTCTTTGACCGTGCCTTTTAGGTTGTTCACGATGCCACGGCTTAGGTTGTTTTTTTTGAAAATGATGCGGTCGCCCTTGCTCATTTCCAAGGTGTCGCCGTCCCCGTTCTCGAACAGTGCGCCCGTGTCTCTGTCAAGTTGCCCCGCTGCCTTGAGTTCTTCGCGGGTTTGTTCATTCAACAACCGCGCCTCGGACTTCGTCGCGGCCACAATCATTTTTTGGTCGATTGCGCTGGGGTCGTTCGCAAAGTCTTTTGCGAGTTGAATCATGAGGCTGTCGCGGTGCTTGTGCGTCTTGATTTGCCCCTTGTCTTCGTAGATTTTTAGGGCTTCCTCGGCTCGGCCTTCGTAGAGTAGTTTTGACGCTTCGCGGTCTTGCGCGTCCTGCTGGCGGGTGATAGTTTTTAGGTCTGCGGTGGCAATGCCTGCGTGTCGTTGTAGGGCTTCAAAAATGCCCCCGCTGGCAATGGCTTGTAATTGGCGCTCGTCGCCCACGGCTATGAGTTTTGCCCCTGCTGCGTCGGCGTGTTTTTGAAGCCTCGCAAAGTCGCGGCTTCCCACCATGCCCCCTTCGTCAATGAGTAAAACGCTTTTCTCGGTGAGTGTGGTTTTGCCTTTGTCCAAGTCAATGAGGGTTTGAGCAATGGTCGCGGCTTTTAGCCCTGTTTCCTTGGCTAGGATGCCCGCTGCCTGCGCTGAAATTGTTGCGCCGTGGACTTTGTAGCCCTCGGCCTTGAATGATTCGCTGACGGCCTTCAGTGCCGTGGTTTTGCCTGTGCCTGCCAGTCCCCTGAGGATGGCAACGCCTCCGCTCTTTTGGGTCAAGTGCTCCACGGCTTCGCGCTGCTCGTCGCGTAATTGAAAGCCTGCCGCTTCTTCGATTCCCTGAATCGTCGCGGCCACGGTCGCGGCGGGCAGGTGGTGGCGGGTTTCCGTGCTTCGCGCTGCTGCGCTGTCGAGTGCGTTTTTTTCCAAGTCAATCAGGGCTTGGGATGTGTAAACCGTGGCCGAGGTGCCGACTGTGCGAACGTCTGGCTTGTCCTTGTCTTTCTTGTTCTTTGTCTTAATCGTGCGCTCGTTCACCCATACCCGCTTGGCACACTCTGGGCTTGCCAAAATTTCGTCCCTCATTTTTTCCCTGTCGAAGTCTTGATATTGCCCAAACTCCGCTAAGACTTGCTCCAGGTCTTTGACCTCAAAAAAACTCTCGTTCTCTGTCAAGCGTTCCAAGATTTTGGCCGTCGTGGGCATGGTGAACGGCTCGGGGGTGGCCTCTTTGAGTGCGTCGATTTTTGACGCATCAAACCCGCGCTCTGCGCTCTCGTTTTGCCACCGTTCAAAGAGTGCGGGGCGGTCGATTTCTTCCTTCGCCTTGCGGGTGTTGCCCGCGTGATTCCTGCGGCTCTGGGCGCTGTCCATACCTGTTTCTTTGACCTTGGCTTTGATTTGTTCGCTGCGCTTTGAAAAGTGCTTTTCCAAGTTCTTGTCCATGCCCGCAACTTGAAAAATCCCCGCGTTGTCTTTGTCTTCTTCCAACTTGAACCCCATGCCCCGCAACTGCTGGGCAAGGTAGGCGCGGTAGGTCGTGCCTGCGGCCAATTTGTGGACATATAGCCCGTTCTGGTCGATTGCGCTGGTCTTGCCGTCTTCTCGAATGACGGCATTGCTAACAACCGTGTGCGTGTGAAGGTTGGGGTCTTTTTCCCGTGTGTCGGAGTGCTCGAAAGTCGCAAAAATCAGGGCGGCGGGCTTCTCCCTGTGCTCTCCTTTTTTGCCCGTGCGTGTCTCCACGCGGTCGCGTAGATAGCGCATGGCCTCGGCCACTGCGTCGGCCTGCGCTTTGCTGATTTGCTCCCTGAGTTCGGGCGAAGCATTCGCCCACAAAACCGACACGGATTTAGGCGCTGAAAAGGTCAAGTCCATGCCCACGCGCATTTGATGCGGCGGTTCTTTCTTGTCTTTTCTCGCCTGTTCGTTCTCTGCCAGCATTTGAGGGGTGAGGGCGTTTTGTTGTAATTTCTCCCCGTTCGGCTTCCAGCCCATCATTACTTGGTCGAGGGTGTGAGCGTCCAATGGTCGGCTCGGGTCAATGCCGATTTTTTCGGCTCCTTCGCCCCATTTGCCTGCGGGTTCGCCTTTCTCTGCGCCCGTGTAGTATTCGGACTGGCTCAGCGACTTGTAATAGTCTGCGTCATTGATGGGTACTAAATCCAACATAATTTTTTACTCCTGCTCTGCTTCTTGTTCGTGTTCGTTTTTCAAGCGTTGCGCTTGATGTGTCGGCGCGGCCTGTGGGGTGATGGTCTTGTTGTTTGCTAACTGCTCAAACATCGCCAAGCCCGCCAACAACGCCCCCGCTGCGGGGTCAATCGCTGCGTGAACTTGATGCTCCACGGCTTGCCGCTCCGCGTCTTGTCCGTCCTCTTTTTCGGCTTCCTTTTTCGTGTCTTTCGACACGGCCAAAGGCTCGTCTTTTGCCACAGTGGGCAAGGTCTTGGCCTTGCCTTGGAAACACTCGCGCCATTCCATCGCCTCACGCTTTTTTGACGGTGCGACAAAATCAAAAGGCACATTCAAAACATAGTCGCCCAGTCCCACAATCAGGGCTTGGATGTGGTCGCCACGCTTACCAAGTTCTGTTTGAAGTTCTGAGGGGTGGACAACAAGCAATTCATCACGCTGCCAACTCGACGAACTCGCGCCGTTGCCCTGCGTGGTCGTGTTGCGTCTTTCAACTTCCCGCGTTCCTATCACTTGTTTTGCCAGCATGTCGGCGGTTTCGCCGCCTTGTGTTCTGCCTATCAAAATTGTGCCCACCATGCTGGTGATGCTCTTGGTTTCGTCTGCTCCGTAGATGTGGCGCAGTTGCGCCAAGTCTTGAGCGAGTAGCACCACACGCGCCCCTTTGGAGCGCCCAAAAGCCAACAGTTTGGGCACGGCTTCACACTTGCCCAACTTTGGAAATTCGTCGCATACAAGCCAAACCCTGCGGGTTTTGCTGTCGGGCAGTGCCTGAAGTTGTGCCGCCGCTGCCGTGATAACCGCCCGCATTGCCCCCGCGCAAAGTCGTTCGTGTTCTGTACTGCCTGCGAGAATGATTTGTCCTCTGCCATGGCCTGCCAGCCAATGCCGAATCGAAAAGCCCACGGCCTCGGGGTCGTCTGCCTCCGCTTCTGCGAGTACTCGCACACTGTCCATTTGTGCCAACATTTGAGACAAAACGCCCTGCGTTTGTTTGCCCGCTTCGCTGATTGACGCGAAGGCGTGCGGGTTCTGCGTTTTAACGATTTCTTGAAGTTGGGGAAGTGCTACGCACGCCGTTTCGTAAAGGTCGCCCCATGTCCAACGCTTGGGCTTGGTCGCTTGTAAATGCTTAACGACACTTGCCAGGACTGCCCGTGATGAGTTCGCCCAAAACGGGTCGGCACCACCCACGGGGTCGGGGATGATTTGCCCCGCAAAGGCTTGCGCGTCTAAAGCACTGACTACATCCAACGCCACGCACCACCGCAAAGAACGGCGGTCGAGTGGGTTAAAAATTCGGCCTTTGTAGGCCTGGGTAAAGTCGCCCTTCCAATCCACAATCAAAGCGCGGTCGTCGCGGGCAAAAATTCCCCGCAAAATGTGATGGGCTATGGTCGTTTTACCTGCGCCCACGCCACCCACGCAAAGCGTGTGGGTTGTTTCCCGCTCTGCGGAAAAATTGAAGTTTTGCGAGAGGGGCACACCTTCTGCGCTGTCCTTGATTTCTGCCTTTGCGAGTTGCTGCGCTTTTTTAATTGCTTCTTGTCCATCGAGATAACGACGGCCACGGATGTGGCGCAGTCGCTCCCGTGGCTTGAAGCCTTCGACAAACAGCCACACGCCCAACGCGGCGGCGGTCAACACGGAAGCCCCGCCACGGGCGGCAAGATTTCCACTCACGTTTGAGAAGGTGAGTTTTTGGCTTGTCAGGTCTGTGAGAAAGCCCACGGCGCTGGTTTCCGTGGGCAGGATGTGCCCCAGTCCTGCCCATGCTGCCGCAAACCCTGCGGCGGCTCCCAGTGCTCCCAGCACCAAAGCCCCCCGCAAGTCGCGGCGGGGTGTTTGGGGGTCGAGGGGCACGGAATTCATGCCCCAGTCGATGTAAGCGGCGCGGCTCATGATTACCACCCTTCACAAACAAAATTCATATCTGTTTGCGTCGTGTTGTTCAAAATCCAGTAGCCGCCCAAACCTTGGGGCGGGGCGTACTGATTTAGGCATTGCTTAAAACTGTAAACCGTGATTGACTGGCCTGCTAAAACTCGAAACAAGCGCACATTTTTAACGGCCATGCCCGCATTGTTTTGAAGTACTGTACTGTCGGCGTTTTGCGCTGTGGCGGTCGCTACCACTGATGCGAGTGCGAGGGCTAAAAGTGCTTTTTTCATTGCGCTGCTCCTGCGTAAAACCCAAACGCCCAACCTGCCGCGAACATCGCGGCGGCCACAATCAACATCAAAAAAATGTTGATGGCGGCTTGTTCGATGGGGTCTTTGTCTTTCTGAATGAACTCGCCCAGCGTGTTCAATGTTTCGCCTGCGCTGTCTTTTGCTGTGTCTAAAAAGTTCATTTCAATTCTCCCGTGGTGATATAAGTGCGGATTGCCAAAAAGTAGCCCGTGAGGTTCGGCGGTGGCATCAATGCGTTAATCGTCAAATCCACAAAATCGGTTAGCGTCAATCCGTGGTCTGCGAGTAAGCATTGAAAAGTTTTGTGGTCGTCTTCTGCCAACAATTTAATTAAGTGCTCGCAAAAATAGCGGTTCTCGTCAAAGTCGATGGTGTTCATTGCTTGTCTCCTGTTATTAATGTTTTCAATCTACGCTCTGCGGTTTTAAGTAGTGAACCCGTGGCGTTCAAATTTCCCGACAAAAATTTGATTTCCAATTGGGTCAAATACCCTTCCACATATTTGCGCGTTTGGGCGTGCTCAAAATAGTTATCGGGGTAGTCCAGCGAAGCGGGTTTTATCGCTCGGCTCGTCTTCGTTTGAAACTCGGGCTTCATGAAATACACCCCGTTTGCGTCTCTGTCGCCAACTCGGGCGGCGATTGAACGCGCCAGAATTTTGAATTCGATGGGGTCTTTGGTTTCCGCTGCGCGAAGGAAAAGATTTTTTAGCGTGCTCATTTTTTCGATGCTCCCACTGTGGCGACAAACTCCCCAAACATTCGCCCCAATTGAATGACAAGGTTTTGGGTTTTCTCGCCATCGGCTTTGAGCGCCTGAAAGTCTGCGACTTGGTTCGCCAAAGCGTTGTCAATGTCGGCAAACTTTGCGCGGGTTTTTTCGTGCTCCGCCTTGTCGTTTTGCGTTTGACTTTGCTTGTCAAAAAATTGGCTCACGATGTCGCGCATTGCGTCGCTCACTGTTCCGCCCTTTTTGATTGCCTGCTCGGTCAATCGTTTGTGGTCTAAGTCGCTTAACCTGACGGTTAAATTTTTCATGACACCTCCTTAAAAGTTGTAGGTCATGAAAATAAATTACGCAGACCCGCAAGCATTTGTCAAGCGCCTTACGAAAAAAAACATATGCGCTGGAAGCGCTAGGATTTACAAGGGGTTGGAGCGTATGCGATACCCTGAGCGCAAGCAAAGCGCATACGCTGGAAGCGCTAGGTTTTACGAGTGAGGAACACCGAACGCACGGAAGACGCGCAAGCGGCTTCGGTGCGTTCGGTGTTTGAGAATAATTCTGCTTACTAAACTGGTTTTGTTTACAACTTGGTTTAGACAAGTGTTATATCTAAACGTTGTTAGTTCAACTTTCGGCCAAGTTCATCCCTAATCCGTTTTGTTGCGGCGCGGTTCTCGCACCAAACAAATTTCGGATTAGGCGTTGCTCGGCGTTGAACGATTTCGATTTGGGCGGGCTATGGCACAAAACAAAATCACGCTTCGGGATAAGTCCTGCGGCGGCTTATCTAGCGACTTCACCCGCTCGCGGGCAATTAGTGAGTGTCGCTTTACGCTCTTCACCGTGGCTGTGTAATTTCACCAGTCTAACCACGCCGCCAAACTTTCGTTTGGCTTTACAGCGGTTCCGACTCGGGAGGGCTTACGCCCTGACGCAAAAAAACCGCCGATTTCTGCGGGCGGTCTTGACATAAATTTAAGATTGGCTAATCTGAATTTATGGCTGCGCACACAGTCATGAACTTAAAGTACGAAACCCCGCCCGATTTGTCAAGAGTCGGCGGGGTTCTACTTTTAAAGTGCTTTGGGTGGTTCTTTTTCCAATCGCTTATCTAGCCTCTTCTCTTCGCGATCTTTAATTTTGTGTCTATGCCAAAGTGGATAGTTCTCCAACAACCATGAAAACCCTTTTTCACAGTCCCCCTTCAAATCACACAAAATCATCAGTACTGGATTGTCGAACGAGTCGCTCGTTTGAATAATTTCTGGAACTGTGCCATCTTCTTGGGCGTTCAAAAAATCAAGTAAGTTCTGGTCTGGTTCAAGGTTTTCGTCAAACAGCAACACATAAGCAATGAGAGCACTTGCGTTGTCGTAATAACGGAAAACATCATAAAACACACTGTCTGGCAAAATGGCTTCGTGTTTCTTACAGGTCTCTACTATGTCTAGAAATACGGCTGGATCAAAGTCAATATTCTGAATCATTAGAAAATCGGCGAATTCGGTTGTGCGTTCCGTTTTTCTTCAATCTCGGCGCATATGTGCGGATACTTTGTTTTCAGAATTTGAACAAGTTCTGCTTCTATGCCCTTTGTGGCTTCTTTAATGTCCTGCCGCCATGTCTCATCATCATCCCCTTTCTGGGGGTTTAAAAAAGACTTTAATTGCCAAACAAAATAAACTTCAATCAGCGCGGCAAAAAGTTTATCGACGTGTGAATACCTTGGGAGCGGCCATTGTTTTTTGAAGTCGTCGTAAAACTCTTGAAAACTGTTAAACGCCAAAAGCATATTGCCAGCCGTTGGGTTTCTGTCGGTTGCTTTCAAGTCGTGATTCGTGAGCATTGTTTTTAGCAAACCTTCCTGAATCGCTTGAATTATGTCTTTTCTCTCCATGCTTCATCCTAAATAAAAACTGGTGGGGCAAGTGGGCGGTGTGTCAATCGCTAGATTGTCCACGGCCTGCGCGTCAGGGTTTTGGCTGTGGTCAACTGACGCACCGAAGGCCGTCCCCGCCCTTGTGGTGGGGGCGGGTCAGTTGTCCACGGCTTCGGTTAATAGTGAATCAAGTCTCAATTGTTTGCCCGTCGGCTCGGCTTCAATCAAACCCGTGCGCTTTTTGGCAATGTCGCAATACTCTTGGCTTATGTCGATTCCAATGAAATTTCTGCCCAATTCCTTTGCGACCTTACAGGTCGTTCCGCTGCCACACATTGGGTCTAAAACAATGTCTCCCTCATTTGACCAAGATTTGATGTGGTCTCGCGCTAGTTCGCACGGGAATGGCGCGGGATGCCCTTTGGCCTCTTGGTCTTCCAAGTTCTTACCCACGACATACTCCCAGATATTGCCCTTGATTTTTTGGGCTTTCACAGGCGCGGCCATTTTTTCGCGCTTCTGCTCGTGCTTGGAGTAGTTTTTATAAGTCGTTCCGTTCAACTCTAACCCAGCGTGAAGACAATCAACCATGATGGGGTTATGCGTTTTTACCTGCCCTTTGCTGAATACGAACATGAACTCAAATTCATTGTTGTAGCGCTTGCGGTAAATCTGGGGGATTGGATTTCTTTTCCTGAAAATCATCGTGTCATGGATGTTGAACCCTATCGATTTGAAGTGTAGGGCGTGCTTAAAACTCGTGCCCGTCTCCGTGCCTTCAATGGTCGCATCCGAAACAACCCAAACCACAACCCCGCCAGTTTTCACAACCCTAAACAACTCTGAGGCAATTTCTTCAAACGGAAATTTAAACCCCTTGTAAGTTCTCAAGTTGTCATAGGGTGGCGAAGTTAAAACCATGTCCACCGAATCGGCCTGGAACTGTTTTAGTACGTCTAAACAGTCGCCCGTAAGGATTGAATTTTTGAAAGTTTCCATCTTAATTTCCTATTTGATGGAAAGAATTCCACTGTTGCTGACTGAGTTAATCGTTACGATTTTGCTCTCTATTTTGTGAACCTTGATTAACTCTTTCAAGGCTTCATCATGGCTCATCCGCATGATTTTTTCCCGCTCTTTGGCTAGGAAGGTAAGCGCTTCATTTTTCGCCGCCGCAATGGATTCGACGGCTGCTTGCTTTTCAATGCTCCAAAGGTCATCCATTACCTTTGAGAAGCCCAGCATTGTTCGATTGATGGCCGCCCAATACTGCGAAGCGTCTTTTGAAGGATTCAAAGCAGGGATGGCCTTGAACACTTGCTCTAAAAGTTCTTCTGATTTTTCGTTGCCCTCGCTTGCTCCAAAGGTTGCCAACATTGCCAAGTGCGAATAGGTGAAAACACAGACATTTCTAACCGTCGCCTGTTCATAAATTTGGCTGGATTTGTTGGGCAACTGGTAAATTGGACAAACTACCATGGCGAAAGGTTTGCCACGCTTCCATCCGTCCATCGCCTGAACTTTGAAGTCCTTTTGGTTTTTTGCCGTTCGGCTTAACCTGAATGCCTTGGCATCTGCGACAAAACTAAAATTCTTTGCGAATGCCTCAACGTCTGCCGCGTCTGCTCGCTCTTTCAAAACTAGGCTCTTTAAGCCCATTGTCTTATAGGTTTCACTGAGAAGACTGTCTGTGTATTTTGAATAAAGTTTTTCTTCGCTCGAATCATGGCCGTATGATTCTGGAATGTCTCCGCATAACCGTAGATGGTCAATCAGTACGCCAAAGCCTTCGCTTTTGACCTCCGTGGCTAATTCAGTCTCTAGGCGGCTTGAATCATCGCCGAAATTCCCGCTTAATTTGCGAATTTCTTCAATCCAATACTCTCGTTTTTTTACTGCTGCGGGGGTGATTAACTTGGTCATTGTTTATTGTCCTTCTTTCTTTTGTCTTTGTTGCGCTCTTCACGCTCGGCCTTGGCTTTCAAGTGCTGGGCGTTCTTTGCGTCCCGCTCTGCTTGCTTTTCGTCGGCGGTTTTTTCTTTCGCAAAAAACGCCTTAAAGGTGGGGTCTGCCAGTCTCAGACTGGCGAAGTCGTGCGGGTAGGCTAGGCGGTTCAGCGTCTCGGCCAGTTGGGTCAGCCCTATGTCATGGGTATAGGTCTGAAAGTGAACGCCTCTCGCTTCGCTGCTGTGGCCTGTGATTTGCTTCACATGGGCGGGGTTTGCGTCTGCCGTGTGTAGTCGGGTGATGACGGTATGCCGCAAACTGTGTAAGGTCTTGCGCGTGTTTGTGATTTGACAATCAGTGCGCAGGCGAAGTCTAAACATCCGCCCTGCTTCTTTGCTTCGTCCTCCTGCGCCCTTTGGGCGGTGGGGGAATAGGTTGGCATGGCCTGCCTCTTGCCTTGCCTTGGCGTAGTCCATAAACCCTAATTCAATCAGGGTTTGGTGTACTGGCACGGTTCGCCGTGCGTCTTTGGTCTTTCCTTCTTCAACTAAAAAGGTTGGTACGCCGTCCACGGTTTTGACATTGGCACTGAGTAGGTCGCCCACTTCCTCGCGCCGTGCGCCTGAAAACAAGCACACAAGCGGAATCCAATAATGGTCTGGGGCAAAAAATCGCTCGTGGTAGCCATTCCCAAAAATGGCTTTTACATCATCATTTGTGAACGGCTCACGGTTTTCTGTGGCCTTGGCTAACTTGGCTTTTTTGCTGACAAAAAGCCCTTCACATGGGCTTTGGTCGCTGGCGGTGTATTCGCCATGTTTGATAGCCCAGTTAAAGAAGTCGTTCACCTGTCCTAACCGCTTGTTGATGCGATTTGCGCTCAGGTCGCGCTTAATCTCGCGGCTCTTCCAAGCCACCATCTCGGCCTTGGTGATTTGGTTAATGTCCAAGTCGCCATAGATGGCCACAAAATCCTTGTAGGTGCGGCGCTTCTCGTCAATCGTGGTTTGCTTGTTGTCCAGCGTCTTTTCTACTAGATAAATTTCCGTGGCTTCGCTGAACGGCTTGCCCTTTTGACGCTGCCGCGCTTGCGGCTGGGCTTGGTCGGGTGTCCACAGTTGGGCTAAGACTTTTTCCGCTCCACACTTGTCGTATGCGGCTTGTTCGGCTCGCAACTTTTCGACATACGCCACCTCTGCGGGGTTGCTGGGGTCAAAGTCCAGCACATTCGCACCAATGGTGATTTTTAGCGGGTTGCTAACCTTGTCGGCCAGTTCCTCGAAGACTGTCTTTTTTCGTTCCATGTCGCATTGTGCTTCTTCAAAGTGAAGGTTAAACCGCAATGCGAGAACTCGCGCCTGTGCGCTGTCTTTCGTTCCTAAACTGTGCTGCTTCAGTCGTCGCTTGCCGTTTTGGTCAAAAAAATAGACACGTAGTGCGAACACCCCGTGTCTACTCTTAAACAATCTCGGAATTTTTAGAGCCATGATGACACCAAGTAATGACACCTGATATCAATAACCCTTAAAAATCCGTTCTAAATCATAGACTTAGAAAGTTGGCGCGGCTGGCAGGATTCGAACCCACGACCCCTTGGTTCGTAGCCAAGTACTCTATCCAACTGAGCTACAGCCGCGCGAAACAGAAATTATAGCAGTATTTCGGCGACCGGAAAACTCCCTTTGCCACATCCAGAGCCAAGGCCAATGCCCCTTCGGTCATAAGCCTTTCAATAAAGGCCCTTGATTGAAGGGACATTGACTCTGATCAATTGGATACAACATCTCGCCGCTATCACAGATGAGGGTCTCATGGAGTACCGATGCCACTTCTGCAACAGTGAGTGCTTGCGGCTGTTTTCCAAATCCGATGCCAAGAAGGGCATTCCACTGGATTTGGGACTTTGCACCGAGTGCAGCCTGGTACAGCAGGTCCGCTTGCCGACACAAGCCGAGTTGCATGAGTACTACAGCCGCGAGTACAGACAGGACTACAAGCACACCGTCGTGCCTACCCCCCAAAGGGTGCACCGGGCTGGACGTGTGGCCAGCATCCGGTTGAGACAAATCATGCCCCACCTCAGTCCGACGCACACCCAACTTTGCGACATTGGAGCTGGAGGGGGTGAACTGGTGTACCTGGCCCAACGGGCTGGATTGAATTCAAGTGGCTTAGAGCCTCATGAAGGTTATTCGGCATTTGCCCGTGAGCAATATGGCGCGGCCATTCATACCGGTGGCCTGGAGCAACTGCCCCCTGCTTCGGCCGATATCCTGACCCTGTTTCATGTGCTTGAGCACCTGCCCCAGCCCCAACAGGCTGTGGCTCAACTTCAGGCGGGCTTGAGGCCGGGTGGCTTGCTGGTGATCGAAGTACCCAACATCTTGCAATTTGATGCCTCTCCCCACAACACCTATTTCTCCGCCCATTTGTTTTATTTCAGTCGCCCGGCCCTGCTGGCCTTGCTGTCCTCACACTTTGAGTGCGTGCACTGTCTAGACCAAGGCAATCTTTTCGCCGTCTTCAAACGACGAGATATGGTGGTGCCCAGGCAAATGCCCCGAGCAGACCAAGTGGGCGAAGTCATGGCTCTGTTTGACCAAAAAGGTTGGCTGACTTACCTGACACGAGGTCGGGGCTGGCGCAAACTGGCTGCGAGATTGATGCAACTGAAAGAGGAACGATCAGTGCGCCAACTGCGGCCCAGAGAAATTCTGGATCGCCTGCACGAGTGGGTGCGTTGACGAAACCTTGAGTGGCGCTGCACTCAAGCGGCCTGTCCAATCCCTTCACCTGATGCGCGCTGAGGTCGTCCGCCCCCTCGATGCTGGTTGTAAATCTTGTCAAACAAGATTTGCCCCAGATTGCGGGCCGACATGATATTGGCGTTGAATTGCGCTTCTCTGAGCAGGAAGCGGCAATCGGGGTGGTTCAACACCAAGCAATACCCATGGGTTTGGCCACCGCAGTGACAGGTGACGCGCAACTGTAATTCGGGACCTGAACGCATGAAACACAAATCCAATTGGACGGCCAGACCATAGCGCCGGATCTGTTGGAGCAATTCAGGCCAATCAATCTGCAAGAATCGATCCAACTCGTGATGGCGTCGCAGCAAGATCATTTCTTGGCGGACTTCAGACTCCGGGATGACCCTGACCATGCCTCGCTCCTTGTGTGTAGGGGTTTGGGGCTTTTTGGTGCACGAACCTTCCCGCCTCAAGCGCTTTGCCCCCGACATGGTGCAAAGTGACCCCAAAAACCCTCTGTGACTCTCAAGATTGCAATCGTCGTGCCAAGTATGCAGTTTCCAAAAACCACCAATTGACCGAAAATCCTTGGGCACATGTGCGAATCTGCGCATGTCAGCTTCTATTGACACGTGCCATGTCTGATTCACACTCCACCGTCGAAATCCACACCCTGAAGCCTCGTGGTTTCTGGGCTCAAACGCACCATTGGCTGTTCAACTTGAATCACGCCCAAGGTCATGCCCGCTGGCTGGAGAACGCCATTGGTTGGTTGATCATCCTCAGCGCGGTGGCCATCGCGGCCGAGCACAACCCCACACTCGAGGCCGCGCTGGGCGACTGGCTGGATCTGTTTGATGTGTTGTGTGTGGCGGTGTTCACACTGGAATACCTGCTGCGGCTGGGCGCCTCGGCGCACGACCCCGAATACGCCGGCAAACGATGGGCCCGCATGCGCTACGCCCTGAGTCCGTACGCCCTGATCGACTTGATCGCCATCGCTCCGTTTTACTTCGCCAGTGCGGTCATGGTCGACCTGGAAATGATGCGCTTTCTGCGCTTATTGCGTCTGATGCGCATCTTGAAACTCTCGCGCTATGCCGTCCCAGCTTGGCAGGAATTTCACCATCTGAACGCACACCGCAGTTTCAGGGCCAAGATCTACGCCTTGCTGGAGCCCATGGGGCACTCGGGCAAGTTGCACGCCTATGTCGATAACTTCATCATTTTTTGGGTGATGGTCTCGATCGTTTCAGTGGTGTTGGAATCGGTCGACTCGATTCAGCAGGCGATGGCCTTCGAATTCCATGTCATCGACATGCTGTCGTTCTCGATCTTGACGCTTGAATATGTGGCGCGTTTGTATGCCGCCCCGGAGAACCCCAAGTATCGACACCGCTGGATGCCCCGCTGGGCTTGTGCCCGCAGTGCGCCTGCGCTGATCGATCTGATCACCATCCTGCCCTTTTTACTCGAGCGTTTGCTGCCCTTTCAAGTGGACCTGCGTTTCTTGCGAGTCTTCAGACTGGCGCGCCTGTTGAAACTGACCCGCTACACCACTGCTGCGGGCACCCTGTACACCGTGGTGCGTCGAGTGTGGCAGTTGATCATGGCGGCAGTGTTTGTGATGATGCTGATGGTGGTGCTGACCGCCAGCATGGGTTATATCTTTGAGCATGAAGCACAACCCGATAAATTTGAGAACATTCCACAATCGATCTACTGGGCGGTGGTGACCCTGGCCTCGGTCGGCTACGGCGATATCTCACCCGTCACCCCCATGGGTCGGGCATTGACGGTCGTTTTGGCATTGATGGGGATAGGCATCTTCGCCATCCCGGCAGGCTTGCTGGCTTCGGCCTTCACAGATCAGCTTCGCATTGAGCGCGAAGCTTTTAAGCCAAACTTCTACATGCCTATCACCACGAGGGCAAGCTCGACGCCAAGTCGCGCGCCATCTTTGCTGACGAAACTGAGCGCCTGCACCTGTCGGCCGAAGATGTGAAACGACTGACTGAAGAGGCTCGCGCCAGCTTTGAGGAATCAAAGAACGAAGAGCGCCAACGCATCAAAACCGTGGTGATTGACCCAACCTCACACCCTGATTTGGCTTATGACCAGCTAAGGCTGTTGGTATTGCAAATGAAAATGCTGACCCAGGCCAGCGGCGGCGCAGACCAACTGCAAAAGCAGGTCAATCCGTATCATGAAGACGCCGAACTCACATTGCAGGTGCTGAAGACCTTGCAACATCATGAGCAAAGCGGCTCCAAACCCTGAAGGTGGGAGACTGTGTCAGGTGCCGATCACTTCAGCAGCAAGCGCAAATCATCGGCCAAGGCTTGCGGGCCCAGACCATAGCGGGTATACAAGCGGATGCGACCTTGCGGGTCATAAACAAAGCTGGCCGCCGTGTGGTCCATGGTGTAACTGGTGGGGGTCTTGCCCTGGGATTTTTTGTAATACACCTTGTAGAACTTGGCCACCTGAGCCAGCTGTTCGGCGCTAGGGACCAAAGCCAGATACGAAGAATCAAAAGACTGCATGTAGGCGCGCAAAACCTCAGCCGTGTCGCGCTCGGGATCAATGGTGACGAAGATGCCCTGAACCTTCTCTCCCAAAGGGCCCAGCAACTGACGCGCCTGTGTGAGTTCTTGCAAGGTGGTCGGGCACACATCGGGGCACTGGGTATAGCCAAAGAACAGCACCACCGCTTGGCCTTTGAAGTCGGACAATCGGCGCACGCGACCCTCGGTGTCGGGCAACTCCAATTCGGTGGCGTAATTGGCACCAGTGATGTCAATCGATTTGAAGGCCATTTTTTCACTGCATGCGCAAAACCAGGGCAGCATCGCCAATCCCAGGCAGGTGCGACGGTTCAAGTTCAGGTGGGTGGGCATGGGTCTCAAGCCTAGATGTAGTGATCGATCAGCAAAGCCGCAAACAACAGGCTGAGATGGATGAGGGAAAAACGGAAGGTCTTGCGCGCCAGAGTGTCCGAGTACTGACGCCACAAGGCCCAACCATAGTAGCAAAACATCAGGCTGAGGATCATGGCACTGACCAGATAGAACCATCCGCTCATGCGATAGATGAACGGCATCAGGCAAGCGGCCAGTAACACGAATGTGTATAGAAGGATTTGCAGGCGCGTGAATTCATTGCCATGGGTCACGGGCAGCATGGGCAAGCCCGACTGACGATAGTCTTCGACGCGATACAAGGCCAGTGCCCAGAAATGTGGGGGTGTCCACAAAAAAATGATCAAAAACAGGATCAGGGACTCAGGGCCCACCTCGCCTGTCATGGCCGCCCAACCCAGTACGGGAGGCATGGCACCCGAAGCACCCCCAATGACGATGTTTTGCGGGGTCAGCGGTTTAAGGATCACGGTATAGATGACCGCATAGCCCACGAAGGTGGCAAAGGTCAGCCACATGGTCAGCGGATTCACGCCCCAATACAAAATGGCCGATCCAATGCCACACAACTGCGCCGAAAACAGCAAGGTTTCGCGGTCACTCAACTCACCTTTGGCGGTCGGTCGCCAAGCAGTGCGCTTCATTCGGGCATCGATGCTTTTTTCAACAATGCAATTGAAAGCGGCGGCGGCACCTGCCACCAGCCAGATGCCCAAGCAAGCCAAAGCACCCAACCGGATGTCGGTCCAAGCGGGTACGCCAGGCACGGCCAACACCATACCGATCAAGGCGCAAAAAACGATCAATTGGATGACGCGCGGTTTGGTCAGGGCGTTGAACTGACGCCAACGAGAAGGCAAATGAAGGGACGGGCTCATGCGATGTGTCTATTCAAAAATTGAGGTTGGGTGCGCTGCACGGCCAGCACCAGCACGATCACCATGGCGGCGGCACCGCCGGTGTGTGAGACGGCAGCCAACATGGGCCAGCCCAACACCACATTGCTCAACCCGGTTAAAAATTGCAAGGCAACCAACGCGGCCAAAGCACGCGCCAAGCCACTCAAACCTCGACGGTGCATGCACCAAGCCAACAGAGCCAGAGCCGCAACGACCAGGTACGCCGCCAAGCGGTGGGTGTAATGGATGGCAGTGAGTGCCTGGAAGGTCAGCAAGTCGCCCTTGGCAGTGTGTCCCAGCGGCCGCCATAGTTCAAAACCTTGGGTGAAGTCCATTTGGGGCCACATGGTACCTTGGCACTGGGGAAAGGTATCACAGACCAGCACAGCGTAGTTGGTACTCACCCACCCCCCCAAGGCGATTTGAACGATCAAAATCAGCAGGCCCATGCGCAGCCATGGCCGCAGGTCGGCTGTTTTCTGAAGTAATGCTGGCCTCGGATTCAACTGGGCCTGCCTTTGGGCGGCCTGCCAAGCCAGCAAAGCCAATAGCCCCAGGCCACCAAGCAAGTGCAGGGTGACGATGGCTGGAAACAGTTTCATGGTCACAGTCAGAGCGCCAAACGCCCCCTGCATACACACCCAAAGCAAGGTCAGGGTGGCACCCCAGGCGCCGGCCTGTGGTTCAACGCGCCAACGGCCGCGCCAAGCCATGAGGCACAACACCAAAATCAGAGCACCCACGCCGGTAGCCAGATAGCGGTGCACCATCTCGACCCATGCTTTGCCGTGGGTGACCGGCCCGGTCGGCATGAGGTCTTGAGCCGCCTGAATCTGCTGCTTGGCACCGACTGGCGTGGCTTGACCATAACAACCGGGCCAGTCGGGACAACCCAAGCCGGAATCCGACAAACGCGTGAAAGCGCCAAACAACACCAGATCAAAGGTGAGGAACAGTGTCACCCAAGTCAACCGGGCCATCAGGGTGCGATTGCCCTGGCCACGGAAACGCCACGCCACCCATGCCAGCGGTAAAACAGCCACGAGCGCGCCCAAGAGCAACAACTGGGCTGTGAGGCCAAAGTGATAAAGTGGCGTATCCATATCCCTCATCGCCCCGGCAGATCCCAACCAGCAGAAGCACGCAACAAACGCTCGATGTCGCGCTTGATGCGCGGCACACTTTCTTTGTTGATCGGGGCAGGAAAACGCATCATCCACTCGCCCATGGGGTCGACAAGGTACCAATGGTCTGACAAGGCTTGCCCCGCTTGCGGCTCAAGCCAGGCCTTGAGTTCTTCGGCTTTGACCCGAAGCACCATGGCCTCGCTCAAACCCGGGCGGATTTCAGCGGGCACCTCGGCTTCGTCGTTGATCAGCCAAACCCAATCGAAGCGTTCGCGCTCACGCCCCAAAGCTGTGAGCACCTGACGCTGCAAATACAAACGCTCTATGCAGGCCTCATCACAAGCCCCGGAGCTCACGCTAATGAGCAACCACTGCTTTTTCAAGCTGTGCAAAGCCACCGGTTGATGGTTCAAGTCGACCGCTTGAATTTCAGGAATGATGCGCGTGGGTTGGATCAGCTGACCATAACTTTTCTGATTTTGCGGTCGGATCACGTAATAGGTGAAGTACGATGCCACAACCGGGGCAGCGCACACCAGCAACACTGCCAACATGCTCCAGCGACCGGCGCGGGTTCGTTTCAGATCAGCATCCATCACCTCGCCTGGGGAAGGCATGGTGTGAACCGTCAGGCCCAAAGGTTGATCGGGGCGGGGATCAGTGGGATTTTTTTGAGCCATGACGCAGGGGGCGAATGATCAGTGTCCAGAAAGAGAGCAGCAACAGCGTGGCGCTCATGGCAAACCATTGGAACGCATAACCCCAGTTGGTGCTGGCCGACGCACCCGGCATGGGCCAGTCGCGCACCAGTTCAGAGTCGGAAGGATCGGTCTGCAGCATCACCGCAGCCACCGATACACCCCATTGCTGTCGCAGTTCCGTGATATCGATATTGTGCCGAATTCGGGAAGACCCCTGTGTCGGCGTCGTTTGCGACTCTTGTAGCTCAAGCCACTTGGACGGTGGCGCAGCCAGTCGACCCTGAACTCGCAGCAAATGGGTGTGCTCGGACAAAACAGGCACGGCTTGTACATCTCGCACATCACGTGGCACCCAACCTCGCTGCACCAAAACCACGGTTTTTTCGTCCAACAACAGGGGAGTCACCACCCAAAATCCGGGCCGACCTTGATGCAAGCGGTTGTCCAAAAACAGGGTGTGGCGATGCATCCAAAACCCTTGCAAACTGACACGGCGATGCAACTCGCCCCACAATGCGGGCTCCTCGACAAAATCGTTCTCGGTGAGTACCGACGCTGCCAGTTTATCGTCGATGGACTGTTGCAGAGCCAGCTTTTGCTCGGCGCGCCCCCATTGCCATCGTCCCAACGAGGCCAGGGCCAGCACGGCCACCAACGATAGGACGACCATCAACCACCAACGACCTGAACCCATCAAGCTGCGCATAAAATCATCTCTTTGTCCCAATCCGTCGAAAACCTCGCCATGAAATACCTTGTTGTCGTCGCCTTCGTCGCCATTTTGGGCAGTCTGGCTTCGGCCCTGATCTACATGATGCGCGATGGCCGCAACGGAGAAGCGAAGACCAACCGCATGGCCAAGGCACTGGCCTTTCGCGTCGGCTTCTCCATTTTGCTGTTCTTGTGCATATTGCTGGCTTGGAAACTGGGCTACATCCAGCCCACGGGCATACCCATTCAGTCATGAAAAAGCCAACCCGAGGGTTGGCTTGAGCAGATGGGGCACTGAGCCAATTACATCCAGTAAACCAGGATGTACAAACCCAGCCACACGACATCAACGAAGTGCCAGTACCAGGCCGCACCTTCGAAGCCGAAATGACGATCGGCGGTGAAGTGGCCTTTTTGCAAGCGCAAGGTGATCACCAACAGCATCAACATGCCCAAGAACACGTGAAATCCATGGAAACCGGTCAACATGAAGAAAGTCGAACCGTAAACGCCTGATGTGAGTTTCAGGTTGAGGTCCGCATAAGCATGGTAGTACTCGTAGCCCTGAACGAACAGGAAGACCACGCCCAGAATCACAGTCAGCCACATGAAGGCGATGGTTTTGTCGCGCTGGTTTTCACGCAGCGCATGGTGAGCGATGGTCAATGTCACGCCTGAGGTCAACAACAAAGCAGTATTGATGGTGGGCAACCAAAATGGGGTCATGGTCTGGAACGGCTCGATGATGCCCGCCGGAGAAGCCGTGACACCCGCAGCCACGCTGGGCCAAATGGCTTTAAAGTCAGGCCACAGGATCGCGTTTTCGAGGTTGCCGAGTTCAGGCACAGAGTGGATGCGAGCCCACCACAAGGCAGAGAAGAAAGCGCCGAAAAACATGACTTCAGAGAAGATGAACCAGCTCATGCTCCAACGGTAGGAGAGGTCAACTTTGTAGCCATACATGCCACCTTCGCTCTCGCGAATGGCGTCACCAAACCACTGGTACAACACCCAAAGCCAAAAAGCCAAACCGAAAAACAGGGAATACTTGCCCCAATCGGCACCATTGATCCACTGACCGGCGCCCAAAATCACGAAAAACAGACCCAATGCGGCCATGGCCGGATGCCGCGACTCGTGCGGAACATAGTAGTAAGGCGTCGCGCCGCCATGCGAGTTGCTCATTTGCTCTCCTTCAAGATTTTCCGACGACCCAATTGACGACAAGCATCAATCCGATCACAAACAACAGGCCCGCCACCAAACCGACACCCAACACATGCAGGGGGGTGATGCGAGCGATGTCTTCCTGAAATTCGCTGCTTTTGCGAACACCCAGAAAGGACCAGGCCACAGCGACGATGGTTCGCCACAAGGAGCCTTTTTGGACAGGGGTGGGCGGAGTGACTTCGCTCATGCGCCCTCACCGAGTTTCAGTACCGACTGCGCGGTGGGTGCGGCCGGGGTTTTGCCCCCCACCTCAAAGAAGGTGTAGGACAGGGTGATGGTGGTGACGTCTTTGGACAATTTAGGGTCGACCACGAAGACCACCGGCCACTCTTTCTTTTCGCCAGGAGCCAATGTGTACTGGTTGAAGCAGAAGCACTCAAATTTATTGAAATGCTGTGCTGCTTGGCGTGGCGCGTAGCTTGGGATGGCCTGCGCCGCCATGGTCCGATTCTGCACATTTTGAAATTCGTACATCACCGTGACCACTTCACCAGGGTGAACTTGAATCGAGCGCTGAGCGGGCTTGAATTCCCAGGGTCCGCGTGCGTTGGCATCAAATTCGACCGTGATGGTGCGTGAGGTGTCCACTTGCGTGTTGCGCGGCATTTTGGCGCGTGCCGAGCCAGTACCAGGCATCTCGCGCTCACCTAAGGCCAAGATATTGATGCCGGTGACCTCGCAAATGGCTTGGTACAAAGGAACCAAAGCATAACCAAATGCGAACATGCCCGCCACCACGACCAGCAGCTTTTTCAGCATGTGCATATTGGCGCGCAATGACATGGGATTTACCGGCTCAGCAAAATCATCTTGGCTAAAAAGCCCAGGAAGAAAACCACCGCCACCGAGGCCAAAATCAAGCCCAGGCGGAGGTTGCTTTTTTTCTGTTCAGGCGTCATGGACACGACAGCCAGCCATTAACCAACCACGCGAGTGGCGGTCGCGTCGAGCTTGGGCGGGTTCTCGAAGGTGTGGAAAGGCGCAGGGGAAGGCACTTCCCACTCAAGGCCTTCAGCAGCTTCCCAGGGCTTTTGCGGTGCTTTTTCACCGTGACCGCGCATGCAAGGCAACACGACAAACAGGAAGAAATAGACCTGGCTGAGACCGAACACGAAGGCACCGACCGAAGCCAGGGCATTGAAATCAGCCAACTGCATGGGGTAATCGGCATAACGGCGGGGCATACCAGCCAAGCCCAGGAAGTGCATGGGGAAGAACGTGACGTTGAAAGAAATCAGCGTCAGCCAGAAGTGAATCTTGCCGCGTGTCTCGTTGTACATGACGCCAGTCCACTTCGGCACCCAGTAGTAGAAGCCTGCAAACATGGCAAACAACGAACCAGCCACCAACACATAATGGAAGTGGGCCACAACGTAATAGGTGTCCTGAATCTGCATGTCGATGGGAGCCATGGCACAAATGAGGCCAGTGAAGCCACCCATGGTGAACACGAAAATGAAGCCGACCGAGAACAGCATGGGGGCTTCGAAGGTCATCGAACCCTTCCACATGGTAGCGATCCAGTTGAACACCTTCACACCGGTGGGCACCGAGATCAGCATGGTGGCGTACATGAAGAACAGTTGACCGGTCACAGGCATGCCGGTGGAGTACATATGGTGCGCCCAAACGATGAAAGACAAAATGGCAATCGAGGCGGTGGCATACACCATCGAGGCATAACCGAACAACTTCTTGCGTGAAAACGCAGGCACGATGTGGCTGATGATGCCAAAGGCCGGCAAAATCATGATGTATACCTCGGGGTGACCGAAGAACCAGAAGATATGCTGGTACATGACCGGATCACCACCACCAGCGGGGTTGAAGAAGGTGGTGCCGAAATGACGGTCGGTCAGGGTCATGGTGATGGCACCAGCCAACACGGGCATGACGGCGATCAGCAGATAAGCGGTGATCAGCCAAGTCCACACGAACATTGGCATTTTCATCAGCGTCATGCCGGGCGCGCGCATGTTCAAGATGGTGACGATGATGTTGATCGACCCCATGATGGACGAAGCACCCAGAATGTGCATGGCAAAAATACCGGCATCCATCGACGGCCCCATTTGCAAGGTCAGGGGGGCGTACAGCGTCCATCCAGCCGCCGGAGCGCCGCCGGGCATGAAGAAGGAACCCGCCAACATGGCTGCCGCAGGAATCATCAACCAGAAGCTGAAGTTGTTCATGCGGGCGAAAGCCATGTCGGAAGCGCCGATTTGCAAAGGAATCATCCAGTTTGCAAAGCCTACGAAGGCCGGCATGATGGCCCCGAACACCATGATCAGACCGTGCATGGTGGTGAGCTGGTTGAACAACTCGGGGTTGACCACTTGCAGACCGGGTTGGAACAACTCGGCACGGATCAGCAACGCAAGAATGCCTCCGATGATGAACATGGTGAAGGCGAACAACAGATACAAGGTACCGATGTCTTTGTGATTGGTGGCAAACACCCAGCGACGCCAACCGTGGGGGGCACCGTGGTGGTCGTCATGTCCGTGATCGCCAGCGACGTGGCCGTGCGGGTCGAGAACTGCGCTCATGCTGATGGTCCTTTGGATACTGGGTGATTAACGAGATGCTTTGATATCGGAAGGCTGTACCAATTGGCCGGTTTTGTTAGACCAGTTGTTCTTGGTGTAGCTGATGACCGCGGCGATGTCTGTGTCAGACAACTGTTTCCAAGCGGGCATGGCACCATTGCCAGCGCCATTGAGCAAGATTTTGATTTGCTTGGCTTTGTCGCTGTCGAGCACCACAGCCGCGCCGTCAAGGGCTTTGATCGGGCCAGCGCCCTTGCCATTCGCCTGGTGACAGGCGGCGCAGTTGGAGGCATAGACCTTTTCACCCCGCTTGACGATGTCTTCCAAGGCCCAGACCTTGTTGGGGTCGTCCATTTTGGCGGCCATGGCCTTTTGCTGCTCGACGACCCACTTGCTGTAGTCTTCGGCACTCACCACTTTGACATGAATGGGCATGTAAGCGTGCTCTTTGCCGCACAGTTCCTGGCACTGGCCATAAAAGTCGCCGATTTTTTCAGCACGGAACCAAGTATCACGAACAAAGCCGGGAATGGCATCTTGCTTGATGCCAAAAGCAGGCACAGCAAAGGCATGAATCACATCATTGGCCGTGGTAATGATCCGCACTTTTTTATCGACGGGCACCACCAGCGGGTTATCCACTTTCAACAGGTAGTTGTCAATTTGCACGCCTTTGGCACCACTGTTGGAAATTTCGCGGTGCTCGTTGTCCAAGGTGGAAATGAAACCAATGCCTTCACCCTCACCCTTCAGATAGTCATAGCCCCATTTCCACTGGTAACCGGTGGCCTTGATGGTCAGATCGGCGTTGGAGGTGTCTTTCTGAGCAACCACCGCTTTAGTGGCGGGCAGAGCCATGAGAATAACGATGATGAAGGGAACCACAGTCCAGGCGATCTCGACCTTGACCGACTCGTGGAAGTTGGCGGGCTGATGGCCCAAAGACTTCCGATGTTTAAAGATGGAGTAGAACATCACCCCGAATACGGCGACGAAAATCACCGTGCAGATGATCAGCATGAACCAGTGCAACCAAGCTTGTTCAGCGGCAATTTGGGTGACGGCGGGCTGCAGATTGAGTTGGCGCACGCCCGGGCCACCGGGAAGGTCGTTGACGGCCCAAGCGCTGCCTGACGCGGCAAGCATGCCGCTGGCCAGGGCAGCCGAAATGTTCTTGATCATCTTCACTTGAATTTGCCTCAAAAAAGGGCGCTCGATCGAATACCCACGGTGGTTTAGTTGATCTGGCGCAACATCAGAATCCGACTTTTTGGATCAAAACGGATCACCCGACATTTTAACCAATGAAACAGACTGCTTTGAAGGGTTAGCCGGGACAATTTGTAAATTATGTTGGACGCAACATATTTTTCATTTCATCCAATGAAATACGGGTGGTGGTATCCACTCGGTACCTGGGTTTCGCCCTGAGCGCATGGCCGTAGACGACCTCAAGTGTCAATGAAAATTGACCATCAATGGTGCGCTCAGGCCAATGCGCTTCGATGGCCTGCAACAGCTGCTGGCGCCAGCCGCGCCCACGACAGTGCGCATGGCGGGAGGGGTGGAAATTGCGCCCCAGGGTTCGCAACTCATCCAACAGAGCGTCGGCACTGGCGTAGTTCAGGGTGATGCGCTCCATGTCCATCACGGGTTCGGCAAAGCCGGTCTGCACCAGCATGTCACCCCAATCGTGCATATCGGTCCACGTGGAGCCGGCGCTAGGCCACCCCATGGTTTGGTAGGTGGCGTGCAACTCTTGCAAAGAATCCGGACCCAAGCAAGAAAACATGACAAAGCCATCCACTCTGAGCGCCTCGTGCCATTGCATCAATAACTCTTGGGGATGGGCATGCAAATGCAATTGCATATTGGCCCAGAGCAGGTCGGCAGCCTGTGCCGTTTTACCGGGCGCCAACCACTGGATTTTGGGCTGTCCGGGCCACCAGGCCCGCCAAGCCGAAGGCTTGAGGTTGTGCTGACTCAGATCCAAGCGCCAAGTGCTGGGCTCGGTGATTTGGCAAACCGCCTTGGGATAGCGTGCAGCGATCAACCGATGGGCTTCAAAACCGCCCAATGAGGGATTCGCATGTATCCAATCGGCGGGTTGGGCCTTGATCCACTGCAGGCGGTCTTGCATGCGTCGCCCCACCTCTTCATGCAACCAGGCCGGCGCCGACATGCCTATCCCTCCACGCCACCAACGGCCACAAGCCACGGGGTCATGAGTGGGTGGGTAAATGTGCGTATGCACCTTAACGGTGGCTGGCGGGCTATTTTCCATGCAGCAGCAGTATATTGCCCGCTCCACACCTCAGGGAGTCCCCATGGCTTTATGGAGTTGGTCGCAATGCCTGATTTGCCAACGCTGGCCCACAGCCACGCTGTGTGCTGCCTGTCACGACAAGCACGCCGCATGGGTGCCGCGCTGTCCGTCTTGTGCTCTGCCCCTGACTGAATCGACCCAAGACGGGGGCCATGCGGGCTGCTTGGCTGGCGTGCTTTGGCGACAAGCCACGGCCCGAGTGGACTACACCGCCCCTTTCGATGTCTGGGTCAAGCGACTGAAATTCGCTGCCGACGTCGTTTTGACACGCCCCATGGCTGAACTGATGCGGGAGTGTCCCGTCGCGCAAGCGGCCTTGAGGGACGCCGATTGGGTCATGCCCATGCCAGTGTCTAAAGAGCGGTTGCGCGATCGTGGCTACAACCAAGCGGCCTGCTTGGCTCGGCAGTGGTGTGGCCGCGACGCCAGGCTGCGGGTCGATTGGCTCATAAAACATCGTCACACCCCTTCCCAGGCGCAAGCCAGTCGCGAACAACGCCTCGGACAACTGCAGGGCAGCATGGCACTGCACATCGCCGCCATGGGGCCGATCAGAGGCTCCCGGGTCTTGTTGGTCGATGACGTGATGACCACAGGTGCCACATTGGACACGGCAGCCCAATGTCTGTTGCAGGCGGGGGCATCTCGGGTCGATGTGGCCGTGTTCGCCCGCACGCCAAGCGCACTACACTGAGGCCATCATGTTTCACATTGTTTTGGTCCACCCAGAAATCCCGCCCAACACGGGCAATGCCATTCGATTGGCCGCCAACACCGGCTGCCAACTGCATCTGATCGAGCCCTTGGGCTTTTCCATGGAGGACCGCCTGATGCGCCGCGCCGGGCTGGATTATCACGAGTACGCTGACGTGCGCAGGCACGCCGATTGGGCGACATTTCTGCAAAAGATGAAGCCGCGTCCCGAACGTTGTTTCGCACTCACGACCAAGGGCACCGGCCATGTCTTTGATGTGCGCTTTGAACCGGGTGACTGGCTTTTTTTTGGCAGTGAGACCGCAGGGCTGCCCGACACGGTACGCGCTTGGTTTGCTCCAGAGCACGGGCTGAGATTGCCGATGCGCAACGGACAACGCAGTTTGAATTTATCGAATGCCGTGGCAGTGACGGTTTACGAGGCCTGGCGGCAAAACGCGTTCAAATGAAGCGACTCCAGGCAGGAGTTTAAGCGGCAGGCCCGCCAGGCGCACGCAACCATCGGGCGAAATCCGGCCCAACCTCGGGGTGTTGCAGGGCCAGTTCAACGGTGGCTTCGAGGAAACCAATTTTGCTGCCGCAGTCATAGCGCTTGCCTTGGTAGGCATAACCCAAGACAGGCTCGTGCTGCAACAAACCCGCAATGCCATCGGTCAGCTGTATTTCCCCCCCCACGCCGCGGCCACCTTGACGGATGCGATCAAACACTGAAGCGTTCAAGATATAACGGCCTGCCACCGCCAATCTGGATGGCGCCAATTCGGGCTTGGGCTTTTCAACCATGCGCTCGACACGCACCCAGCCCTCAGGTTTTTGGGGGCCGTCGATGATGCCGTAGCGCTGCACTTGGTCCCAGGGAACCTCTTGAACCGCCAACACCGAAGCGCCAGTTTGAGTGTGCACCTGCACCATCTGCGCCATCACTCCAGATCCACCAGGCAACCCGACCATCAGGTCATCGGCCAGCAAGACGGCGAATGGGCTCTTGCCCACCAAATGCTCCGCACACAAAACAGCATGCCCCAAACCCAAGGCGCGTGGCTGGCGTACATAGCTGCACTGCATGTCATCGGGCTGAACGCTTCGAACCAGGTCGAGCAAAGCCAATTTACCTGCCTGCTCGAGTTCGGTTTCTAACTCGTAGGCAGTATCGAAATGGTCTTCGATGGCACGCTTGTTGCGCCCCGTGACAAAGATCATGTGCCGAATACCGGCCTCATAGGCCTCTTCAACTGCATACTGAATCAATGGTTTGTCTACCACCGGCAACATCTCTTTGGGGCTGGCCTTGGTCGCAGGCAGGAACCGGGTGCCCAAGCCTGCCACAGGGAAAACAGCATGCTGAATGGTGGACATGACAGCCTTTCAAAAAATCAAGCCAGGCGCGACAATTGCGATTGCATCTTGTTCAAGGTATCGCTGAAATCAGTCAGTCGCTTCTTCTCTTGATCGATGACAGCAGGTGGCGCTTTGGCCACAAATGCCTCGTTCGAGAGTTTGCCGTTGGCCTTGGCGATTTCACCCTGCAAGCGAGCGATTTCTTTGGCCAAACGGGCACGCTCGGCCTCGAGGTCAATTTCCACATGCAGGCACAGTCTCAAGCCCTGAGCCAGTGCCACGGCTGCATTCTGGGTCTGTGCAGACCACTCGGCCTCGCCCTCGAACACCTGAACTTCGCTCAGTTTGGCCAAGGCCTGCAATGCACCAGCTTGTCCTTTCAACCACAAAGCATCGGCAGCCGATGTGGCCAGTGCCAACAAAGGCACGCGCTGCGACGGCGACAAACCCATCTCACCGCGCAGGTTACGGCAGGTATCCACCAGCTGCTTGAAGCGGGCCATGTGGGACTCGGCGTGGTCGTCGATGCGCTCGGGTTGGCTGATTGGGTACGCCGCCACCACCACCGAATCGCCGGCCCGACCAGCGACTGGGGCCACCTTTTGCCAAAGCGCTTCGGTAATGAAAGGAATGATGGGGTGCGCCAAGCGCAAAATGGTTTCCAAAGTACGAATCAAGGTGCGTCGCGTGGCCCGCTGCTGGGCCGCGTCGCCGCTCTGAATTTGCACCTTGGCGATTTCCAGGTACCAATCGCAAAACTCGTTCCAGACAAAGTCGTAAATGCTTTGCGCCACCAGATCCAGGCGGTATCCGTTGAAGCCTTGGGCCACCTCGGCCTCAACGCGTTGCAGCAGCGACACGATCCAACGGTCGGCTTGGCTGAATGACATGTAGCCATGGAACGGACCGCCGACCGCGCACTCTGCCTTGGTATGCTCTTTCAACCCGCAATCATGCCCTTCGCAATTCATCAGAACGAAGCGTGTGGCATTCCAGAGTTTGTTGCAAAAGTTTCGATATCCCTCGCATCGCTTGCTGTCAAAGTTGATGCTGCGCCCCAGGCTGGCCAAGGCGGCAAAAGTAAAGCGCAATGCATCGGCCCCGTAGGCCGGGATTCCATCGGGAAATTCTTTTTGAGTGTTCTTGCGCACCAGCGGTGCCGTTTCGGGCTTGCGCAAACCCTGGCTGCGTTTGTCCAGCAAGGGCTCAAGGGCGATGCCGTCGATCAGGTCAACCGGGTCCAGCACATTGCCTTCCGACTTGCTCATTTTTTTGCCCTGGGCATCGCGCACCAAGCCGTGGATGTAGACGTCTTTGAAGGGCACCCGACCCGTAAAATGGGTCGTCATCATGATCATCCGGGCCACCCAGAAAAAGATGATGTCGTATCCCGTGACCAGCACACTGCTGGGCAAGTACAGGTTGTAATCGGTTGTAGGCTTGTCGTCGACTTCGGGCCAACCCAGCGTGGAAAACGGCACCAAGGCCGAGGAATACCAGGTATCGAGCACGTCTGGGTCGCGGCGCAAGGTTTTGCCTGGGGCCTGGGCTTGCGCCTCGGCTTCGCTGCGTGCCACATACACGGAGCCTTCTTCGTCGTACCAAGCCGGGATCTGATGACCCCACCAAAGCTGGCGCGAAATGCACCAATCTTGAATGTTGTTCATCCACTGTTTGTAGGTGTTGACCCAGTTCTCGGGGACGAAACGGACTTGACCTGACTGCACGGCATCGATGGCCTTTTGAGCGATGCTCTTGCCCGAGGGATCTTGCGGGCTGACATGGCCCATGGCGACAAACCACTGATCGGTCAGCATGGGTTCGACCACCTGACCTGTACGCGCACATCGGGGCACCATCAGTCGGTGCTTTTTCACTTCGACCAGCTGGCCAAGCGCCTGCAAGTCTGACACCACTTGCTTGCGGGCGGCAAAGCGATCAAGTCCGCGATAGGCCTCAGGCGCTTCGGCGTTGAGGGTGCCGTCCAAATTCAAGATGCAGATCATCGGCAAGCCATGCCGCTGGCCCACGGCATAGTCGTTCACATCGTGGGCTGGGGTCACTTTGACGACACCGGTGCCAAAGGCTTTGTCGACATAGGTGTCGGCAATTACCGGCATCAACCGCCCAGTCAAGGGAAGCCGGACCTGAAGCCCCACCAGATGACGATAGCGCTCGTCCTCCGGGTGCACCATCACTGCCGTGTCGCCCAACATGGTCTCAGGACGGGTGGTGGCCACCACCAAACTTTCGGTGCTGCCCTCGATGGGGTAACGTATGTGCCAAAGAAAACCCTCTTCCTCTTCACTTTCAACTTCCAAATCGGACACTGCGCTCATCAGCACCGGGTCCCAATTGACCAGGCGTTTGCCTCGGTAAATCAGACCCTGCTGGTACAAGCGCACGAAGGTCTCGGTCACCACCTTCGAGAGTTTCTCGTCCATGGTGAAGTACTCGCGACTCCAGTCGACGGTATCCCCCATGCGGCGCATCTGCTGGGTGATGGTGTTGCCGCTTTTTTCCTTCCACTCCCAGACTTTGGCGATGAAATTTTTGCGCGCCTCTGCCGGGTTGGAGCCCATGTCGTGTCGGCTGATCCCTTGTTCCTGCAGTTGGCGCTCGACCACGATTTGGGTGGCAATGCCTGCATGATCGGTACCGGGCACCCACAGGGTGTTGTGTCCCTTCATTCGGTGGTAGCGGGTCAGGCTATCCATGATGGTCTGGTTGAACGCATGCCCCATGTGCAGGGTGCCGGTCACGTTAGGGGGCGGCAACTGAATGGCAAAGCCGGGTTGGCCCGCTTGGGCTTGTCCCGTGCCACGGAAACCGGCCACCCCATGGCCGCGTCGCTCCCACTCGGGGCCCCAATGGGCTTCGAGGGCGGCCGGTTCAAATGATTTGGAGAGGCTTTGCAGGCCAGGTTGCTCGGGGCTGAGGCTCATGGGATTTCGTCTGTCGATGCCAAAGCCATCATTTTAAGGGCGGCCGCTGACGTCGGCTTTCAGCCCAAGAATTTGAGCAGACCAGCGCCGGGCTTCAAGCCATGGCCAAAGACCGAGCCAAACGCTGCACCAGTTCTCCGTCCAGACGCGCTCCGGTTTGAGCCAGGTAACCATCCGGGCGAATAAGGGCCCATTGGGATTGGGTAGCGCGGCAGGCTTGCTTGAGGTGTCCTTGGTCATCGATCACATGCTCTTTCGCCTGAGCCCTCCCCTTGGAGAGCACCTGGACGACCCGAATCATCGGGGCTTGAGAGGTCAACTGGCGCAAGCGTTTCAATTCGGCACCACTCATTTCTCCAAAAACCAGCAACAGCATACGGCCATCGGCCCAATCGATCAAGTCGTTCAACTGACCCGGTCGATGCGGCGCCCAAAGAAATGAGACGTTTTGAACCGACACACCACCGCCGGCGCAGGCTGGACTGCGGCTGTACGTGTTGGCCTCGGCCATGCGACCGGTATTGACCATGTTGCGGGCAAAGCGGTGTTTTTTGGCCAGCGCCAGCGTCGCCCGCCTGAAAACCTGTGCGGCCGGTTCGGTCGGACGCAAGAACCGCGCGGTGCGGTTGGTCACTTGGACATTGCGTTGGGCGGCCTCGAGGCGTTCGTCATGGTAGGTGTCCAACAACTGTTTGGGCGCTTCATTGCGCAAGACAGCGGCCAGCTTCCAAGCCAGGTTATCGGCATCGGCGATGCCCGTGTTGCCCCCCCGAGCACCAAAAGGACTCACCACCTTGGCAGTATCCCCAATGAAAAATACACGGTCCATGCGCATTTGACGCACGCATTGACTGCGGTATGCATAAGGCCCCACCCAGACGATGTCGCACACGACCCCCGCACCGAACTGTCGTTGCAAACGCTCACGCACCACATCTTCACGGCTGACTTCTGCCGGATCGGCATTGGGTGCCATTTGGTAATCAATGCGCCAGACCTCGTCGCCCATCAAATGCTGCCAAACAGCCCGATTTTCATTGAATGGCGCCTCGATCCAGGTGTGTCTCTCGGTGGGTGGTGTGGTCTTGAATTTGACATCGGCGATGCACCAGCGGTCATCGCCACGCTTGCTGTCGAGCTCTGCTCCAACCCAGCCATGAAAAGGGGTGTGGGAGCCCGTGGCGTCAATCACATGCTCGGCTTCGATTTGGTAGTTGCCTTGGGGGGTTTGCACGGTCAGCAAGGCTCGTTGGGCGTTTTGCTCAAAAGCGACGACACGCGATGACCATCGCATGTCCACACTGGGGCGTTGTCGGTTCAATTCGGCAATGCGCTCGACCAAATAACCCTCAATGTAGAACTGTTGAATATTGATGAAGGCGGGTTGGCGACTCAGGTTGAAGGCGCTTTGGACTTTCAGGTCGAAGCTGAATACCTCGTCTTGGCCAGCAAAGGTGCGCCCGACACTCCATTCGATGCCCTTGGCAGCGATGCGATCAAAAATGCCGTAACGCTGAAAAATTTCCAGCGATTTCTGGGTGTAGCAAATGCCGCGCGACGAAGCCCCCTTGACCCCCACCGTGTTGTCTTCGTCGAGCAAGACCGCCGACACACCGAGTTTGGCAAGCCCGCAGGCCAAGGTGAGCCCGGTGATCCCGCCACCGACGATCACCACGGGATGTCGCCCGATGCGCTGCTGCGTCAATTCTGGCGGCACAACAAAGGGGTATTCAGGCAATGCATAGCCGGTGCCCTGGGTAAATTCGTAGCCGTTGGTATGGGCCACGTCGGCAAAATGGGGGGTTGCAGCATGCATGGCGACACCTTGTCAACGGACTGGGTTCACTATAGCTCAGGGCCAAGCAGCCTGACAAGGCGGCCTCGACCGACACCACTTTGCGCATTTGGTATCGTCAGGCTTTGGCCAACCGCCCTTCAAGGGGAGCACATGAAAGACCACTCACCGATCAAGCCGATGCCCGCTGCCGGCCCAGCAGATCACATGCGCTACCACCGGGCGCATGAGCACCTGGCCTCAACGTTTGGCAACGACCGCTATGCGCTCAAGGCCGAAGCATTTGCCCGATTTTTTGGCACGCCGATGTTTTTGGGGGCACAAACGCTGGTGGTGTTGGTCTGGGCAATCGTCAACCTGATGGGCGTGACCCATTTCGATCCCTATCCTTTCATTTTGCTCAATCTGGCTTTCAGTTTGCAGGCGGCGTATGCAGCCCCCCTGATTTTGCTGGCGCAAACGCGGCAAGCCCAGCGCGACAAGAAGCATTCTGATGCGGATGCGCGACATCGCGAAGCGCTGGCGCAAGACAGTCAACGCCTTTTGACCGAAACGGCCCAACAAAACGAGCAGATATTGCAACTGCTTGAACAAAACACCCAACTGACTCAGGCCACCAAACTGTTGACCGAACGCATCGAGGTATTGACGGTCGAGATGCATCGGCATTTTGCAGGGCCACATCAAGCCTGATGCACAGGTGACAAATGGGGCTTCGAGGCCAACTCAACCAAGGGTTTACTAGGTTGGCTGATGAGGGGGCACCCCTATGATCACTGAGTGGTTTTGCGTCACCCTATCCATTGGATCCCCTATGAGGACAATTGCACTGCCCACCTTGCCCCGCCGTGAAGGCATCAAACGCATCTCGATCGGCCTGATGGCCCTGTCTGGCCTAGGTGCCACCACCACTGCCCGTGCGGCCGCCCAGGGGTTTTCGGCCACAGGGTTGAACCGCATCCACCCCGCGTTGCAAGCGCAGATCGATCAAAACATTTTTCCGGGTGCGGTCAGCTTGGTGGCTCACCGAGGAAAGACAGTGCACCTGCAATCGCATGACCATTTGGACGCCGCCAAAACGCGCGCCATGTCTGCCAACAGCATCTTTCGACTGGCATCGATGACCAAACCCATCGTCAGCACCGCTGCGATGATGTTGGTCGAGCAAGGCAAACTGCGGCTCAATGACCCCCTGGTGCGTTGGATGCCCGAGTTGAAAAACCTGAAGGTAGAAGCCAGCCCCGGCAACGATGTGGATCTGGTGCGGCCGATCTTGGTACACGATGTCATGCGCCACACGGCGGGCTTTGTGTATGCAGGCAGCACAAAGTCTGAACGAAACAAAAAACTGTATAACGATCTCAACATTGAGGCTCGAGAGGTCGACATCACCGCCGACCAGATGCTGAAAAATCCGGGGGAAATTCCGCTTGCGCACCAACCGGGCACCTTTTGGGAGTATTCGATCGCCATCGACGTGCTTGGGCTGTTGCTTGAGCGAGTAGCAGGCAAGCCACTGGATGAGATCATCAAGGCGATGCTGCTAGACCCATTGAACATGCGCGATACAGCCTGGTGGGTGCCGCCCCAAAAGGCCACCCGTCTGGCCGAGTGCCTGGACAGTGACCCACTTAAGGTCGAGATGCTCAAGTCGTACCGGCAAAGCGAAGACCCCAAGGGCAAGTGTTACTTCAAGGGCGGCGCGGGCCTGGTCGGCACCGCCGCCGATGACCTGCGCTTTGCACAGATGATGTGCAACATGGGCCAACTGGACGGGCGGCGTTACCTGTCTCACCCAAAACAGTGGAATTCATGCTGTCCAACCATACCGTGGGCATGGGTGGCAGCACCATCGGCACCACTGGACCGGGCTATGGTTTTGGCATCGGCTTTGGCGTTCGCCTGGACGAAGGCATGGGCTGAACTGCGGGCAGCAAGGGGGACGCGATGTGGGCCGGGGCCTGGGGCACCAGCTTTTGGATCGACCCCAAAGAACAGTTGGTGGGCGTTTTGATGGCACAGGCTCCATCGCATCGGGTGCACAACCGCATGCTGTACAAAAATTTGGTCTACGGTGCCATGGTCTGACTCACCTGAAGACCACGGTCTTGTGGCCATTGAGCATGACGCGATGCTCGCTGTGCCACTTGACTGCACGGGCCAGCACCTGGCTTTCGGTGTCGCGGCCAATGGCGGTGAGGTCATCGGCGGTCAGGCTGTGGTCGACCCGCGCCACATCCTGCTCGATGATCGGGCCTTCGTCCAGATCGGCGGTGACGTAGTGGGCGGTGGCCCCGATCAGCTTGACGCCACGATCATGGGCCTGGTGATACGGCTTGGCCCCTTTGAAGCTGGGCAAAAAGCTGTGGTGGATGTTGATCGCCCGGCCACTGAGCTGGCGGCACATGGGGTCGGACAACACCTGCATGTAACGGGCCAGCACCACCAGTTCGGCCCCGGCCTGCTGGATGATCGCCAGCTGCTGAGACTCGGCCTGCGCCTTGGTGGTTGCCGTGACCGGTACGTGATGAAACGGCACCTGGTGGCTGGCCACCAGGGCGGCAAAGTCGGTGTGGTTGCTGATGACAGCGCGGATGTCGATGGGCAGCGTACCCGCCCGAGCCCTGAACAACAGGTCATTCAGACAATGTCCGTATTGGCTGACCATGATGACAGTCGGCATCTTTTGCTGGCTGGCGTGCAGCTCGATGGCCATATGCCATTGGGCCGCCATGCCAGTCAAAGCTTCTTTGAGGCTGGCGGCACTATGACCGGCAGCAGCAAACTGCACCCGCATGAAAAACAAGCCGGTGCCGGTGTCGTTATGGGCGAGGTGACGGCCTGGCAGGCCCGGCCGCTGGAGGCGATGTACCCG
>JASGCM010000024.1 GCA_030054175.1 Alphaproteobacteria bacterium | reverse complement strand
AATTTTCAACGTGTAAAGCTCGGAAATTGGCTCAGATTTGGTTGTGATTCAACAGTCCAGCCCACGGATCGACAGGTTCATGGCTGATAGACGCCATGTCGTCGGGTTCGATTCCTGCCCGTAGATGGAGACGTCCCCCACCTTGCCGCCATGTGCCTCGATGAACTTCTCGCTCTGAACGAACATGCCGCTTGACCCGCAGCAGGGGTCATAGACCTTGCCGTGATCGGGCTTGAGCACAGCAACCAGCGTCTTCACGATGCTGGTCGGCGTGTAGAACTGACCACCCTTCTTGCCCTCAGCGCTGGCGAACTGGCCCAGGAAGTATTCGTAAACCTGACCGAGGACATCACGGGCTTGATTGGGGTCGTCGCCAAAGCCAATGGTGGAGATCAGATCAACCAGTTCCCCGAGCTTGCCATCTGGCAATTGGGCGCGTCCGTAGCGTTTGTCGAGGATGCCCTTGAGCTTGGGATTTTCAGCTTCGATAGCGGTCAGGGCGTCGTCGATGCGCTTTCCGATGTCGGTCTGCTTGGCAGCTGAGCGCAACGCCTCCCAGCGGGCACCCTCGGGTACCCAAAAGACGTTCGCTTCTTTGTAGTAGTCCCGATCCTCCAGCTCTTCGGCCAGCATGGCTGCATCGGCATCAGGCAGGAAATAGTCGTCTGTCTTATCGGCAAAGCGTCTGGTCAGCTCATCTCGCCGGGCGGTGAACGTGTTGGAGATGTATTTCAGGAAGATCAGGCCAAGGACAATGTGCTTGTACTCGGCGGCGTCCATATTGGCGCGCAGCTTATCGGCGGCGGCCCAAAGTGTTTTCTTGATGTCGTCGATCATTGCTGCCGCTCTTTCTTGTCACTCAGCCGAGTGGCTGTCTGGGCGCTCCATGGCCCTTTGATGATCTCTGCACTCTTCTTTTCAGGCTGGTTGGGATCGCGGCCGTCGAGTATCGCCTCCCAACGGTCGATGATCTGCCCGAACTCTCGATCCAGCCTCTCGTGATAACGCAAGGTCTCGGCGTGAAACGAGTCGAAGTCAGGGAAGTCCTCCTGCTGCGGCCAGTCGGGTATTCGCCAAATCGCTTTATCGAGGTCGAATTCATCCCACCGGGCCTCGACCGCCTCACTAGGACGACAGAGCGTCATCCACATGAGACGAAACGCGGTGATGGTTTCATGCCGACCGCCATGCCTCTCTACATCGCGCAACAGCTGGCCGATTACTGACGTTTCGAGAGGGCGCTTGTGCTGAGTCTTGTTGGGCGGAATCGCCTTTCTGACAGGATAGACGGGATCGGTATCTGCGCGAAGGGTAGAGATCGCCAGCTCGAAGACAGCGGACATGGTGCGCTTGGCCTCGGCTGCTACGGTCAAACCATTTTGCTTGGCTGCGGCGTTCAGCACCTCGAGCACGTGTGCCGGTGTGATCATCCTCACCGGGAGGGCGCCGATTTTCGGGAACACCACTCGACCTAGCATCTGGAGCCGCCGTGTCTTCGTGACTTCCTCCCAGTCTTTCAGTGCGAGCCACTCCCTGGCGACTGCCTCAAAGGTCGTGGCGTTCTCCAACTCCCGCTTGATCCGAGTCAGGCGACGGCTCTGCGCTGGATTGATGCCCTGCTTCACCAGTGCCCGTGCCTTGGTCCGTTCGTCCCTCGCCTCTGACAGAGTGAAGCGGCCGCCATCCCTGCGGGCCTTGGCGTCATCCAAGGTTTCGCCGCTGGCGGCGTTGCAGTACTCGCCAATGGCGAACGTGCTCTCCTTGGTCTTTCCGGCTTCGCGTAGCTCGAACCGGTAGCGCCAAGCCTTCACCCCGTTGGGCTTCACCTCCAGGTAGAGGCCCTTCCCATCGGTCAGTTTGTACGGCTTCGCCAGCGGCTTGGCGTTTCGGCAGCGGATGTCAGTGAGCATGAGCAGTCCCTCGAGGCGCTGCCATACCCGGTTATTTTTAGAGCCGCGCTGGGAGCGTACCCGGTATGCTACCCGCCTCGTCCTGAGATGCCAAGATCAGGCACGGAGCGTCCTGAGCTGAAAATATTAGGCTATTCAATAGCTTGTTTGAAGAATTGAAGTGCCATGAAGTCCTGCGACACGGCCTGTTCGACTCAGACGTTGAAGAGGAAGTTCATGACATCGCCGTCTTTGACGATGTAGTCCTTGCCTTCGGCGAGCATTTTGCCGGCGTCTTTGGCACCCTGTTCGCCTTGGTGTGCGATGTAGTCGTCAAAGGCGATGGTTTGGGCGCGGATGAAGCCGCGCTCGAAGTCGCCGTGAATCACGCCAGCGGCCTGCGGTGCGGTGTCGCCGATGTGGATGGTCCAGGCGCGCACTTCTTTGACGCCAGCCGTGAAGTAAGTCTGCAAACCCAAAAGCTTGAACGCAGCACGAATCAGTCGGTTCAGGCCGGGTTCGGTCTGCCCCATCTCTTCCAAAAAGATGGCCTTGTCCTCGTCGCTCATCTCGGACATGTCGGCTTCCATCTTGGCGCAAATGGCGACCACCGGGGCGTTTTGGCCCTTGGCGTAGTCGGCCAACCGGTCCAGCAAGGGGTTGTTTTCAAACCCGTCTTCGCTGACGTTACCGACAAACATGGCCGGCTTGGCGGTGATCAGGCACAGGGGCTTGAGCAAGGCCTGTTCCTCGGTGCTGAGCGCTAATGTACGCACCGGCTTGCCCTGATCGAGCACGGGCTGCACCTTGGCCAACAGCTGCACCATCTTGGTGGCTTCTTTATCGTTGCCACTCTTGGCTGCCTTGGCATAACGCTTCTGCGCTTTTTCCAAGGTACCCAGATCGGCCAGACAGAGCTCAGTCTGGATCACCTCGATGTCGGCGATCGGATCGACCTTGCCCGCCACGTGTATGACGTTGGGGTCTTCAAAACAGCGCACCACGTTGACGATGGCGTCGGTCTCGCGGATGTGGGCCAAAAACTGGTTGCCCAGTCCCTCGCCTTTGCTGGCCCCGGCGACCAGGCCTGCAATGTCGACGAACTCGACAATGGCGGGGACGATGCGCTCGGGGCTGATGATCTGCGCCAGCTGTTGCAAGCGCGGGTCGGGCACTTCGACCACACCGGTGTTGGGCTCGATGGTGCAAAAGGGGTAGTTCTCGGCCGCGATGCCGGCTTTGGTCAGGGCGTTGAAGAGGGTGGACTTGCCGACGTTGGGCAGGCCCACGATGCCGCATTTCAGGCTCATGGTGACTCTTTTTAAAGGGAATTGGCTCAATTGTAACGAGGGGGTTCACGCCCCTGGCCCAATGCCCCTAGGTGGACGGCGTTTGCACCACCACCTTGTGCCGGGCGATGATCTGCCTGAACGGCTCGCTGGTGCTGGCCCAGTCCACCACATCGACCCGCCAGGGCAGGTCAGAGGCTGAAAAATCTGTCCTGAGGCTGGCACTGACATTCAAGAGCAGCGTACGCTGGGTGATGACGGCCAAGTCCAGATCAGAAAAGGGCTTGGCTTACCCTGTGGCGCGTGAGCCAAATGCCTCGAGGGCGACATCTTCGTCGTAGGTGTGGCTGGTTTTGGCGCGCATTTCGCAGTAGAGCTTCCACTGCGGCCAGGCGCCCAGCAACAGGTTTTGCACGTGGCCCGATGGAATCAGGTCCTGAAAGCCCATGTCGTCAAATTCGACCGGGTTGGCAGACATGGCCTCCAGGCAGCGTTTGAGCATTTTGTGGCTGATTTCGTAGGTGAACTCAAAGCGCTGGATCAAGCCATCGCGAATTTGGACATCGGTGGTGTCCTGTTGGTATCTTGACCAGCCTTCACTCAGACGATCAATGGCTCGTTTGAGCGGGCCGAGGTCGAGTTTGGGGTCTGTCATCGTCGTTCTCCAATCCAGGTCGACATCTTTTTGTGGCCGATCTTACCCGTGGTCAGTGTGTGCATGGGTCTCAAAGCGGGTTATGCTTGCCCACAATTGGGCCGTTGGTGCCAGATGTGGACGCCCGCCGCTAGGAGAATCCGATGAACCGTCGCCGCCCGGGCTTTGACGCATTGCGCCTGTCGTGCGTCATGCCCGCCTACAACGAAGCCCGTAATTTGCCCCTGGTGGTGCCTGCCGTGCTGGCCATGCTGCGCACGTTGGCGGGACAGGTGGAACTGATTGTGGTGAACGATGGCAGCCGAGACGACACGGTGAAGGTGGCACAAGACCTGTGCGCCCAACACCCCGAGTTGGTTTTTTTGGACTTGTCGCGCAATTTCGGCAAAGAGGCTGCCATGACCGCTGGCCTGGAGGCTGCCCGGGGCGATGCGGTGATTTTGATGGACGCCGATGGCCAGCATCCGGTTGACCTGTTGCCCACCATGGTTCGCCATTGGCAAGAGGGTCTGGATGTGGTGTACGCGGTGCGGCGCAAGCGCGATGACCAGTCGGCGCTGCATGGCTGGCTGACACAGTGGTTCTACCGCCTGATCAATTGGGGCAACCGGGTCAACATTCCGGCTCACGCAGGCGACTTCAGGCTGATGGACCGTCGGGTGGTCCAGGCCCTGAACGCGATGCCCGAGCGCAACAGATTCATGAAGGGCTTGTATGCCTGGGTGGGCTTTCCCAGCTTGGCCCTGGACTACGAACCTTTTCAACGCCAGCAAGGGCAAAGCCATTTCGGTCTGCGCAGCTCATTTGCCCTGGCACTGACGGGCATGCTGGCGTTTTCTACCGTTCCCCTGCGCTTGCTGACCTTGGCAGGCTTGCTGATCGCTTGTATCGCCATGGCTTATGGCCTATGGGCGGTCATCGAGTATTTCGTTTGGGGCATTTCAGTCCCGGGTTACGCCACCATCGTGGTCAGCATCATGTTCTTCAGCGGTATTCAACTGCTTTCATTGGGGGTGTTGGCTGAGTATGTAGGGCGCATCTACGAAGAAGTGAAGCGTCGCCCCAGCTACGTGCTGAAAGACCGCCTTGGTCAGGGCTTGAATGACCACACCGGGGCTGATCGGGCATGAGCCCCGAGGGCTTCAAAAGTGGCCTCTGGTTTGGCCTGGTGGGGTTATCCGCTGCCGCCGTGCAAACGGGGGTGTTTGCCGCCTTGCGCACAGCGATCTGGCCCGAATTGGCCAATGCCTTGGGCTTTGCGGTGGCCTTTGGTGTGAGTTTCCTAGGGCACCGACGCTTGAGCTTTAGCGATACGACCTTGGCACCGCAGCAAAGTTTGAAACGCTTTGTGATCACCGCCTTGTTGGGCTTTGCCGCCAACGAGCTCAGCTTCACGATGATGTGGCGCTGCTTTGAATGGCCCTCACTGCTGTCACTGTGGTTGGCCATGGGCGTGGCCGCAGCGCAGACTTTTGTCTTGGGTCGCTATTGGGCTTTTGCTCGCTGACGCCGCCGATCGCCACAAGACCCAGGCCCGTCCTTGCATGACCGCTTGCCAATGCGGCAAATCGGATGTCTGCCAACGCTGACTGGGTGTGACCAGCCAGACGCCAGGTGCCTGAGGCTGGTTCAGCAAAGCAATGTCTTGCATCACGCGTTCTGACATGGCCGGGTCAAAGGAAGCGCCTTCAAACATCTCACGCTGCCAGTTGTCGCCAGCTTGCCGCCGGGCCAGTGGCCAGTCGGCCAAAACCACCACAGGTTGAGATAACCCTGCCAGATAAGGCAGGTCATACGGGTAATCGCCGGCGACCCAAACCGCATCGCCTGGCTGGATCTCACAGGCCAGCGTTTGCGCCACATCGGCACTGCTTTTGCGCCAGGTGTATTGGGTTGCAGCGTGGTTGCCCCACACCCCCAAGCCCATTCCCAGAAGGCAGAGCAAGGCAAACACCCCAGCGCTCCAACGGCGCTCAGCCAGATGTCGCTGCCAAGCACAAGCGGCAAGTACCGCCAAAGGGGGCAGAACCGGCAAGATATAACCCACCAATTTCGAGCGGGGGAAACTGAAAAACACCGTGATGGCCAAGAGCCAGACCCACATCAGGGCGTGGGCCGGATCGGGTTGACGCCGCAACAATTTGGGCTGGCTCAAACCGCGCCACAGCCCACGCAGGCCAGCGCCATAGGCCACGAAGGCCCAGGGGAACAACAGGCCACACAAGATCAGTGGGAAGAACCACCAAGGCCAGGGGTTGTTGAAGGTGGTCCCGGTGTAACGGCCAAAATGATGGCCGATGATGAGGTAGTTGAAGACGCTGGGGTGGCGAAGCTCAACCCAGATGAACCAAGGCAATGTGATGGCGGCGAACAAGGCCAAGCCACTGAGCCAGGGCCAACGCAGGGCGCGTGGCCAGGCGCGAGTGACCGTCAACCAGACGAACATCACCAAACCCGGCAGCACCAAACCGATCAGGCCTTTGGCGAGGACGCCCACCCCACAAGCGGCAAACCCGCACAGCGCCAGTCCCCGATGCGGTGTGGTGCCACCATCCATGATGGCCAATCCGAAACACCAGATGGCAATACCGATCCAGGCCGCCACCAACATGTCGTGGTTGATGTACTGGCCACCGATCAGGAAAGCCAGGCTGGAACCCAGCATCCACACGGCCCCACGCGCCACCTGCGGACCATACAAACGCTGCGTGGCCCAGGCCATGACGCCGAGCATCAAGCCAGCGTGAGCCATGGGCACCCAACGCGACACCCAAGGGTGGACCCCGGCCAGCGACAGCGCGGCCGCCTGTAACCAGTGCAGCAAAGGGGGTTTGTGAAAAAACGGAACGCCATCCAAACGCGGTGCCAACCAGTCGCCCGAGACCATCATGAAGCGGCCAATATCGCCATAGCGCCCCTCGTCGGGCAGCGCCAAAGGGCGAAGCCACCCCAGCACCAACAACGCACCGCAGCAGACCCACCAAGGGCCGCGCCAAGATCTCCACCAAATGCTCATGTCGCGACCCCCGCAACGCCGGGGGTCAAAGTGATGTCATGACGGCGCAATAGTTCGGGCCACTGGTCACCGGATAAAGCCCGGAATTCTTGATCGCGGGCAGTGGCGATGCCGTCAGCGGCGTCGGGGTCAGGCTGACCCGGGTGGCACATGAGCACGGTGGCCGATTGTGCCTGCGCCCATGTCAGCCAAGCTGTGGCCCGACGCAACCAAACGGCTGAATCGGCGCTAAAGTCGGTGATGCCCAGCAAGGCACTGGAGCACGGGATGTCGGCCCGGTGGGCCGCTTGCGCCAGAGCATGGGCACCCATGGCAGCGATCAGACTGGCCTTGAAACCCTGATCGGGTGATCCTGGGCGAGACACGCGCAACCAAGGTCGCTGGCCCGAAGCATAGCGCTGTTGCACCACCTGCACCAGGGCCTCTCGCCAGACCGGAAATTGCTGGACATGCTGATGCCCGTCAATGTGATCAGGTCGGGCTTGCCACACTTGTTCAAAACGATCCAGTTGCTGCTCGATGACATGCCGAGCCTGCGCTGCGCTGACCCAACGCAGGGCACTTCTCAACATCCACATGCCCAAAGATCGGCCATGACCCGCCGCCAGTGCCCAAGGGCTGGTCAAGTCCAAATGCAGGCCCACGCCCAACTGGCCCCGGCTGTCGTTCAGCCAAAGTGCATGTTCGGGCCAATGGGGGGAGCAGACCATGACACTGGTGGCGCTGATGCGCGCCCCTTGGGCCAAACGGGCAATGCCCGACGAGACCCCGGGGTTTAGGGCGTAATCGTCGGCACAGACCACCAGCTTGGCGGGCATTTCAGGCGATCTCGACCGTCATGCCCACGCTCAATACCGGTTCGAGTTCGCTACCGGCGGCGCTGACCAAGCCAGAAGCGACCACGGCATTCATGCCAAAGGTCAATCCCCCATTCATGCGATCGTCTTGACGATAAGACTGTAAAACCGGGTTGACTGCGCCATCGGGCTGGCCGTCTTGCGGATCGACATCAGGGACGCTGCAACGCACGCAGGGCTTGACGGGGCGAATCTGCACTGGCCCTTGGGGGGTGCGCAAAGTGATCTGTGACAAGCGGTCTTCCTGGTGCGGCTGCAGACCGGCGATGACCAGGTTAGGACGAAACCGCTGCATCTGCACAGCAGATCGACCCATGCTCTGTGCGCGTCGGTTGAACTCTTGCAAGGAGGCCGCCCCCACAATGAGCAAGGGGAAGCCATCACCAAAGGTGTTGAGCCCAACATGGTCCTGCGTCCAGACCGGGTCGCTGGGTCGCTGGTGCTCGGGGTCAAAACGAGCCAGCCGCAAGGGTCCCAAGGCCTGACCAGCCGGGGTTTGCGAGAGGAAATCGGTGACCCACTGAGCGGCCAGATTGCCCATGTCATATGCGGGCATCTCATGGCCCCAAACATCGACACGGGTGGGGCCTTCGGCCTGGTCCAAGGCCAGGTACAGGGCCAGCATGCCAGGGGCACGCAATACCACGTCACCCGCCCGAAAACGCGGCTCGATCAACGCCATGGCCGGCACCTCTCGCTGCGAGACCATCTGGCCTTGGGCGTCCACCACCATCCAGGTGCGATCCCACTCCAGACCGGTTTCGGTCAGGGGAGAACGCAACACCGAGATGCCAGCGCAAGATTTGACGGGATAGACCCAGATTTCAGAAAGGATGGCTTCAGTAGTCATGGGGCGATTGTCGCAAAGACTGAAGGGGTCTCGGCCCCGGGCCCTAAAATCACCCCATGCGTTCTTCACATCATGTCGTCATCCGGGGCGATGGCATCACCGGCTGCGCCCTGGCCTTGGGTTTGGCCAGTCAAGGCCTGCGGGTCGGCCTGGTGGCGTCGACCCAGGGTGCGGGGCGACCTGAAGATGTGCGCGCTTATTCGCTGAACGCCAGCGCCCGTCAACTTCTGGAAAGCCTGCAAGCCTGGCCCGATGAGCCCCACGCCAGCGCAGTGCGCCGCATCGCCGTCTGGGGCGATGCGGGGGGCGAGATCGATTTTGAGGCCCAAGCGGGCGCAGCCTTGAGTTGGATCGTGGATGTGCCAGCCCTGGAGACATTGTTGCGTGATCGGGTCCGGGACCAGCGCGGCATTGAAGTCTTGAGCGCGGCCACACCAGCCGAATTGTCGGTGGTGTGTGAGGGCCGCACCAGCGATACCCGTGCTGCATTGGGCATTGAATACGAACGCCAACCCTATGCCCAACACGCCTTGGCATTTCGAGTCAGTCACGAACAACCGCACCAAGCTTGCGCCCGTCAGTGGTTTGGCGGCCATGGCGATCAGGCATCGATCTTGGCCTTGTTGCCGCTGGCAGAACCCCACAGCAGCGCTGTGGTCTGGTCGCAGGCCCCGGCCTTGGCGCGGAGCCGATGCGAATTGGACGATGCGGGGCTGGCACAAGAGCTGTCTCGGGCTGTGGCGAATGCGCTGGGCACCATGCGGGTGATCAGCGCGCGTGCGGTTTGGCCCTTGCAAAGTGCGCAAGCGCGTCAATGGTGCGGGACTCTGCCTGATGGCGGCGCCTTCGCTTTGGTGGGCGATGCCGCCCACAGCATTCACCCCCTGGCTGGTCTGGGACTGAATCTGGGACTGAACGATGTGGCCACCTTGATGGGAGTCTTGAAGCGTCGGCAAGCAGAAGGTCAGCGCAGTGGTGCGGGCGATATGGCTTTGCTGCGCGAGTACCAGCGACAACGTAAACTGAGCGTCGGCAGCGTCAACGGGGTTTGCGACGGTTTGCAGGTCTTATTCTCTAACCCCACGGGTATGGCGCGCTGGTTGCGCAACACCGGCCTGAGCAGCGTGAACCGCTTGGGTTTTTTGAAACAATGGATCATGGCCCACGCCACCGACCTGGAGATGCACTCATGACATACCTCAACACCCTTTTGGCTTGTACCTTGGCCACGCTGGCTGGATTGGCCCCACTTTGGGCCCATGCTCAAGGCCAAGAAGCGCAGATCCGGAAAAACCTGACCGAGCGACTTCCCAACATGACGCGCATCGAAGAAGTGCGGCGCACGCCCATGGTTGGGCTGTTTGAAGTGCGCACCGAGAACAACGAGATTTACTACACCGACGCCGAGGCCAACCACCTGATCCAGGGCGAACTGATCGATTTGCGACAAAAGCGCAATTTGACCGAAGAGCGTTTGGAAAAACTCAACGCCATCGATTTTTCCAAGCTGCCCTTCAAAGACTCTTTTACCATCGTGCAGGGCAATGGACAGCGCATGATGGCGGTATTCGCCGATCCCAACTGCGGTTATTGCAAACGCTTTGAGCGTGACCTGCAAAAGCTGGACAATGTGACGATCCATGTCTTCATCTACCCGGTGCTGGGCCAAGACTCGATCGACAAATCTCGCCACATTTGGTGCGCCAAAGACCGCGTCAAGGCCTGGCACGACTGGATGCTGCGCGGCGTCACCCCCAGCGCCGCCAGTTGTGACACCGCAGCGATCGAGCGCAATATCGACTTTGGTCGCAAGAACCGAATCACCGGCACACCCACCACCTTCACCGCAGGTGGTGCGCGTTTGCCAGGCGCTGTTCCCCTGCCCCAGCTGGAAAAGCAACTTTGAACTAACATGCCACTGCAACTTGAATCGCAAGAAGGGCGTTGGGTCCACCGCTTGGGTTACGCCGGGCTGGTTCCCTTTGTCGGCAACGCCCTGTTGATGTTTTTGGTGACCGAAGACGTGGTGCCCTTGGTGGCCATCGCGCTGACCTCTTACGGCGCAGTCATCGCCTCTTTTTTGGGCGGCCTGCATTGGGGCTTGGCCTTGCGCCAAGACAGTGAACTGCGTACCTTCCATTTGCTCTGGGGCGTGATCCCTTCTTTGGTCGCATGGGTGGCGGTGGTGATGCCCGCCTACGCGGGACTGCCCTTACTGAGTCTGGTGTTGCTGGCCTGCTATTTGGTCGACCGCAAAACTTGGCCAGCGGCGGGCTTGCGCCATTGGATGACGCTGCGTTTTCGCCTGACTGTGGTGTCGGTATTGTCGTGCCTGCTGGGCGCGGCTTCGGCCTGAGGTCCCCCCATGAGCGCCGCCGTCACTTACCGCGTCAGCTCGGCTGACCCGCGAACGCATTTGCTCGACATCGAGATGACCATCGCCCAGCCAGCGGCTGAGCAAAAAGTTTCTTTGCCCACCTGGATCCCGGGCAGCTATATGGTTCGGGAATTCTCACGCCACCTGCAAGGCTTGCAAGCGAAACAAGGGAGAACCCCCCTGGCCACCCGGCAATTGAATAAAAACACCTGGGTATTGCGCTGCCAAGCCGATCGACCTCTGACCCTGCGCTATCAGGTCTATGCTTTCGACAATTCGGTGCGTGCGGCCTACCTGGATGGCCAGCGTTGTTTTTTCAATGGCACCAGCGTTTGCCTGCAAGCCCATGGCCTGGAACACCAAGCCCATGACATCGAGGTGGCGGCACCACGCCGACATGGCCACTGGCGTGTTGCGACCGGCTTGCCCGCAGTGCGCATCAACGCCGCGGGTTGGGGGCGATACCGGGCTGAAATTTACGATGAATTGATCGATTCACCCTTTGAGATGGGGGATTTTTGGTCGGGGCAATTCGTTGTCTCGGGTGTCCCGCACCGCTTTGTGGTCAGCGGTGCACCCAGCTCTTTCGATGGCGAGCGCTTGCTGGCCGACACCCAACGAATTTGCCAGGCGGCCATCCGCTTGTGGCATGGCCGGGGCAAACCGGCCCATCGCCACTATGTTTTCATGCTCAATGTCGTGGGCGATGGCTACGGTGGTTTGGAACACCGCCACAGCACGGCCCTGATCGCCTCCAGGCGTGATCTGCCCCGCTTGGGCGAGAGCGCAGCCAGCGAAGGCTATGTGACTCTCCTGGGATTGATCAGCCATGAGTACTTTCACACCTGGAATGTGAAGCGGCTGCGCCCGCAGGAATTCGCCCGCTATGACTTGCAGACCGAGAACTACACCGAGTTGCTGTGGTTCTTCGAGGGCTTTACCAGCTATTTTGACGATCTGTTGCTGGTGCGTGCAGGCTTGTTGAAACCGGCAGCGTATTTGGAGCGACTGGCCAAAACCATCGCCTCGGTCGCGCAGACTCCGGGGCGCAAGGTGCAAAGCGTGGCGCAATCGAGCTTTGATGCCTGGGTGAAGTACTACCGCCAAGACGAGAACACGCCCAACGCCACGGTCAGTTACTACACCAAGGGCTCTCTGGTCGCGTTGTGTCTGGATTTGGCCCTGCGCGCCGAAGGCACCGAGCTCGCGTCGGTGATGCGCGGTCTGTGGAAGCGCTGCGCTGCCGGCCCCATGAGCGAGGCCGATGTGTTGGCCGAATTGCAAGCGCAAACCGGCCGCTCGTGGCAGCGCGAAATCCGGGCTTGGGTCCATGGCACCGGCGAATTGCCCCTGGCGACGCTGTTGCGCGCACAAGGGGTGATCATCGATGCCGTGCGCGCACCCATGGCACAACGACTGGGTTTGCGCGTGAGCGAGACTGCCAATGGCATCCAGATCAAAACCGTGCTGCGTGACGGCGCCGCAGAGCAAGCCGGTATGGCCGCCGGCGACGAATGGCTGGCGGTAGAGGTGGGCAGCGGCACCAAGGCCCGCATGTGGCGGCTGAAAAAACTCGATGAACTCGGCCTGTGGTTGGGTCGAGGCCAGCGCTGCCGCGCCTTGGTCTGTCGAGACCAGCAGTTGTACTGGCTGGATTTGCGCGTGCCGCAGCTGGCATCGAACTGGACGCTGAAGCCGGGGGCCGAGCTGAAGGGTTGGATCTGAGCCCAGTACGGCAGCTTCAGCGCGGGCGCATATCCACCACGCGCTTGGCCTTGCCCATGCTGCGTTCGACCCCGCCCTCGGCGAGCAACTCAACCTGGATCGAGGTGCCCACAAAAACCTTGACGTCGTGCTGCAGTTGGGCAGCGGCCTGGCGTGCTGTCGCGCTGTCCGGCGCCAGCCCAGCTTGGGTTTCGACACGCACCGTCAGATGGTCCAAGGGGCCTTCGCGGGTCAGCACGCACTGGTAATGCGGCGCGAGTTCTGCGCGGCGCAAGATGTATTCTTCAATTTGCGAGGGAAACACGTTCACGCCGCGCACGATCATCATATCGTCGCTGCGACCCGTGATTTTTTCCATGCGGCGCATGGTGCGCGCCGTGCCCGGCAACAAGCGCGTCAGGTCGCGCGTGCGGTAGCGGATGATGGGCATGGCCTCTTTGGTCAGGCTGGTAAAGACCAACTCGCCCATTTCGCCATCGGGCACCGGCTGACCAGTTTCGGGGTGGATGATCTCAGGGTAGAAATGGTCTTCCCAGATGGTCGGCCCGTCTTGGGTCTCGGCGCATTCGCTGGCCACGCCCGGGCCGATGACTTCGGACAAGCCATAGATGTCCACTGCCGTCAGGCCCATGCGCTGCTCGATGGCGCGGCGCATGTCGTTGGTCCAGGGCTCGGCACCAAAGATGCCGATGCGCAGGCTGCTGCTGGCCGGGTCGATCCCCAGACGCTGGAATTCGTCGGCGATGGCCAGCATGTAGCTGGGCGTGACCATGATGATGTCGGGTCGGAAGTCTTGAATCAGTTGCACTTGGCGCTCGGTTTGACCACCGCCAAAAGGGACCACGGTCAGGCCCAGTTTTTCGGCACCGTAATGGGCGCCGAGCCCGCCAGTGAACAGTCCGTAACCATAGCTGACATGCACCATATCACCAGGTCTGGCGCCAGCGGCGCGGATGCTGCGAGCCACCACCTGGGCCCAAGTGTCGATGTCGTTTTGCGTATAGCCAACCACGGTGGGTTTGCCGGTGGTGCCGCTGGAGGCGTGCACACGCACCAATTTCTCGCGTGGCACGGCAAACAGACCAAAGGGATAGTGGTCACGCAGATCGGCTTTGGTGGTCATGGGAAAGAGCGCCAGGTCGGCCAGACTGCGGCAGTCGTCAGGGTGGACTCCGGCTTGATCAAACTTCTGGCGGTAGACCGGCGAGTTGTCGTAGGCATGCCGCAAGGTCGAGCGCAAGCGCTTGAGTTGCAAAGCACGCAGTTCGTCGACGCTGGACTTTTCGATGGGATCGAGGGCGAAAAAGCTGGACATCATGGACCTCATTCAGGAAAAACCGTGCCGGCGATTTGGGCGCTTTTGCCACGAAACATCGCCACCACCTCACCACGCTGGTTCTGCACCCGCATGTCGTAAATGCCGTGGCGGCCCGACAAGGTTTGCTCCAACCCCTCGCAGGTCAGCACATCGTCCTGATGCACGGGTTTGAGAAACTCGATGCTGCAACCGGCCGCAACGGCGTTTTTGTTGTGGCTGTTGCAGGCAAAGGCAAAGGTTGTATCGGCCAAGGTGAAAATGAAGCCGCCGTGACAAATTTGGTGGCCATTCAGGTGCATGGCCTTGATCGGCATGCGCAAGACGGCGCGACCAGGTTCACACACCAGCAATTCCATGCCCATGGTCAGGCGCGAGGCGGTGTCCACCGCAAACATGGTCTCGCCCACTTTGCGGGCGCGCTCGATGGCATCCATTTCATTCCCCTTTGAACTGCGCAGGGCGCTTTTGCAAAAAGGCGGTTACCCCTTCGAGGTAGTCGTGCGTGCGGCCTAATTTCGACTGGGTGTCGCGCTCGACATCGAGGTGCTGGTCCAGCGTGCGGGTGCCGGCGTCGCGCAGCAGGTGACGGGTTTGTACCAGCGCGGCGGTGGGCATGGTGGCCAGGCGCTGCGCCATGGCCAATGCGGCCCCCAGGCAATCATTCTCCACGCCCCAAATCAAACCCCAGTCGCGGGCCTGCTCGGCCATGAGTTTGTCGCCCGTCATGGCCAAGACCATGGCGCGCGCCAGACCCAGGCGCTCGACCAACAACCAACTGCCCCCCGCATCCGGAATCAGCCCGATCTTGCTGAAGGCCTGTATGAAACTGGCTTTGGGGCTGGCAATCACGATGTCGCAGGCCATCGCGATCGACGCCCCAGCGCCGGCAGCGACACCATTGACGGCGGCCACCACGGGCATGCGCAAACCCATGATGCGGCGGGTGGTGGGATTGAAAGAGCGCTCAATGACCGGACCCGGGTCAGCGCGTTCGACCCGGTTGGGGCCTTCATTCAAGTCAAAAGCCGATAAATCGGCGCCGGCGCAAAAGCCCCGCCCGGCACCGGTCAGCACCAAGGCTCGGGTGCTTGGGTTGGCCTCGGCGCGGTCAAAGGCGGCCCACAGCGCCTGGTGGGTCTCCAAATTCAGACTGTTGAGGTTGTTGGGTCGGTTCAGCGTGACCAGGGCCACGGCGTCGTGCTCTTCGTATAAAACCAGGGAATCGGTCATGGTTGGGGGTCTCCTGCCGTGAATTTATCATTAACCAACCCAACGGTTGGTGGATGTTATCCCGAAATCTCTGGCCCGGGTTCAACTGCCTTACACTGTCTTGAAACACATCGGAGAAGCCCCATGACTTATGAATGCATCGAAGTCCGCACCGAAGCCGACAAGGTGGGTGTGATCACCTTGAACCGCCCCAAACAGCTCAATGCCCTGAGTCCGACGCTGATGGTGGAGTTGGGCCAAGCCCTGAAAGCTTTTGACGCCGACGCCAAAATCGGTTGCATCATCGTCACCGGCAGTGAAAAGGCCTTCGCTGCCGGCGCCGATATTGGCGTGATGGCCGAATACGGCTTTGCCGACGTCTATGGAAACGACTACATCACACGCGACTGGGAGACCATTCGCAGCATCCGCAAGCCCGTGATCGCCGCCGTCAGCGGCTTTGCCCTGGGGGGCGGCTGCGAGTTGGCCATGATGTGTGACTTCATCATTGCCGCTGACAACGCCAAATTTGGCCAACCCGAGATCAAGCTGGGCATCATCCCTGGCGCCGGTGGTACGCAGCGCCTGCCACGCGCGGTGGGCAAGTCAAAAGCCATGGATTTGGCGTTGACCGGACGCATGATCGACGCCGCCGAAGCCGAGCGCTCGGGGCTGGTCAGCCGAGTGGTTCCGCTGGACCAATTGATGACCGAGACCCTGGGGGCAGCGCTGATGATTTGCGGCTATTCGCAACTGGCTGTCATGGCAGCCAAAGAATCGGTGAACCGTGCCTTCGAGAGCGGATTGGCCGATGGCGTGATGTTCGAGCGCCGATTGTTCCACGCCTTGTTTGGCACCGAGGACCAAAAAGAAGGCATGAAGGCCTTTGTCGAGAAACGCAAACCCGAATTTAAACATCGCTGAAAGTGAGCAGGCCATGGCTTTGAAGTGCACCCTGATCGGCTCACGCTACTTTGGCGCGACCGTGTTGGCCCAACTGCTTGAAGACGGGCACGAGGTGGTCCGAGTGGTCGCCAACAGCGCCGACGACCGTTTGGCGCTGGCGGCGCAAAAGGCCGGTTTGCCTTTGACGATTTTGGAGAGCCCGCGCAAGGTGCCAGGCGACGCTTTGCAGGAAGACTGTGACCTGATCGTGGCGGCACATACCCATGCCTTCGTCACACCCGAGGCCTTGGCGCGAGCGCGCATTGGGTCCATTGGCTACCACCCTTCGCTGTTACCGCGTCACCGGGGGATTGCGGCGGTCGAATGGACGCTGCTGGCCGGTGACCCCATCGCTGGCGGCTCGATTTACCACCTGGACGCGGGCTGGGACGATGGCGCAATCGCCGCCCAAGACTGGTGTTTCGTGGTCAAGGGGGAAAGCGCACGCGATCTGTGGGAGCGAGCCCTCTCGCCAATGGGCTTGCGGCTGATTCGCCAGGTGGTGAACCACGCCGCCCAGCACGGCAGCCTGCCAGCGCACAAGCAAGATCCACGTTTCGCCACCAAAGCGCACATGATCAAGCGCAATGTCTCACTGGTGCCCCACGACGCAACGCTGACCACCTCGTTGGTGGTGACGGTGATTGGGCGCGACCGCCCCGGCATCGTGCGCATGATCTCCGACAGCCTGCAGGGTTTGGCCGTGAACTGGGCCGACAGCCGCATGACGCATTACGCCGACCAGTTCGCGGGCGTGGTGCACCTGCAAGTCTCGGCCGAACAGGCCGGGCAGGTGGAAAGCAAGCTCAAGGGTCTGGAGGCTGAAGGTTTGAGCGTGCAATGGGCGCGCTCGGACTCGCCACCGGTGGCTGCGGGCAACCGCATGCTGCGCCTGGAACTGATGGGTCCGGACCGCCCTGGCATCGTGCGCGAGTTGTCGGTGGGCTTGGCCGAACGCGGCGTCAGCATTGAAGACCTGCACACCGAAATCAGTCAAAACGAAGGCCAGTCGGTCTTCAAGGTGAGCGCCCTGTTGGTGGTGCCACAAGCGTTAAGCGACGAGGCCTTGCGTGGCGTGCTTGAAGGGTTGGCCAGCCAGATGATGATGGACATTGGGTTGGATGGGCAGGCCTGATCAAGCCCCAAAAATGCGCTAAAATACGGCTTTTGGCGCTTTAGCTCAGTCGGTTAGAGCGATGGAATCATAATCCACAGGTCCGCGGTTCGAATCCGTGAAGCGCCACCATCTCTTCTAAGCTCTTGTTTTACAAGGGCTTTTTCTTTTCCTAAGTTTAAGCGGTGTCACACTTAGGTGTCACACCATGATTCGCACCCCGAGGCTTGTTACCAATCGCTACGGCGTGTTTGCCGTTCGTATCCTCATTCCCGCCACGCAAACGGGTAGAGGTAAAGCCAGCGCCGACACCACCAACGCACCAGCCAAAGCCAAAGACTCAAAAACGCAGACCCACTGCGCCGCGCCCACCCTGGGCAGTGGATGCCAGCGCAAGCGGCTAGGGCTTGCCGAAAGTTCGAGGGGTTGCTATGAATAAAGGAACACCCAAGGACACCGCATGACAACATCAAAAACGCTTTTTAGCGCCGCAGCGCCCGCGCTCTATCTCACATCCAGCACACACCCCAAACAAGCGATCCGCGACGCGATTGCCGAGGTTCAAAAAGCCTATGACCATGCCGCGCTTGACTTGGCACAGCTCAAAGGCTTGGAACGGGTGTTTGTTGATGAAATCGAGGCCCTCAAAACCCAGCACTCTATAAAGCCAGAGCGCAAGCAGGAATTGGCGTGGACGCAGGTCATCAAAGAAGAGGCCTTTGAGAGAATGAAGTTGCTTTTGCCTGCGCTTATCTATGCGGGGGATGATGAGTGTGAAGCGCCGAGACCGAGGGACTTGTCGGGAAGATTTGGGGCGTTCAACGGGCGGGCAGAATTGGATTTCCATGGTGGACAGAGTTTAACCCCGTCTAGTTTGCGCCCAAGCAGCTACTTTGGCAAGGCGTGGGGTCAAACCCCAAGGGCATCTGCATCCGGGGCTTTAGGCTCAAACCATGGCCACCACACTCCCCACCCTGCCCCCGGACGCGTCGGACGGCGCCAGCCGATGGCTGGACCAACTGCTGACGCAATGCTTGCGCGAGCAGGCTTCGGACCTGCACTTCGAACCGGTGGCAGGCCGATTGCAAGTGCGCCGGCGCATCGACGGCCTGCTGCAAGCAACCCCGGTTCCTGCAGGCATCAACCCCGAGCGCATGGTGTCACGGCTGAAATTGTTGGCACGCATGGACATCGGCGAGCGGCGTCGCCCTCAAGATGGACGCTGGGCCATGGACTGGCAGGGTGAGCGGGTACATTTCCGGGTCAGCTCCATGCCGACGGTGCGCGGTGAGAAACTGGTGCTTCGGGTGTTGCGCTTGCACGCCGAACTGGGGCCTCTGGAAGAGCTGGGTTACAGCCCCCGTGACCTGGGTCTGTTGCGCCAAGCGCTGCGCCAACCCGATGGTTTGATTTTGTTCACCGGTCCCACCGGTGCCGGCAAAAGCCTGTCGCTCTACCACTGTCTGAACGAAATCAACTCCAGCGAAATCAACATCACCACCGTGGAGGATCCCGTCGAGATGGTGTTGCCGGGCATCCACCAGGTGGCCGTGCACGAGGCCATCGGCCTGGATTTCGCGCAATGCCTGCGTGCCCTGCTGCGGCAAGACCCCGACGTGCTGATGGTGGGGGAAATCCGCGATCTCGCCACGGCCAAGGTCGCCGTGCAAGCCGCTCAAACCGGGCACCTGGTGCTCTCGACCCTGCACTGCAACGACGCGGCTCACGCCATGGTGCGACTGCAAGACTTGGGGCTGCCGCCCTACCATGTCGCCACCTGTTTGCGCCTGGTCACGGCGCAGCGCTTGGTGCGCAGGCTGTGCCCCAGTTGTCGCGGCACCGATGCCTTGCAAGGCTGGGTGGCCAGGGGATGCCCTGTGTGCCGACGGGGCTATCGGGGGCGCATCGGTTTGTTTGAGGTCATGACCCTGAGCCCGACCTTGCAGCATTTGGTGCTCCAAGGGGCAGACAGCCTGCAATTGGCCCGGCAAGCCCGCGCCGATGGCGTGACCAGCTTGCGCGAGGATGGGCTGGCCAAAGCGCAACAGGGGCTGACGACCCGAGCCGAGGTCGAGGCAGTAACCCATGACTGATCGGGGGCGTGACACCGCCGCCTTGCTGCGGCATTTGGTGCGCATGCATGAGGCCGGACTGCCATGGCTGCAATCGTTACAGATGTGGCAAGAAACCTGCCGAGGTCGGCGAGCCCGTCGACAGGCTCAAGCCTTGATCCGTGCCATGCGCCAAGGGCAAAGCCTGACTGAAGCCTTGGGGTCAGTCGGGGGTCTGAGCCGACCCTTGCAAGCCCTGTCGCGTGCTGGCGAAGCCAGCGGCACCTGGTCGGCGCAAATGGGTCAATGGTTGAGCCGACACGAGCAACAAGCCCGGCAGTGGCGGCAGGTGCGCGCGGCACTGACCTACCCCTTGCTGGTGGTGGTGCTTGGCATCGGGATTTTGAGCGGCGTGATGGCTTGGGTGATGCCGGTGTTCGAATCACTCTACGGCCAGTTGCAAGCCGACCTGCCCGGCGCAACGCGGGCTTTGTTGTGGGCCCGTGAATTCTGGACCGAAAGGGGCACCGTTGCCCTGCTGCTTTGCAGCTTGGGGGCCTGGGCGGTGGTCTGGGCTTGGCGCCACCCTCAAGGACGTGCAGGACTGGAGCAGGTCCTTTGGCGTGCCCCGGGTCTAGGCCGATGGTGGCAGATGCACCTGGAGGCCTTGTGGAGTGGCCTGTTGGCCCAACTGCTGCACGCCGGTTTGGACTGGAGCAGCGCACTGGCACTGATCGGACCGGCCAGCGGCAGCCCCCTGATGTCTCGGGCATTGGGCGAACTGGCGCGGGATCTGGCGCAAGGTCATGGTCTGGCAGCAGCCATGGCGGCAGGGAATCGGCGCTGGCATCGGCGCTGTGGGCGCACCATGTACAGCCCGACCTTGGTGCACTGGACGCAGGCTGGTGAAGCATCTGGAACCTTGCCCCAGATGCTGTCGCAATGGTCGGCCATGCAAGCCGAGTCGCTGAGCGAAGAGGGGCAACAGGCCACCCGTTGGCTCGAACCGATTCTGATGGCTCTGTTGGGCTTGGGCATGGGCTGGCTGGTATTGGCTCTCTACCTGCCAGTCATGCAAATGGGGCAGTGGCTGTAGACCGAAAGCCCAAGGGTCAGGCTACACTAGTGCGCATGGTGTTCCAACTGGGTCTGACAGGCGGCATCGGCAGCGGCAAGAGCACGGTCGCTGCCATGTTGGCTGAACGCGGCGCGGCGATCATCGACGCCGATGCCATCTCGCGCACCACCACAGCGGCCGGGGGCTTGGCCGTGGACGCCATCCGTCAGCAATTTGGCCCCCATTTCATCACCACTGAAGGTGCACTGGACCGCGAACGCATGCGTGCCTTGGTCTTTGAAGATCCGGGGGCAAGGCAGCGCTTGGAAACCATTGTGCATCCTCTGGTGGCACAAGAGACCGAGCGCCAAGCACAGGCCGCCATTGATGCCGGGCATCGGCTGCTGGTATTTGATGTGCCTTTGCTGGCCGAGTCCAAACGCTGGCAGGGCCGAGTGGACAAGGTGCTGGTGGTCGATTGCACACCCGAGACCCAGGTGCGCCGGGTGGTCGAACGCAATGGCCTGACCCCCGATGAGGTGCGGCGCATCATCGCCGCCCAAACCAGCCGGGAGCAACGCTTGGCCATTGCCGATTGGGTCATCTTGAACGATGGCCTGACCCTGGCCGAGTTGCGTGCCCAAGTCCAAGCGCTGCCCCTGCCGTGAATTTGAAGGTTATGATCCACGTCGAACTTCGGCTTTAACCCCACCCACTTGTGATCGTCTACGAACACCCCCTCAATGAGCGTGTCCGCACCTACTTGCGACTGGAATACCTGTTTCGGCGCTTTGAGTGGCTGCTGGGTCGAGAAAACCCCATTGAGCACCATTTCTGTTTCAGCACGGTGTTTGAAATTGCCGAAGTGGCCTCACGTGCCGACTTGAAATCGGACTTGCTCAAAGACCTGGAGCGCCACAAGCAACAGTTTTTGTCTTATCGGGGGAATCCTGCGGTGGCCGAAGCGGTGCTGGACGAATGGCTGAACAACCTCGAATCGTGCTATGACGGACTCCATTCCAATGCGGTGCGCTTTGGCAACTTCATCAACGAGCATGAGTTGCTGAGCAATTTGCGCAACCGAATGTCGATTCCTGGTGGCACCTGTGGCTTTGACATGCCGCTCTACCTGGCTTGGCAGCACAAAAGCGCGGAAGACCGCCGTGAAGACGTGTTGCGCTGGACCGAGCCCTTGCAACACTTGTATGCCAGCGTGAATTTGCTGTTGCGCTTGTCGCGTGATTCAGCCCAATCGCAAATGGTGTCGGCGGTTGCGGGTCAGTTCCAGCAAAACCTGTCTCAGGGACGCTACCAATTGATGCGCTTGCGGTTCCCTGCCGCCAGCAATATGGTGCCCGAGATCAGCGGCAACCGCATGATGGTGTCGGTGCGCTTCAACCGCCCGGACGATCAGGGCCGTCTGCAACCCTGCAGCGATGACCTGAGTTTTGAGATGGCGCTTTGCACCTGAGGGCGACGATGAGTCACACCGAGAGATGGGTCACCTGCCCGCAATGTGGTCAGCCCAGTCTGTTTGCACCCAGCAACCGCTTTCGCCCCTTTTGCAGTGAGCGTTGCAAACAAATCGACTTGGGCGCATGGGCCAGTGAATCGCACCGGGTGCCCGACGAGAGCCCACCCGATGACATTGAGGGGTTGGATCGGCCGCAGTGACGGCCAGGATCGATCTCAGGGCTGTGGCTGAGCGCCGGCCTCGGCTTCCAACCAGCGCAACACCGGCCAGGTGCCAGGCAGTACCGGCTCGACTTGCACCGGCAGGCGCTGCCAAGAAAAGCGCTGACCTTCACGCATTTGCAACTCACCGTGCCAACGCGTGACTCGACAGAAGTTGAGTTGCACCCAAGCGTGTGGGTAATCGACCTGTTCGGTTTTCCACAAAGTGCAGTCTTGGATGTCGATGCCCAATTCTTCGTGCAGTTCGCGCGCCAAAGCCTGGGCGATAGTTTCACCGGCTTCAAGCTTGCCACCCGGAAACTCCCAGTGTCCTTCGTAGACCTTGCCCGGTGGGCGTGAGGTGAGCAAGAAACGGCCATCGGGCAAGAACAAGACACCCACCGCCACTTGCACCAAGGGTCGGTCTGGGCCACCTTCGCGTGGCCGGTCGGCATCGGCCACCATGGGGCGCACGGGCTCAACGCCCTTGGCGGCCCACATAGTCGCGAGCGAACTGGTAGGCGATGCGGCCACTGCGCGAACCGCGCTCGAGTGCCCACACCAGCGCTTCGGGGCGTGCGGCGTCGACCTTGTCTGCCGGCCAACCCAAAGCGGTGAGCCACTGGGCCACGATGGTCAGGTACTCTTCCTGCGAGAAGGGGTAGAAGCTGACCCACAGGCCAAAGCGCTCGGAGAGCGAGATTTTTTCTTCAATGACTTCGCCCGGGTGCACCTCACCGTCTTCGGTGTGGGTGTAGCTCAGGTTCTCTTTCATGTACTCGGGCAAGAGATGGCGCCGGTTGCTGGTGGCATAAATCAGCACATTGGGCGTGGCGGCGGCCACCGAACCGTCCAGGATGGACTTGAGCGCTTTGTAGCCGGGCTCGCCATCCTCGAAACTGAGGTCGTCGCAAAAAACCATGAACTTTTCGGGCCGCTCGGACACCAGCTCGATGATGTCGGGTAAATCCACCAAATCGGCCTTGTCGACTTCGATCAGTCGCAGGCCTTGGGGCGCGTATTCATTCAGACAGGCCTTGATCAAGGACGATTTGCCCGTACCGCGTGCTCCAGTCAGAAGCACGTTATTGGCCGGCAATCCAGTGACGAATTGCTCGGTGTTGCGCTGGATTTTTTCTTTCTGACCGTCGATTTCCTTCAGGTCGTTCAAGGACAGCGGGGCCACATGGCGCACCGGCTCGAGCAGGCCATGGCCACTGGAGCGCTTGCGATAGCGAAAGGCGATGCTGGCGTCCCAGGCCGGGGCTGAAATGGGTTGCGGCAGAATGGCTTCGATGCGGTTGATCAAAGCTTCGGCTCGCTCAATCAGGCGTTCAAAAGAAGGGTTCATGGTTCAACTGCGGTAATCGGCGTTGATGCTGACGTAGTCGTGGCTGAAGTCACAGGTCCAGACGGTGTCGGTGGCGGTGCCCCGGCCCAGCACCACGCGCACGGTGATTTCGGTTTGCTTCATGACGCGCTGGCCGTCTTCCTCGCGGTAGTCGGGGTGGCGCCCGCCTTGGCGGGCCACGTGCACGTCATCCAGGTACAGGTCGATGCGGGTTTGGTCCAGATCCGGGATGCCGGCATAACCTACCGCCGCGAGGATCCGTCCCAGATTCGGGTCACTGGCATAGAACGCGGTTTTGACCAGGGGTGAGTGGGCGATGGCGTAGGCCACCTGACGACACTCCAGCGCATCTCGGCCCCCCTCAACACGCACGGTGATGAATTTGGTCGCACCCTCGCCATCGCGCACAATGGCCTGGGCCAACTGGCGCGCCACGTCGAGCATGGCGTTCTTCAGCGCCATGGCTCCGGGCTGGGCCCAGTCGGTGATGGGGGCATGGCCGGCACGGCCAGTGGCGATGACGAGGAACGAGTCGTTGGTGGATGTATCGCCATCCACGGTGACCCGGTTGAAGGAACCTTCCGAGAGCTCAAAGGCCAGGTCGCGCATGAGTTCGGGGGCGATGGCGGCATCGGTCGCCAAAAAGCCCAGCATGGTCGCCATATTGGGGCGAATCATGCCGGCGCCTTTCGAGATGCCCGTGACGCTGACAGTGACGCCTTGCACCTGGGCCTGGGCGCTGAAGGCCTTGGGCACGGTGTCGGTGGTCATGATGCCTTCGGCGGCCTCGCCCCAAGCGTCGGCGCGCGCCAGGGCGATGGCTTGCGGCACGGCGTCGATGATGCGCTGGTGGGGCAGTGGCTCCATGATCACGCCAGTGGACAAGGGCAGCACCTGCTCGGGTGCAACTTCCAGCGCTTGGGCGACGGCGATGCAGGTGGCGCGAGCGCGCATCAGGCCATCTTCGCCAGTACCGGCATTGGCATTGCCAGTGTTGACGATGATGGCACGCACGCCATGACCGGCGGCCAAGTGTTCTCGGCAGACCTGGACCGGCGCGGCACAGAATCGGTTTTGGGTGAAGACACCGCCCACGCTGGCCGAAGGTTCGATCAACAAGAGCGTGACGTCTTTGCGCCCGGCTTTGCGCACACCGGCTTGGACGACGCCAATGCGCACGCCATCGATCGGATGCAACGCCGCAGCCACAGGAGGAAGAAGATTGACGGGCATGGTGTCAGCTCAGTTTGCCGTGGCATTGTTTGTACTTCTTGCCACTGCCGCAGGGACAGGGGTCGTTTCGACCCACCAAAGGCGCGGAGGCAGTGACGGTGGCCGGGTCGACGGTGGTTTCCACCTCGCCGGTTTCGGTCGGGGCCGTATAGGTGACATTGCTGATGTGCTCGGCGCGGTCTTCCATTTGCTGCGCCACCAAGTCGGCCTGTTCAGGGGTCTGGATTTGTACGGTCATGAGCGTGCGGGTGACTTCGTTCTTGACCAAGTCGAGCAACATCGAAAACAGTTCGAAGGCCTCGCGCTTGTACTCCTGCTTGGGCTGCTTTTGGGCGTAACCACGCAAGTGGATGCCTTGGCGCAAATGGTCCAAGGCGGCCAGGTGTTCACGCCAGTGGCTGTCGATGCTTTGCAACAAGACCATGCGCATGAAAGGCATGAATTGCTCGGTTCCGACCCATTCGAGCTTGGCCTGGAAGGCCTGATCGGCGGCGGCCACCACGCGCTCGACGATGTCGGCATCGTCGATTGCGGAAGACTGTTGAACCCAATCGACCAAAGAGACCGACAGGCCCCACTCGGCGGCCAACAGGCGCTCGAGCGCGGGCAAGTCCCACTGCTCTTCGACCGACTCGGCAGGCACGAACTGACGCACCAAGTCGGTAAAACAACCTTGGCGCAAGCCGGTGATTTGCCCGTGCAAATCGGTGGCGTCCAGAATTTCATTGCGTTGCTGGTAAATGACCTTGCGCTGGTCGTTGGAGACGTCGTCGTATTCCAGCAGTTGTTTGCGGATGTCGAAATTGCGCGCCTCGACCTTGCGCTGGGCGCTTTCGATGCTGCGGTTGACCATGCCGGCCTCGATGGCCTCACCCTCGGGCATCTTCAGGCGATCCATGATGGCCTTGACGCGTTCGCCGGCAAAGATGCGCATCAGCTGGTCGTCGAGGCTGAGGAAGAATCGCGAGGAACCGGGGTCGCCTTGGCGGCCCGAGCGGCCACGCAACTGGTTGTCGATGCGGCGTGACTCGTGGCGCTCGGTGGCGATGATGCGCAAACCGCCTTGCTCGACAACGAAGTCGTGTTCTTTTTGCCAGTGCTCGCGCATCTGGGCGATGCGCGGGGCTTTTTGATCGGCGGGAATCGACTCGTCGGCTTCCAAAGCGGCGATGGCTTTTTCCACATTGCCGCCCAGCACGATGTCAGTGCCACGCCCTGCCATGTTGGTGGCAATGGTGATGGCTTTGGGCGCACCAGCCTGGGCGATGATGTCGGCTTCACGGGCGTGCTGCTTGGCGTTGAGCACCTGGTGTGGCAAACCGGCCTGGGTGAGCAGTTGCGAGATCAGTTCGGAGTTCTCGATGGAACTCGTTCCCACCAACACCGGTTGACTTCGCTCGTGGCAGTCACGGATATCGTCAATCGCAGCCTTGTATTTTTCCTGAGTGGTCTTGTAGACGCGGTCGTTGTCATCGACCCGGCGACTGGGCCGGTTGGGTGGGATGACCACGGTTTCCAGGCCATAGATTTCCTGGAATTCATAGGCCTCGGTGTCGGCGGTGCCAGTCATACCCGCCAGTTTGCCGTACAGACGGAAATAGTTCTGAAACGTGATCGAGGCCATGGTCTGGTTCTCGGCCTGAATGTGCACGCCCTCTTTGGCTTCGACGGCCTGGTGCAGGCCATCGCTCCACCGGCGACCCGACATCAGACGGCCGGTGAACTCGTCCACAATGACGATCTCGTTGTTTTGCACCACATAGTGCTGGTCTCGGTGGTAGAGGTGACGCGCGCGCAGGGCCGCGTACAGGTGGTGCATGAGGGTGATGTGCGAAGGGTCGTAGAGTGACGCACCCTCGGGCAACAAACCGGCTGTGGCCAACAGTCGCTCAGCGTTCTCGTGTCCCTGTTCGGTCAGGAAGACCTGGTGCGATTTCTCGTCGACGGTGAAATCACCCGGTGTGATCACGCCTTCGCCCGTGCGAGGGTCGGCCTCGCCTTCTTGGCGGGTCAAATGCGGCACGATCTGGTTCATGGCCACATAGAGCGCGGTGTGGTCCTCGGCCTGACCGCTGATGATCAAAGGAGTGCGCGCTTCGTCGATCAGGATCGAGTCGACTTCGTCGACGATGGCGTAGGACAGCTGGCGCTGGACGCGGTCGGCTGCATCGTAGACCATGTTGTCGCGCAAATAGTCGAAGCCGTATTCGTTGTTGGTGCCGTAAGTGATGTCACTGAGATAGGCTGCTTGTTTGTCTTCGCGCGCCATTTGGGGCAGGTTGATGCCCACCGTCAGACCCAGGAAGTTGTAGAGGCGCCCCATCCACTGGGCATCACGCTGGGCCAGGTAGTCGTTGACCGTGACCACGTGGACGCCCTGCCCTGCCAAGGCATTGAGGTAGACCGCCAGGGTGGCGGTCAAGGTCTTGCCCTCTCCAGTGCGCATCTCGGCGATCTTGCCCTGATGCAGGGCGATGCCGCCAATCAGCTGTACATCGAAGTGGCGCATTTTCATGATGCGCTTGGACCCCTCGCGAACCACCGCGAAGGCCTCGGGCAACAAATCGTCTAAAGAAGCGACTTGAGTCACTCGCTGCTGGAATTCGGCCGTCTTGGCGCGCAATGCCTCATCGCTGAGCGATTCAAAAGTCGGCTCGAGCGCGTTGATGCGCTCTACGATCTTGCGATATTGCTTGAGCAACCGGTCGTTGCGGCTGCCGAAAATCTGAGTCAAAAGTTTGAAGGCCATGCGTGCCCGATGGTTGGAAGGTAAACCACTCATTTTACCCATCACAGCCCCCATAATGCGGCCATGGCAACTTCCCAGCGCCCCCCCAGCCCCGGTTTGACCCCGCACGACGATACCGATGCGGGTGCGGCGCGACGCAAAACTTTGGCGCAACTTCGTGCCCTGGGTTATGCCAGCATCCCCAAGGCTCCCCCTTTGGTGCGCGGTCGCGCAGTCAGTGCCGCGCAGGCGGCAATAGGATCGGGCGTGCTGGGCTCATTGTGGCGCCAGGCGCAGGAAGCGCAAAATTGCCTGGCCCAATTGCGCTCGGTGTTGCCGGCGCCGCTGTTGTCGCAGGTGCAAAGTGGCCCGATCGAGGGCGGCGAATGGACGTTGTTGGTGGGCCACAGCGCGGCGGCCGCCAAAATCCGACAATGGGTGCCTGCGCTGGCGGCCCATGTGCGCAGCAAGGGCTGGCCAGTGGAACGCATCGTGGTCAAGGTACAGCAAAAATGAGGAATCCGATTTCAAAACCGGTGGCGATCATGGCAGCCACCGCTTGCATGGGCGCGATCGCTCAACCCAACCCGGCCCAGATCGACTGGGTGACTTTGGATGGTTTTGAAATGGCCCGCACCGAAACGACCATAGGTCAGTTCGCCCGCTTTGTCGCCGCCACCGGCACCGTGACGCAGGCCGAGCGCGACGGTGGGGGTCAGGTGTATGAGGCTGGATGGGTGCGCAAGGCTGGATGGACTTGGCGTACGCCTTTGGGCGGCAAAGACAGCCATGACCTGTGGCCTGCCGTGCATGTGAGTTACGCCGAAGCGCAGGCCTTTTGCCGCTGGGCGGGTGGCCAATTGCCCACCGACTCGCAGTGGGTTAAGGCCGCATACACCGAGATGCGCTCCAATCCACCGACGCCCTTCCAACGTGGCCAGACCTACATCTATCCCACAGGCAGCAGTCCGCAGGGTGCTCAGTGCCTGAACGACTGCGGCCCCGACCGTTCGCAAGCCCATGTTGCGACACTGTGGCGTGGTTTGGGGCCGGAATTGGCCGGTCGCACCCTGGCTGGGGTCAATGGCCTGTTTGACATGGGTGCCAATGCCTGGGAATGGGTCGATGAACCAGTGGGACAAAGTGCGACCAAGCGCACACGGGGCGGATCTTGGTGGTACGGCGCCGAACCCATGCGCGCCGATCACTTGGCCATCAAAGAGGCCCATTTTTCGGTGGTCTACATCGGTTTTCGCTGCGCCAAAACTTTGAGCAGCGCCAAGTCAGTGAGCGCCAACTAAAAAGCGCCCCAAAGGGCGCTTTTCGCAGGTGCAGCACCTCAGGCCAATCAGGCGCTGAATTTGCCTTCCATCGCGGTGGCCGACAGCGGACGGCGGTCGTTGGGCGCTTCGCGCTGTTGGAACACTTCGGGCAATTTGGCCTTGTCACCTTGCTTGCCAATGACGATCACGGCGTCGATGGCGTAATCGTCGGGCAAACCGGTGGCGGCACGGATCTGGTCGGGCTCGAAACCGGCCAGGGCGTGGGCGACCAAACCCATGTGCATGGCTTGGAAGGCCATGCTCAGCCAAGCGGCTCCAGTGTCAAAAGAGTGCCAGGCGTTGGGACCGGGTGCGGCAGCGCCAGGGAACTGGGCGTTCTTGGCCGAGGCCAGCACGACCAATGCGGAGCCGTCTTTGACCCAGGTGCGATTGCCTTCACGCAGACCGTTGAAAATCGGATCCCACTGGGCGGTGTCGCGCAATGCGTAAATGAAGCGCCAGGGCTGGTAGTTGTAGGCCGAAGGGGCCCAACGGGCGGCTTCGAGCACGGTGAACAGTTGCTCACGGGTGATGGCCTCACCCGTCAGGGCGCGCGGCGACCAGCGGTTGGTGAACATCGGGTTGACGGGATAAGCGGGCTGACGAGGGTTGCTCATGTCTGGGTCCTGGTTTGTGTTGGTGCCCCCGAACGGAATCGAACCGCTACCTGATGATTACAAATCAACTGCACGACCTTCATGCTACGGGGGCTGGTGGTGTTATTTTAACTATTTGATTCGGGTCAGCGTGGGTCTGGGGTTGCTGGGCGGCGGGTCGGTGGGTTTGCCCGCTGAAGTGTCTTCATCGATCGGTCCACCGACGGGCGGGACTGGGGCCGGGAAGGCCATGCCTTGACCGTTTTCACGGGCGTAGATCGCCAACACGCGGTCCACGGGGACAATGATGTCGCGGGCGATGCCATTGAAGCGGGCCTTGAACTCGATCCACTCGTTGCCCAGTTGCAGGCCACTGGTGGCGTCGGGACTGATATTCAAAACGATCTCACCGTTTTTAACGAACTCGCGGGGTACCTGAACCCGGGCATCGACCGACACCGCCAGATAGGGCGTGTAGCCCGAGTCTGTGCACCATTCGAACAGCGCTCGAATCAGGTACGGTCGGGTGGAGGGAATAACGCTGGAGTCCATGCCCTGCCTCTTTACTTGCGCATGACCTTTTCTGAAGGCGTGAGCGCCTCGATGTAGGCCGGACGCGAGAAGATGCGCTCGGCGTACTTCAGCAAGGGGGCGGCGTTTTTCGATAATTCAATGCCGTAATGATCCAGACGCCACAACAGCGGGGCGATGGCGACGTCGAGCATCGAAAAGTTCTCGCCCAACATGTATTTGTTTTTCAGGAATACCGGGGCCAATTGGGTCAGGCGGTCGCGGATGTGCGAACGGGCCTTCTCCATGGGCTTTTCCAGTCCCTTGGCGTTGCGGGTCTCCAGCAAAGAAACGTGGGTGAAGAGTTCTTTCTCGAAGTTGAGCAGAAACAGACGCACACGGGCGCGGTCCACCGGGTCACCGGGCATGAGTTGCGGATGCGGAAAGCGCTCATCGATGTACTCGTTGATGATGTTCGACTCGTACAGGATCAAATCGCGCTCCACCAAAATAGGCACTTGCCCATAGGGGTTCATCACGCCAATGTCTTCGGGCTTGTTGTACAAGTCGACATCGCGGATTTCGAAGTCCATGCCTTTTTCAAACAAGACGAACCGGCAACGGTGGGAAAAAGGACATGTGGTCCCAGAATACAACACCATCATGAGTCTAGACTCCTAAAGAAGACGGTCGGAACATGTGCCAGAGACACAGTCCGACCAGGGTAAAGCGAGAGGAAATGCGCTGAATCAGCGGATGTCTTTCCAGAAGCTGGCGTTCAAACGCCAAGCCAAGACCATAAAGCCCAGCAGGAAGATCATGACCCACACACCAATGCGCACGCGGGTGTTTTGAGCCGGCTCGGCCATCCACTGCATGTAGTTGACCAGATCAGCAACGGCCGCATCGTATTGCTGTGGGCTCATGCTGCCGGGCTTGACCTGTTCCCAGCCTTTGAGGGCTTGAGTGTCATGGCCATGTGCCTTGATGGTCTGGTACACCGGACGGCGCTCGCCTTGCAATTCGTGCAACACATGGGGCATGCCCACATTGGGGAAAGCCAGATTGTTCCAGCCGGTGGCCTTGTTTTCGTCTCGGTAGTAGGTGCGCAGGTAGGTGTACAGGTAGTCGGCACCTGTGCCGCTGTGGCTGGAGCGTGAACGGGCAATCACAGTCAGGTCAGGGGGATTGGCACCGAACCATTCTTTGGCCTGCGCAGGATTGATGTTGGCCTTCATGGTCTCACCGACCTTGTCGGTGGTGAACAACAGGTTGTCCTTGATTTGCTGCTCGGTCAGGCCGATGTCTTTCAAACGATTGAAACGCATGTAAGCGGCCGAGTGGCAGTTCAGGCAGTAGTTGACGAACAGCTTGGCACCGTTTTGCAACGCCCCAAGGTCGTTGAGTGTGTTGGGGGCTTTGTCCCAGGCGATGGTTTCACCGCCGCCAGCATGGGCCGTACCGGTCACCAAACCGCAAGCGAGGAGAAGGCTGAGGATGATTTTTTTCATGGCTCTAAACTCCGTGCTCAGTGAGGGGCAAAGGTGACGCGGTCTGGCACCGGCTTGCACTGACCCATGCGGCTCCACCAGGGCATGAGCAGGAAGAAACCAAAGTAGAACAGGGTACCGACTTGCGAGACTCGCTCGCCGATGGGCGAGGGGGGTTGCACGCCCAGGTAAGCCAAAATCACGAAGTTGATGACGAAAATGCCGTACAGGTACTTGTGCCAGTCGGGACGATAGCGAATCGACTTGACCGGGCAGTTGTCGAGCCAGGGCAGGAAGAACAGGATGATGACCGCGCCGCCCATGACCACCACGCCCCAGAACTTGGCGTCGATCGAGAGCATGAGAGCAACCAACACCACAGCACCACCCAGCAAGCCGGCTTTGAGCAGCCCCGACAATTTGGCTTTGGTCACGCCCAAAACGGCAGCAACCAGCACACACAGGATCAGGGCGTACATCATCTCGGAGGTGATGGCACGCAGCATCGAGTAGAACGGCGTGAAATACCAGACCGGCGCGATGTGCGGCGGGGTCTTCAGAGGGTCGGCCGGAATGAAGTTGTTGTATTCAAGGAAGTAGCCGCCAAACTCGGGGGCAAAGAACACAATGGCACTGAACACCAGCAAGAAGCCGCTGACGCCCAGGACGTCGTGCACGGTGTAGTAGGGATGGAAGGGAATGCCATCGACCGGGCGGCCTTGGGCATCTTTGTTGGCTTTGATTTCTACGCCGTCGGGATTGTTGGAGCCCACTTCGTGCAAGGCGATGATGTGGGCCACCACCAGACCCAGCAGGACCAAGGGTACGGCAATGACGTGGAAGCTGAAGAAGCGGTTGAGGGTGGCATCAGACACCACGTAATCGCCACGGATCAACAGGGCCAGGTCAGGGCCAATGAAGGGGATGGCAGCAAACAGGTTGACGATCACCTGCGCACCCCAGTAGGACATTTGACCCCAGGGCAACAGATAGCCCATGAAGGCTTCGGCCATCAGGCACAGGAAAATCGCGCAGCCGAAAATCCACACCAATTCACGCGGCTTGCGGTAAGAGCCGTAAATGAGACCACGGAACATGTGCAGATACACCACCACAAAGAAGGCCGAAGCGCCAGTGGAGTGCATGTAACGGATCAACCAACCCCAGGGCACATCGCGCATGATGTACTCGACCGAAGCGAAGGCCACGGCGGCGTCAGGCTTGTAATGCATGACCAGGAAAATACCGGTGACGATTTGGATCACCAGCACCAACAAGGCCAGCGAGCCGAAGAAGTACCAGAAGTTGAAGTTTTTCGGCGCATAGTACTCAGAGAGATGCTCTTTGTACATCTTGGACAGGGGGAAACGGTTGTCCACCCAGTTCAGGAGTTTGTCGCCGGCGGAAGCGTTGGGAGAAATTTCTTTGAATTCGGCCATGATGCTGCGTCCCTTAGGCTTTCTTGTCATCGCCAATCAGCAGCTTGCTGTCGGAGAGGTACATGTGCGGCGGCACTTCGAGGTTGTCAGGAGCGGGCTTGTTTTTGAACACGCGACCGGCCAAATCGAAGGTGGAGCCGTGGCAAGGGCACAGGAAGCCACCAGCCCAGTCATCGGGCAGAGAGGGCTGAGCACCGGTCTGGAACTTGTCCACCGGTGAGCAACCCAGGTGCGAGCAAATGCCCACGCCAACGAAGATTTCAGGCTTGATCGAGCGCGCCTGGTTGCGGGCGTACTCGGGGGTGAGGTCGGCGGAGTTGCGCTGCGACTTGGGGTCGGCCAGTTGGTTCTCGGTCTTTTGCAGCGATTCGAGTTGCTCGGGAGTGCGGCGAATGATCCACACCGGCTTGCCGCGCCACTCGACGGTCAATTTCTCGCCCGGCTTGAGGGCAGAGATATCGACCTCGACGGCAGCGCCGGCGGCCTTGGCCTTTTCGGAGGGCTGAAAAGTACTGACAAACGGCACTGCCACGGCAGCGCCACCGACTGCACCGGCACACGACGTGGCGATCAGCCAGGTGCGTTTGCTGGTGTCCACTGCGTTATCACTCATGAAAATCCTCGATGATGCGTCTATTCACGGTCAATTCAGCATTATAGCCTGTCTGTCAAGGGGGTTTATGGCATGAGGCTGACAAACAGACCCGGATTGGCATCCGGTCGAATTGACAAAATCAACAGTCAATCCGGCTGGACGGACGTTGCCATTTGTCGGGCCATGGCCCAAGCCGCCTTCAGGCTTGCAGGGCTGGCACGGCCTGTACCGGCCAAGTCAAATGCGGTGCCATGATCGGGGCTGGTGCGCACCAGAGGCAGCCCCAAGGTGACGTTGATCCCCTCGTCCAGGCCGAGGTATTTGATGGGAATCAGACCCTGGTCGTGGTACATGGCCAAGACCACGTCAAATTCACCCGGGTGATCGGCGGATTGACGGGCGCGCATGAAGACCGTGTCAGGAGCGTGGGGGCCGCTGGCGTCGATGCCCTGGGCACGGGCCTGTTGAATGGCCGGCACCAAAATCTCGAGTTCTTCCCGGCCCATCAGACCGCCCTCCCCCGCATGCGGGTTCAAACCAGCGACAGCGATGCGCGGCGCGCGACCGAGCCATTTCAACTCGGCTTGGTGGGTGATGCGCAATGTGTCCAAGACCGAACCGAGGGTGACGGCCTCGATCGCCTGGCGCAAGGAGACGTGGATGCTGACCAAGACTGTGCGCAAGGCAGGGGTGGCCAGCATCATGCGCACCGGCAGAGCGCCGACCGCCAACCCCAGGTGCTGGGCGCTGGCGTGTTGCAGCATTTCGGTGTGCCCTGGGAACGGCACCCCAGCCAGATCCAGCGATTGTTTGTGGATGGGTGCGGTGACCATGGCCCAGGCCTGCTTTTGCAAGCAGGCCTGGGTGGCCAGACGCACCGAGTCGGCAGCGATTCGTCCGGCGGCGCGCCCAACCTGACCCCAAGGGATGTCGGCCAGGTCGATGTCGGCAGCCACGCCGATGACGCGCAAAACACCTTCGGGGGCAAGGCGGCTTTGCGCCGTGGCCCAGTCGGTTTCCTGCAGTGACCAGTCGGTGGCCTGGGGCACGAGTGCCTGGGCACGACGCAGGCTGGGCACATGCCCCACCACCACCGCATGTCGTGCCCAATCGGGCTGGGCCGCACAAGCGGCCCAAACGATCTCGGGGCCGATCCCCGCCGGATCACCGGCCGTGATGGCGATCGGGCTCTGAAAAGGATTCATCAGGCAGGATTAGGGATGTCGATGAACTGGTGGCTGAGGCCCAGTTCATCGGCCAGGTGCTGGGCCACGGCCGGAGCGCCATAGCGCTCGGTGGCATGGTGGCCACAAGCCAGAAAGGCCACCCCGGTCTCGCGGGCCAAGTGGGCTTGGGGCTCGGAAATTTCACCGGTCAGGAAGGCATCGGCACCCGCGGCGATGGCGGCCTCGAAATAGCCTTGGGCGCCACCCGAACACCAAGCAATGCGACGCCAAGGGCGTTGGGAATCGGGCTGAACGCACAGGGGTTCGCGCCCCAGTTGCTGACGGATTTGGTTCAAAACCACTTGGGGGTCGGTGCTGGTGCCCTGGCCCCACAAACCCAAGTCTTGTTCGCCAAAAGCGCCTTGCACCTGCAGGCCCAGGTGCTGCGCCAATTGGGCATTGTTGCCAAGATCGGGGTGGGCGTCGAGCGGCAGGTGATAAGCCAGCAGGCTGATGTCGTGCGTCAGCAAACGCGCCAGTCGTTGTTTCATCCAGCCCGTCACGCGACCATCCTGGCCACGCCAGAACAGGCCATGGTGGACCAAGATGGCATCCGCACCAGACTCGATGGCGGCATCGATCAGCGCCAGACTGGCGGTGACGCCCGAGACCAAGTGGCGCACTTGGGGCTTGCCTTCGACTTGCAATCCGTTGGGGCCATAGTCCTTGAAGCGCGCCGGTTGCAGCAAGGCGTCGGCGGCTTGCAGCAGGTCGTCACGATGGATGGGTTCAGCGCGGGCGTTGGGCATGGGGTTTGGGCCGCCGCGCAGGCGTGACCGAGAGTTCCAATTCACGATCGCGGCGCAAAATCTTGAAGGTGGCGGGATCGCCAGGCTTGAGGGCAGACACGGCGCTGAGCAATTCGCTGACGTTGGTGACTTCGGCACCCTCGACCCGGATCAGGGCGTCGCCGGGCCGAATGCCGGCGCGCGCGGCCGGGCCGTTTTGCAACACGCCCGTCACCACCACTGACTCGCGCAGTGGCAAGCCGAAGTTTTGCGCCAATTCGGGACTGAGGTCTTGGGGCTCCACGCCGATCCACCCGCGCGTGACGTGGCCGTCTTTGATCAGGCCTTCGAGCACCTGTCGGGCGGTTTGACCCGGGATGGCAAAGCCGATGCCCATGCTGCCCCCTGAGCGCGAGTAAATGGCGGTGTTGATGCCCATGAGGTGGCCCTGGATGTCGACCAAGGCACCGCCCGAATTGCCGGGGTTGATGGCAGCATCCGTTTGGATGAAGTTCTCAAAGGTGTTGATGCCCAACTGACTGCGGCCCAGCGCAGAGACGATGCCGCTGGTGACGGTCTGCCCGACGCCAAAGGGATTGCCGATGGCCAGCACCTGATCACCGACCTGCAATTGCTCGGACTTCCCCCAGGTGATGACAGGCAGGCGATCGAGTTCGATGCGCAGCACGGCCAAATCGCTGTCGGGGTCGGTGCCGATGACTTGGGCGCGGGCACGCCGGCGGTCGGTCAGGATGACCTCGATCTCATCGGCGCCTTCGATGACGTGGTTGTTGGTCAGGATGTAGCCCTCGGGGCTGACGATGACGCCACTGCCCAAGCCGGCCTGCGGCCCTGAGTCGGAATCGCCAAAAAAGAAACGGAACCAGGGGTCTGATGCCTGGGGGTTGCGGTCGGTCACCTTGAGGGTATTGATGCTGACCACTGCCGGGGAGGCCTTGCGAGCGGCCGGGCTGAGGCTGCCCGAAGCCACGGGACCGATGGGCGCGTTCGATTCAATCAGGGTCAGGCCGGGACGGGGGGAATAGCTGCTGAGCCATTGGGGCTTGAGGGTGCCCACGACGAACCAGACCGCCAACGCCACCGTGACTGCCTGTGAGAACAGCAGCCAGAATCGTTTCATGGCGTGTTCTCCGGGGCGGCCTCGTCGGGGTCGGCCGGCGCCTTGGTGTGCTCAATGAAGAAGCGTGCAGCGAAGATACCCAACTCGTAGAGCAGACACATGGGAATGGCCAGCGCCAACTGAGAGACCACGTCGGGTGGGGTGACGACGGCGGCGATCACGAAGGCCAACACGATGAAATACGACCGAAAGGCTTTGAGTTTTTCGATGGATACCATGCCCATTCGGGCCAGCACCACGACCACGATAGGCACTTCAAAAGACAAGCCGAAGGCGATGAACATGGTCAACACGAAGCTGAGGTAGGCCTCGATGTCAGGTGCCGCCGTGATGCTTTTGGGCGCGAAACTCTGGATGAACTGGAACACCTGACCAAAGACGAAGTAATAGCAAAATGAGACGCCAACCAAGAATAGGATGGTGCTGGAGATGACCAGGGGCAACACCAGTTTCTTTTCGTGCGAGTACAGGCCAGGGGCAACGAACATCCAAGCCTGGTACAGCACCACCGGCAAGGCGATCAGGAAGGCCGCCATGAGCAAGATTTTCAGAGGAACCAAAAAAGGCGAGATCACCGAAGTCGCGATCAGCGTGGCCCCTTCGGGCAAATGCGCGACCAGGGGTTGCGCCAAGATGTCGTACAGGGCACCTGGCCCAGGATAGAACCCCAAAGCGACGGCCGCCACAGCAATGGCGATGAAGGCCTTGACGATGCGGTCACGCAATTCAATCAGGTGCGCCACAAACGGCTGCTCGGTGCCGGCCAGTTCGTCTTCGGGTTTTGGGGGCTGGGCGCTCATGTCAGGGACGGGAACCAATCGATTTGGGTCGATGCCGCGCCACGCGGGCGGCACCTGACAATGCATGCATGCGAACACCATTGCGCGACTTGTACCACTGGGGCACGGCACCGCGCTTCAAACGCCATTTTTTGCCTGGGTTCTTGTATTCCGGTGTCGGTGTGGCCAGAGGCTCGATGTTCACGTCACCCAAACTGGCCGTGGTCTCTTGCCAATCACGCTCGAAATCGGTGGCAGCGCTGCTGACTTGCTGCTCGACGTCACGGGCGGCATTGGCCACCGTGTCTTTCATCTTGCGCAACTCTTCCAGATCCATTGTTCGGTTGACCTCGGCTTTCACATCGGACACATAGCGCTGGGCCTTACCCACAAAAGCCCCGACCATGCGGGAGATCCGGGGGAGTTTCTCGGGTCCGATGACGACCAGGGCAACCACCCCGATCAACATCATTTTGGACAGGCCCAGATCGATCATGCGCTTGCGTCAAGAACGGTCAGTTCTTGGTTTTGGCCTCGACATCAATGGTGGTCTTGGCCTCGACCACGGTGGCTTGAACCTGGGCGGGAGCCTGCTGGGGCATTTCCTCGGGGGTGCCGCCTTCCTTCATGCCATCTTTGAAGCCTTTGACGGCTCCGCCCAAGTCAGAGCCGATGTTCTTGAGTTTCTTGGTGCCGAAAATCAGCACGATGATCAACAGCACTATCAACCAGTGCCAAATCGAAAATGACCCCATGTTGGTCCTCCATCTGCAGGGCTAATGATTCTAGCCCACCTACCCTGGGTTGACTTCAAGCCGTTCGGCTGAAAGGGGGATTAGCCGCGCAGCCAGGGGCGTGGGCCGCCCATGACGTGAAAATGCAGGTGATGCACCTCTTGGCCGCCTTCTTTCCCGGTGTTGGTCACGATGCGAAACCCGCCCTCTGGGTAAGGACCCGCGCCGGCTTCCAAAGCCAAGCGAGGGGCCAGACCCAACATCCGCCCGATCAGGGCTTGGTGCGCGGGACCGACGTGCGCCATTGAAACGATATGGGTCTTGGGGATCATCAAAAAGTGCACAGGCGCCCAAGGGTTGATGTCGTGAAAGGCCAAGATCTCGTCGTCTTCAAAGACTTTGCGCGACGGGATTTGACCAGAGACGATTTTGCAAAAAATGCAGTCGGATGAGGTGTTCATGGTGAGGTTCAACAACTGCCGTTCAAGGTTTTTCCTGGGTTTCCCGGTCTTGGGCCTTGCGCAAGGCCTTCTCTTCCAGACCGCTCAGCCCTTCGCGGCGAGCCAGTTCGTCGATGACTTGCTGCGGGTTCAGTCCATATTGGGACAAGGCGATCATGCAGTGGAACCACAAATCGGCCATCTCGTAGACCAATGCGGCTGGGTCGTCACCATGGGTGGCGTCTTTGGCGGCCATGACGACCTCGGTCGCCTCTTCACCGATTTTCTTCAGCACCGCATCGGGGCCTTTGTGAAGGAGGCGAGCGACATAGCTTTTTCCCGGGTCGCCGCCGTTGGCAGGCTTGCGACTCTCGATCACCTGTGCCAAACGGGCCAGGGTGTCAGCTTGGGGTGCGGGGGCGTTCATTTGTAAATGCTTTCCGGGTCTTTCAGCACAGGGTCGACAGCCAGCCATTGGGCGGCGTCTGGCGCACCGTCGAGTTTCTGAAAAAAACAGGCGTGGCGACCAGTGTGACAAGCGATGCCGGGCTGGTGGCCCAGCTGAGTGACCTTGAGCAACACCACATCATGGTCGCAGTCCAGTCGAATTTCGTGCACCTGCTGCACGTGACCTGATTCTTCGCCTTTGCGCCACAGGCGCTGGCGCGAACGGCTGAAGTAGACGACACGACCCAGGCGGGCGGTTTCCAACAAGGCTTCACGGTTCATCCAAGCCATCATCAGCACGTCGCCGGTGGCATGTTCTTGGGCAATGGCAGGCACCAGGCCCTGGTGGTCCCAGCGCACTTGTTCCAGCCAAGGCAACACAGCAGAGTTCATGGCCTCATTGTGCCACCGCGCTCACAGGCGCACGGGGATGCCGCGCTCGGCCATGCGGGCCTTGGCCTGGGCCACGGTGTATTCGCCGTAATGAAAAATGCTGGCGGCCAACACGGCGTCGGCTCCGCCTTGTTGGACGCCGTCGGCCAAGTGATCGAGGTTACCGACCCCACCGGAGGCGATCACGGGGACGCTGACAGCGTCGGCCACCGCCCGCGTCAGGGCCAAATCGAAGCCGCTTTTGGTGCCATCGCGGTCCATGCTGGTGAGCAAAATCTCCCCTGCGCCGTGTTCGGCCATTTGGCGCGCCCAGGACACGGCGTCCAGACCCACGTTCTTCCGACCACCATGGCTGTAGACATCCCAGCCCGGGCCCATGGGGCGGCCTTGAGAGTCCGGTCGAGATTCGTCTTGCGAGCTGCGGCGTTTGGCGTCGATCGCGACCACAATGCACTGTGATCCGTATTTGGCCGATGCGTCACGGATGACTTGCGGATTGGCGATGGCGGCCGAATTGAAGCTGGTCTTATCGGCACCGGCGTTCAGCAAACGACGCACGTCTTCGACCGTGCGCACGCCGCCACCCACGGTGAGCGGAATGAAGACCTGAGAGGCCACATCTTCGATGATGTGCAAAATCAGATCGCGGCCATCGCTGGTCGCGGTGATGTCCAAAAAAGTGATTTCGTCAGCGCCCTGCTCGTTGTAGCGGGCAGCGATTTCAACTGGATCTCCCGCATCGCGCAATTCGACGAAATTCACGCCCTTGACGACCCGGCCACCCGTGACGTCCAGGCAAGGGATGATGCGCTTGGCGAGCATCTCAGGCGTCGTCCAGCTCGTCGGCGCGGGCTTGCCCAGCCTCGAAGTCGAGGTCGCCGGTGTAGATGGCGCGACCACAGATCACGCCCACGATGCCTTCGTCTTGTACAGCGCAGAGTTTTTCGATGTCGGCGATGCCCGCCAGACCGCCCGATGCAATGACAGGAATGGTGAGTGACTGGGCCAACTTCACGGTGGCGTCGATGTTGATGCCTGACAACATGCCATCGCGACCAATGTCGGTGTAAATGATGGATTCAACACCGTAATCCTCGAACTTGCGGGCCAAATCGATGACTTCGTGGCCAGTCAATTTGCTCCAACCATCGGTGGCCACCTTGCCGTCTTTGGCGTCCAGACCCACGATGATGTGGCCGCCAAAAGCACTGCAGGCGTCTTTGAGGAAGCCCGGGTTCTTGACGGCGGCGGTGCCGATGATGACGTAGCGGATGCCGCCATCGATGTATTTTTCAATGGTGTCCAAATCGCGGATGCCGCCACCCAATTGCACCGGAATATCATCACCCACGGCCTTGAGGATGGCACGAATGGCGTTGTAGTTTTGCGGTTTGCCGGTAAAGGCACCATTGAGGTCGACCAAGTGCAAGCGACGCGCGCCCTTGTCCACCCAATTCAGGACCATGTCAGCGGGGTTTTCACTGAAGGTAGTGGATTGCTCCATATCACCTTGTTTCAGGCGTACGCACTGGCCGTCCTTCAGGTCGATGGCGGGGATCAATAGCATGATGGTGTCGCATCCCTTCAACAGGGCACGGGTGTGGGGCTAAGGAATCAGGGCTTCCAGGACAAAAAGTTGCGGTACAGGGCCAGACCAAGGTCAGCGCTCTTTTCAGGGTGAAACTGCGTTGCGAAAATATTATCGCGGCAGATCGCCGAGGTAAAGCGTGCACCGTACTCGGTTTCGCTCGCAATGTGGCGCGCATCCGACGGTCGGGCGTAAAAACTGTGTACAAAATAAAAATGAGAACCGTTGGGCACGCCCGCCCAGATCGGGTGGGGCTGGGTTTGGATCACTTGATTCCAGCCCATTTGGGGCACTTTGTAGCGCGAGCCATCGCTCTGAAGTTGGCCCTCCAACTGAAATCGCACCACGTCACCAGCGATCAGGCCCAGGCAAGGTGTGGGGTGTTCATCGTGGGACTCTTGGCTGTGTTGCAACAGCATTTGCATGCCCACGCAGACACCGAACATGGGTTTTTGGGCTGCCGCTTCGAGCACCGCATCCAACAGACCAGATTGGCGCAATTCGCGCATGCAGTCGGGCATGGCCCCCTGCCCCGGCAAGACCACGCGGTCGGCGCGACGCACTTGATCGGGCTCGGCGGTGATGATGACCTGAGCGCCATGGTGGCGGGCGGCACTGAGCACAGCCTGCGCCACCGAGCGCAGGTTGCCCATGCCGTAATCAATCACCGCCACCGTGTTCATGCTTGCCCTGGGCTCAGAGGGTGCCCTTGGTCGACGGAATGGTGCCAGCAGCACGGGCATCGGGTTCGGCGGCCATGCGCAGGGCGCGCCCGAAGGCTTTGAATACTGTTTCGGCCTGATGGTGGGCGTTGTCGCCACGCAGGTTGTCGATGTGCACGGTGATGAAGGCGTGGTTCACCAACCCTTGAAAAAATTCATAGGTCAACTGGCTGTCGAAGGTACCAATCATGCCGCTGGTGAAAGGCACGTGCATGGTCAAACCCGGACGTCCGGAGAAATCAATGACCACCCGGCTGAGGGCTTCGTCCAACGGCACATAGGCATGTCCGTAGCGGCGGATGCCCTTTTTGTCGCCAATGGCTTGGGCCAAGGCTTGCCCCATCGCAATGCCCACGTCTTCCACCGTATGATGACCATCGATGTGCAAATCGCCTTCGGCCTTGACCACGAGATCAATCAGGCCATGGCGGGCAATTTGATCCAGCATGTGGTCAAAGAACCCGATACCGGTGGACAGATTGGACTGACCCGTGCCATCCAGGTTGAGTTGAACCGAGATGCGGGTTTCTTGGGTATTGCGTACGACGTTGGCTTGCCGCATGGGCTTGAGAGATGTGATGAATAAATACACATGATACCATCCAGACCCTGGAAAGCTGCGTCAATTGGTGCTTTTCGACCGAACTGAAAGACACCCCATGAGTCAATTTTGGAGCGCCGTAGTGCACGGCCTGACCCCTTATGTACCGGGCGAACAGCCCAAAATCAGCCAACTGGTCAAGCTCAACACCAACGAACACCCGGAAGGTCCCTCGCCGAAAGTTCTGGCTGCCTTGCGGAACGCCACCAACAAGAGTCTTCGTCTGTACCCCGACCCGAACGCCGACGACCTGAAAACCGCGCTGGCCCGCTACCACGGCCTGAAACCGAATCAGATTTTCGTGGGTAACGGCTCGGACGAAGTATTGGCCCACGCCTTCATGGCCTTGCTCAACCGAACCGGTGGCCTGTGGTTTCCAGACATCACTTACAGCTTTTACCCGGTGTACTGCGGCTTGTATGGCATTGAGTACCGCACAGTGCAGCTGGCCGATGACTTCTCGATACGAATCGATGACTACCTGCCCCAAGGCGGTCGCGCGGCGGGCGCCATCATTCTGCCCAACCCCAACGCACCTACCGGCGTGGGCTTGCCTTTGTCCGAAGTCGATCGCTTGGTCGCCGGCAACCCGCAAGCCGTGGTCTTGATGGATGAGGCCTATGTCGATTTCGGTGGCCAAAGCGCGGTGGGCTTGATCAATTGCTACCCCAACCTGTTGGTGTGTCACACTTTCTCGAAAAGCCGATCATTGGCGGGCTTGCGGGTCGGTTATGCTCTGGGCCATCCAGATTTGATTGAAGGTTTGGAGCGCGTCAAAAACAGCTTCAATTCCTACCCTCTGGATCGGCTGGCTCTGGCCGGTGCCATGGCCTCGGTCGAAGACGACGACTACTTTCGTGCCAGTTGCGCGCGCGTCATCGCCACCCGTCAGCGCTTGGTGGCCGACTTGACTGACCTGGGCTTTCAGGTCTTGCCTTCTCAAGCCAACTTCATTTTTGTGCGCCATCCTGAACATCGGGGCGCCGCCTTGGCGCAGGCCCTGAGGGAACAGGCCATCATCGTGCGCCACTTCGCCAAACCGGCACGCATCAGCGACTTCTTGCGCATCACCATCGGCTCGCCCGAACAGTGCGCCGCGCTGATCCAAGCCCTAAAGAAATTGCAGAAATTGGGGTCACAGAAATTGGGGTCAGACCCCAATTAATGCATTAATTGGGGTCTGACCCCAATTT
>JASGCM010000023.1 GCA_030054175.1 Alphaproteobacteria bacterium | reverse complement strand
AGACCGAGGTCTCAACTTAAACCAATTGGCCTCCACGAAACCCGGGGCGATTCAACTTAGTTTCGACCTGGCGGGTGTGGGAAGACCTGTTGACTGTGGCTGTCCGACTGGGTTTTGGGCGCTCGGCCGTAGTGCCGCAGAAAGGCTTCGCGCTGGGCACCAAGACCAAGGTGAGCACAGGGGCCGTGAGCAAACTGTCGGTCTTTCCCGATTGCGTGATTGAGTCAGATGGCACGAGGCCTCGAATGCTGCTGGACGCCAAGTACAAAGGGCATGTCGAGAAGGGGCAGCTTCGCATCACCGAGGCTGATATCTACGAGGCGCTGGCTTTTTCTCAGGCTACAGGCTGCAATCTGATTGTACTGGCGTACCCTGCCCCGCCTAGCGATGCGCCACAGCCTGTGGGCAGCTGCATGGTGTTTGAGAAGGCCCAAGTGGAGGAGGTGCGGATCATTGGCGTCCAGATCGAGAGCCGCCTGATTTCCAAGGCGGGCGCGCTTAGGACTTTTTCAGCGAATCTGGCGACAGGGATCTCGGGGGCGCTTCTTTAGGACTTCAAGGCAGGGCACATGCTCGGCCTTTAATCACGGAGTTAAGCGGATGGGCAAGAAGAAGCACAAGAAAGGAGCCTCTACTGGCGGCGGGAGCCACACGTCAAACGTGTTTCGCATCGGTAGCGGGCGCATCGAGAGGTTGCATCAAGCAGACCCGTTGGGTGCGCCGACAAGCCGGTACTGGGTTGGGCCTGTTTTTAGTCAAGAACTTATTGGGTGTCCTAGGGGGTGAAGTTTTGTATCTGCCAGATAAAGAAAAGATTCACTTTATCCTTTTGCTTCCCACTTCAGATTGACCTTATTGAATTTGGGCTTCTTTGGCTTAAAAATATTGATTTTTTTATCATTTTCATTGAATAATTTCCAAAAATTTTTCACTAGGATGAATGGCTCACCCTCATTAAACATTTTGCTCGTCGAGGACAACGACGACCTGAGGGAAGCCACGCTCGATTTTCTGAAGTCGCACGGCCATCAAGTCACCGGTGTGGTTTGCGCTGAAGAAGTGGATGACACACCCATCCGAGACATTCCTGATTTGTATCTGATTGATGTCAATTTGCCAGGAGAAACTGGATTCAGTTTGGCCGATCGAATCCGCAAAAGCCAACCATTGGCAGGCATTGTTTTCTGACCGCTCGCAGTCAGTTGACCGATCGCCTGGAAGGCTACTCCTCTGGTGCGGACAACTACTTCATCAAACCAGTCGAACAATCCGAGCTATTGATCTGTATCCAAAATTTGGGGCGTCGACTCAAAGCCAGCGTTATGGCCTTGGGTTCGGATCTGGAATTGAACAACCAGTCGCTTTGCTTGCGTGGGCCAACCGGCTCCGTCACTGTCACCCATGCCGAGAGCTTGCTTTTGGCGGCATTCTGTCGTGCTGCTGGCCAAAAACTCGAACGCTGGCAAGCCATGCATTTGATTGATACGAAGGACAAGGGACTGGTTCCGGCCAATCTGGAGATGCGAATCAGCGCTTTGCGCAAGAAACTCAGTGCCTGCGGAGCTCCTGAGGACGCCATACGCACCATCAGAGGGTTTGGTTACTCCTTGTCTTGCCCAATAAGGCTGAGCTAAGTTAATTCTGGCGTTGGCTATCGAGTCGGAATGGGTTAAAGTGACTGCCGAATTCTTGAATTCGAAACATGACATCATTTTCCCTAAACTGTGATTCACTTCGCTGGACTTGGTTCGTGAGTCTGCTGCTCGGTTTAAATGCGTAGGCGCAAAACGCCCCCTCCTGGCAAGCCGTCACCGCCACTGAGCGCGGCCAGTTTTACATCGACATGGCGTCGGTCCGCCGCGATCCAGTCGTCGTTCGGATCAAGACTTTGCTCGATTACGCCAAGCCTCAGATGACGCACAATGGCAAGGCTTTTCGCTCTGCACAGTCCCTGATGGAAATCGATTGCAAAGGCGATATGGGGCGCATCTTCGAGATGAATTACAACACAGAGGCGATGATGGGTGGTCAGCGCGTCGAAACCCAAGGCATGGTGCAAGACTGGCAGGACATCGCCCCGGATTCACCGGTACGTCGGATGGCCGCCAAAGTCTGTCGCTGAGCCCCGTTTGATTTTTGAAAAAGGTATCGAATGGACTTGAATCTGAACAACCAACACGTGCTGATCACCGGCGGCAGCAAGGGCATTGGCTTGGCCTGTGCGCAGGCTTTCTTGGCCGAAGGCGCCAAAGTGACGTTGGTGGCGCGCAACTCCGCCACCTTGAATGAAGCCCGCGAACAATTGCTCAAAGCTCACTTTGGGGCTCAGGTGCAAGTGGTCAGCGCTGACCTGACCCAAGCTCAAGCCGCTCAGCAGGCTTTGGATGCGGCCGAAGCGGCCTGGGGCCCTGTGGATATTTTGGTCAATTCGGCGGGCGCGGCCAAGCGCACACCGCTCAATGAATTGACTCCGCAAGCTTGGCACGACGCCATGCAAGCCAAGTTTTTCAGTTACATCCACATGATCAACCCCACCATCCAACGCATGGCCTCGCGCCGCAAGGGCGCAGTGGTGAATGTCATTGGACAAGGCGGTAAAGTGCCCAGCCCGATCCATCTCCCAGGCGGTGCAGCCAATGCCGCGTTGATGCTGGTGACCGCCGGTTTGGCGGCAGGCTACGCCGAGCAGGGCATTCGGGTGAACGCGGTCAACCCCGGGTTGACCGCTACCGAGCGTCTGTATGAAGGATACCGGGCTGAATCACGGGTGAACGGCTTGAGCATGGACGAGTTACTGGCCAAAGCCCAAGCCCGTCAACCCATGAAGCGTCTGCCCGAACCAAGCGAAATTGCCGACGCAGTGGTTTACCTGGCCAGCAGTCGTGCCAGCTATGTGACGGGCGTGAACCTCACGATGGACGGGGCGATCACGCCCATCGTGGTCTGATCAGCTGATGACGCGTGGTCCCGTGGGACGCGCGAAGGTCTTGCCGTGCTTTTTGGCCGAGGGCGTGTGGGCGGCGTGGCCGCGACTGGCAGGCTTTCCCTGACGGTCGGCTGCAGGACCTGGGCGGCGGTCATCGTTGCGAAACTCGCCACGGGCCGGACGGCGGTCATCGCCCCTGAACTCTCCTCCTGCCGGTCGACGATCGTCGCTGCGGAACTCACCCCGGGGCGGGCGGCGGTCATCGCTGCGGAAGTCGCCTCCTGCCGGGCGGCGGTCATCACCCCGAAACTCTGATCGAGCGCCCCCTCGGGAAGCATCGCCAAAGCCACGCTTGCGACTTTCGCCAAATGGCTTGTTCGACTTGTCCGGCTTGTTCTTGGGCTCCATGCCGGGAATGACTTCCGATCGGATGGGCTGCTGGGTATACGCCTCGATGTCCAAAATCTTGCGGCGCTCGCGCCATTCGGCAAAGGTCACGGCCAAGCCATCACGGCCAGCACGACCCGTGCGTCCAATGCGGTGCACGTAATCTTCACTCTTCATCGGCAGGCCAAAATTGAACACGTGGGTGATGGTAGGGACGTCGATGCCGCGTGCCGCAACATCGGTGGCCACCAAAATCTGAACCCGGCCTTCACGCAGAGCCATCAATCGACGATTGCGCAGACCCTGGCTGAGGGCACCATGCAAAGCCACGGCAGAAAAACCCACCTGCTGCAGCTCTTCAGCCAGCGCATCGCACTGGATCTGGGTGCTGGCGAATACGATGGCCTGATCGATGCTGGTATCGCGCAGCCAATGGTCCAGCAACTGGCGCTTGTGGTGTGGGTTATCGGCCCAGAACATCAATTGCTTGATGCTGGAGTGTTTTTCCTGCGGGGTGTCGATTTGCACTCGGCGGGGTTGGCGCATGATGCGAGTGGCCAATTGCTGGATGCGTGGCGCGAAGGTGGCGCTGAACATCAGGGTCTGGTGACGCTGCTCGGTGAGGCGGTGAATTTCGGCCAAATCATCCGAAAAGCCCAGGTCGAGCATGCGATCGGCCTCATCGACCACCAGGAACTGTACTTGGTCGAGTTGCAGGTGATTGGAGCGTTGCAAGTCCAATAAGCGCCCCGGAGTGGCCACCAACAAGTCGGCATTTTGCAGGCGCGCAATCTGCACCGCATAGGGCAAGCCGCCCACCACACAGGCGATCCGCAAACCCTTGCAATGCTTGACCAGGTCGATGGCGTCATGCGCAACCTGCTGAGCCAGTTCGCGCGTGGGGCACAGTACCAAAGCGCCGGGCACAGTGGGCTTGAAATGACGGGGGTTGGTCGGGTCTTTGCGACGCGGTTTTTTCGGTAAGGGCTCACCAGCCGCTTCGGCGGCAGCAATTTTCTCGGCCCACAAGTGGTCTTGCTCGGCCGCCTTGGCTTTTTGTTGACCCAACAGGGTATGCAACACCGGCAGCAAATAAGCCGCGGTCTTGCCGCTGCCCGTTTGGCTTGACACCATCAGGTCATTTTGGGTTTGCGCCTCGGGGTCATGCAAAGCCAGGGGAATGGCTTGCGACTGCACGGCGGTGGGCACCGTGAATCCCAAATCGGCCACGGCATTCAGAAGTTCAGGGGCGAGCCCCAACAAGGCAAAAGGATTGTCTGCGTTCATGAGATATCGCGCCCCAAGCAAGGAGGGGCGACTTTGTCACAGGGTGGTTTAACACATCAACCTGCAAACAAAGTTCGGCATAAGGGCCACAAGGGGCCGCAACGCAGCGCGCCATAAAAGCGCTTCAAGGTGTGAGGCAGATGCACATTCCATCAGGGTTTAACCTAGTGGGGTATGCATATTATCTCACACAACGCGCAAAAACGGAAGTTGAGGTCAGAAATTGGGGTCTGACCCCAATTTCAATTTAGGTTCGCAGGAAGTGGGTGCGGTAGTGAATGAGCTCGTCGATGGACTCATGTACGTCGGCCAAGGCGGTGTGGGCCTGGCGTTTTTTGAAGGCGTTGTACACTTCGGGTTTCCAGCGTCGCGCCAGTTCTTTCAATGTGCTCACGTCCAGATTGCGGTAGTGCAACCACGATTCCAGTTTGGGCATGTACTTCACCAAAAAGCGGCGGTCCTGGCCGATGGTGTTGCCGCACAGGGGCGAGACGCCCTTGGAAACATAAAGCTTGAGGAAATCGATGATGATTTGCTCGGCTTGCGCTTCTGTCACGGTAGATGTCTTGACCTTGTCGACCAGTCCGCTTTTGCCGTGGGTGCCTTTGTTCCAGGCGTCCATGGCATTCAAAACCACGTCGCTTTGATGAATGACCAGCACAGGGCCTTCGATTCGGGGCTCCAAAGTGGGTCCGGTGACGATGACGGCGATTTCAAGCAACCGCTCTTTCTCCGGGTCCAGGCCAGACATTTCACAGTCGATCCAGACCAGGTTCAGGTCCGACTTGGCCAAGGTGGTCAATGCACCGGTCGCAACGGTTGGTTTTTCGCTCATGGGTGGATTGTCGCCGATGAGCCGATGTCCCCACCGGCATGTCGACGCCCTGCCCCAAAAGTTCGGTTTGCCCTAAACTTCGCCCCATGTCTTTGAACTCTGAACCCACTTGGCTGGCCACATTGGCCCTGGCCGCCTTGATTGTGGCCAATACCCTGGTTCGCTTCTGGCTGGCCAGCCGTCAAATCCGCCACATTGCACGGCACGCCGATGCGGTACCCTCCGATTTTTCCGCCAGTGTCGGCTTGCCAGAGCATCGCAAAGCCGCCCACTATTCTTTGGCGAAATTGCGTTTGGGCCTGCTGGACATCGCTTTGGACGCCTTGGTGCTGTTGGGCTGGACGCTGTTGGGTGGACTGGAGGCGCTGAACCAGGCCTTGCTTCAGTGGCTGGATCCGGGTCTGATGCAACAAATTGCATTGGTGGTGGCCTTTATTCTGATCGGTGGCCTGATCCATTTGCCAATGAGTCTGATGGAGACTTTTGGCATCGAGCAGCGCTTTGGCTTCAACCGCACCACCCCCGCGCTCTGGCTGAGCGACATGTTCAAAGGCGTCGTGCTGGGTCTCTTGCTGGGTGTGCCCATTTTGTGGGTGGTGCTCGCGCTGATGGCGGCCGGTGGCGGTTGGTGGTGGCTGTGGGCCTGGATGGCCCTGGTGGCCTACCAATTGATCGTGATGTGGATCGCGCCCAACGTGATCATGCCCCTGTTCAACAAATTCACCCCGTTGGAAGACGAGGCCCTGAAAGAACGGGTCAGCGCCCTGATGGCGCGCTCGGGCTTCACCGCCGAGGGCTTTTTCGTCATGGACGGCAGCCGCCGCTCGGCGCACTCGAATGCTTTTTTCACCGGTTTTGGCGCCAGCAAGCGGGTGGTGTTTTTCGACACCTTGTTGAAGCAGTTGGATGTGGGTGAAATGGAAGCGGTGCTGGCCCATGAGTTGGGTCACTTCAAACACCGCCATGTGGTCAAGATGATGGTGCGCAGCTTTGCCGCCACCCTGTTGGGCTTGGCGGCATTGGGTTGGTTGACCGGCCAGACCTGGTTCTACACCGGCCTGGGTGTCACACCCTTGTTGACAGATCCGTCAGCCAACAATGCCCTGGCCTTGGTGCTCTTCATGTTGGTGTTGCCCTTACCGCTGTTTTTCCTCAATCCCTTGGGCAGCGCCCTGTCTCGCCGCCAAGAATTTGAAGCCGACGCTTATGCGGCCAAGCATGCCCGCGCCAACGATTTGCGCACCGCACTCTTGAAGTTGTACCGCGACAACGCCTCGACCTTGACGCCCGATCCTTTGTACGTTGCCTTTTATTACTCACACCCACCGGCCGGTCAACGCCTGGCTCGATTGGCCGGCGCATGAGTGCACCCGGATTGGTGGTGGCCAGCCACGGCCGGCATGTGATGGTCGAGTCAGAGACAGGGGAGCGCGTGCTGTGCCACCCGAAGGGCAAGAAAAACCAAGCTTTGGTCGGCGACCGGGTGCGCTGGTCGGTCAGCGGCACCGATGGCAGCATCGATGCGGTAGACCCCCGGCGCAATGTGTTGTACCGACAAGATGAATTGCGCACCAAGTCATTTGCAGCCAACCTCGATGCCGTGCTTCTGATGTTGGGTGCGGAGCCTGAGTTTTCTGAAACCCAGTTGGCGCGCAGTTTGATCGCTTGCGAGGTGGCCGGCATTGACGCTTGGATCGTACTCAATAAGGCCGATTTACAACCTGCTTTCGAGCGCGCATGGACCCGCCTGCAATCCTATCGCGACATGGGTTTGAAGGTCTTGCCGCTTTGCCTGAAAAACGATCAATCGGGTTTGCAGCAACTCACCGCCCGCTTGACCGGCCAATTGACTCTGGTGCTGGGCCCATCTGGCGTGGGCAAAAGCAGCCTGATCAATCATTTCGTTCCGAGCGCCCGAGCTCAAACTGCGGAAATATCGCAAGCCCTCAATTCTGGGCGCCACACCACCACCCACAGCAGTCTGCACTGGGTCGATCGAGAGGCGGGGACGGCCCTGATCGACTCACCCGGCTTCCAGTCATTTGGCTTGCACCACTTGCAAGCCAGCGACTTTGCTCGAGCCATGCCCGATTTGCGCGTGCATGCCGATCAATGCCGCTTTCACAACTGCACCCATTTGCACGAGCCGGGCTGTGACGTCAAAGATGCCTTGGCCGCTGGCAACATCCATCCGCAGCGTTACCGCATCTACGAACAATTGATGGCCGAATTGAACGCGCCGGTCAAGTGGTAACGATCAACCCAACAGGCGTGACAGGGTCAGCAAGAACAGCAAGACCAGCCACATCACCACGCTGCGCCAAACCAGCCCCACCATGCTGCGCAAGTGAACCATGTGCGGCTCCATTCCGGGGGTGCTGGGCTGAGCCAATGGCGGTTCGGCGTCGGGCACCTCCTGGGCCGGACGCAAGGTCTCCCCTCCCAGACGAACATTGATGGCGCCGGAGGTGGCGGCCAACACGACGCCGTCGTTGTCATCGGGGAAGGACTGCGCATGATTGCGCCAGCAATCGATCGCCTCTTCGAAGTTGCCGACGATGGCGAAAGTGACGGCCGTGACGCGGGCGGACACCCAATCGATGCGACGCCAAGCCTGTTGCGCCCAGTCGTCCAAGGCCAAGTCTTGTTCCGGACGGGTCGATACATTTTGCATGCCCGTCGCAACCCACCACCGGGGCAATTCACCACCTAAGCGGTAAATGACTGCGCCCACCGGTCCCAAGCCGATGGCCGCTAGAACCGAAAACCAGGTCATGACGCCAAACACATGGCGGTGTGCGGCGATGGCCGAGCATTCAATGACATGCCGAACCAATTCGTGGCGGGGCAGCGTGGTGGCGTCGACCTGCAACCATTGCGCAAGCAGCGTTCGGGCCTGTTGCTCTTCACCGGCTTCCAGGGCGTCGCGGATGTCGGTGAAGTGGTGGCTGAATTGACGAAAGCCCAGGGTGACATAGAGCACCGCAATCGACCAGGCCATGGCAAATGGCCAGCCCAGCCAAGCCATCAAAACCCAGTGCACCAACAAGACACCCAGCACCGGAACGCCCATGGCCAAAGCCCATATCAGCATCGCTTGGTGCTTGCGCCCGGTATCAAAAAAATGACGCACCCCCAAGCTCCACTGGCGCAGCAGATCGTGCGCCCAGTTGCCCTCGGACAAAGGGCGTACCTGTTCGAGCATGAGCGCGAGAAGCAAAGCCATGAAACTCATGGTCGCATCATAACGGCTCAGGCGCTGAGAAATCGGTAGAAGTTGCGCAACATGCCGGCGGTGGCGCCCCAAATGAAGCGTTCTTGACCCTGATCGTCGTAAGGCATCGAGAACCACTCGCGCCGCACGCCCTCGGACTCAAAGGCATGGCGACGGTGGTGCGCAGGATTCATCAAAAACGCCAAGGGCACCTCAAAAACCTGATCCACCTCATGGGGGTTGGGCACGATGCCATGCGCCGGATCGATCAGGGCGACCACCGGAGTGACGATGAAGGCAGTACCGGTGACGTACTCGCTCAGGGTGCCCAAGACCTCAACATGTCCGGGGTCCAGACCCACCTCTTCCTGGGCTTCACGCAAAGCGGTGGCAGCCACATGCGCGTCCTCCACGTCGACCTTGCCCCCAGGAAAGGCCACTTGACCCGAATGCGTCGACAGGTGCGCTGTGCGCCGGGTCAGCAAGATCGTCGGTTCGTCACGGGTGACGATGCCCACCAGCACTGCGGCCAAAGCCGGTTGACGGCCCGAGAAACGCCGCTCGCGCACCACCTCGGGTTGCCACTCAGGAGGACGGGCGAAGCGCTGGCGCAACGCCAGGGGCGAGAGTCGCTGCGGGTCAACCGCCGGCATGTGTCCGTCCTGCCGGATGACAGGCACCAAGCGGGGGTCAAACTGCGGCAACTTGGATAAAGGGGTCAATGGCTGCGACATGAGCAAAAGCGATAAAAAAGCCGCCTCTGGGTCTCAGGGCGGCTTATTGGGTACCCACAGGGGGTCAGATCACTGAGCGGCGGGAGCCGACTTGTGAACCAGCTTCTCCTTGATGCGAGCCGACTTGCCGCTGCGCTGACGCAGGTAGTACAGCTTGGCACGACGCACATCACCACGGCGCTTGACTTCGATGCTGGCGATCAGCGGGCTGTAGGTTTGGAAGGTACGCTCGACGCCTTCGCCGGAAGAGATCTTGCGCACGGTGAAGCCGCTGTTGAGGCCGCGATTGCGCTTGGCAATCACAACACCTTCGTAGGCCTGCACCCGCTTGCGGGTGCCTTCGACCACATTCACATTGACAATCACGGTATCGCCTGGGGCGAACGCGGGAATGTGTTTACCCAAACGGGCCATTTCTTCTTTTTCGAGGGTTTGAATCAGGTTCATGGAAACTCCTGCTTATCTCTGGTTCGTGCCTGCTGCACTAGGGGCGGTTTCGGCCTATTGTGATTCGGGTGTGCCAACCGCGGCAAGTAGAGGAACCAAACCAATTATTTTAGCACTTATTTGTCAGCGGCATCCAGCCCCGAGGCCGGGACCTTGTGCGGGACCAATAGATCGGGACGCAATCGTTGGGTCAGGGCCAAGCTTTGGGCGCGTCGCCACTGCTCTATGCGGGCATGGTGACCACTGAGCAGGGCTTCGGGGACCGCCTGCCCCTGCCAGACCTCGGGACGGGTGTAATGCGGACAGTCCAGCAGCCCCCCTAGGGCCGGGTTGAAACTATCTTGCTGGTGGCTGTCGGGGTCGTGCAACACCCCGGGCTGCAGTCTGGCCACGGCGTCAAGCAAGGCCAAGGCCGGAATTTCCCCACCCGAGAGGACGAAATCGCCCAAGCTGATCTGCTGATCCACATGCAAATCGATGAATCGCTGGTCGATCCCCTCATAGCGACCACACAACAACAACGCCCCCATTCCCTGGCTGTGACGCTGAACCACCGGGTGGCTGAGCGCTTCACCGATCGGAGAAAAAAGAACCAAAGGGGCTTGATCTCGGCTTTGCCCACGCTCGGCCCGTATGGTCTGCAGGCATTGGAACAAGGGCTCGGCCATCATCACCATGCCCGGGCCACCGCCAAAAGGTCGATCGTCAATGCGTCGATAAGCGCCTTCGGCGAAATCACGAGGGTTCCAGAGCTTGACTTGAATCAGTCCGCCTTCAAAGGCCCGCCTGGTGACACCGTTTTGCAAGAACGGCTCAATCAGATCAGGGAACAGGGTAATCAGGTCATAGCGCATGGCCGTTCTAACCATCATCAGTAGTAGGCCTGCCAGTCGACCACTATGCGCTTTCCAGGCAGATCAACCTGATCGACATAGGCGGACACGAAAGGAATCATGCGCTCTAGAGTTTGTTCACCGTCTGTTTGCTGCAAGACCAACACGGTCTGCGGCCCAGTCGACAGCAGGTCGTGCACCTGTCCGAGGGCCGCGCCTTCTCTGTTGACGACCTCTAAGCCCATCAGATCGACCCAGTAGTACTCGTCGGGTTGGGGCGTGGGGAAACTGGATCGGGGCACGAAGATGCGGCAACCGCGCAGCGCCTCGGCGCCATTTCGATCGGCCAAGTCCTGGAATTGGGCCACCACGCTATCGCCATGCTCGCGCGCCTGTGCCACCCGCACTATCCTGGCACCATCGAAAGCCGGAAGACCCCGTTCGCTGGCCAACAAATACCAGCGCCGGCAAGAAAAAAGCGCCTCGGGCGAGGCGCTGTAAGGCAGGATTTTGACCCAGCCTTTGATGCCCCAAGCGTCCAACACCCGCCCTACTTCGACCGCATCGGTCGGTAAATCAGCAGGTTCGAGTACGTCTTGCATGGGCGGTCTGAGTCAGACCTCAGAGGTCAGGCGGTTTTTTTGGCGGTCTGCTTGAGCAGACGGTCTACGGTGGGTGAGCTTTGCGCGCCAACACCCTTCCAGTAGGTCAGGCGGTCTTGAGCGATACGGATGCTCTCTTCGCCCTCGGCAGCAATGGGGTTGTAAAACCCGATGCGCTCGATGAAGCGGCCGTCACGACGGTCACGTTTGTCGGCAACGACGATATTGAAGAACGGGCGGGCCTTGGCCCCGCCACGGGAGAGTCGAATGACGACCATGGGGTTATCCTTGGGGTGGTAAAAATTCTTCCAGCGTTTGAGACACGCGCATGACCACCCGGTCAGCGACACGCCGAAAACCAATCATTGTAAACCATTTGCGCCACATGATCATCCGCTCATCTCTTGCGACCGATTTGCCCGCCATCGCCGCCATCTACGGACACCATGTTTTGCATGGCACGGGCACCTTTGAAACCGAGCCTCCGTCGTTGGAGGAAATGACCCGCCGCTGGCAGACCGTCACAGAAGCGGGCTGGCCCCACCTGGTGCTGTGCGTAGACCATCAGGTGCTGGGTTTCGCCTATGCCCAGCCTTTTAGGCCCCGCCAAGCGTACCGACACACCCTGGAAGACTCGATCTACCTGGCCCCAGACGCGGTCCGAAAAGGGCATGGCCGAGCGTTGCTGGCCGAGTTGGTGGCTCGCTCTGAGTTGGTCGGCGGGCGCCAGATGATCGCCGTGATTGGCGACTCGACCAACCGGGCCTCGATCGGTTTGCATGCGGCCTTGGGCTTCGCCCATACCGGCCTGTTGAAATCCAGTGGTTGGAAGCATGGCCGCTGGTTGGACGTGGTTCTGATGCAGCGCCCTTTGGGTCTGGGGGATGAATCCCTACCAGCCACGGAAGTTTCGGCACCTTCTTTATGATCGCCCCATGAAAAACAAAACCTTGGCCACCTGGCTGGCCTTTGCCGGAGGGCCATTGGGCCTGCATCGTTTTTATTTGTTTGGCCTCTCGGACACTGTGGGTTGGCTCTTGCCCATTCCCACCGCCTTGGGCATTTGGGGGTTCGAGCGGGTGGCCGAATTCGGTGTGGACGACGTGCTGAGTTGGTGGCTGATTCCGATTTTTGGCTTTTGTTTCGCCGCCTGCGCGCTCAATGCCATCGTCTACGGCCTGATGCCGGCTGAGCAATGGAACGTGCGCTTTAATCCGCAGGTCGCGCAAGACGCACCCGCCGGTCGCAGCAATTGGTTCACGATCAGTGCCATCGCGCTGGCCTTGCTGGTGGGCACAACAGTGCTCATGTCAAGCATCGTCTACAGCATCCAGCGTTACTTTGAAGTGCAAATCGAGGAAGCGCGCAAAATTTCACAGTGAATGTGCCCACAGCGCATGACGCCTGAGCCGTCAATCGTAAAGGGCCAAGCTGACCCAGTAACCGATGGCGGCCACGAACGCGCTGGCTGGAATGGTCAGTACCCAGGCCCAAATGATGTTACCAGCCAGGCCCCAACGCACCGCGCTGGCGCGCTGGGTTGAACCCACGCCCACAATGGCACCGGTGATGGTATGGGTGGTCGACACCGGAATGCCCAGACTGGTGGCCAGAAAGAGTGTCAACGCCCCTCCGGTCTCGGCGCAAAAGCCGCCCACTGGTTTGAGCTTGGTGATGCGCTGCCCCATGGTTTTGACGATGCGCCGCCCCCCAAACATGGTCCCCATGGCGATGGCCACGTAACAGCTGATGATGACCCAGCCTGGCGGACTGGCGTCTGCAGAGGAAGCATAGCCCGTGGCAATCAGCAACAACCAAATGATGCCAATGGTTTTTTGAGCATCGTTGCCGCCGTGGCCCAAGCTGTATGCCCCAGCCGACACCAGCTGCAGGCGACGGAACCATTTGTCCACGCGCGATGGCGTGGTGCGGCGGAAAATCCAGGCCACCACCAGCATCATCAAAGAGCCCAACAAAAAGCCCAGGGCGGGCGAGACAAAGATGAAGGCAACGGTGCGCATGATGCCGGTGGCCACCAAAGCGCCAGCCCCCACCTTGGCAATGACCGCCCCGACGATGCCGCCGATCAGAGCGTGCGAAGAACTGCTGGGTATGCCGTAGTACCACGTGATGATGTTCCAGGTGATGGCCCCGGTGAGCGCACCAAAAACCACATGGGTGTCGACCACGTCGGGCTGAACGATGCCCTTGCCGATGGTGGCCGCCACGCTGAGGTGGAAGACAAAGATGGCGATGAAATTGAAAAAGGCAGCGAACAACACCGCATGCGAGGGGCGTAGAACGCCAGTCGAGACCACCGTGGCAATCGAGTTGGCGGAGTCATGAAAGCCGTTCATGAAATCGAACAGCAGGGCCAAGGCGACCAGCAAAATCACCACCCACAAAGCGATGGGAACCGCCTCCATGACAGCGTCTCGCTTTAAGAGTTTTCGAGGACGATGCCCTCGATCAGGTTGGCGACGTCCTCACACTTGTCGGTGATGGTCTCGAGCAATTCATAAATGGCCTTGAGTTTGATCACCTCGCGCACATCGGCTTCTTCGCGGAACAGCTTGCTCATGGCGCTGCGCATCACTCTGTCGGCGTCGGATTCGAGGCGGTCGATCTCCTCGCATGTTTTCAGGGCTGCTTCGGCGGTGGCCGGTTCGGCGATGCGATCGAGCAACTTCACGGCATCGCGCACGCGCTCGCAGCAACTGACCGCCAAAGCCGTCAGGCGCGTGATCTCTTCGGTCATGTGACGCACATCGTACAGGGCCATGGTTTCGGCCGAGTCTTGGATCAGGTCGGCCACATCGTCCATGGTGTTGATCAGCGAGTGGATCTGCTCACGGTCGATGGGCGTGATGAAGGTCTTGTGGATGGCCCGGTTAACGTCATGCGTGACCCGATCGGCAGCGCGCTCGGCGTTGTCCACATCTTGGTTGTATTTGTCACGCAAATGCGGATCGTTGTAATTTTTGACCAAGTTGGCAAATGCCCGAGCCGCCTCAACGATGCGTTCTGCATGTTGGTTGAACATGTCAAAAAAGTTGCCCTCTCGGGGCAGCAGTTTTCCAAACAACATGGGCTTCTCCGTTCTTCAAATAAGACAAGACTTCGAGGGTCTCGTAGACGGGGCGAGTGTAACCCCTGAAAACCACGCCTTACTGACGAAAAACGAAGTACACCGCGCCGATGAGACACAAACCCGCCCAGAGGTAATCGAGTTTCAGCGGTTCTTTGAGAAAAAAGAGCGCAAACGGCACAAAAACGATCAAGGTGACCACCTCCTGGATGCTCTTCAACTGCCCCACGCTCAAGCCGGCCCCATGTCCGATGCGGTTGGCAGGCACTTGAATGAGGTATTCAAATAAAGCGATGCCCCAACTGACCAGTGCGGCCACGTACCAGACCGTGCCGGACTGGTGGCGCAAGTGGCCATACCAGGCAAAAGTCATGAACACATTGGCAACGGCCAGCATGGCCACGCTCAAGACCACGGGATGGATTTGGGCAAACCAGTTCATGGGGTCACTCGATGGGTTCTATGGGTTGATCAGACACGAGGCGTAAAGCCTCTGAGCTGACGCGCTCGGGAGAGACGTCGGCCAAAGGACGCAGCACGAAGGCACGTTGTGCCCAGCGCGGATGAGGCACCGTCAGGCGTGGACTGTCTAAACGGGCATCACCATAAAAAAGCAAATCGAGATCGAGGGTGCGCGGGGCGTGGTGGTAGGGGCGTTGCCGACCGGCCTGTTGTTCCAAAGCCTGCAAGGCGTCGAGCAATTGCGGTGCGCTCAATTGCGTTTGCAAGCGCACCACGGCGTTAATGAAGTCCGGGCCCTGAGCTTGATGGGGTGCGCTTCGGTACAGACGCGAAGACTCGACTTGGTCTATGCCGGATACCCTGGCCAGGGCCTCAATGCCCCACCGTACTTGTTCGATCGCCTGGCCCAAGTTGGCCCCCAAGGCGACCCAAGCGGTCACAGCCGATCTCATGCCGGCGGGGCGCTCCCGTCCCCACCCCCGTCAGAGGACTTGCGGCGCCGACGCCTGCGGCGTTTAGGCGCCTCTCCCAAACCGCCCTCGTCAGCGGCGTCGACGGGTGCAGAGCGTGGCCGCGCAGCAGTGGTTTGACGGACTTGAGCCAGCATGTCCTCGCGCTCGGGTTCGTCGGCCTGGCTGAAGGTTTGCCACCAATCGGCCAAAGCCTCATCCACTTCTGCGACATCGGCACGCAGTCGCATGAAATCGAAGCTGGCGCGAAAACGCGCCAACATCACCAGCGTCATGGGTCCATTGCCGACCCGCTTGTCAAAGCGCGGTTGCATCATCCAAATCTCGCGCATGTCGGCTGCCAACTTGCCGCGCCCGGACACATCACCGATGCGGGCGTCAAAAACTTGGTCGATGGCCGCCTGCAAAGCCGGAATGGGGGGTTGTTGGCTGCGATGTGCCTTCCAGGCTTCTCGCACATCGGACCACAGCACGCAGGCCAACAAAAAGCTGGGGGCCACCGGCTTGCCCTCGCCCACGCGGCGGTCAGTGTCTTGCAAAGCGGCTAACACAAAGGGATCCCCCGAACGCTCCACCACCAAGTCAAGTAAGGGGTAAATGCCTCGCGACACGCCCAAGGCCCTGAGTTGGTCGATGCTGGCCAACGCATGACCGGTCTGCAAGAGTTTGAGCATTTCGTCGAACATTCGGCTTTGAGGCACATCGGCCAACAAGTCGAGTGATTTGCGAATAGGGGCAGCGGTTCGGGTCTCGATCTTGAAACCCAAAGCGGCGAGTTTGGCCGAGAAACGAATGGCGCGGATGATGCGCACCGGATCTTCACGGTAGCGCGCTTGCGGGTCACCAATCATCCGCAGTACCCGTTTTCGGGCGTCTTCGAAACCCTTGTGGTAATCGATCACTTCTTGGGTGCGCGGGTCGTAATACATCGCATTGACGGTGAAGTCACGCCGGGTGGCATCCTCGTCCTGAGATCCCCAAACGTTGTCCCTCAAGACCCGGCCACTGGCGTCAACCGCATGCTGCATTCGCGCTAATTCGCCCTTGGCGGTGCGCTCGTTGCCGCTGACAGTCTCGGCGGTGGCGTTGTCCAAATAGGCGCGGAAGGTCGACACCTCGATCACTTCGTGCTCGCGGCCTCGGCCATAGACCACATGGACGATCCGAAAACGCCGTCCAATGATGAAGGCACGTCGAAACAAGCCTTTGACTTGCTCGGGGGTGGCGTTGGTAGCGACATCGAAATCTTTGGGACGCAAACCCAAAAGCAAATCACGCACGGCACCGCCCACGATATAGGCTTGGTAGCCCCGCTCTTGCAAAGTTTGCACCACCTGCAAGGCACGCTCATCGACCAAAGCGGGGTCGATGTGGTGCACGCTGACGGGTACGCTTTGACGTTTGCCGAAGCTGGGTCGGTCAGACGCTTCGGACTTTCCGATCAGACGTCGGATGAAGGTTTTGATCATTCGCGCTCAAACAGTTCAAGAATGGGCCAGCCGTGTTGGCGGGCATGTTCGCGCAATCGCGCGTCCGGGTTGGTGGCCACCGGGTGCTGCACCAAGGACAGCAGAGGCAGATCGTTCGTCGAGTCCGAGTAAAAAGTGGCATCGATGCCGTCCCAGCTCAGCCCTTGCGATTGCAACCACTGGTTTAGTCGCTGCACCTTGCCTTCGCGCATCGAGGGCACGCCCTTGACTTCGCCACTGTACCACCCGTTGGCGTCGCGCTCGAGTTCGACCGCAATCATCTCGGGCACCCCCAGACGCTCCACCACCGGGCGGGTCACGAACTCGTTGGTGGCGGTGATGACCAGCAAGCGGTCGCCGGCGCTGCGGTGACGCTCGATGAGATCCAGCGCCTTGGGCCGGATGGCCGGCTCGATGACCTCGCGCATGAAACGCTGGTGGGCGGACTGCGCTTGTGCAGGGCCACGCAGGCGAAAGGCCTCGGTGGCGAAGCGGACATAGGCGTGAATGTCGAGAGTGCCGGCCTGGTACTGGGCGTAAAACTCGTCATTTCGTCGGCCAAACTCGATCGGGTCGGTCCAACCCAAGTCGATGGTGAACTGGCCCCAGGCGTAATCGGAGTCGATGGGCAGCAAAGTATGGTCCAGGTCAAACAAGGCCAAGCGGGTTTTCATGGGGTGTCTTCCTTGTCTTGCAACATCGATTTGATCAGGGGTATGGTGATCGCCCTCTGTTCGCGCAGGGCGTATTGGTCCAACTGGTCGAGCAAACCCATCAGGCTGCCCAAGTCCCGACTGAAACGGTTCAGGATGTAATCCATGACCTCGTCTTTCAAGAAGATACCTCGGGCTTCGGCCTGCTGGCGCAAGACCGCGCGGCGTTGCGAGTCGTCCATCACCTTCAATTGGAACACATGGCCCCAACCCAGGCGGGTGCGCAGGTCTTCGCGCAAGGGCAGATGGCTGGTCGGCACCGCCCCGGCAGCCAAGACCCAGCGCTGGCGACCCTGAGTGGGTGCCATGGCGTGAACGAACCAATTGAATGCAGCGTGCTGCTGCACAGCGCTGAACTCGTCTACATCGTCCATGACCACCACTTCCCACGCCGGGTCGAAGGGGCCGGGCTCGGCGACCCCGGCGTCAAGCCAGCCAACGCTTTGGCCGCTTTGAGCCAGCCAATGCGCCACCGCCCGCAACAAATGGGTCTTACCGCTGCCGCTTTCACCCCACAAATAGGTCGGCACCGGTGAGCGGGCCGCATGCGACACCCACAAGCGCAAGTGCTCGAAGGCCTCGCGGTTGGGTCCCGGGAAAAAACTGTTCAGGCTGGGACTGGCAGCCAAGCCGATGTCCAAGGCCATCTGTTTCATGCAGCGTCCTGGTCTTTGGCCAGCCAATTGGAGACCAGGTGGCGCCAAGCCACCACCAACATGGCACTGGCCGGCAGGGCCAACAAGACGCCAACAAAGCCGAGCAGTTGGCCAAAGGCCAACAAGGCAAAAATCACCGCCAGCGGATGCAGTCCGATGCGCTCACCCACCCAACGCGGGGTCAATGCGAAGCCCTCGATCATCTGGCCCAAGCCGTACACCCCACCCACCAGCAACAGGGCATACATCGGTTCAAACTCCAGCAGAGCAGCCAGTAGCGCCAACGCCAAGCCAATGCCAAAACCCACATAGGGCACGCACAAGGCCAAGCCCGTGAAGATGCCTATCGGCCACGCCAGATCGAGTCCACCCAGTTGCAAAGTCACAGCGTAAAACAGCGCCATGGCAGCCATGACCGACAACTGACCCCGCAGGTAACCGCCCATCACTTGGTCGCAATCGGTCAAAAACTCGCCAACCGGGGCACGCCAGGCCAACGGCAGGGCTTGTCGCAAGCGCACCATCAAGCGTGGCCAAGCCAGCAAAAGGTAGTACAAAGCCACGGGCACCAAAATCGCGTGCCCGACAACGGCCAAGACCACGCTGCCGCCCAATCTCAGCGATGAAAGCATGCGTGCAGCGCCATCGCCCAAGTTGTCACTGAGGTGATCGCGCACAAAGGCCTTGACGCTCTCGACATCCAACCGCAAATCGATGCCCCAGGCGTGCAGCCAAGGGGTGAGCCAGGCATCGATCTTTTGCGCCAACACAGGCAACTGGTCACGCAGCAAAGGCCACTCGTGCGCCAGCACCGGCACCACCAAAGCCGCCAGCGCCAGCACCACCAGAATGAACAGCAATTCGACCAGCAGCACCGCCAGCGGGCGCGGCAGGCCCAGGTGCTGCAAACGCGCAACCCCGCCCGCCAGCAGATAAGCCAACGCCGTGGCCATGAGAAAAGGCGACAGCACCGCCGACAGGGCCACGCCCAAAGCCATCACGGCCAGAACCAGCGCGGCCATCAAGGTCAGTTTTTGCGGGTCTTTGGGTAATTGCATACAGGGGCCCGATGGGGCGTCACTAGAATGGGACAGATTTTATCGGTCATCGAGACCCAAAGCATCCGCCATGAAGCAACCCCTATCCTACAAAGATTCCGGCGTGGACATCGACGCCGGTGACGCCTTGGTCGAACGCATCAAGCCTCTGGCCCGCAAAACCCTGCGTCCGGGAGTGCTGGCCGGCATTGGGGGCTTTGGCGCCCTGTTTGAAATGCCCAAGCACTACCGCGAACCTGTCATGGTCAGCGGCACCGACGGCGTGGGCACCAAACTCAAACTGGCATTCGAGTGGGGCATGCACGACACCGTGGGCATCGACCTGGTGGGCATGAGCGTGAACGACATCTTGGTGCAAGGCGCCGAACCGCTGTTTTTCCTCGATTACTTCGCCTGCGGCAAGTTGCATGTGGAGACCGCAGCGCAGGTGGTGGGCGGCATCGCCTCGGGTTGTGAGGCCTCGGGCTGCGCCCTGATCGGCGGGGAAACCGCCGAAATGCCCGGCATGTACCCGCCGGGCGAATACGATTTGGCCGGATTTGCCGTCGGCGTCGTTGAAAAATCGGCCATCCTTGACGGACGTCATGTCCGGGCCGGAGACGTGGTGCTGGGACTGTCATCCAATGGCGTGCATTCGAATGGCTTTTCGCTGGTGCGCAAGGTCATTGAGCGCACCGACCAACGCCTGCCGCAAGAGCTCGACGGCATGCCGTTTCGCCAAGCCGTCATGGCCCCAACCCGCTTGTATGTCAAGCCCGTGCTGGCCGCGCTCAAAGCACATCCAGCGCAAGCCGAGGGCGGCATCAAGGCTCTCGCGCACATCACTGGTGGCAGCCTGCTGGAAAACATTCCCCGCGTGCTGCCACAAGGGTTAGGCGTCGATCTGGTTCTGGGCAGTTGGCCGCGCAGCCAACTGTTTCACTGGCTACAAACCGAAGCCGGCATTGACGACATCGAAATGAACCGCACCTTCAATAACGGCATTGGCATGGTGTTGGTGGTTCCGGCGCACGAGCAACAGTCCGTCACCCAGACCCTGACCCAGCTGGGCGAGCGGGTCCATGCCATAGGCACGGTGGTGCCGCGCGCGCAAGGCGCCGCGGTGCAATTGGTTTAAGTCGCCGCCCAGGCCACGCGCCAGGCCTGAACATTCACTCGATATCGCTGGCTTCGCGCAACACGTCGATGCGTGCGCGAACGGCCGCCAACCTCGGCATGTCCTGTTGTGATCGGTAAATCTCTTCCAAATTGCGCAGCATGCGCCAAATGATGTCACGACCAGTGGCGGGCAAGAGATGTGTCAGCAACAGGTCATCGGGATCGCGTTGGCGACCATGGTGCACCGGGGTGGCCACGCTTTGTATCCGCTCAAGCAGCTCTTCGCGCCCCAGTGATTCACCGGTGAAAGGATCGAGGACCACCTGTCCGTGACACGGCTCGCTGAGGTTCACCTTGACCAAAAAATGTCCGGGGAAATTCACTCCTTCGGCCGATAAACCCAAACCCTGCGCCAACTCCAACCAGATCACCGCCAAACTGATGGGGATGCCGCGCCGGCCGCGCAAAACCAAATGGATGAAGCTGTTGTCGGGGTCGTAATAGTCGTTGACATTGCCGGCAAAGCCCAATTCCTCAAAAAAACAGGCGTTGAGCACGCGCAATCGTTGTAGCTCGTCCTCTTGATTGCTCACGCGGCGGTTCAGGCGGGCTTGAATCCGGTCGACCTGCGCCAGCACTTGCGCCACATCGATGTCGGGGTACTCGTCTTGTGCCAAACTGGCGGCGGCCTCAAGCAACGGAAAGGTGCCCTCGTCGGCCACCAACGAGCGGAAGTAATCGAGGGCAGTGGGCACAGCAAAACGATAACTCATGACCCCATCATGCCTTCAAATTTGCATCCATGCACGCATCTTCAAGCCGACCACCCGCAACACGCCGAAATACAATAGCGCTGACACGGCCAAAGTCAGCAACAGCCAGCCCAGCCGGGTCCATGGCTGGGCTTGCAAAGCGACCCAGTCCAAAGACCGAGCCACCCACAGCAACCATGCTGCCAACACCAAACAAGCCAGCCCCACCTGCAGCAAAAACCGCCCCCAACCCGGGGCCGGCCGGTAGTGGCCGCGTCGCCGCAACCCCCACCACAACCAGATGGCATTGACCCAAGCCCCCAAACCGATGGAGAGTGCCAATCCGGCATGGGCGAACCACGGCACCAGCACCAGATTAATGACCTGGGTCAGCACCAGCACGCCTATGGCCACCCGCACCGGGGTTTTGATGTCTTGGCTGGCATAAAAACCCAGGGCCAGTACCTTGATGGCCACCAACCCCAGCAAGCCCACGCCGTAGCCCATCAGCGCCAGCGTGGTCTGGTTCACATCGTGGGCCGTGAATGCCCCGTAGTGGTACAAACTGGCCACCAAAGGGGTGGCCAAGCACAACAGCCCCAGGGCACTGGGCGTGGCCAACAGCACCACGCCGCGCAAGCCCCAATCGAGCATGTCGCTGTATCGTTGCGTGTCTCCACTGGCTTTGGCCGCCGCCAATTGCGGCATCAAAGCCACTCCCAAAGCCACCCCCAGCAAGGCCGTTGGGAACTCCATCAGGCGGTCGGCGTAACTCAGCCAACTGACGCTGCCGGGTGTCAGGTGCGAGGCAATTTGGGTGTTAATCAGCAAGGACAATTGCGCCACGCCCACGCCCAAAAGGGCTGGCGCCATGAGCGCCAAGATGCGCTGGCATCCCGCTTCTTGCCAAGCCGCGCGCCAACCACTGGGGCGCAGGCTGGGCCAAGAAGGGATCCCCAGACGGTGCAAGGCGACGAATGTCAACGTCAACTGCATCACGCCACCCAACATCACGCCAGCGGCCAAGGTATAGATGGCTGGCCAGCCCCAGGACTCAAACCATGGACGGCCCCACCAGGCCACACCGATCATCGACACATTCAACAACACCGGCGCGGCGGCCGGCACGGCAAAACGCCCCCAGGTATTCAGCACCCCGGCGGCCAAGGCCACCAAGGACATGAAGCCGATGTAGGGGAACATGATGCGGGTCATCAGCACTGCCGCCTCGTGGCCGGTGGTCGACTGGCTCAAGCCGCTGGCCAAAGCCCATACCAAGGCAGGCGCGCCCGCGACCCCGATGATGCAAGTGAGCACTAGCGCGCAAAACAATAGCGTGGCGACATGCCCAACCAAGCGGCGAGTGGCCGCATCGCCCGAGGTTTCGCGGGTGGCGGCCAAGACCGGTACGAATGCCTGGCTGAACGCACCCTCGGCGAACAGGCGGCGAAACAGGTTGGGGATGCGAAACGCCACGTTGAACGCGTCGGTCAGGGCGCTGGCCCCAAACCAGGATGCGATCAGCAGCTCGCGCCCCAAGCCAGTGATGCGCGAGGCCAGGGTGAACAGCGAAACGGTGGAGGCTGATTTAAATAAGCTCACCCGCATAGTGTATGTCGGCTATAATCATGGGTTCGCTGTCATCATCTACAAACCACCAAGGAATACCCACCATGGCCTCTGGAAAGCCCAAGAAAAAGAACCCGCGCCTGGCGTCGGGCCGCAAACGCGCCCGCCAGGACGTGAAACTGAATTCTGCCAACACCTCGCTGCGCTCGAAGTACCGCACCGTGGTCAAGAACGTTGAAAAGGCTGTCGCTGCCGGCGACAAGACCAAAGCCACGGAACTGTTCGGAAAGATGCAATCGGTGGTGGACGCCATCGCCGACAAGGGCATTTTCCACAAGAACAAGGCCGCCCGCGACAAGAGCCGCCTGTCGGCCAAAGTCAAAGCGCTGGCCACCGCCTGAATTTCAGGTCAATCGCCCGACCTCTCGGGGTCGCCGTTTGAACGGGTGCGCTGACAGCGAAACAAGAAACCGCCTTCGGGCGGTTTTTTCATGGCCGCCACGCTTTTGACCGACATCAGGCCTGCAACTGCAGCGTCGGGGTGGTCATGGCCTGCGACTGCTGAGGGCTGGGCGCAGCGGCCTCTGGGGTGGGCAACAAACAGGCTTCCAGGGTCTGCAAGTCGTTGTCGCGGGCGAAATTCATGACGAAGTCAAAGGCCATCGGCTCGGCCTGGCGCAGATCGAGGTGAACCACCACGCATTTGGTGCCGTTCAGGGTGGTGGGCACGCACCAGGGCGAATAACTGGCGGGGTGGTGACGGTTTTGTGCGCCGCCCGGGCGAAATGGGCTCATGACGCCAGCCAGCCTTTCGGCCCAATCGCTGGGGCGGAAGGGTTGCCCTGCGTGGGTCACGCCGAGGATGAAGATTTCTTGGCTGGAAGGGGCTTGCATGACACTAGGGTTAATACCTGAAATTATATCTTATATAAGACATATGACAAGTCTTCATCCCCCTCCGAGCAGGGGCTTGAATGCATGAATCAGGACAGAAAAGCCTTACCCAGTCTGCGCCTGGGCTTGTGGTTAAAATTACTTTTCAATGGCTCAACCTGCTTCACCGCTGTTGGGCCGATTTCTTTTTTGCCAGGAGCCGCCATGACTACCGCCGCCTCGTCGCCCCACACCATGAACACATATGGCCGCTTGCCCGTGGCCATGTCGCATGGACAGGGCGTCCGAGTCTGGGACACCAATGGCAAGCGCTATCTGGATGCCCTGGCCGGTATTGCAGTAAACACCCTGGGCCACGGCCACCCCAAACTGGTTCCAGCATTGCAAGACCAAGTGGCCAAGATGATCCACTGCTGCAACTATTACCACGTGCCCGATCAAGAGCGCTTGGCGGCCAAGCTGGTGGAAAAGTCGGGTTTGACCAATGTGTTTTTCTGTTCGACAGGCCTGGAAGCCAACGAAGCGGCCATCAAGTTGGCCCGCAAGTTCGGCCACGACAAAGGCATCGAGAACCCGGTCATCGTGGTCTACGAAAAAGCTTTTCACGGTCGCTCGATTGCCACGCTCAGCGCCACTGGCAATGAAAAAATCCAAAAAGGATTTGGCCCCTTGGTCGAAGGATTTTTACGCGTGCCACTCAACGACATCGAAGCGCTCCAACGCCTGACCGCAGACAACCCCAATGTGGTGGCGGTTTTCTTTGAAACCATTCAGGGCGAAGGCGGCATCAACCCGATGCGCCAGGATTATCTGCGCGACGTGCGCACGCTGTGCGACAAGCGGGACTGGCTACTGATGATCGACGAAGTGCAGTGCGGCATGGGACGCACTGGCAAGTGGTTCGCTCACCAGTGGGCTGGCATTTTGCCCGACGTGATGCCGTTGGCCAAAGGCTTGGGCTCGGGTGTGCCGATCGGTGCCGTGGTGGCCGGCCCAAAAGCCGCTTCGATTTTTCAGCCGGGCAACCATGGCACCACCTTTGGCGGCAATCCCTTGGCCATGCGCGCCGGGGTAGAGACCATCCGGATCATGGAAGAGGATGAACTGCTTGAGAACGCCGCCCGGGTCGGCCAGCACCTGCGCGACGCTTTAGAAAAAGGCTTGCAGGGCGTGAGCGGCCTGAAGGAAATTCGCGGCCAAGGCCTGATGCTGGGCATTGAACTTGACCGCCCCTGCGGTGCCATCATGACCCAGGCGCTGGAGGCTGGTTTGTTGCTGAGCGTGACCGCCGACAGCGTGATTCGCTTGGTGCCACCGCTCATACTGACTAAGGCCGAGGCCGATGAGATTGTGGCCATTTTGGTTCCTATCATTTGCAAGTTTTTGGCGACCTCATGAAGCACTATCTGCAATTCACAGACCTGAGCGCCGACGAGTACGCCTACCTGTTCCAGCGGGCGGATTTCATCAAGGATAAGTTCAAGGCCTATGAAAAACACCACCCCCTGATCGACCGCACACTGGCGATGATTTTTGAGAAGGCCTCAACGCGCACCCGGGTGAGCTTTGAGGCTGGCATGTACCAGTTGGGTGGCTCGGTGGTGCACCTGACCACCGGGGACAGCCAGTTGGGCCGTGCCGAGCCCATTGAGGACAGCGCGCGCGTGATCAGCCGCATGGTCGATTTGGTGATGATTCGGACTTTCGGCCAAGACAAGATCGAGCGCTTTGCACAGTACTCGCGCGTTCCTGTCATCAACGGACTGACCAACGAGTTTCACCCTTGCCAGATCCTGGCCGATTTGTTCACCTTCATCGAGCAACGCGGCAACACCGCCGACCCCCTGGCCTGCCTGAAGGGCCGCGTAGTGGCTTGGGTCGGCGACGGCAACAACATGGCCAACACCTGGTTGCAGGCGGCCGAGTTACTGGGCTTTACCGTGCACCTCAGCACGCCCAGTGGTTATGAAGTCGACCAGGCTGTGGCCGGATTGCGCTCGAACGAAAGCTACAAGGTCTTTGCCGACCCCAAGCAAGCCTGCAAAGGGGCTGACTTGGTCACCACCGATGTGTGGACCAGCATGGGCTTTGAAGCCGAAAACGAACAACGCAAGCAGGCCTTCGCCGATTGGTGTGTCGACGCCGAGATGATGGCGCAAGCCAAGCCCGACGCCTTGTTCATGCACTGCCTGCCCGCACACCGGGGTGAAGAGGTCGAGGCCGAGGTCATCGACGGCCCGCAGTCGGTAGTCTGGGACGAGGCTGAAAATCGCATGCATGTGCAAAAGGCCCTGATGGAATATTTGGTGTTGGGGCGACAATAAACCTGCGGGGTGACGGATGTCACAATGCCAGCAATGTGGCGCCTGTTGCGCCAACTTCCGGGTGGATTTCTCCATCTACGAACTCGATGAGCATGGGGGCAGCGTGCCCACTGGGTTGACCGTGCCGGTCAACGGCAACACCTGCCGCATGCGCGGCACCGACCATGTACCAATCCGCTGCGCCGCCCTGAGTGGCAGCCTCGGCATCAAGGTGGGTTGTGGCATTTACGAGTGGCGTCCCAACCCGTGCCGGGAATTTGCTGAAGGCAGCGATGCCTGCAACCGGGCCCGAGCACGCCATGGCCTGCTCCCCATCGACTGAAGTAATCTCGGTTTTAGTCCGCTCAAAATCTTGGGCCCTCAGTTCGCACCGTAAAGCCAGGGTTGATCCATCAAACGGGGAGCAGCCATGCGCAGGGCCGCATTGCGGGCCCAGGCCTGGAGCCCACGGGCATGAAAAATCTCGCCATTGCGCATCGCCTTTCGCTGCACCCTTGCGTTGCGTGCCCACCGCGCTTGGGCATAGTCTTGCAAGACTTGTGACGCATCTGCTCCGGGCCACTGCGCCAAGCTCTGGGCCAACTGCCAGGCGTCTTCCATCGCCATGCCCGCCCCTTGGGCCATATAAGGCAACATGGGGTGGGCAGCGTCGCCCAACAAGGCGACCCGTCCTCGGGCCATGTCATCGGGCGAACGCAAAGGCGCACGATGCGACAAGGCCCAAGCACGCCACTGCTCTGCCGATCGCAAGACGTCGTGCAAATCAGGACACAAGCCGCGCAAGGCCTGATGCAAATCGGCTTGGATCTGACCGGGCGCTCGCGAGATGTCCCAACCCGGTGCTGCGACGGTATCGGAAGATTCGACCAAAACCACCAGGTTGAGCCATTCACCCTGGCGCACCGGGTAATGCACGGCATGCAAACCCGGGGCCATCCAGACCTGCACCTGGGGTTCCCGCCAACGCGGGGACAACAAACGCGTGGGCAACATGGTCCTATAGGCCCAGTGGCCAGTGGGCGTGGGCGGGCCGTCTTGCCACAACGTGTGGCGCACGCGGCTCCACAATCCGTCGGCGCCGATCACGGCACCGGGCTGCTGCACCGAACCCCGGGCGTCGGTCACCAGGGGACGCCCCTCGGCGCCCAGGCGGATGTCAACCATGGCGTTGTCCAAGCGATGCAAGACTTGGGTTGAATCGATGGCGGCCCAAAGCAAGGCATGCAAATCGGCCCGATGAATGCAGAGATAGGGTGCGCCATAGCGTTGCTCAAAGTCCGACAGATCCAGTCGCCCCAACTCGGCTCCATCTCTGGCATCGCGACTGATCAGCGCCTGTGGGCGATCGGCGATCTTGCGCAAGCCCGCGTCCAACCCCCAGGCTCGCAGCAGTCGGGTGGTGTTCGGCCCCAATTGGATGCCTGCCCCCGCCTCGCCAAATGCTGGGGCCTGTTCCCACAGCTGGGCCAGGACACCCTGACGTTGCAAAGCCAGCGCCGCCGCCAGGCCACCGATGCCCGCGCCGACAATCAACCACTCAGACATGGGTAGCCGACCAAGCTTGGTGATATTCGTCCAATTGGATCAACCAGTGATCGCGCAAGGCCGGGTCAACGAAGCTGGCCTCGAAACTGTGTCGTGCCAGTTGGATCGCGTGCTCTGGACCCAGATCCAGCGCCTCAAAGGTCTGGATGTAGTTGTCGTTCAGATAGCCGCCAAAGTAGGACGGATCATCCGAGTTGATGGTGACGCACAAGCCGGCCTCGAGCAAACGGCGCAGATTGTGTTGTCGCAATTCATCGAACACACACAGTTTGATGTTGGAGAGCGGACACACCGTGAGCGGCGTGCATTGGCGCGCCAGCCTTTGCATCAGTGCCGAGTCTTGTTCGGCTTGCACCCCATGGTCGATGCGTTCGGCCCCCAAAACATCGAGTGCCGAATGGATATAGGCCGGCGGCCCCTCTTCCCCGGCATGTGCAACCACGCGCAAGCCCAAGTCGCGGCAACGGGCAAAGACCTGGGTGAACTTTTCAGGTGGATGGCCCAGTTCGCTCGAGTCGAGCCCGACGCCTATGAACTGGTGGCGATAAGTCAACGCCAACTCCAGCGACGCCATGGCGTCTTCTTGCGACAGATGCCGCAGAAAACAAAGAATCAATTCGGCATGCAAGCCCCAACGTTGGCGCGCATCTTGGCAAGCCCGGTACAGGCCGCCAATCACAGCCGCCATGGGGACCCCGCGCGAGGTGTGGGTCTGGGGGTCGAAGAACAGCTCGGCGTGTACCACATGATCGGCAGCGGCACGCTCAAAGTAGGCCATGGCCATGGCATAGAAATCGTCTTCGGTCAGCAAAACGCTGGCCCCAGCGTAATAGATGTCGAGAAAACTTTGCAGGTTGGTGAAGGCGTAGGCTGCGCGCAATTGCTCGACGCTGGCATAAGGCAAACTGACTCCGTTGCGCCGCGCCAGCTGAAAAATCAGTTCGGGTTCGAGCGAGCCTTCGATGTGGATGTGCAACTCGTCCTTGGGCATGCCGGTCAGCAAGGAACGTAGTGCAGGCGTCATGTCGTGCTCCGTGTAGCGCCCAGTTTACTCTCAGGCCAAGCCGGATGGCGCTTGACCCTGATCTCAAGCGGGTTGGGTCAGGGAGCGCAGGCGCACCGGATCGACCAGGTTCAGGGTCCGGCCACGGCCATGGATCAGTCCTTGCTCACGCCAGTCGCGCAAGATCCGCGAGAAGGTCTCCGGGGCCATGCCCAACTGTTCTGCGATCTGGCGCTTGCGCTGGGTCAACTGCACCAGACAAGCTGCGCCATCGGTTTCAGCCTGATGCAAGAGCCACTGAGCGCAGCGGGCATGGGCATCCATGGCCAAACGGCTCAGCGTTGTTTCGGCCCATTCGGTCTGTTGCCGCGCCAGACTGCGCAACAGGCCTTGGGTTGCGGCGGGCTGCTCGGCCAGCCAACCCCGGAGTTGGGCGACCGGCCTGCCACAGCCCCAAGCTGGCCAGACCAGACAGCAAGTAGACCGCATGGGTGTCGGCTTGACCCCGGGTGAGCAGCCGCGCCCCCGAGGGCAAAACCTGGGGTGCGATGCGATCGAGCAATTCGGACAATGACAACATACGGGGGAACTTTGCCCCAAAAGTCCAGACCTCGTTTTGTCCTAAGTCAAGAAAAGCGTGGCCAGACCGCCTACAGGATCAGGATGGCGCGAAAGTCATTGACATTGGTGTAAGTGGGCCCGGTCACGACCAAGTCATCCAAGGCCGTAAAAAACCCCAAGGCATCGTTGCGAGCCAGTGCTTCGGGGGCCTTCAAGCCCAAAGATCGTGCGCGCGCCAGGGTGTCGGGCCCGACCCGGGCTCCGGCATTGAGACCCATGCCGTCGATGCCGTCGGTGTCGGCGGCCAAACCCCAGACGCGCTGCTGCCCTTGCAATCCCAAAGCCAAACCCAGGCAGAACTCCCCGGCGCGCCCACCCTGACCGCGTTGCCACCCCTGGGGCAAGGGTTTCACGGTGACTGTGGTCTCGCCACCGCTCAGCAACACGCAAGGACTTTTGAAGGGGCCGTCGCCGCGCGCGACGGCACGCGCCAATGCCGCATGCACCCGCGCCACCTCGCTCGATTCGCCTTCGATCTCGTCGGACAACACGTGGGCGGCCAAGCCCATGCCGCGCGCCATGTCGGCCGCGGCTTGCAGGGACTGCATGGGCGTGGCCACCATGTGCACACGGCGGTGCTGCCAATCGGGGCCAGGCTTGGGGGTTTCCAACTCACCTCGGCTCAAAGCATCAAGCACGGGCGAGGGCACCAGTATGCGGTAACGCTCCAACAAAGCCAGCGCGTCGGCGCAGGTACTCTCGTCGGGTACGGTGGGCCCGCTGGCGATCACTGACGGATCGTCGCCAGGCACATCGCTGATGGCCAGGGTCACCAAAGGGGTAGAACCACAAGCCTGGGCCAAACGGCCGCCTTTGATGCGCGAGAGGTGCTTGCGCACGCAGTTCATCTCGGTGATGTTGGCGCCCGACTCCAACAACTGCCGATTGATGGCCTGCTTATCGGCCAGGCTCAAGCCCTGGGCAGGCAAAGTCAAGAGCGAAGAACCTCCGCCCGAAATCAGGCACACCACCAAATCGTCGGGCCCCAGCCCTTGCACGAGGTTCAGCATCCGTTCGGCAGCGTCCAAGCCGGCCGCGTCAGGCACCGGGTGCGCGGCCTCGACCACCTCGATGCGACACGCCAGTTGGCGCGCCGGGGTGTGGTGGTAGCGCGTGACCACCAGGCCAGACAAAGGGGCATCGGCAGGCCACAGGTCGTCAAGTGCATGGGCCATCGAGGCAGCAGCCTTTCCAGCCCCTATGACCACTGTTCGACCGCGCGGCGCGGGAGGCAGCCATGCCGCCATGGCCTGCCCGGGTAATGCGCGCTCCACGGCGCGGTCGTACAACTGCCGCAGCACGTCCAAGGGTGACTTGCCCACAGGCCAGCCGGGGAGCATGGTGGTCGGGTTAATATCCATGCGTCTAGTCTAGCCTGAGCCCGATATGCCCACTTTGCTGATTGAATGCGCCCGTTGCTTGGCCACCCAAGATGACGCCGGCACCGAATTGCGCGGCGCTTCGGTGTGGGTTCGCGACGGCTGGATTGAAGCTGTGCTCCCCGAAGGCACCGACCTGACCCTGTACCGACAGCAAGCCGATGAGCGCATCGACGCCTCGAACCATGTGGTGGTGCCGGGCCTGATCAACACCCACCATCACATGGTGCAGTCGTTGACCCGCGCGGTACCGGGCGGACAAAACGCCGAACTGTTCACCTGGCTGCAAAGCCTGTACCCGATTTGGGCCGGGCTGACGCCCGATATGGTCACCACCTCGCACCAGGTCGCCATGGCCGAATTGCTGCTGAGCGGTTGCACCACCAGCAGCGACCACCACTACATCTACCCCAACGGAACCCGTTTGGAAGACAGCATCGCCGCCGCGCACAGCATAGGCATGCGCTTTGTCGCTACGCGTGGCGCCATGACCGTAGGGGAAAGCCAAGGCGGCTTGCCCCCAGATCGGGTGGTGGAGCGCGAAGAAGAGGTATTGCGCGACATGCAACGTCTGGTGGAAACCTGGCACGACCCCCAGGCCGGTGCGATGCTGCAGATTGGCTTGGCCCCCTGCTCGCCTTTTTCGGTCGGTGAGTCGCTGATGATCGAATCGGCACGACTGGCCCGATCCCTGGGAGTTCGACTGCACACCCATCTGGCCGAAAACGACCATGATGTGGCCTACACGCGGGAAAAATTTCAGTGCACGCCCACCGAATACGCCGAGCGACTGGGCTGGGTCGGTGATGACGTTTGGCACGCGCACTGCGTGCGCATCGATGAAGCGGGCATCGGCCTGTTTGCCCGCACCCGCACCGGGGTAGCTCATTGCCCCTGCAGCAATATGCGACTGGGCAGTGGCATCTTGCCGCTGCGTCGACTGATCGATGCCGGTGCCCCGGTGGGCTTGGGGGTGGACGGCAGCGCAAGCAACGATGGTGCCCATTTGTTGGGGGAGGCGCGTCAAGCGATGTTGCTGGCTCGCGTGAGCAAAGGGCTGGAGCCTTTTGGCTGTGACCACGGCCCAGCCCAGATGACGCCTCATGATGCCTTGCGACTGGCCACGCGCGGGGGTGCGCAGGTGCTGGGACGAAGCCACGATTTAGGGCGCATCCAAGCCGGTTATTGCGCCGACTTGGCCTTGTTCAGGCTCGACACCGTGGCGATGGCCGGCGGTGCCGTGCATGACCCGGTGGGTGCTTTGCTGTTGTGCGCCAGCGCCAACGCCGACCACACGGTGGTACATGGACGCCGGGTGGTCCGCGATGGCCACCTGACCACACTGGATGTGGGCCCCTTGGTGGAGCGACACAACCGACACGCCGTGGCCCTGGCGCGGGGTGACTGATGCCCCGCCCGCAGGCTTCAGTGGGCGTGCAGACCTATGGCGCTGACCAAGGTCACCGCACCAATGCCGGCCAATAACCAAGCCACTTGATGGAGGGTGGCCGTGCTGCTCAATCGCTTTTGCAATTGAGGAATCAGGTCAGCCAGCGCGACATAGATGTAACTGCCGCTGGCGATGGTCAGCAAATAAGGCAGAAATTGTGGCTGGCCTTCGACCAGCCAATAGCCCAACAAGCCCCCTACTACCGTGGTGCCCCCGGCCAACATCAGTTTGAACAAGGCGCCGCGCGCGCGCGGCTGTTGACGCAGCACCACCAAGTCGCCAATGTGGTGCGGCACCTCGTGCGCCAGCACCGCCACCGAAGCGGCCAGACCCAGGTGCAAATTGGCCATGAACGCTGCGGCCACCAAAATGCCATCGCCAAAAGCGTGTACGCTGTCGCCCAACAGAACCGACCAACTGCCGCTGGCGTGAGAGTGACCATGATGGCCATGTGCATGGGAGATCTGATGGGGGTCTGTGGCCTGATCACCAGTCTGGTGGTGTTCGTGCCCGTGATGCCAAAGCTCGGCCTTGTCGAGAAAAAAGAACATCAAAACGCCACCCAGTAGCGTGGCAAACAAGGCGTGGATGTGGGCGCCCGACTCGAAGGCCTCGGGCAACAGGTGCATGAAGGCCGTGGCCAGCAAGGCCCCCGCCGCCAGACTGAGCAGGTGTTGGGTGTAGCGTGCCAACAGGGCACGGGCGATCAGAGCCGCCAACAACACGCTGCCCATGCCAGCCACTAAGGTGCCCAGCACGATGTAGACGAGGGTCATGAAATTTCGAGCCGATCAGAGGTGTTGCTTGAACCAGTCTTGGGCGCGTTGCCAGCCGTCTTGCGCCGGACCGGCGCGGAAGGTCGCGCGGTAGTCGGCGTGGAAGGCGTGCGGTGCCTCGGGGTAGACCACGAACTGGCTGGCCTGGGCGGCGCGGTTGCCACTGGTGGCCACCAGCGCCTGCTTCATCAAATCGACCTGACTCAACGGAATGCCGGTATCGGCCCCGCCATACAAACCCAGCACCGGTGCCTTGAGTTGGGTCGCCAACTCAACCGGATGGCGCGGATTGTTGGGGGTGACGGCGCCGCTGACACGTCCGTACCAGGCCACGCCGGCGCGCAAGCGCGGCTGGTGGGCGGCGTACAACCAAGTGATGCGCCCACCCCAGCAAAAACCGGTGATGCCCAATCGTTGCGGGTTGCCGTTGTTCTGAGCCGCCCACTGGGCGCAAGCGTCCAGATCGGCCATGACCTGTTCGTCGGGCACCTTGGCGATGATCTCGGACTGAATTTTGGCGATTTCCCCCATGGACTGGGGATCACCCTGGCGCACGAACAACTCGGGGGCAAGCGCCAGGTAGCCCGCTCGGGCGAAGCGGCGGGCCACATCGGCAATGTACTCATGCACCCCAAAAATTTCCGATACCACCAGCACGGTGGGCAGGTTTGTTCCACCGGCGGGCTGAGCCCGGTATACAGGCACTTGGGTTCCGCCCACGTTGATCATGATCTCGCCGGCCTGCAAGCCATCGCTTGGGGTCTTGATGGCGGTCTGGGCCATCAGTGGTCCGGCGGCCACGGCGTACCCCACGCCGAGGGCCGCTTGCAGGGCGGTACGGCGACTGGGGGCGCGTTGAACCGCAGGGGCATTCAATAAAGCATGGGTGTCTTCAATCAGGGTGGTGTTCATCTCGTACTATGCCTAAGGTTAAAAAAATCGTTGTCAATGCGCCTGATCCCAGTTGGGACCGACGCCCAATTCGGCCAACAAAGGCACGCGCAACTGAGCCACGCCAGCCATCAAGGCCGGCACGGTCTCGCGCAACCAAGCGACCTCGTCTTCGGGTACTTCGAAAACCAGTTCATCATGCACCTGCATGATCATGCGGGTGCGCTTGCCTTGTTCAATCAGGGTCTTTTGGATTTGGTTCATGCTCATTTTAATGAGGTCGGCCGCCGTACCTTGCATGGGGGCATTGATGGCCGCACGCTCGGCGGCGGCGCGGCGCGGCCCGTTGGGCGAACGGATCTCGGGCAGGTAAAGACGGCGGCCCAAGACGGTTTGCACATAGCCCCGGGCCTTGGCTTGCTTGCGGGTTTCTTCCATGTAACAACGCACGCCCTCAAAGCGCTGAAAGTAACGCTCAATGTAGTTGCGCGCGGCAGTGTTGTCGATGCCCAAAGCACGCGCCAAGCCAAAAGCGCTCATGCCGTAAATCAGGCCAAAGTTGATGACCTTGGCATAGCGCCGTTGGTCGGCGCTGACCTGATCTGTGGCAATGCCAAACACTTCGGCGGCGGTGGCGCGGTGCACGTCGATGCCTTCGTGAAAGGCGCGCAACAAGGCCGGGTCTTGGCTGATGTGGGCCATGATGCGCAACTCGATCTGACTGTAGTCCGCGCTGGCGATCACGCAACCGGGTTTGGCCACAAAAGCCTCGCGCACGCGACGACCCTCGGGCGTGCGGATCGGGATGTTTTGTAAATTAGGATCGTTGCTCGACAAGCGGCCAGTGACCGCCACCGCCTGAGCGTAATGGGTGTGCACTCGACAGTCACCGGGATGGGCCATGGCGGCCAGTTTGTCGGTGTAGGTGCTTTTGAGTTTGGACAGACCTCGATGCTCCAAAATAACCTTCGGCAAGGGGTAGTCCTCGGCCAGTTTTTCCAGCACCTCTTCGTCGGTGCTGGGCGCACCGGTAGCGGTTTTTTTCACCACTGGCAAGCCCAGCCGCTGGAAAAAAATCTCACCGATTTGCTTGGGCGAGCCCAGGTTGAAGGGTTGGCCGGCCAGCTCATGGGCGCGGCGCTCGAGATCCAAAATCCGCTGGCCCAACTCATGGCTTTGCTGCGCCAAGACCTGGGCGTCGATCAACACCCCATTGCGCTCCATGCGGTAGAGGCTCTCGCTGCTGTCGATTTCCAGTTGATATACCGGCAGCAACTCGGGGGTTTGTTGCAAACGGGGCCACAAAACCTGGTGCACGCGCAGGGTGAAATCGGCATCCTCGCAAGCGTATTGAGCGGCACGCTCCAAATCCACCTGGGCAAAGGAAATCTGATGCACGCCTTTGCCACATAGTGCTTCGAAACTGAGACCCTTGAGGCCCAGGTGTCGCTCGGCCAGACTCTCAAGACTGTGCGGCCTGTGGACCTCCAGCACATAGCTTTGCAGCATGGTGTCGTGAACTAGACCGCGCAACTCGATGCCATGGTTGGCCAGCACATGGCGGTCGTACTTCACGTGTTGACCCAATTTGGCGGCACGCGGGTCTTCCAGCCAAGGGCGCAGACGAGCCAACACCTCATCGGGCGGCAACTGCGCTGGGCAACCCGGTCCGTTGTGTGCCAAGGGAATGTAAGCGGCCTGACCGGGCTCAACGCACAGCGAAATGCCCAACAACCTGGCCTGCATGGCATCCAAAGACGTGGTCTCGGTGTCGATGCAAGTCAAGTCGGCCCGGGTGAGGCGATCGATCCAGCGGGTCAGCTGATCGAAGTCCAAGACAGTTTCATAGCGCACCTCTTGCACGGTGGCCACGACAGGTGCGGGCTCATCGAAGAGATCCAACGACGGCGAGGCGGGGGCGGTGCCTTTGGGCGTGGCCGACTTGGCCGCCAGAGATTTGAAACCATATTGCAGGTATAGCTGCGACAAGGCTTCGGATTGCGGCTCGTGTAGCAGCAGGTCTTCCATGGCGGGCCAGCCCGCCACATGGCCGGTCAAATCGCAATCGGTCTTGATGCGAAGCAATTGGCGCGCCGTGGGCAACCAGTCGAGCGACTGGCGCAGATTTTCACCGGCCACGCCCTTGATGTCGGCGGCATGAGCCAGCAGGTTTTCCAACGAGCCGAACTCTTGCAACCATTTGGCGGCGGTCTTGGGACCGACCTTGGCCACGCCGGGCACGTTATCGACGGCGTCACCCACCAGGGTTTGGTAGTCGAGCATGCGCTCTGGGGGCACGCCGAATTCGGCCTGCACACCGGCGATATCGCGCCGCTTCCCGTTCATGGTGTCGACCATGGTGACGCGCTCGCTGACCAATTGGCTCAGATCTTTGTCTCCGCTGGAGATCACCACCTGCCAGCCCAATTCGGACGCACGCCAGGCCAAGGTGCCGATCACGTCGTCGGCCTCGATGCCGGGAACCTCAAGCACCCGCCAACCCATCAAACGCACCACTTGATGAATGGGCTCGACTTGGCTGCGCAAATCATCGGGCATGGGCGAGCGATTGTCCTTGTACTGGGGATAAATCTCGTCGCGAAAGGTGGGGCCTTTGGCGTCAAAGATGCAAGCCGCATAGTGTGTGGGCACTTCCTTGCGCAGGCTGTTCATCATGTTGATCATGCCCCGGATGGCTCCGATAGCTGGGCTGTCTGGATCGCCCGGATCGACCCGCAAATCGGGCATGGCGTGAAAGGCCCTGTACAGGTAACTGGAGCCGTCAACAAGCAAAAGGGTGGGCTGGGGTGCACTCATCCCCGCATTGTCCATGGTTTCGCCGGGCCCGTACCAGGGTCAGCCTACAATCGGGTTTTGAACTTGAACGCTGTAAAGAACGTTGCGCCATGGCCGTTTTCACCTCCGTCGACCTGTCTCAGGCACAGCGCCTGGCTGATCGCCTGCAATTGGGCGCCGTGACCGAGCTGAAGGGCATCAAGGGCGGCATCGAGAACACCAATTACTTTCTGACCACCGAACAGGGGGCCTATGTGTTGACCCTGTTCGAACGCCTGAGCCATGAACAACTGCCTTTTTACCTGTTCCTGATGAAGCACCTGGCCCACAAGGGCGTGTCCGTGCCCGACCCGGTAGCCGACGCGCATGGTGAAATTCTGTTTGAAATTCAAGGCAAACCCGCCGCCTTGGTCAAACGCCTGAGCGGCGGCAACGTACTCAGCCCCGATGCCCACCACTGTGCCACGGTCGGCGCTGCGCTGGCCCAGATGCACTTGGCGGGACAAGACTATCACCGCACGCAACCCAATCTGCGCGGACTGAATTGGTGGGTCGAGACGGCCCCTTTGGTGCGCCCTCACTTGTCTGAACCCCAACTGGGTCTGTTGAACCATGAACTGGCCTACCAGCAACATGTGGCGCAAAGCGCCGCCTACCAAGGACTGCCCAGCGGCCCCATCCATGCGGACCTGTTTCGCGACAACGTCATGTTCGATCAGGATCATTTATCGGGATTTTTTGATTTTTACTTTGCCGGCGTCGATCATTGGGTGTTTGACTTGTGTGTGTGTCTGAACGACTGGTGCATAGACCTGAACACTGGCCGCTGGGATCTGGCGCGGCGTGACGCCATGGTGAGCGCATACCAGTCGGTGCGTCCGCTACAGCCCAGTGAGCGGCAATTGTTTCCGGCCATGGCCCGGGCCGCAGCCCTGCGCTTTTGGATCTCTCGACTGTGGGATTTCTACCTGCCGCGCGAAGCCAGCTTGCTGCAACCTCACGACCCCACACATTTTGAGCGGGTGCTGCGCTGTCGCACCGAGCAAGCCTGGAGCCCCGCATGAAACTACAGCTGGTTCCAGCCCGACAAGGCATGCAATGGATGCGCCAAGGCCTGCGCGTGTTTTGGCGCCAACCCATTGCTTTGACGGGCCTGTTTTTCATGTTCATGGGCTTGATGACCACCGTGTCTCTGCTGCCCATCGTCGGCACTTGGGTGGCCTTGTTGATGTTTCCGGCCTGTACCCTGGGATTGATGGCAGCCACCCGCGAAGCCGTGCAAGGGCACTTCCCCATGCCGCGCATGCTGCTGGTTGCCTTGCTGGGCGCAGCCGAACGGCGTCGGCAAATGCTGGTCTTGGGTGCGCTCTATGCCCTTGGATTCGCCGTTGTGTTGATGTTGTCGGCCATCTCGGATGGTGGCGAGTTCGCCCGCTTGTACCTGAATGCCCAGTTGGGCGGCAAATTGGACGTTGAAACCTTGGATCAACCCGGTTTTCAAAGTGCCGCCATGTTCAGTCTGGTGTTCTATCTGCCTTTGTCAGCCTTGTTTTGGCATGCGCCAGCCTTGGTCCACTGGCATGGCGTGCCCGCCGTCAAAAGCCTGTTTTTCAGCATCATGGCCTGTCTGGGCAACTGGAAGGCCATGTTGGTTTATATGGCGTGCTGGATGGGGCTTTATGGCGCGGTGGGCATGGCGCTGATGGTCATGGCAGCCCTGCTCGACTCGGTGGCGCTGATCAGCTGGACCTTCATGCCATTGATGCTGATGCTCACGGCCATGTTCTTTTGCACGAGTTACTTCACCTTCCAAGACAGTTTCCAAAACGAAGTCCTGGCCTGAGAAAGGCAGCCTCTTCGTCTCAGGGCATCAGGCGCCTTGAATGCGAGACACTGCGCGCGCGGCCAAGGTGCTGACCAAGGCCGCGCGATAGGCAGCTCCGGCGTGCATGTCCGACAACATGTCAACAGCCGACAAGCGCACGTCCTGCGCGGCTTGGGGAGAAAAATCCTTCGTCAGCGCCGCCTCGATCGCTGTGGCGCGAAAAGCGCAGGCCTGCGCCCCAGTCACCCCAACGCGAACACCGTCGGCAAAACGCGCCACGAACACACCCACCAAAGCCAACTTGGAGGCCGGGTGCTTGAATTTGATGTAAGCCGCCGCCTGAGGTTGCTGGAAGGTGACGGCACGGATCAATTCACCCTCGTTCAGGGCGGTTTGATAAAGGCCCAGGAAAAAATCTTCGGCGGCGATGTCGCGCGCGTCGGTATGGATGGTGGCCCGCAAAGCCAGCGTCGCGCTGGGGTAGCAGGCAGCCGGGTCGTTGTAGGCCAGCGATCCGCCCAAGGTGCCCTGGTTTCGCACCATGGGGTCCCCAATGCCACCGGCCAAAGCGGCCAAGGCCGGAATGGCCGAACCCAACGGAGCGTCGTCGGCCACACGGGCGTGACGGGTCATGGCGCCGATGCGTACCGATTGCGCACCGACCTCGATGCCCTGCAATTCAAGCAGGCCGGACAGGTCGACCAAGGCCGCGGGGCTGCTCATGCGCAGCTTCATGGCTTGCACCAGACTTTGCCCACCGGCCAGGTACTGGCTGCCTTGCTCACGCACCACTTGCAGCGCTTGCGCGGCGGTGTCGGGTTTTTGGTATTGGAATGCATACATGGCAATGTTCCTGCTGGTTTCAGGCCTTTGCGGCCTTGAGCACCGATTTCACAATGTTTTCATATCCCGTACAGCGACAGATGTTGCCCTCTAAACCCTCGCGCACTTGCTCTTCTGTGGGGTTGGGATTGCGTTGCAGCAAATGGATGGCGCTCATCACCATGCCTGGCGTGCAGTAGCCGCATTGCAGGCCATGGCACTCGCGAAACGCCTGTTGCATCGGGTGCAGTTCCTCGCCTTGGCTGATGCCTTCGATGGTGGTGATCTGCTTACCCTGAGCCTGCAAGGCCAAGATGGAACATGACTTGACTGCCTGGCCATCGACGTGGACGGTGCAGCAACCGCACTGGGCCGTGTCGCAACCGACGTGGGTGCCCGTCAGATGCAATTGATCGCGGATCAGTTGCACCAGCAAGGTTCGCGGATCGATGTCGGCTTGAACGGCGCGGCCGTTGACGGTCAGTTGAATGGGCACGGTGCTCATGGTCAGGCTTTCTGGATTGCGACGCTCTGGATGGCCATCCAGACGCGTTCGGAAGTGGCAGGCATCTCGATGGGCGCGGCGCCCACCATCGACAAGGCATGGTTGACGGCGTTCATGACCGCAGGCAAAGCACCCACCGTTCCGGCTTCTCCGGCCCCCTTGGCCCCCATCGGGTTGGTCTGGGTCGGCACCGAGTTGTTTGCGATCTCGATGTGCGGCATATCGCCGGCACGGGGCATGGCGTAATCCATGAAACTGCCTGTCAGCAGTTGACCCGACTCACGGTCATAGACCACGCGCTCCATCAGGGCCTGTCCCAAGCCCTGAGCGACACCGCCATGGATCTGTCCCTTGACACCCACCGGATTGATCATGGTGCCAACATCATCGACCACCCAATAACCCACCACCTTGACCTCGCCGGTGCCAGGGTCGATTTCCACTTCGCAGGCATGCGAACCATTGGGCCATGTCTCGGCCTTGGGTGCAAAGGTGGCACTCTCGTACAACCCCCCCTCCATGCCTGGCGGGAGTTTGTTGAGCAGGAATGATGTCTTGGCCACTTCCTTGATGCCGATGGTTTTGTCGGTGCCACGCACACTGAATTGGCCCGCACGAAACTCGACATCTTCGACGCTGGACTCAAGGACGTGGGCGGCGATCTTGCGACCTTTTTCAATGATGCGGTCGGCCGCCTTCCAGGCTGCACCACCACCAATCACCGTCGAGCGCGAACCGTTGGTGCCCATGCCAAAGGCCACCCGGTCGGTGTCGCCGTCGATGAACTTCATGTCTTTGGGATCCAGACCAAGACGCTCGTGGACGATTTGCTTGTACAGGGTTTCATGCCCCTGCCCTTGCGACTTGGTGCCCACCAAGACCATGGCCGTGCCGCTGGGGTTGAAGCGGATCTCGGCGTATTCGGGTTGGCTGGGCGATGCAGCGCGCTCGATGGCATTGGCAAAGCCGATACCACGCAATTTACCGCGCGCACGCGTTTGGGCTTGGCGCTGGGGAAAACCGGCATGGTCGCACAGTTGCAGCATGCGCTCGAAGCCTCGGTCAAAGGCGCCACAGTCGTAGCTGACACCGAAGGGATTTTTGTAGGGGAATGCGTCGCTGGGGATGATATTGCGGCGACGCAGCTCGACCCGTTCCATGCCCAACTCGGTGGCCGCATCGTCAAGCAAACGCTCAATGGCGTAAATCGACTCTGGGCGTCCGGCGCCACGGTATGGCGCGGTGCTGTGGGTGTTGGACATCAACACATTGACGCGCACATGCGCGGCCGGAATCCGGTAGACGCCCGATAGGGTGACCACGTTGACGAATACCGACAACAGGTTACGGTCGGAAGAAATGTAGGCCCCGACGTTGGCATGGTTGCGCACCCGCAAACCCAGGATGTGGCCTTGCTCGTCGAAAGCGATCTCGATGTCGGTGATTACGTCGCGAGCGTGCTCGTCGGCCAAGATGGCCTCGCTGCGCTCGCAGGTCCATTTGACCGGGCGGCCAATCTTGCGCGCCGCCCAGGGCATCAGGCGATGCTCGGGATATTGCCAACCCTTGGTGCCAAAGCCGCCGCCAACATCGTGGGCAATGACGCGAATTTGGTGCTCGGGGATTTTGAAAATGTTCTCGGCCAAGGCGTTGCGAACGCGGTGCGGGTATTGCACGTCGGCCCAGATGGTGTAGCGGTCTTCACCGGCATCGTATTGCGCCAGCACGCCACGCGGCTGCATGTAGTGCGCAAACACCCGGCTGACGGTGTAGCGGCGCTTGACCACATGTTTGGCTTGGGCGAAGGCCTGATCGGTCGCTTGCGCATTACCCTGCTCGAAAATATGCGACAGGTTATCGGGGCACTCTTCCCACACCGCAGGTGCCCCGCCTTGCACCAATTGCTGGGTGTCGGTGACGCTGGGCAAGGGCTCGTAATCGACCTCGACCAGTTCGGCCGCATCCTTGGCCTGCCACAAGCTGTCTGCGATCACCAAGGCGACAGGGTCGCCCACGAACTTCACCACGCCTTTGCTCAGACCCTGGTGTTGACGCGTGAACATGGGGCTGCCATCGGGCCGCTTGCGTGGCAGGTTGACCTTCATGGTGCCCAGACCATCGGCGGCCACATCGTCACCGGTGTAGATGGCCACGACGCCGGGGGCTTGCAGGGCAGCTTGGGTGTGGATGGCCCGGATGCGGGCATGCGCATGGGGCGACCGCACCAACACCGCATGAGCCTGTCCGGCCAGGTTGTGGTCGTCGATGAATTGCCCTTGGCCACGCAGCAGCCGGGGGTCTTCGAAGCGGGACACGGATTGGCCGATGCCGAATTGGGTCATGCTGATCATTCCATCAATTAGGTGTCAGTGCGCTTTGCAAACGCAAGGTTTTCGAGTATGTTCAACTCAACACCGTTTGTAAAGAGAGTGCTGGAAATTATCACCCTAATTTCCATCCGCATTTTGACCATTGGGAGACAATTAAAGATGGATTTGGGCATCAAGGGAAAAAAAGCGCTGGTGTGCGCGTCCAGCCAAGGACTGGGACTGGCCTGCGCCACATCACTGGCACAAGAAGGCTGCATTGTTTACATCAACGGCCGCGACGCCGAAAAAGTCAAAAAGGTCGCCGCCCAGTTGGCCCAAGACACTGGTGCCGTGGTGCATGGCGTGGCCGCCGACATCACCACCGAAACGGGTCGTGCCGCTTTGCTGGCCGCCTGTCCCGAACCGGACATCCTGATCAACAACAATGCCGGCCCGTCTCCGGGCAAGCTCGCCGATTGGGACCATGACCAGTGGATCGAAGCGCTTGAATCGAACATGCTGGCCCCGGCCTTGTTGATTCGCGCGGTAGTGCCAGGCATGCGCGCGCGCAAATTTGGGCGCATCATCAACATCACCTCGGCCATGGTCAAACAGCCTCGCACCCGCATGGCGCTGTCCACAGGCGCACGTGCTGGGCTGACCGCTTTTGCCAAGTCGGTGTCACTGGATGTCGCCGTCGACAACGTGACCATCAACAACATGCTGCCCGAGCGCATCGACACCGACCGCCAGCGCTTCATGGCCGAACGCATGATGAAAGATCTGGGGGTGGACATGCAAGAGGCGCGCCGTCGCATTGCCGACGGCATCGCCGCCAAACGCTTTGGCACACCCAAAGAATTTGGGGACACCTGCGCTTATTTGTGCAGCATGCAAGCCAGTTTCATTTCCGGACAAAACCTGCAACTCGACGGGGGTTCTTACCCCGGCCTCATCTAAGGAGACACCCGCATGATCGATCGTCGTACCCTCTTGGCGCGCAGTTCTGCCCTGACCGGCGGCCTGGGTTTAGGCCTAGACGTGTGGGCCCAACCGAACTGGCCCAATGGCCCGGTGAAGTTCGTGCATGGCTATCCAGCCGGCCAAACCCCCGATATCCTGGCCCGACAAATTGGCCCCACCTACTCTGAACTGACCGGCGTGCCTTGGGTGGTGGATGCCCGCCCCGGCGGTGGCGAGCGACTGGCGGCCAACCAGATGGCTCAATTGGCCAAGCAAGCGGCTGATGGCCAAACCGTGTACCAGATGACAGGTGGTCTGACGGTGATCTCGGCGGTCGACAAAAGCATCCAGTTCGATTTGATGCGCGATTTCACCTATGTGAGCATGCTCACACAATACCCCTTCGTGTTTTGGGTCGCAGCCAACTCGCCCTTCAAAAACCTGGGGGACATGATCGAATTTGCCCGCAAAAATCCGGGAAAGATCAGCTACGGCACCTCGGGTGTGGGCAATACCTTGCACATGTCGGTCGAACTCATGAGCTCGATGACCGACGCGAAGATGACCCACATCCCCTACAAAGGCCCCACCGCATACACCGATGTGGCGGGTGGCGTGCTCGACATGGCGGTGGGCACCTTCGCAGTGGGCCGTGCCCTGTACCGGGAAGGCCGAATTCGCCCTCTGGCGGTCACATCACCCAAGCGCTGGATGGAGTGGACCGAAATTCCCGCCATCGCCGAGACCGTGCCCGGCTACGAGGTGGTGACCTGGGCCGCTTTGTGCGTGCCAGGCCGGGTGTCCAACGACATCCGCGACCGACTCAACAAGCTCACCCGCGATACTTTGGCCAAGCCCGACATCGTGCAAAAGATCGAAGGCTCGGGCGCTATGGCAGCCCCCAACTCACCCGACGAGATGCGCCAAAGGGTACAAAACGATATCGCCAAATGGAAAAAAGTGGCCGAATACGCCAAGATTGAACTGAGCTGAAAGAACCACACCGATGAGCACCGGATACGCACCCTACATCGCCCATATGGGCATCGCCTGCTTTGACATCGAGCGCATGATTCATTTTTATGGTCAAGTGTTTGGTCTCAAACTCACTGACCGTGGCGTCGGCATCTCGTTCCCGTACAAGCTGGCGTTCATGAGCGCACACCCGACCCAGCACCACCAGTTGGCCTTCGCCCAAAACCGGCCGGAGGGCGCGCCCAGCACCATCATGCAGATTTCGTTCAAGGTCAATGACTTGGCCCAATTGCGTGAGGCGCGCAACCGCGCCTTGACCCATGGCGCAACCAAAATGCGTTGCATCAGCCACGGCAATGCGGTGTCAATCTACTGCATGGACCCCGAAGACAACATCGTCGAAGTCTACTTCGACACCCCTTGGTACGTGGCGCAGCCCCACGGCGACCCGATCGATCTGGACGCCCCCGACGAGCAGATTTGGGCCGACATTGAAAAAGTGGTGCGCGCCGACCCGACCTTCATGCCAGTCGAACAGTGGCAAAAAGAAGTGTTTGCCAAGATTTAAAGTCGACCGCCCCGAAGCAACAGGTGAAACCAAAAAATCTGGTTGCCATCTAAAGAAGCTCTGCAAAACTCGCTACGTGCAAGTCTCGCCCAAAATCGGGATGCCATGCAAGGCGGACTTCTTGCAGATATCCGTAGATATCTGCAAGAAGTCCAACGAAGCAGTGCGCCCGAGTTTGGAATGAAACGACGCATGGGGTTTTGCAGAGATTCCCTAATTCGATCTAACGACTAACCGCACTCGATAGCGTCAATTCGTGGAGGAGATGAAACCAATAGTGGCTAGATCGCCAGCATTCATGCGAGTGTCAGGGGTTTTGCAAGAGTACTATTTTTGCAAGCGAAATTCAAGGGCCTTTTCCTCTGACGTCGTGTGGTCGTACAGAACGGGGCTATCAGTATTTCTGTGTGTGAGGCGGTTGGGTGAATTGGTTTTGGATGGATTTTTATTGTCTTCAGGCCCCTGCCAGGC
>JASGCM010000008.1 GCA_030054175.1 Alphaproteobacteria bacterium | reverse complement strand
CCAGTGGCTCAATATTCAACGTGAACACTGGCTCAGTTTGGCTGATGAATCAACATCCAGCCGCGTGCAAGCGGGTTTTCTGCGCCGAAGTAATCCTGCAGCAGCTCCGTCACGCAACGTTGATCGCTGGACGCACTGGCCGTGCATTCCATCTTGAGTCGTCCGCATCCACTGACCACGGTCACGCTCTTGACCTGCAATCCGACGAATCCGTCATCAATCGCCTGCGGAATGTTCAACCCCAAGCGCAACGTGGACAGGTTCAGGCGCGGTGTCTGGATCCGCTGTGCATCGGCATCCACACCAAGCAGGTGCTTGGCGAAGGCCTCACACAACATGGCGTGGTACTTGGCGCCGCCACGAATGATGGTGCGGGCCACACCGGTGGCTTGGGCGTATTCCAGCACCATGTGGATGTTCGGACTGCCTACCCTACGTTGCAGCTGACTGCCCTCGAATTCCAGCTTGGCCGTGGCCAGGTCCTTGGCGTGGATGGAGACCAGCTGCGTACCGCGCGCTCGATCCAGGACATTGACCACGCACACCTCGCCACACCCCAACTCCCGCTGGTAGAAGCCTTTGATGGCATCACCGAATGCAGCGATCGACTCCTCGTCAGGCTTGATGGTCCCCTTGAGTCCCAGGTCGTGCTGCTGAGCTTGTTGACCATGGTGGTCCAGGTATTCGATCTCGGCCGCCGCCTCAAACAGTGCCGGATGATGGACATACAGCCAGAACGCCCGATGCAGGTCACTCTTGCAGGCAATGAGCCCCATCAATTCCGTCGGTCGGTTATGTGCCGCTTGAAACATGGCCTGTTTGCCCAAGGGGTGGGCAAGCAGCGTGCTCGCCAGCAAACCAGCCACGATGCGGTCACGCATGGCGACATTCGGATGCAGCTGAATCAAGCCAACCAGGCTCTTGGAGGCTTGGATCGAGTCATGCCAGATCCACCCCTCGGGCATAGGCAGTGTGTGGCGCTCGATGAAGGTTTTGAGGGTGTCGTCGACAGGCAGGTTCAGCAAGATGTCGGCGTAAGTCTGAGTGCGGCTCATTCGTTGTCTCCTTTGTTGTTGTTTGTTTTGGCAATGAGGCGTCTCAACCCCTGATCTGAGGACCTGGGGATTGGGATGAGTTTTGCCAGATTGCTGGATAAATATACAGCTTTTTACAAGTTTGTCAAAAGCGCATATCCAAGCCGCTTGGCTGCTGGCCTTGGCTCAAAAGATCCAGGATTTATGCGGGTTTCCAGCTCGTGTCCCCCAATGGCCCGCCAAAACACGTTACCTCTGGAGGGGGTCGCTCATAGGATTTGTGGACAGTTTTTTTACACACCTCCCTACCCATGACAGACACCCTGAACCCCTCCACAAGCCACCTCAGCAAGCGCTCCGAAAAGAGCGGTTTTCTCTCCCTGTCGCAGATCAGTGAACTGATGGCGCAAGGCGCTGTCAGTCAACACCAGAAGCTGCGCGAAATCCACAGCAGTCAGCTTTACGCCACTGATCTCGACGAGTTCGTGGACTTCCATGCATGGCAGAGCTTGAATGTGAACCCATCTACACAACAAGGAGTTCACCCATGAAACAACGATCAATTACCCCGCGTGAGCAGCGCAGTCTCGACCAACTCAATGCCATCCAGCGCAAGGTCGCAGCCCTTGACGACTTGAAGATGACCGAGCTCTGGAAAGTCTGGGATGTGCACTTTCCGCGCCGCCCGGTTCACCCCAACCGCAAGTTCTTGACATCTCGTCTGTCTCACCGATTTCAAGAACTGGCCTTTGGCATCCTTCCCCAGTCCACCCGGGAAAGGCTGGCCGACTATGGCCAGCAACTCTCCAAGATCAAAAGCAAAACCCCACTCAAAGCGGTGGCCATGCCCGGCGCAACACTGGTGCGGGAATTCGACGGCAAGGAATACCGGGTTCAAGTGCTGGCCGACGGTCGCTACGAATACAACCGCCAGATTTACGGCAGCTTGTCTGCCATCGCCAAAACCATCACCGGCACGCAGTGGTCAGGACCCGCCTTTTTCGGCCTCAAAGGCAAGGGGGAAGCATGAGCATGCTGACGCCCAAACGCTGCGCGGTCTATTGCCGTGTTTCCTCTGACGAGCGACTTGACCAATCGTTCAACTCCATCGATGCACAACGCGAATCAGGCTTGTCCTATGTCTTCAGTCAACGCAACGAGGGCTGGGTCCCTGTGCAAGACACCTACGAGGACCCGGGCTACTCGGGCGGGAACATGGAGCGCCCGGGTCTCAAGCGTTTGATGGCTGATATCAAGGCTGGCAAGGTGGACATGGTGGTGGTCTACAAGATCGACCGTCTCTCACGCTCCCTGGCTGACTTCGCCAAGATGGTTGAAGTGTTTGACAAGCACCAGGTCAGCTTCAGCTCGGTGACCCAGCAGATCAACTCGGCCACATCAACCGGGCGCCTGATGCTCAACATGCTCCTGTCATTTGCTCAGTTCGAACGTGAAGTAACCGGCGAGCGCATCCGCGACAAGATTGCCGCCTCCAAGCGCAAAGGTATGTGGATGGGAGGTGTTGTGCCGCTGGGCTATCGGGTTGAAGACCGTCAGCTGTTGATTGACCCAGAAGAGTCGAAAACCGTGAACTGGATATTTGACACATATGTCAGCACTGGCTCCACCACGCTGATGGTCCAGCAAATGAAGGAACAAAACCGCTTGACGAAATCAGGTCGGCATTTCTGCAAGCAATCACTCCACAAGGTCCTGAAAAACCGGGTTTACCTCGGGATGATTTCGCACAAGGGGCAGTTCTACGCTGGGGCCCACCAGCCCTTGATTGAACAGGCCAAATGGGATTGCGTGCAAGAGATGATGGCACGCACAAGCGAGGCCAAGAGCCAGGCCACCTGGGCCATGAAGGCGCGCACCGAGTTCCTGTTGCGTGGTCTGATCTACAGCCCTGGCGGTGACCTGTACCTGCCAATGGCGACACAAAAAAAATCTGGGAAGGTCTATCGATACTACGTGCACAACAAGAAGATGCACGAAGGTGCCAGCCAGAGCAGTATTCCGAATCAACCGGCTGAACCCATCGAACAAGAAGTGACCAAGCAGGTGCTTGATTTTCTGCGCTCGGGCACGATGCTCAACCAATACTGGCATCGCATCCAGTCCATCAATCCTGGCATTCCAGAACCGCAGGCGGTCGTGCTCATCTTGCAGCGCACTGCGAAGATCTGGGACAACTACTTTGATCAGGTGAAGAGCCACATCATCCGAAGCCTAGTGGAACGGATCACGCTCCATGAGGACGATACGGTTGAGGTCAGTTGGCGCACAGATAACTGGATCCCCCTGCTGGAAACCATGAAGCCCAAAACAACGGGGGCAGAGATGCTGGAACTGGAGATGCCCGCATGAGCGACATGACCGTCAGCGACAGTACGAGCGACGACACCTTTCGGATCACCACGCGCACCCCCTTCAAGCTCAAGCGCCGTCCGGGCATCAAAACAGTTGTGATGACACCCGATACGGCGGAAGGTCATTTGAGAGGCGAGTGCATGGACAAGAGCAGCCAAATTGCCCTGTTCCAGGGACTCGCTCGGGCCCACTACTGGCAGCGACTGCTGGATGCTGGTGAGGTCCGCAGCGGCTCAGAAATTGCTCAACTGGAGGAGCTTGACCCGAGCACAGTCAATGAACTTCTGAGGCTGACGTTGCTGGACCCATCTTTGGTAATGGACATTCTGGAAGGAAGGCAACCACAGGAGGTCAGCATGCTGTGGTTCACTCGCAATGCGCTACCCGATCTGTGGCAGGAGCAGTTTTCACCAGCCAATTACAAACTCAGGTAATGCTACCTAGCCAAGACAAGCATTTCAGAAATCTCATTCAAATACTGGCCTGCTGCGTGAGCTGTCATTTACTTTGTTATGCATGCAGGCTGCCTGCTACCGGCCATAAGCAGTCGGTCATGCCAGAAAATCTAGTGGACTGCTTTAGGCCTTGAAGTACCGCGCAGTCAAGGAAAACTGTCCAAGAAGATGCGTTCTCTTTTTGGCCCATCTCGTAGATTCTGACTTCCGGCGGTGTTGATGGTTTACTCGATGAAACAGGTATGGGATTGGAAACTTCCCCTATCGGATGTGATGAGCACCGTCATGGTGAGCGCCCAAAAGGACAAAGTCATCATGGCGGCGCTTTCCTTTCAGATCAGACCAGCGTCAACTCTACGACGATGTTGCCGCGAGTGGCATTTGAGTAAGGGCAGACCTGGTGGGCTGTGTCGATCAGGTCTTGGGCCACGGCACGGTCCATGCCGGGCAGGCTGATGTCCAGACGGGCGGCGATTCCGAAGCCTGCGGGAATTGGACCAATGTCCACGCTGGCGTCGATGGCCGCATCAACCGGCACCGCGACTTTCTTCAAACTGGCTACATGCTTGAGTGCGCCCATGAAGCAAGCCGAATAGCCCGCTGCAAACAGTTGTTCGGGGTTGGTCGCACCGCCCATGCCGCCGAGTTCCTTCGGTGGTGCCAGCTTGACATCCAGCAGACCATCACTGGAGACTGAGCGGCCGTCACGGCCTCCAGTGGTATGGGCTTTGGCGGTGTAGAGGACTTTGTCGAGTTTGGTGGTCATTGCATATCTCCATTCAAGGGTTAAGGGATTAATTTAAGCCAGCACGGCTGGCAAAGATTTTTGTAAAACGGTTTTCTGGCCTGTAGCCTTGCCAGCAATTGCAAAGCCTAGCAAGGTGCCATCTGAACCAACAAATCGAGCGTCCACTCCGTCAGAGAAGGCGTTGACCTGCCAGCTTCCTTGGGCGTCCGCGAGTGGCGGCGAGACCACTACCGGCATGGCGGGTGTCTTGACGACCACAGGCATGGCCGGGTAGCGCAAAGTGGCCGACTGGCCAGCCAGATGAGCTGCCAGAGTGCGTGCAGACTGCATCAGAGGCATAACATAGGGCAAGAGCAGACCTTCAACTTCTGCAACGTCGCCCAGCGCGTAAATGTCGGTTTGGCTGGTCTGCAGTTGGCGGTTGACGACGATGCCGCGCGCGGTCTGTAGTCCGGCAGCCTTTGCCAGCGCGATCCGAGGGCGCAAGCCAACAGCCGATAAAACGAGGTCGCTGGCCAAGCGGTGGCCATTGGCCATTTCGACCTGCAGACCTTGCGGCGCAGCGAGCACTGCCTGTACCGAGGTGCCAAAGTGAAAACGCACGCCAGCGTGCGCAAGCGCCTGCTGCACCTGCTGCCCCGCCTCTAGCGGTAGGAGTCGGCCCAAGGGGTGAGTGCCAGGATCGATCACATCAACCTCATAACCGGCCTGCACAAGGTCATTCGCAAATTCGCAGCCGATCAAGCCTGCGCCGATGACGGTCACTCGCTTCGCACCTTCGAGCTGTGCACGAAACGTCGCGTAATCTTGCAGGTCATTGACCGAGATCACCCGGTCCGCTGCATCGCCCTGCAGGGGCAGACGCACCGGGTCAGCGCCTAACGCCAGCACCAGACGGCTGTAAGTCACTGGCCCCAGGGCAGTGGTGACACTGCAGGCGACCGGATCGATGGCCGTCACATCGGTCTTAGCCATCACAGTGACCCCCAACTGGTGCGCCATGGCCGCGCTGGTGGCGCTGACCAGCTGAGCTGCGGTTTTGCCGCTGCTCAGGGCGTTGGACAACATGGGCTTGCTGTAAAAGTCCCCGTTGTCGCGGGTGATCAGGGTGATGGGTGTCTGGGCATCGAGCTTGCGGAACTCCCGGACCAACGTCCAGGCCGCGAGACCCGAGCCTACGATCACCAGGCTTTGTGCAGGCGCAATCATCAAGTGCTCCTGTTCGCTCAGCCGATCTCGACCATTTCGAAGTCGGCCTTGGCGACGCCGCAATCAGGACATTCCCAGTTTTCAGGGATGTCTTCGAAACGGGTGCCGGCGGCGATGCCGTCTTCAGGGATACCTTGGGCTTCGTCGTAGATGAAACCGCAAACAATGCATTGCCAAACTTTCATGATGTTCTCCAAAAATTGAAACGTTGAATCGGTGTGGATGGCTCAGGCCTGAATGGCGTCGAGGGCCTTTTGGTAGTGGTTGGCGTGGCGCTCTTCAACTTTGGCCAAGGCAGCAAAGCGCTTGGCGGCCTTTTCGAGCACGGCCTTGAACTGATCGGCGTGTTCTTTGGACTCGCTGATCTGCTCGTCGATCTCGGCAACGGCAGCGACGTTGCCTTCCTCCACAGCGGTCTTGCGAAAACCTGGGTACATCTCGCTGTACTCGTAGGTTTCGCCTTCGATGGCGATCTGCAGGGCCTTAGCCGGAGTCATGTCGGTCGCTGGGTAAAGCAGATCGAGGTGGCCGAAGGCGTGCATCACTTCCTGATCTGCGGTTTGCTCGAAGATGCGGGCTGTATCTTCGTCACCAGCAGCGCGCGCCAGTTTGGCGAAGTAGCGGTACTTGATGTGGGCCATCGATTCGCCGGCAAATGCGGCTTCGAGGTTTTGGTAGGTTTTGATTTCTGGACGTGCCATTTGAAGCTCCTTTCAGGGGGTGGTTTTGTTGCGATGGATGAATTGTGAAATTTCTCAATCAATCAGTCCAACGGATAATTTTCATTGAATCAATCTAAAATATCGATAATGAACTTTTAGCAACTGAAAGAACACTCCCTATGGCCGCCTTGCCCTCGCTGCGACAGCTGCGCTATCTGCTGGCCTTGGCCGAGCACCTGAACTTCACCCGCGCTGCTGAAGCCAGCTTTGTCAGTCAGTCCACTTTGAGCACAGGTCTCAAGGAGCTCGAAGGTACGCTGGGCGTGCAGCTGGTCGAGCGTGACAAGCAGAGCGTGGCGCTGACTGCCGTGGGCAAAGACGTGGTGACTCGTGCGCGGCAGGTGCTTGCAGCAGCCGAAGACCTGAGCGATTTCGCCTCTGACGCTTCGCGCCCCATGCAGGGACGATTGCGTCTTGGAGTGATTCCGACAATTGCGCCATTCGTGCTGCCCGCCGTTATGCCTCTGCTTCGCGAGAAGTTCCCGATGCTTGAGCTTGGCCTACGCGAGGACCTGACTGCGCATTTGCTGGAGCGGCTGCGAAACCGACAGTTGGACTTTGCGCTGATTGCGCTGCCCTACGACACGCCAGACCTGCGGGTCTTGCCGCTCTATAAGGACAGGTTTTGGCTGGTGGGGCGGGAGAAAGACCCGGCGATCCAAGGACGTGCCATCCAGCTGGGCAGCGAGTGGACGGAACGTCTGCTACTGCTCGAAGAGGGACATTGCCTGCGCGACCATGCTCTTCAAGCTTGCCAGGCAACCGAAGTGGCCAGTGTGGACGGGATCGAAGCCACCAGTCTCCTCACACTGGTACAAATGGTCACTTCGGGAATGGGTGTTGCGTTGTTACCTGAAATGGCCATCAAGAGTGGTGTCCTGGGTAACTTGCCATTGAAATCCAGACCCTTGGCGCCTCCGGCGCCTGAACGAACGATAGCGTTAGTCACGCGCTCAACATCTGCCCACATGGTGGAATTCGAGGCGATTGCTCAATTGATTTCCTCTGTTCACCGAAAAAAATGAACTGCTCGAAGACCTGCTGGAGCATGAAAGCAGACATTCCAAACCCAAAGACCAGTGACGGCTTTGGGTCGTGTGAAGCCGGTCGCTACTGAGTGACTCAGTCCGACCCATTGCAGTCATTGGGGATTTGGTGAAGCGGTCACTTTTTGAATCAAATCTTCAAACGACAACAGTCATTCATGACCATTTTTCTCCGCTGTTGTTCGTCATCTGGTCGAACTATGGGTTATTCCCCAAAAAGCTTTATTTGAAAATTAAGTCTCAAACATCAGATTAAATATCGACGCAAATCCACTCCCCCATTGACGGTGCAGTTACAGGCCAATCATTGGCTGAGTGAATAGATCGATACCCGCCAGCTTGCAAGAACTGGACTGCCCGAATCACGCCTGCGTGTGTGATCCACACTGTTTCTGGTACCGACTGCGACAATGTTTCATCTAGAGCTTGGGCCACACGGTCAATCACTTCTTGCGTGCATTCATTTCCACCAAAGCGATGATGAGCAAAATCAGCTGTCCATGCGTCTATGGCTTCTCGTGGAATTTCCGACCACGGCTGAAGCTCCCACACTCCAAAATCCATCTCGCGCAAACGCATATCGACATTCGGTCCCTGCAGGTCTCTGCGCCGACTCAGCAAGGCGGTCGCCAGTTGCTGTGCGCGCGCAGCCGGAGAAACCCAGAGACTGCTACCCGACACTGGAATGTCTGCAAATCGCTGCGCTACTGCTTCGGTCTCGGCCTGATCGGCATACACCTCGCTCATTCCGTAGCATAGACCTGAAGACACCAAAACGCGCGCATGACGAAGTAACCAAAGCTTCATGCAGAGTTGGCGGCCAACGCCACCCCAAGCAAGAAACCGATTTCTGCCATTTGCTGAGTCGCGCCCAAGCCATCACCGGTGAAGCCTTGCAAGCGCCGCTGTAAACGCCAAGCAATACAAAGCGCGAAAAAAGCGGACAGCAGCGTACCTGCAAACAAGTGTGCTGACGGCAACCAGAAGCCGGACAGCACCATGGACGCGCTCCACCAAAGCAAGCCCACAAACACGCCTGCATTGTCGATCTGCTCGGCCAAGGGCTTGGACTTGGATGTCGGCATGCTGCCCACATGCACCATATTGCGAATCAAAAACAGTGGCATCAGTCGCGACGTGACATGTGCTACAAAAACGCAAGTCACGGCAGATGCCATGCCGATCTGGGCCAGTAGCACCAACAGGCCCAATTTGGTCCCCAGAGCCAGCATCAGCGCAATAGCGCCGTAAGTACCAATGCGAGAGTCCTTCATGATGTCAAGCGCACGCTCGCGTGTCAGCCCACCCCCTAGGCCATCAGCGGTATCGGCCAACCCATCTTCGTGAAAGGCGCCAGTCAGCACAACACTGAACGAGGTGCTCAGAACAGCGGCCAGCCAGGCACTGGCTGGCTGCGGCGGCAGCACGATCGTCCATACTGCAAAGACCGCCGCCGTCAACCCACCCACAACCCATCCCACTGCCGGAAAGTGGGCAGCACTGGCCCGCAGCATGGCAGGCGAATAACCGACCCATTGCGCCAAGCGTCCTGTCACGGGTATGCGTGTAAAAAACTGGAGCGCCAACAATAAGTGGCGGGCAAGACGGACCAACCTGACCGACATACTCAAACTTTCTGCAGTGCTGCGGTCTCCTCCTGGCGGGACACCCCAGCGGACTCGAAGCTGGCCATCTCGCGCAGCACGGCGCAGGAAGAAACCAGCAGCGGCCACGCCAAGGCCGCCCCCGATCCCTCTCCCAGGCGAAGACCCAGGTCCAGCAAGGGCTCAGCCTGAAGATGGGCCAACATCAGCGCATGACCTCGCTCGCCTGAGCGGTGCGCAAATACGCAGCGCTGCAGTACCGAAGGTTGAAGCTTGCTGGCCACCAATACGGCAGACGTGGCAATGAAGCCATCGACCACGATGAGCCGCCGCTGCGCGGCGGCCTGCAGCACAGAGCCGACCATGGTGGCGATCTCGAAACCACCGAATGCCGCAAGGGCATCCAGCGGCGCATGAACATCGGCATGGTGGGACAGCACCTCACGCAGGATGCCAATCTTGCGTAGTACCGCAGGAGCGTCCAGTCCAGTGCCGGCGCCTGTGCAGTCCTCGATATCGAGCCCGGTCAAACGGCTCATCAAGAGGGATGCTGCCGAAGTGTTGCCAATGCCCATTTCCCCCAGCAACAGGGCGTTGCCAGGCAGGTCCTGGAGCAAATCGGCCCCATTCGCAAGGGCCATGTCGCGTTGCGCTACGGTCATTGCAGGCCCCTGCAGTGCATCGGCAGTCCCAGCAGCCACCTTGCGCACTAACAAACCTGCGCGTGGCCCAAAGTCGTGCCGCACACCGCAGTCCACCACGGTAAGGCCAATGCCGTTCTGGCGTGCCAGCACGCTAACTGCGGCGCCCCCGGCTAGAAAATTCTCCACCATCTGCCAAGTCACATCACTGGGGTAGGCTGAAACCCCGCGCGCTGCCAGGCCGTGGTCACCTGCATAGACCACAAGTTGCGGTTCGTGCAGCTCTGGGGCGTCGCTGCCCAACACCAATCCGATGCGCCTAGCCAGCGATTCGATGCGCCCTAAGGAGCCCAGCGGTTTGGTCTTGTTGTCGAGCTTGTACTGAAGCCGCGTGGCAAGTTCGGGCTGGGCAATGTCGTCGATATAAGGGATGGAATAGCTCATGGTCAGTCCTTTTCAATAAGAGCGTCGAGCACACCTGGCTCGACATGGATTTGCAGAAAATCAGCCAGTCCTTCAAACACTCGCTCCAGCGAAGGAGCCTCAGCACCGAACAAGGCATTCAGTACAGCGGGTGATTCGAACAATCCGTGTAGATAACAGCCCAGCACGTTTCCATTCCGATTTTGCCAAGCCAAATCGGGCATGACCTCTCGGGCGAACTGACCTTGTTCAGCCATGCCCAGGTGTTGCATTGTCTGGCCGTGATGAATTTCGTAACCGCCCGCAATCACGCCAGTGAGTCCCGCCCAGGGCCCGGTCAAGGTACCAAAATGCGCTTGCGTGCGACAAACGATTTTGTGCGGTTCGAAGACGGTGACGAGTGGCAAAAGTCCCAGACCGGGAGAGTTACCGTCGATGCCGTGCGGGTCGATCAGTGCTTCACCCAGCATCTGCAGTCCTCCGCAAATACCGAGAACAGCACCGCCCTGTGCAGCGTGTTTTGCAACCGTCTGGTCAAGGCCCTGTGCACGTAGCCAATCCAGATCTGCGGCACTGGCCTTTGAGCCAGGCAGCACTATCCAGTCAACTAAGGCGCAATCTGCCGGCGTGCGGGCCCAGATCAGGCGCACGCCAGGTACATTCTTGAGTGGCTGGAATTCATCCACGTTGCTGATGCGTGGATAGGCGATGACAGCAACTGTGCGGGTGATTGCACCATTGGCGTGGGTTCTATCGTCGAACACACCGTCTTCCTCAGGCAGTCCATGCTGCCACCACATGGGCAGCGTAGCCACCACCGGGACCCCAGTCATCTCGTACACCATTTGTGGTGCAGGCGCAAGTAACGCGGGGTCGCCTCGGAATTTGTTCAGCACAAAACCGCGTATGAGCGCCCGCTCTTCTGGAGGCAGTAGCGCCCACGTACCGTAGAGATGTGCAAACGCGCCTCCCCTGTCGATGTCGGTGACCAAAAGACACTGTGCTTGGGCGTGACGCGCTACACGCATGTTGACGATGTCGCTGGCGTGCAGGTTAATCTCCGCCGGGGATCCTGCACCCTCAATAACCACCACATCGTTTTCGGCTCTCAGCGCATCGAGAGCTGCCACGATATGCGGCCAGACTTTTTCGCTGCGGCCGCGCCAAGGCATGGCGCTGAGCTCTCCACTGACCTCACCGAGCAGCACGACCTGGCTGCGAGTGTCTGCTTCAGGCTTGAGCAACAAAGGGTTCATCCGCACCTCGGGCTCGGCTTTTGCGGCCAAGGCCTGGAAATACTGGGCCGAACCGATTTCACCCTCCCGGTCACCTGCATTCGCCACCACTCGGGCATTGTTGCTCATGTTCTGCGCTTTGAAGGGCACGACCTTGAGTCCCTGACGGGCGTAATAGCGGCACAAGGCTGTAACCAACCAGCTCTTGCCAGCGCCGCTGGTGGTGCCCAGCACCATCACGCATCGAGCAGTCATCTTTTATCCTTTATTCGGCACCAGGCTTGCGACAAGGCATCCTGTGCAACGGGCGGTAGCACACCCATGCGCACCTGTCCCGGCAAACCGAACGAGCTCGTATCGCGCAACTTGATGCCCTGCGCACGCAGGGTGGCCAAATCCTGCGCCATGTGCGCTGTGTCAGGCGTCGCCAAGTGAAAATTGGTAACGCTTGAACCGGGCTGCCAGCCCAACGAAGTACAAATAGCCAGCTGGCGTAGTTTCCAACGCTTAAGGATGTCCCGACTCTCTGCTAGCCAATCTTGCACGTCCTGTCGCACCCAAGCGGCCAGCATGGCGCAGCCATGCGCCCCAATAGGCCAGGAGGGAGCCAACCCTTCGATTTGTTCCACCTGCTGCTGAAATCCAGCCGGAGCAATCGCGTAAGCCGCCCGAATACCCGTCAGACCAAGCGCCTTGTTGGGGCTCCACAATTGCCAAACCCGATCGAGATGATGATCAGAAAGTGCCAAATCGCCATCCAACCGCAGGGGGCGGTAAGCGCCATCTAGCACAAAGGTCTGGGTGGGCAATAAATCCTGTACACGCTCTGCCAGCCTCATGTGGGGCTCACCCAGCGGGCTCGAAGGATCACAACCCCAGATCAGATCAGCCTGGGCAGGCGACTCGGACGCCGCTAGCCCCCAAGCTGTGGAGGCATGGAGATAGTCACCGTAACCATGTACGGGCAGCTCAACTCGGGCCGTGCGTTGCTGCCGATGAGCAAATTGCGCCACCCATGCACTGATGCGGAAGATGAACTCGCTGGCACTTGCAGCCAAAACCACATGTGTAACGTCTACCTTGTGAAAAGCTGCGATCGCTTGACGCAACTCTGCATAGAACGGGTCTGGGTAATGACTTGCATCTGTAGCCTGAATCTCTTGGAGCACAACCGGACAGGGGCCGCAGGCGTTGCTGTTTGTTGAGAAATCATAGAGCGGCTGGCCCAGCGCATCTGCGCCGCCGTGGATGCGTTTTTCAAGCATGTGCCATTCCTGCTAAAACCCCGCATACAAACAATCCAAGCCCCACCGCACGCTTGGACAAATGGCAGGCATGTTCAGTGTCTTCTGGCAAAACGTTTCTGCCCGCACAGTAGAGCATGTAAACATCAGGTTTGCCCAGCCGCACGCCCAAAAGCAAAGCCATGGCACCCATGGGCCAGCCCCCATTAGGGGAAGGGGTACGCACAGCCTCACTGCGTAGCCCTGGCAACCATAGACGACCAGCAACCAGCACCAGCAAAACCGCAGTCAGTCGCGCAGGCACCCAAGAAAGCACATCGTCGGCTCGGGCTGCCCACTTGCCTGCCCATGTCCAGGACCGACCCGCACGGTTACCGGGGTAGCCCCACATGGCGTCAGCGGTATTCGCGAAACGGTAAAGGGTTGCCCCCGGCAGACCGGCGACTGCAAACCAGAAAAGTGGGGCAATGACCGAATCGTTGAGGTTCTCGGCCAAGGTCTCGATGGCGGTTTCACGCACTTGCGTCGCATCGAGTATGTGCACATCACGGCTGCACAGCCAGCCAAGCCGTTTGCGCCCTGCGTGCAGGGAATCCGAAAGTGCTTGCTCTACCGCCATCACCTCTTCACGCAGCATTCGCCAAGCCATCAAAGGTTTGAGGATAAGGCCAAGACAGAGAACATGTGCCCAAACTGGCAACCGTGCCAGCAAAGCCGCGGCACCCCAAGCCAACCCGGCAACGACCACAGCGCCAGCCAGCCAAGCCAGAGCGCCACGCGCAAAAGCCCTTACATCCATGCGGGGCGTGATCTGCTGCGCTGCAGGCGCAACCCAAGTCCCCGCCCAGCCCAGGAAATGTCCAATCCAAACCACGGGATGCCAGCCTGCAGGCGGCTCCCCCCAGACCGTATCCACCAGCAAAGCCACCGCCATCACCAGAATGGCGAGCGTGGTGTTATGCAGGAAGGCCTCCATATTCAAGGCTGAGCCTTCTCATCCTGCTTTGAAGCAAACAGACTGCAGGGCTGCCCCCAGACACCGTCATAAACCAGTTCAGCCAAGGGTTGGCGACGCGCCCACTTTTGCTGTTGCAACATGGGCTCGTTATAAAACTTGCGCACCGGCCCCAGACACAGCAAGGCAATAGGTTCGGCTCCCGCAGGCAAACGCATCAGTCCAGCCAGTTCGGCAGGTTCAAACAAGGATACCCAACCCATACCCAGCCCTTCGGCACGGGCTGCCAGCCAGAGGTTCTCGATTGCACAGCTCGCCGAGGCCAAGTCCATCTGCGGCAAGGTACGGCGACCAAACACATGCTGCTCGCGCCCATCAGCCAGACAGACGAGCAACAGCTCGGCAGCATCGAGCACGCCCTCAACCTTGAGTTGCATGAATTCTTCCTGCCGCATACCCAGTGCCTGTGCCGTGGCCAACCGTTCTCTTTCAACCGCGTCGCGCAGACGATGACGCTGGGCAGGATCCTGAATACGAATGAATCGCCAGGGCTGCATGAATCCCACACTGGGCGCATGATGAGCTGCGGTGAGCAAACGGAGCAATACTTCAGGAGCCACACTGCCACCGGCAAAGTGGCGCATGTCCCGACGCTCGAAAATGGCCCGATACACGGCCTCGCGTTCATCAACAGAAAAAGCCTGTGCCTGCGGACTGGACGATGATGAATGCATCTTAGTCCTCGATGCCTCGCTGGGCCGGAATACCAGCCTTAAAGGCGTGCTTGACCATTTGCATCTCGGTCACGGTATCGGCCAGCTCGATGATTTCCGGGGGACAGCGGCGACCGGTCAGACACACATGCACGTCGGCCGGACGGGTACGCAGTGTCTGCAAAACGTCTTGAAGGTCAAGCCAACCGTAGATCAAAGGATAAGTGACTTCATCAAGCACCACCAGGAAATGTTTACCGGCAAGAATGATCGCCTTAGCTCGAAGCCAGCCTTCTCGGGCCAGCTGGGCTGATCGGTCCAGATCCTGGCTCTTCCAGCTGAAGCCATCGCCCAGCCCTTCGATCGGTATGCCAATCTGTTCGAACATACGGTGCTCACCAAAGCGGGCACTGGGCACTTTCATGAACTGATAAATCTTAACCGGCTTGCCGCGCCCATGCGCGCGCAGCGCCAGACCAAAAGCGGCCGTACTCTTACCTTTGCCATCTCCGGTGTTGACGATCAAAATGCCGCGTCGCTCACCTTCGGGTTTTTCGTAAGGTTTTTCTGTTGGTGGTTTTTCAAGTTGCATGAAATTTGACTCCGCAATCAGGCGGGCGATCTGGGCAAGGTCACCCACTGGCCTTCGAGCGCCCGCACCATCAAACGGTGATCGAACACCGCCTCCAATGCCCGGTGGGTTTCTGCTGCCGAGCTTGCACCCTGATGGGTCACACACCCCTTAGCCAAGATGACCAATTCGTCAGCCTGCAGTGCCATGGGGATTTCGTGCAACACACTCACCACGGTGCGTCCTTGTTTCACCAAAGCTTGCACCATGTTCATCCAGTCTGTTTGATGTGGCGGGTCGAGGTTGGCCAGCGGTTCATCCATCAGCAGCACAGTCGCTTCAACAGCCAAAGCACGCGCCAATAAAACACGCTGACGCTCCCCTCCGCTGAGTTGACCCAACGGTCGTGCACGCCAGTCCCATGCCTGGGTAGTTCGCAGGGCCTGCTCCACTGCAGCGCGGTCTTGCTCATTGGGCTGAGCCAACCACGCTTGATACGGCAAGCGACCCAACATGGCCACATCCCAAACCGTCAAATCATCGGCGGAGGCTTCATTTTGTCCAAGCCATGACATTTGGCGGGCCCGTTCCCGATGTGTCCAGCTTCGCAATGGCGCGCCCAATAGTTGCACATCCCCCTCGCACGGCAACAAACCGGCAAACACTTTCAACAAAGTGGATTTGCCCGCGCCATTGGGACCCACAATGCTCGTCCATCGGCCTGCTGCAAGACTCAGTGACACGCCGTGCAGCACCTGCTTTCGGGCTGCACCATGGCCCAAGAACACATTCACATGGTCCACTTGCAGCGCACGCAAATTGCTCATGGCTGTCATCCGGCTTCTCCTGGACGTGTCTGACCCCGGTGCATCAACCAGAGCAGATAACCCCCTCCCAAGACGGCCGTCAAAACCCCAACCGGCAATTCTTGAGGGGCAATCAGGCCACGGGCCAAAATGTCAGCACTCAGCAGCAAGATTCCGCCCACCAGACTGGCCAATAGCATGAGGTTAGCGTGTGTGGTTTTGACAAGAGAACGCGTCAAATGTGGGGCAGCTAAGCCCACAAAAGCGATCAAACCCGTTTGGGCCACTGCCGTGCCAGTGGCCAGAGCCAGAACAGCCACCAGTGCAACACGCATGGGCCCCACAGGCAAGCCCAGGCTGAAAGCGGTTGCATCGCCCAGGCTGAGACCATCCAGCACACGCGCCAGCAACCAGGAAACCAACCAGCAAATCAACCAAACCCCCAGCATCAACACCGACGATGTCCAGCCGACAAAAGCCGTGGAGCCAAGCATGAAGGCTTGCATAGCCTGAAGAGAATCCGGCGAAAACAGCAAGACCAAGTGGGTGCAAGCCCCCAGCACCACCCCGACAACAACGCCTGAAAGCAAAAGACGCAAGGTGTGCCCGACACCACGCGAGAGCAGCAGCGTCAGCAACACCGCCAAGACGGCGCCCACAAATGCAGCGCCTGTTAAACCCAGTCGCACCCATAGGTTGCTGGAAAAGACGCCAATGGCCATGCCGCCATTCATCATGCTGGCCCCGCCCAGCATGCCCGCACCACCACCCAATGCAGCTAAAGCCATAGCCACACCCAGCGAAGCCCCTGACGCACTACCCAGCAGATAAGGGTCTGCCAACGCATTGCGAAACAAGCCCTGCGCCACGGCACCAGCCAGCCCCAACAAGGCCCCTGCCGCCCACGCCCCCACCGTTCTGGGCAAGCGGATTTCCCAAACGATTTGCCTGGCCATAGCTGCCTGTTCAGTAGGAACATCAGCCCTCCAGAGCAGCAACATTAGGTTTTCCAGGCCTGTACTGCCAACGCAAACGCCAATTGCAGTTAGTAGCAATGCCAGCACCACGCCCAACAAGACCAGCCAGCGAGTTCGTTGCTTCATCATGGTTTCTTTCCTGCCATGATTTGCGCTTTGGCGGTAAGACACCCAGCCATGATGCGTGCAGCTTCAGCCATTCGAGGACCTGGTCGAACCAACACATTTGACTGATCAACCTCAAATACACACAACCGACTCTCTCGAATAGCTCGAATCTTCCCCCACCCTGGTCGTTGGACCAAACCAACCGCACTTCGTTGTCCGACCATGATGAGGTCAGGGTTGGCTCGAACCACAAACTCGGGATTCAGTTTAGGAAAAGGGCCCATCTCGGAAGAGACAATGTTCTTCACACCCAGTCGCGTCAGTGTTTCACCAATGAATGAAGACTCACCTGCTGCATACGGTCCTTGATTCACTTCGAAATAAACACGGGTACCTCGAACCGAGGATGGCAAGGACTGCGCAGCAGCAGAGACCCCAGCATCGATCGCACGCCAGACTTTCTGAGCATCGGGCACCTCCAGCAATTGACCAACTTTGAGCAAGACGCGCTGCACATCGGCATGAGTTCTGGGCTCCAAGGCCACAACTTTGACTCCCAGCGATTGCAGACGATCCCCCACCTTGGACGATGTGGCCATCAACACCACATCTGGCCGCAGCGCAACAATGGCCTCGATGCTGGGATCGAGTCCACCTCCTACCTGAGGCAAGCGTTGCACAGAGGCCGGATAGTTGGAGTACCGGTCAACGCCGACCAGTCTGTGGCATTGATCGAGTTCACAAACGGTCTCGGTCAGCGACGGCAAGAGACTCACGATCCGCTGGGGCGAGCGATCAAAGGATACCGAAACTCCTCGGTCATCGATCACCGTCAGGGCATGCCCCGATACAGGGGTCCAGGCAACCAATACCCAAGCAAAGGTGCGTAAAAAAACCTTCCATGAACTCATGGGTTTCCTTTCAAGGTCAAGGGCAACCCAGCACTCATGAGTGTGACGCGCGAGCACTCTGCAGCCAGGAGTTGATTCAATCTTCCTTGTGCGTCCACAAACATGCGGACATCCTTACCCAGAGGGATTACTCCGAGGCCGATCTCATTGCTGACCAAAACCACCGGGGCCGATGCATCTGCAATAGCTTGAATAAGTTGCCCAGCGGCCAACTGCATCTCCTTCTCGTCGAGTGCTTTGCTTGCATTGGCGGGCATCAACAAATTGGTCAACCACAGGGTCATGCAGTCCACCACAATGAGCGTTTGGCGTGTGCTTAGCTTGATTATTGCTTCGGCAATCGCAACAGGTTCTTCGACCGTCTGCATGCCTGGCAAACGCTGTGCCCGGTCGGCCTGATGCCTTTCAATCCTGGCCTGCATTTCGGCATCCCAAGCTTGAGCAGTGGCCAGCATGACAGCACGGTGTTGGGCATCTTGAGAGAGCCATTGACTGGCCAGCATTTCTGCGCGACGCGATTTGCCGCTGCGCTGCCCACCCAGAATCAATTCGCTGCGGGCAATTTCAACCATAGGTCACCATCCATTGGCGCACGATGCGGTGTAGTTGTTCCACCCCATCGGTCAAAGCGGCTGGCCCCGGTTGCAGGATGTCGGCCGACTTGATTTCAAACAACTGAGCATTGCGTACAGCAGGAACTTCTTGCCAGCCAGGGCGTTGCGCCACTTTTTCAGGGCGAAATTTCTTACCACACCAAGAGCCGATGACTATGTCTGGTGCTCTCACAACGATTTCTGCTCCATCCGCAATGATTCGATTCTTCCCCATCGGCTGCACAGCCAACTCAGGAAAAATGTCATCGCCACCTGCAATGCCGAGCAACTCGGACACCCAGCGAATGCCACTGATGTGCGGCTCGTCCCATTCTTCGAAAAATACCCTCGGTCGGCGTTTGCCTGAATTCTGCAAAGCCACAATTTCGGCACAGATAGCTTGCAAACGCTCTCGCATGACCGCAATGCGCTTCATCCCATCTGAAGCACAATCCACCATAGCCGCCACCTGGTAGAGCATAGAAAAAATCTGCTCCACACTGCGCTGGTTAAACACAGTGACTTGCACACCGGCACGAATCAAGGCTGCAGCGATGTCGGCCTGCAGGTCGGAAAATCCAAATACACAGTCTGGTTCCAACGCCAAAATCTTGTCAATCTTGGCGTTCAAAAATGCACTGACCTTGGGTTTTTCATCGCGTGCACGGCGCGGACGCACGGTGTAACCCGAGATGCCGACGATGCGCCATTCTTGCCCAAGCAGGTATAGCCACTCGGTCGTTTCCTCGGTAAGGCAAACAATGCGTTGTGACCCCAATGCTATTTGAGTCATTGCAGCGCCTTGGAGAACAACATGGCAGTCGTTTTGGGATTGGAGGGGAACCATGCATGGAAATAACTTGCACGCAATGACCCCATGCCGTACACCGCTTCTGGTTTCCCATAAACACCTTGTGGCTTAGTGTGGGATAAAGGTGTGAGTGTCGTTTCGGTCAATGAGTGATGAAAAGTGTGACCACGCAGTTGACCGTTAGACGTTACCCATTGCTGTGGCCCCAGAGCCACCAGGCGTTTTTGCATTCGCACGTAACCCGGCAAGATGCCCCACATAGGAACCTCGGTGCTATCAACAAGTGAGAGCCCCTGAAATAGTGCCATCATGCCGCCACATTCTGCCCAAACCGGCTTGTCTGCCTCCAAATGGAGTTGAAGGGAGCCACGAAATTTCTCGGCACCTGATAGCGCTGGCGCGTGAAGCTCTGGATACCCCCCAGGTAGCCACAAGGCATCACATTGAGGTATAAGCTCGTCTGCCACAGGCGAGAAGAACACCACGTTGGCCCCTAACTCACGCAAGGCATCAAGGTTAGATGGGTAGATAAAACAAAACGCGGCATCTCGCGCCACCGCAATGGTCTGACCGGCCAAATAGGGCGTTATTGACAACGGTGGGGGTTCAGGAAACTCGACTGCCCAACGCTGCCAATCGGTCAGCGACATCTGACCTACGGGCTCAGTCGCCAGCAAATCGGCAATCGCATCCAACCGAGACGTTGCATCAGCCAATTCGGATGCAACAGTCAAGCCCAAATGACGTTCTGGCATTGCACCTGCCTCACTTCGATACAAAGCACCCAACCAACCGGCATCAAGGGCCTTTTTTTGCATTGGGTTTTCACATACAGCCGATGCCAGCATGCGGGCATGGGAAACACCGGCCACCCGATTCGCCAGCACGCCCGCCCAAGGCAAACTGGGGCAGTAGTGACGCAAGCCATACGCGATGGCACCAAAAGTACCTGCCATGGCCGATGCATCAATTACAGCCAATACAGGAATACCTAATTTAATCGACAAATCTGCTGCACTCGGATCTCCATCAAAAAGGCCCATCACCCCTTCGATGAGAATCAGATCTGCCTGCTTTGCTGCTTGGTACAAGCGGCGACGAACATCTTCTTCGCCATTGAGCCAAAGATCAAGGTTGTATACCTCATGACCGCTGGCCAGGGTGTGCCATAACGGATCCAGAAAATCCGGACCACATTTGAACACCCGCACCCGCATACCCTGCTTGGTCAATAGCCTGGCAAGGCCTGCAGTAACCGAGGTTTTACCCTGCCCGGAAGCAGGGGCTACGATCATCAGCGCAGGGCAGCGGATGCTTTGAGACATGAGCCCTTATTTTTGCGGGGCCCAAGTCAACCCCAGATAGAACGTGCGACCAGGCGTGGCATAGCCATTGGCCAGAACATAATTCTTGTCATTGAGGTTGTTGAGCTTGGCCAGCAATTTCCAGTCACGGTCAATTTGCTTACTGGCCGAAACGTTGATCAAGTTATATGAGGCCAGTCGGGTAGTGTTCGAGGCATTGTCAAAACGCTCTCCCACGTACTGCAACTCGCCTGCAACTCGCCAATCAGCAAGAGGCGCGTCAGCCGTCAACATGGCTTGATTACGCGCGCGGCGTGCGAGGACTTTTCCGGTATCCAGATTTTGGGGGGCCATCCAATCGACCGAGGCGCCAAGATTGACATTGCCAACCCGAGTTCCACCCGAAATCGTGGTCCCCGTCATGCGCGCATGACCCGTATTGCCATAGCATCCCGCGTATGCGCCGACACCGTTGATACATGTACCAGGGCCACTGACATAATTGATCAGATTGTCCACATCGTTGTGGTACACAACCACTGAAGCACGGTTTTCACCGGACAACCAGCGAAGTCCAATCTCATGGTTATTGGACGTCTCAGCCTTCAGATTAGATGTGCCATAAATGCTGAAGCGCTGGAACAACGTAGGTACGCGAAAGGCCGTGCCCGTTGAAGCTGTCGCTCTGAGCGTTGGGCTGATGGCGTATCCATAAGCAAGAGCGCTCGTAGACTTTCCACCAAATTCACTGTCTTCGTCATGACGTGCATTGGCTTGCAGCGAATGATCACCTAACTTGATACCGTATCCTAGGGCGACCGCATTTTGACTGCGATTTGTATTAGCGCTAGGACGAGTGCTCGAGTTCTGAAGCTCATCTTCTCTTCGCTCCAGGTCGGCAGTCAACAATCCTGAGGCCAGACGCAACTCATTGTGAAACAAATAGGTCGTAACCTGCGTTTCTGTCAGGTAAACAGAAGGTGTTGTTTCATATCGATCTGTTCCCTTGGTCATGCCCAATCGAGTAGACCAATCATCACTCCAGCGAGATGACCAGTTGACACCAACTGTTTGCAAATGATGCTTGGCAATATCGTTTTGAGGCGGCACTGAACCATAACCGTCGTAACCCACTTTTTGATCATTGTCCAAAACTGTCAGCTCTAGCTTTTGACCTGGCTGCACTTTCCAACCCAATCGACCAGAAAAAGATCTATTGCGATAGCCATCACGGTCATGATTTGTTCCGTTTGGCTGGGCGTCGAAGCCATCACTTTTATCTTCCGCCAGCCCCAGGGCGTAAGTCACATTACCTTCACCACCCCGCAAAGAGGTACTAATTTCACGAGTGTTGTACGAGCCAATGCCAACTCGAATAGAGGGATGAAATCCCGGCTCCCCATCGCGAGTGAAAATCTGAACTACTCCTGCCATGGCATCAGAGCCATACACAGCTGCAGCAGGCCCTCGCAGTACCTCGATTCGCTCCACTTGAGCCAGCGGGATGGATTCCCAAGTAGCGCCGCCAGTCGATTGCGAGTCAATACGCACACCGTCAACAAATACAGCTGTAAAACGACTCTCTGCGCCACGAATGAAAACACCAGTTGTAGATGCCGGACCACCAGTTTGGCTGATTGTGATACCGGGAAGACGAGCCAATACATCGGACACGGATGCAGCGCCGCTACGTTCAATCTGGTCGCGGTCAACAATGCTGACATCAGCTAACACTTCAGTCAGTGATACAGCGGTACGTGTAGCTGTAACAACGACAGGATCAAGGGTCGCTGCCGTTTGGGCAAAAGTTTGTGAAGCAAAAATGGCTGACAGCGAAGCTGCCACCAGCGTAAGACGTGGTTTCATAAAATCTCCTAACGACTAAGCGCACCCGCAGTCGTATTGCACAAAAAAAGTGCAGGGAGCATTCATACGAACCATTAATGGCCCAGCCACACCCCGTAGCACTTCGGTGATGCCATAGGCCGGTATCCGGGCTTGTAAGTTTTGACGCACCGCCTTCCCAGGTCTGAACCCAGTGGCATATTGGTACGCCCGCACTTACTTACCGTTGCGGGGGCAGCATCGGCTTTGCTTCTCTTGAAGAGAAACTCACCGCTTTCCCGTTTAACTTTGACTGCATGGGCAATCAAAGCACCTATAACATTCAAGAGTCTACCAGACGGATGCGTGCTTAGGGACCGTAATCAAACGATTCGGCTCGAATCGTCAGCGGAACTTTCCTTTGCTTTTTGTAAGTTTTTAATAAGTTTTTAAGATCACGAAGCGCCATGTTCGCTTCTTCATAGCTGTCATAGGTGAAGCTCATACCTCTGAGCTCGTCATAAATGGCTCCTATTGGTCGCCAATCATTTGGCGCAAACTTGCCCAGAAGAATGTATTTTTCTTGGTACATCGTTCTATCAGTCTAAAACCTCTGGCAGTCGGGCGATCAACCCTTTTTGGAAGAGCGCAGGCCGACTAGACCATGGCATCACACCATGGGGGTCTTCGCTGTGGAGTTCTGCACATTTGAGAATTTGTTCTACTGTCTCCCTGTCGGGCTTCAACTCACCGAACAAATACTTCGTCTTGCCTTTGGCCTGAAAAGCCACCGTGCAGGCATGAGAGCAGCCACTCATGCATTCAACAGGCCGGACAGAAAAGGGGGGCTCCTCTTCAAACGCCTTGTCCCTTAGTGTCTCAAACAAGCGCTGCCCCTCTCTTGGATCATCTCGGGACAGTTCAGGCGGTTGACATGTGATGCACACTAGGATTTCGGTTGTCATTACAGTTCTAACCCAGTCAGCGCTTTTGCATTTGTTCTCAGCATCTCAAATAGCTCTTGCCATTAAGGAAAGTCAGGATCAATAGAAATTGATCCTGCATGAATTCATCTTCTTGCAATGGTAATTCATTACATTGGCATTCCCCCAAATTAGTAGACAAATAATGATGTCAAAACTGAATTGGAGCCATGCAAATGCAACGAACGAAATATGCCGCCGAGTTCAAGTCCGAGGCGGTCAAACAAGTCATCGATAAAGGTCATGCCGTCGTCGATGTGGCCAAGCGGCTGGGAATTCCGGAGGGGGTTCTGTACAGCTGGGTCAACAAGTTCAAGAAATCAGACGCACCCCAGTCAAGCGACCTCAAAGCGCTGCAAGCTGAGATGACCAAGCTCAAGGCTGAACTCAGGCGAACAACAGAGGAGCGCGACATCTTAAAAAAGGCCGCAGCGTACTTTGCCAAGCAGTCCGGGTGAAGTACGCGTTCATGCAGGTACACCAGCGCGAGTTTCGTCTGACCAGTATGTGCCGTGTTCTTAAGGTGCACCGCAGCGGCTATTACGCTTGGCTGCGTGAGCCGCTCTCTCCAAGGGCCAAGGCCAATGAAAAGTTGACCACGCAGATTCGTGAGTTCTACGACCAAAGCATGGGCATCTACGGCAGTCCTCGCATCTTCTTTGATCTCAAGGAGGCGGGTGTGGCGTGTAGCGAAAACCGTGTTGCCCGGTTGATGCGCGCAGCGCAGATCAAATCGGTACGGGGGTACAAGAGACCCAGGTACAAGGTGGGCAAGCCTGCGCAAGTGGCTCCCAATCAATTGGAGCGTCAATTTCAGCACGATGAGCCAGACCACGCTTGGGTCACGGATATCACCTACATCCGCACGCATGAGGGCTGGTTATATTTGGCTGCCGTGCTGGATTTGCACTCGCGTGCGGTCGTTGGCTGGAGTATGGGCGCACGAATGCAGACGAGTTTGGTGCTGGATGCACTGACGATGGCGGTTTGGCGCAGAAAACCAAAGGATTCTGTGATCATCCATTCGGATCAGGGCAGTCAATTTGGCAGTGACGAGTTCAATCGCTGGTGCAAAGACAACCGGTTGAGCCCCAGCATGAGCCGTCGGGGCAACTGTTGGGATAACGCTGTGGCTGAGTCGTTCTTCAGCAGCTTGAAGAGCGAGCAGATCAAAAAACGGATTTACCAAACAAGGGCTGAAGCCAAGTCAGAAATCTTCGATTACATCGAGGGTTTCTACAATCGAGTGCGACGCCACAAGCATCTCGATCAACTCAGCCCCCATGAGTTCGAGCGCCAGCGTCAAACTGCGCTATGAAAAGTGTCTACTGATTTGGGGGAATGCCAAGTCTGCTGCGCGGTGCCATCATCATCGATGTCAATCTCATCCAAAAATACTTTATTTCCCTTTGGAATAACTCCAGTTCGCAAAGGAAGACGGCCAGTCGTGATGTGCACCAAACTATTCGTGGGGTTGCAGAGTTCGCCTTTGGTCATCGCAGTTGCTCACCCGGCGCGTCGGCCAATGTCAGGTATCGGCGACCGTCGGCATTGAGCGGCCAAACCTGACCGACCGCCCCCAGCCTAGACCAGCGATTGACTCAATGTATTTTCTGACCGACTGCTGCAGAACATCTGATGATTCAGTGGTGGCCTCCTAGCTGCATTTGGACGTCTTCAAAAAGTTCACATCCACAATGCTCATGCAGCGGCAAGGTCCAACCGAATCCATGAAACCCGCATGAATACTGGCCTCAACTCATGGACACGTCCACAAGCCAACAGAGAAAAAAGAGAGAAATTTGCTCTCTGAGGACAAAAGCCAGGGAAATCTGACCCGTCGCGTCCGCAAGGCAAAACGCGAAAGCCCGCAGAAACAGTGCCTTCCGGGAAAGAAAAAGGGGGACAGAGAAAATCTGTCCCCCGTATATGGTGGTGGATGGTTCACCACTCAGGAACTTTCTATTCGCATTCAATCATGCTAGCGAGTACCAGAGCGTGAACGCGAGGAAGAGATTTTGACCGGACCGAACGGATGAGATCAAAGCTCTGCAGTGATAGCCCTGAAGGCGATGTCACCTCTTTTGAAACCAGGGCGTGGACCATCGAAAGACCGTGGCAACTCAGACAAGCCGAAAATTTCATCGACATGGAACATTTTCCATCCGATGTATTCCCCGGATTCACTTCCACCACCAACTTGGAATGCTCGCAGTGCTTTGTGTCCCTTGGAATCAATTCCACAGGTGTGCGGCTCAACCGTGCGAGAAAAACCATCGTAAGTAAACGCCAACAGACGGCGATTTTGAATTGCTCTTTCAATAATCATTTTGAAATCCTCAAAATAAGATTCATAGTTCTGCGGAATGCACATCAAAAAGTGATGGGCTGTCTCAACTCTCATCCAACGGGACACCAGATCGCCACAGCGCGGTGTGCAAGACATGCAGCATGCGGTTGGTGCCAGGGTTGATGAGTCGCTGGGAGTTACGCTTACTCAACTGATTGATGCCCGACTGGAACAAAGCGATGCATGTGTGATGCGGGTGCTGGGCTGAAGCGTAGACCATCCCATTCAAATTCATGGCTCTGCAGTCGGTCGCCAGTTCCTGTGTTTGTGCCACGCGAAGCGACTGCAGCACAGGGTATGGCTCAGCCAAACCACGCAAATCGGCAAGACGCAAGGGGCCAGTCGTCACAAATTCGACCAGACACCTTCGACGCAGTTCCGACAAGCTTCTGCTTACCGTCTCTCGCCTGAGCAGTGTCTCGTACAGCGCCGTCTCCGGGCTGTCGGCCAAATAAGCAACGGGCTCATCCGGTAAGCAATAACGGCCATACATCAAGCCGACTGGCGGCATGGCCACTCCATTGATTTGCACGCTCGTGGTTCGTGACCGAATCAGCTGAATACGGTGAAAAATGTAAGGGGCAGCAAGTTCAATAATGGTTGGGTTAAGGTCTTTGAATTTCATGGGCAGTCAAGCTCAATGCCCTTCTGCTGTTGCCAGGTCAACAATGCGTTGGCCAGACACGCCCTGCTCCAGGGCAATGCGTGGCGCCAGTCCGTCAAGTGCTTCGTGCGGTGTTTCCAAAAACGACAGCATTTGCCACCCATCGGTGGTGCCCAACGCTTCGGACAGTGACTGAATCACTGGGAAAACATAGGGCTCAAACTGCCATTTCGGCATCTTGAAACCACGACGCAAATGCGCAACACCAATGCTACGGCCACTCTTGATCCAAGAGTTGATCGTGACACGAGTCGTCCCGCTTAGTTCAGCGGCTTCATCGGTGGTAATCATGTCCGAAGCATTGATTCGTTGACGTCTGTAATCCGCACCACGACTCAGCAACGCCGCAGTCTGCGCCTCAGTGGCATATGGGTCTGCTGTGGTGGTGCGACGTGTGCTGAAGGAGTCAAAGGCAACAGAAAAAGGGGAAGTTAATGTGTTCATGGCGATTGAGTCTTAGACACCCGTTTAAGGTGCGTTGCGCATAGCGGGTTTGCTGCTACCGAAAAATCCTTGCATCCTCGATTGGCCTTGCAGTGGGATCAAGTGAATTGGGCGATCAAGGCATGCTGAACGATCGCCGGACCGGGCACCTAGCTTAGATGGCTTGAGTGCGCGCCAAAAGCCGTGAAGCCATCCACTGCAAATGCTTCGAGCAAATGCATAGACACCATGGACCGCCATGAACGCCCTCATCATAGCGTGGGCAATTTTGTTGGGCTCAAACGGCACCACTGCGGCGTTGCGGCGAATGATTTGGTAATGGGCCAGTGCTTGGCTCTCGCCTGCAGGCTCCGAAAAGGCTGTTTCTTTCAAAGTCAACATGTGTGCTTCTCCAGCTCACGAGGTGCTCTATTGCAACTCACGAGGGATATTTTGGATCATTACGATTGATTTGTCAAGTTCGTAAAGTTGGAAAACACCATCTTTTTCGCAGCGCATCAGATTCGGCACTCAGAGGTAAGTCTATGCAAGCCCAATGATGTCTGTTTTGCACACATTTGCATCGGCACTCTTCACCGACCCAAATTCAAATCCGGTTTCAGGAATTGAACCCAGATCCACAAGTGCCAATCAACCACATATAACAACTCCCCCTCGGGGCCTCCGTCATCCCATCAATCGGGCGATGTTTCCAGTTCCTCAACTGACTGGAGAACATCCATGACCAAGCTTAGTTGCGCCCACTGTGGCATCCACTTTACCCCTGCCCCCCAGGTACCGAACCAGGCGTACTGCTCCAAGCCCGTCTGCCAGAAAGAGCGCCGTCGGCAATGGCAAAAAAGCAAGCTTCAATCCGACCCGGATTACCGGGACAACCAGTCGCGTGCGCAGAAAGCATGGACCGACAGGAATCCGGAGTACTGGCGCCATCACCGTCTAAACAGAACTGATTATGGAAATTCCCTCCCCGGCGAACAAGCTTCAGACGCCCTGGAGCCTGGAAGTCAGTCCGTCAAGTTGGACTCGTTAAATCCACCCCAAATCCTGCGTGATGAATCGCCCCGTATTTCGTGGAGGCCAGTTGGTTTAAGTTGTGACCTCGGTCTCGATCTTCCCGGCTAGCTGCCGGTAGTAGTTCACCTCAGCTTCAGCCGGTGGAATATACCCAATCGAGCTGAGCAGTCTGTGGTGGTTGAACCAAGCCACCCATTCCAGGGTCGCCAGCTCAAGTGCTTCCTTGGTTTTCCATGGTGCACGGCGGTGGATCAATTCGGCTTTGTACAGCCCATTGATCGTTTCGGCCAGGGCGTTGTCGTAGCTGTCGCCACGGCTGCCGACCGAGGGCTCTATCCCTGCCTGCGCAAGGCGTTCGGTATAGAGAATGGAAACATATTGCGCCTCCCTGTCTGAGTGGTAAATCAAGGCATCAGAGCGTTCGGGCTGCCTGTCAAACAGGGCCTGGTCCAGCGCATCGATGACACAAAGTCCGTGCGCATGGAACTGCTGACGCGCCAGCACACGATGCGCCGGGCAAACACGTCAATCACAAAGGCCACGTATTGCCAGCCCTGCCAGGTGCTGACATAGGTAAAGTCCGACACCCACAGTTGGTTCGGACGGTCTGCTTTGAACTGGCGATTGACCCGATCCAGCGGGCATGGTGCTGCTTTTTCTGGCACCGTGGTGCGCACGACCTTGCCCCTGCGAACGCCGTGCAATCCCACGCGCTTCATGAGTCGCTCGACCGTACAGCGGGCTACCTTGGTGCCCTCACGATTCATCTTGTGCCAGACTTTGTCGGCCCCATAGACTTGCATGTTGGCCTGCCAGACGGCTTGGATCTGTGGCGTCAGGGCTTCATCACGTTTAGCTCTGGCGCCAAGCAGTTCGGGCTTGCGTTTCCGAGCAGCATGGCACCTATAGCCAGTCGGGGCGATTTGCAGCACTTTGCAAATCGGCTCGACCCCGTGGGTGTCGCGGTGTTGGTCGACAAACGACCTCAAGACTTCAGTCGGCGGTCGAGCTCGCCTGGGCAAAAAAGCACTCGCCAGCTTGAGGATTTCGTTGGCTTTGCGCAGCTCCTTGACTTCGCGCTCAAGGTCTCTTATGCGGGCTCGCTCATCAGAGCTGACGCCATCGCGCATGCCAGCATCCACTTCATGCTGGCGAACCCAGTCGTTGAGTGTTTGCGGCACGCAGCCGATCTTGGGTGCAATGGACTCAATGGTGGCCCACAGGGAGGGGTACTCGCCGCGGTGTTCGAGCACCATACGGACAGCGCGTTCGAGTACCTCGGGTGAAAACAGTTCGATTTCTTGCTCATGGCTCCATCTTCTCAAAGTGTGAAACTTCCTCAAAATCCGGGGCGATTCAGTTCGACAGCCCTAAATCTCTTCACCAGCAGGCCATCATCGAGAAGAATTCGGTAAACCGACACGGACAGTGGTGAGTTAGCTCCCTGAATCACCCCCCGCGTCACAATAGTTGTCGCCTCCTTAGAACCAATAACCCTAGGGGCGGCGATGAAGGAAATCAGTGGCACGTTACGGAAAATCATTCAAGGACCGGGCAATTGCTCGGCTGTTGCAGCCTGAGAGCGCAACACTGAAGTTGGTATTGCGGTTGGTACGCTGGAACGCTGGAGAGAGTATGTCCAGTCCATGCACTCCCGAGGGCGGGCATGGACTGCGCCGGCCAGACTGCAGGCCGTGATTACTACGGCAGCACTGTCGCAAGCAGACAAGAGCGCCTGGTGCCGCGAACACGGCATCTACCCGGCAGAACTGGAGCAATGGTGCGCCAGTTCCACCAGCGCGCTGGCCGAGCCCCAGGATGCGCGTGCCAGTCCGCAGGCCACGCGCCAGGACCGCAAACGCATCAAAGACCTGGAGCTTGAACGGCTACGCAAAGACAGCGCCCTGGCAGAAACCGCAGCCCTCTTGGTACTGTCAAAAAAGTCGCGGCGATCTACAATAAGGGCGAGGACGCATGATCGTCCTTGAAGATCGCCGCAGCTTGGCTCAAGACATTACCGAGGCCCGTGCTGCTGGAGCACGCCTGTAACAGGTGTGTGAGATCGCCGGCATAGACCAGCGCACTCTGCAGCGCTGGAATGCACAGGAGGGCCTGAGCAAAGGGGATGGCAGGCCCGCAGCGGTGCGCCCGCTACCTAGCCATGTCTTGAGCACTGAGAAGCGCGCCAAGTTCTTGAGCGTGGCCAACGAGGCACGCTTTGCATCGGTGCCGCAGGCGCGCATCGTGCCCATGCTGGCCGATGAGGGCGTGTACCTAGCCAGCGAGTCCACGTTCGCACGGGTGCTGCGCGCCCATGGACAAAGCGCCCACCGGGGCCGGGCCAAGGCACCCAAGGCCAAACGACCACTGACCACCCACATCGCCACGGCCGCACGCCAGGTCTGGTGCTGGGATGTGACCTATTTGCCCGCCACAGTGATTGGCCTCTGGTTCCACCTGCACCTGATTCTGGATCTGTACAGCCGCAGGATCGTGGGCTGGGAAGTGCACGCCGACGACTCCACCGAGTACGCAGTGCATCTGGTACGACGCACCGCCTTGGCCGAGGCCATTGCGGCCTTGGCTGACAAGCCGGTATTGCACGGCGACAACGGCTCCACACTCAAGGCCACCGCGGTGCTGGCCATGCTCAACTGATTGGGCGTGAAGCCCTCGTACTCACGCCCGAGGTTGAGCGACGACAACGCCTTCGCCGAGTCGCTATTTCGCACCGCCAGATACCGCCCGGAGTTCCCCTACAAGGGCTTCGAGACAATGGAGGCAGCACGCCAGTGGGGTGCGGCATTTGTGCACTGGTACAACCTGGAGCACAAGCACAGCGGCATCCGCTATGCGTCGCCACACCAGCGCCATGCCGGTGAGGACCATGCCATTCTGGCCGCTCGCCATGCCTTGTACACCGAAGCAAAACAGCGCCATCCGGCCCGCTGGGCGCGCCATACGCCATGGGTGCGGTGACCCTCAACCCCGAACGTGATTCCGTCATTGCGCAGCATGTAGGGCAAAAGCTTATTCAGCCGTTAGCTGCGTAAATTAGGCGGCAACTACCTTGACGCACGCCGATCACAGTCTGGAGGACATCCTGACGGCACTTTGTAGAGACTTTACCGGCCCAAGTAGGTATCGCACGCGAGACGCTCACTCAGGCTGCACCTTCATTCGTGAGGCGTTGAAAGAATGTCCTGCGTCTGGCAAGTGGCCTATGACACGCCCGATTGAGTGGGTCATACCACTCCTGGCTAGGTGGAGCAATTTGGGTGACCATAAATGGAGCACTTTGAGTTCTCATCAGGGGCTTGACAACACCTTCTATGGTTTTTATTCATCGCCTGCGGATTCACGCTTAAGCTACCTCGTTCGGTCGCCCTCACGTAGTTACGCTTCGCTTTGCTCACTGTGACCAGCTAGCAGCGGGACTTGCACCCGCCACGCTGTTCGCGCAAATGAAAGGAGTCAACCTCATCAATGAATTGACCCCCAGGTGGTGATTGGTGAGGAATACAGAATTGAATACAAAAAACTCTTGCAACAACTACCGTCCTTTTAGGCTACTGATCTATGGAATGCACAAGTCGTCACAGCAGTAAATATTTCCTACTGCTCAATGATACTTTCGGAAATTCGCAATCCTGTATGCCTCCCAGGCAACTCTACATGGGCCAACAACTCATCTCCGGGCTCTACCAAAGTCGCATGTCGTACTTTCCTATCGGCACCCATGAGCCGAACATGCCAGTCATTCTGCAGAAAAACATTCAAGTAAATTCGATTCGGATCCTCAACGGAAACAGTTTCTTGACTAGGTGTCACCGCTCGTTTGGCGGCATTCGCAGTTAGGACTGCGTTTTGTATTTCTGGACTTACGTTGTCAAGCGCGACACTGCATCGAATCTTAAGCATTGGCCGACGTTCAGTCTTGGCTCGACCTACCGTTACAGCGCGTGAGTTGCCATGGAGGTCCACACACAAAACCTCAGCGCCGGCCTGCATTTCGCTCAGGTATTTGACGCTATCGTCAGGTCCCCAGATGTATGAATGCACCGCACCAGCATTGACACGGAACTCACGCAGATTCATGTGCGGCAGGTAGTGTGTCTCGGAGCAGACAAACAGTCCGCCCCAGCCAGTCGAGCCGACGATCATTCCCTCTTCGGCCGACATCATCGACGTGCAATCGACGCAAACTCGATGGCCCAGCCCGGTGTGTTGCACCTCTTCGACGCGCGCCTTCACTAGGTGGATGGACGTGTTTTGGCGCCGCTCGATTCGCTGCGATAGGTTCTCGACCACCTCGGCATGCTCCGTACGCAGCACGACTCCAATGCCATGCTCCATCGTCGCAAAAGCGTTTAAGGACTGGTTGATGTCGTCGACCACGCCTTGCAGCCCCCTGATTGGAATGTTGCGGAGGACCTTGGTCGGTTTGCCTTCCGTTTTGGCCAGCAGAAGCTCGTAAGGAATGTAGGTGGCATGCTCGATATCGATCACTACGAAATCGTCACCACGTTCGCAAACTTCAATACAGTACGGAAACTCTCGCTCGAGATCTATCACATCGATGCACAAACCGGCCTTGTGGCCGGAACTAACGGCCTGGCGGAGGATTGACTCCTCATGGGTCATCACCCAGACGCCGTGCTCAAGGTCTTTCAACTGAGCTGGAGCGTCAACGACAATGACTTTCTGCTTAGCAGTCGTGAACCCACGATGCTGGGCATGATTGATCACAACATGAGTACAGTTGCTCTGCTCAACAATAGGCAAGATCCGCTCGCTCGCAAGCTTTCGAGCATCAAACCACCATTGCACCTCGCTCGTCTTGCTCGATGCGGGATTTGAGCTGGGCGCCAGAACGACAGGTGGAGCCGTCTTTGGTTTTGCAGCGACAGGTAGTGGCACAGCCACGTCTGTATTAGTGACTTGGAGCATAGCGGTGCTCTCTGTAGGTTTTGACATAATGTGGTTCCTTTTTTGACAACAAGGGAAAGTACCGCTCAGGCTTCTTCGCGCAGGGCGACGCCCAGATTCTGCAGGTGCGGCGCGTTCTCGCAGGCCAGGTAGGTCGCCTTTTGTTGCGAGCTGAGGTTGATGTGCTGGTGCCAAGCCCAGATCGGCACGTAGAACGCATCGCCGCGCTTCCAGACAACTTCGCGCTCTCCAATGACCGACTTGCCCTCGCCTTCAAGCACGTAAATTAGCGTCTCGTAGTTGTGCCGGTGCCTACGCGTGCTCTGACCCGGCTCGAGCCCGCCAACGGTCATGCTGATGACCTTCGACGGTAGATCCACCACGCTGACAGCGTGCCCGCGCTCCTGGGAAAAGTCACGGTTCCCGTCATGGCTGCTGCCGACTACGTCGGCGTGGAACAGCCTGTCCGGCAAAGTCGCATCGAGTGAGGCAGGGACCTTTGCAAAGTCCTTCGACGAATGGGTAGTGGTCAGTGACATGCCTGATTTGCTCCATTCAGAATGCCGTTGAAAAACCCCAGGCGGGCATCGATCATGGCATGCGCGCCTTCTAGGATCAGCGCTGCATCCTGCGGTCGCTCCCCCTGCATGCGCAGCAGGATCTGGCGCATCGTCTCGGCGTGGTCGTCGTCGCAATCGACGTGGATCTCGAAGAACTTCAGCTGCTCGCGCTTGATGCCGTTGGCAAGGAAGCCTTCGATGATGTCGCTGTAGAGCGGCGCGACTATCGCCTCGGCGCCCAGGCACAGCGCGCCCAGCCCGTAGGCCGGGTTGGGCTGCTTGCAGTAGTGCAGCGCCGTGTCGATCAGGTGCTCGGTCTCGGGAAACGTCGGCACCTCGTGCTGGCGCACGCCCAGTTCGGACAGCATGCGCGAGAACAGCTTCGCATGCGGCTCACCGGCGTCTCCGCCGAAGCCAAGCTCCTCGGCCAGGTTCTCGGCCAGGCGCATCACGTCGTCGTTGTCGCGCAGGTTGGAGATCAGTGCGCACAGGTAGCGGGTGAAGTAACCGCTGTACTTGGCTTGCTGGGCCAGGAAGACGTTCAGCTCATGCCGCGTGATGGTGCCCTCGCGGCAGCGCTGGATGAACGGATGCTCGCGCAAGCGTTCGACATGGGACTGGGTTATGGTCTCGAACATTTAAGGTGGACTCCCGTTCAGTGGGTGAGGTTGGCTTTGGCCAGCGTGGTCAGCACGGTGCCGGGGCCGACTTCCTGGAACAACATCGGCCCTTGCTGGCGCAGGTAGGCCAGGGTCTGGCGCCACTGCACCGGCCGGGTCAGGTGCTCGGACAGGCGCTCGGGCCAGTCGCACCCGTCGTGCGGCCGGGCGCTCAGGTTCGAGACCACCGGCAGCCGGCCGGGCTTGAAGCTGAAGCGCGCACAGAACTGGCGGAACTCGGCCGCCGCATCGGCCATGAAGCGGGTGTGGAACGCGCCGCTGACCTTCAGTGGCACGACCTTGCCGATGTTGCCGGCGGTGATGCGCCGCGAGGCCTCCTCGACCGCGGCCAGCGAGCCGGCGCAGACGAGCTGCTTCGGCGAGTTGTCGTTGGCGATGCAGAAATCGGGCGACAGCTCGTCGGCCACCGCCTGCAGCTGCGCCAGGTCGGGGTCGAGCACTGCGATCATCGTGCCCTTGCCGTTCTGCCGCGCCATCAGCTCGCCGCGCATCTTCACCAGCTGCAGGCCGGTCTCGAAATCGATCACGCCGGCACTCAGCAGCGCGTTGTACTCGCCCAGGCTGTGGCCGATCACGAAGTCCGGCTCAACGCCGGTGCGGCGCACCGACATCTCGGCCAGCGCGTTGACGGTGAACAGGGCCGGCTGCGTAAAGGCGGTGTCGTTCAGCTTCGGCCCGCTGTGCTGGCACAGCGCCGGCAGGTCGTAGCCGAGGATCGAGTTGGCCTGCTCGACCTGGAGCGGGAACTGCTCGAACAAGGCAGCCCCCATGCCACGGTGCTGGGCACCCTGGCCCGGAAACATGAAGGTCAGCATGAAGTCCTCCTGGCTATGTCTAGTACTCTCATCAAGTTCTCCATAATGGGCGCATGCGCGCTCCTCACGAAAAAGTGGCCACCGGGAAACAGGTGCCCGACGAAGGTGTCGCCAGCGAAGTCGTCCCAGCGGAAGATGCGCTCGATCGACACCTCGGGGTCGTCGGCGCCGCCCCACACATGCATCGGGCAGCGCAGCGGCTCGGGCGTCGCGCAGTGGTGCGCGTCGGCAATCGCGAAGTCCGCCTGGAAAGTGCGCATGAAGACATCCAGGAACGGCCCGTCCTGCAGCAGCACCGGGTCGGTGCCACCCAGCCGCGTCAGCTCGCGAACGATCTTTTCGCGCGAGAACGCAGCGCGGCTGACGGTGGGGCGGACGGTGCGCGGCGCGCCTCGCCCGGCCAACACCAGGGCCAGCGGCATGCGACGCCCTTGCCTCTGCCTGCGCAGCGCGAGCTCGAAGGCCAGGATCGCGCCCATGCTGAAGCCGAACAGCACGTACGGTTGGTCGGTCAGCTCGCGCAGCCCTCCGTCCATGGCGTCGAGCAGTGGCGGCAGTTCGGTGAACGGCGGTTCAGACAGGCTCCGACCGCGGCCCGGCAACTGCACGGCAGTGAACTCGAGCCAGTCGAGCGACTGGAACTCTTTCAGCCAGGGCTGGAAGAAACTCGCGTTACCCCCCGCGTGGTGGAAGGCGATGAGCCGCAGCCGCGCGCCAGGCGCGCCGGTCTGAAGCCCGACCCACGGCGAGCGAACGGGCCGCGCGGTCACGATCGGAACGGGCGACGGTCTTGTCAAAGCGTCTAGGTACGACATCTCAAATCCTCCATCCTTGCCATGACCACTGCCGAACGGTGGGCGACGACCGCACGCCGTTAGCTTGGGGCTGCGCCCAGGCCAACGCCGCAGACCAGCCGACGCCGGGCATGTCCAGCGACCACAGTTGCAGTCCTTGCATCGTCGAAGGGCCGTCCAGCAGCCGCGGGCGGAACTGCGGTCGGAACTCGACGCTAAAGGCATCCAGCGGAAACCGTAGGCCGACGCCGGTGGCCTTCAGGCAAGCCTCCTTCAGCGTCCACCAGCGATGAAAACCGTGCATGCGTTGGTCGTCGGGCAACGTCCAGAACGCTTCCTTCTCGCTGACGCTGAAATAGCGCCCGACCATCGCCATCAGGTGCGCCGGTTCGGACCAGCGCTCCAGGTCGACGCCGACCTCGTGCCGCCATGACACCGCCACCAGCGCCATGCCCGCCGAGTGGGACAGGTTGAAGCGCAGCGGGTACGGCACGTCGGCCAGGCAGGGCTTGCCGTTGGCATCGGTGCGCAGCGCGATCGCGTCCGGCGCGCGGCCCAGAGACAGGCCGAGGATCCCGCGCAGTGCCGCATGCGCCGCCAGGTAACGCCGGCGCAGCGGCGCAAAGGCAAACCGGTCCGCCCGCGCGCGCTCGCGGGAGTCCAGCACTTGCGCGCAGTCGTCGGCGCGGGCGTGCGGGTCGTCCAGGTCGACCTGCCACACGTGCAGGCCGTCATGGGGGGCTGGACAGGCCATGCAGCGGCCCGCCGCCCCACCGTGGTTGGCGGAATCGATCATGCTTGTGGGTCTCGGTAGAGGTGCGCGGCTCGGCTGCCCTCGGCGTTCCGTGCGGCGATGCTGCTGGCGTAGTCACGTGGGCCACACGACTGGCGCAGCTCGTTCCAGGCGACTGCCGCGTCCTTCAGGGTCTTGCCATGGTTGCGCTCCTTGTCGCGCATGTAGTCCCGGACGAAGCGGTTGTATTCCCAGGTGTGCATCAGCGTGGACTTGTAGCTCTTGTCCTTGCGCCGTTCGTGCTCGGCGATCCATTCGGTCGCTAAGTCGCCATAGGTTAGTTGTCGGTGCGTGTTGGCACGGCGAAATCTCTGCAGATGCGCAGTGAAGTGAAAGTGCGGGCCGATGACTGACTCGAAGAAGGCTCGGGTATTGGCATCGCACTTGTAGTCGGGACCGATCCGTGTTTCGAACGTGATCGTGTGATCGCCGGTAGCTGCACGAGTCGCTTTGGCACGAGCAGACTCCCGTGGCGTCATGACCAGACTGCCGCAGAGGTGATCGCGAACGCTCTCTAACACTTCGTGCTTGTGCCCGTGGGTCGACAGACCCTGCTCGCGGCAATAAGTCACCAACTCCTGCATGTACCAGTAGTACGCGTCGAGCGCCTCCGGTGCCATGCTAGGTTCCAGCAACGGACGATCGGGATGTACCTTCAGCATGATGCTTTTCAACTTCGATGACTTACGCAACAGCCTCACTCCCTGTCACTTCACAGACACATACACGTCAGCACCCTGTGAGCTAATTAACTCGAAGTCGCAAGCGTAGCGACGATTCAAATCAGTACGACCCCAAACGTGTTTCCAAATATCACGGATACCATTTGGGTTGACAGTGTGAAACTTCGCATAACGCCCTTTTTCAACATGGTGCATCACCAACTCCTCGTTCATTGGAGGAACATACGGATGAAGCACTGCACCCAGGACAATTGTGTAGGGGCCGTTGGCATCGCTTTCATAATCAAAATATGCCTCGCAGATTTCAGAATCGCCTTCAAGACCAAGCTTACGCTTAATATCTCGTTGAAAAAATTCCTTCCATATAAGTTCTATTTTCTTGAAACCAGCATCGCTGTTGTCCACTCTGGAAGAGATGCCAACAATTGTCATGCCGCCATAATCAACAATTTCATATTCCATTAAAGTCTCCAAATTCAGTTAAATCGAAAAGTAAGCGCCCTAGCACAAGTTTCGCTCCGAAAAACTTGGCTAAGTCATTGTTTTTTGAAGCAGACGGCGCAAAAGTCGCGGAGCGAAATTTATCGGGGCCGCTTACTTGTGTGAAATTTTTCGTGCAGGTAAGTCTTTGCCGCCAGTCAGCATCAATGAAAGATAGAGTACTCATAGCGCTTCTTTGGCTGAAGAAGCAGGCATCGTTAAAGCCTTACTCTGCCACCTACCAGACTGCCAACGCCGGAAATTGATCATGCCGCGTAGCGTTTCGTCAACCACCAGACCGACCCACAGGCCGGCCATACCCAGGCCACTGTAGAGGCACAGGTAGACGGCCAGCGGCACGGCCACCAGCCAGGTCACCCCCAGCCCGACGGCGGCCGGGTAGTTGGCGTCGCCCGCCGCCTTCAGTGCGAAGCTGGACAGCGTGCCGAGCGAGCGCGCCGGCTCGAGCAGGATCGCCAGCACCAGCAGGTCCGTGCTGATCGCGATGATCTTAGGGTCCTGGGTGAAAATGCCCACCAGCGTGCCGCCCGAGGCCCACAGCGCGAGCGCGATCAGCAGGCTGCCCACCACCGCAATGCGCAGGTTCGACATGAGCACCGCGTTGGCCGCCTGCGGCTGCCCGGCACCGACCAGGATCGCCACCAGCACCTGGTTGCCGATCGAGACCGCCGCAGCCCAGCAGATCGCCACCGTGGCCAGGTTCATCACGTAGACCCGTGCCGCCATCGCCTCGGTGCCCAGGTGGACGGCTGCCGCGGCGATCACCAGCATCGCCAGTTCGGCCGACACTGGCTGGACGACGGACGGCACGCCGATGCGAAGCACGTTGCGGATCGGCTCGGCCGGGGCGGCGAAGAAGGCCCGCCACTCGTGCGGCGACTTCACCTTGGTCAGCATCACGACGACATAGAACACGATCACCGCCACCTGCGCCAGGATGGTGGCCAGTGCGACGCCTTCGATGCCCATGCCGGCCCGCTGGAAGACAATGTTCAGCGCGATGTTGACGGCGATCGCAACGACGCCGCCGAACATCGTCCAGACCGTCTGGCCGCGCGACACGAACACGGAGCCGAGCGCGTACTTCAGACCGATGAAGATCAACGCCGGTGCGATGGCCGACATGAACGCGACCGCATGGCCGTGCTCGTCACCCGTAAGCCCTAAGCCCTTGGCGATCACCGAAGCGCCGAAGCCCATCGCCAGGGCGGCCAACAGTCCGAGGACAGCGTTCACCACCAGCGCAGCACAGTAGATCCGGCCAGACTCCTTCGTTTGGCCCGCGCCGTTGAACTGGCCGGCGGCGTTACTGGCGCCCTGCGCCATCATCATCGCGACCAGCACGCAGACCATAAAGATCGGGATCGTGGTGCCGACACTCGCGGCTACGGCGTCGGAGATCCGGCTGAGGAAGAACGAATCCGAGAAAAACACCGAGAACGTCAGCACCAGCTCGATGAACACCGGGATCACGATCGCCCACACCGGGGGCAGTTGTTGCGGGCCTCCAGGGGCGGCTTGTTGTTGGCTCATGGCAGGGTCATCCTTCTTGTCATTGGAGATAGGGTTCGGGCAGCACGCGGGCCTAAGGCACCTTGGTGACCCGCTCGGGCACCGGACGGTCCTGCAGGCCGAACGACGGCGATGCGATCGCGTCCTGAATGCGCTGGGTGATCGCCGATCGGTCCAGGGTGTTGAATAGGGCGATGCGATTGCGTGCCAGGTCACCGCGGTTCCACTTTTCGTAGAGCTCCTGACGCATGCCGTAGCTATCGCAGGTAAGGTCCCAGGCCATGCGGAACAGCCGTGATTTGCGGTCGACATCGATGTCCTTGCCGCACATGTAGCGCTCGAGCAGCGGGCGCAGCTCGGGCGTCGCCAGGTCCGCTTCGCTGGGCTGCATCAGCAGGCCCGAGGCGCCGAGCTCGCGCAGTATCTCGCTGGCCCGCGTGCCGATCTGCGCCGCGAATGCATCGGGCCCGAGCGTCGAGCCCGGCGCCAGCAGCCCGCCTGGCGTGCGGCTGGTCTGCTTGTCCATGCCCAGCAGCGCCAGCCGGGTCATCTCGACATAGGTGGCCAGCTCGCCGAGCTTGCCCTGGATCTCGCGGAAACCGCTGACGCCGATCGAATCGCTGACCATCGCGGCGACCGCCAGGTGGGTCATCATCCGGTGGTAGAAGCGGATCTGGCCAACATAGAGCGACCAGGCGTTCAGGCGCCGGAAGCCGTCGAAGGCGGTCTTAGCGTCGCGCAGCAGGAAGATGCGGTTGCGCGGCACGAAGACGTCCTCGAAGAACAGCATCGCGTCCTGTTCGTCGTAGCGGCCGGCGAACGGGTGGGCGAAGCTGCCCTCGGTGCGCGGCAGCGCCTCGCGGCACATCACGCGCAGGCCCGGCGTCTGCATCGGCAGCGCGCACCAGATGACGAACTCCGGCTTGTCGCGCATCGCGAAGGTCGGCGACATGTAGATCAGCACTTCGTGCGCGAACGGCGACAGCGTCGCGACCTGTTTCGCGCCGCGGATCACCACGCCGTCCGGCGTCTCGCGGACCACGCGCAGCGCCAGGTCGGGGTTGTCGCTCGGGCCGGCCGAGCGGTCGATCTGCGGGTCACCGATCGCGTGCGTGATGCTCAGATCGTGGCGGCTGCAGTAGGCGTAGTAGTGCGCCGCGTTGTCGCCGAACTGCGGGGCGACCTTGGCCAACGCCTCGCGGTAGTCGTACAGGCCGACCACCACGTTGGCCATGAAGTCGGGCACCCGCGGCAGCTGGCCCCAGCTGTGCTCCATCCACAGGTGCGAGTTGGCCCACTTGGCCTGCAGCTGCTCTTCGGTGTAGGGACGCGCATACGAGCGGCTGACGCGATACGGCGCGCCTTCGAGCGGCTCGGACATCGCCTCGCGCAGGTCGGCGCGGTGCTGCAAGTCGTACAGGCGCGCCATCTCGTTGCGCAACCCGGCGAACGCCGGGTGCTCGGTGACGCTGACGCGGCGGCCATCAAGCCACAGGTCGCGTGAATCGCGCAGGCTCTGGATGTAGCCCGCACCGGTCAGGCAGCCCGTGGCTTGGTCCAGCCGCATCTCGAGCTGGTAGGAAAGTGAATTGCGCATGGTTGTCAGGACCTTCAGGAAAGGACAGAGGAATCGGCCGCAGCGTCCGACGTGAGCGTCGCATCGACCTGAGTCACGAAGCGGGTCAGCGCGTCGTCGAACTCGCCCGGGTGGGTCAAGAACGGGTAGTGGCCCGAGCCCTTGATCTCGACCAGGCCGGAGCCGGCCGTGGCCTCGTGCATCGTCTGCGAGTGCACCGGGCGGATCACGGTGTCCAGATCGCCGAACACAAAGTTCAGCGGCCGGCGGATCTCGCGCACCCAGTCCAGCGTCGACAGCGTGATCATCTCGTTCAGGTAGCGCATCGCGACCAGCGGGTTGGCGCATTGGCTGCCGATCAGCAGGCCGCCCATGCGCTCGGTCTCGAGCCGGCGCGGATCGTCGGCCGGCCACTGCGCCGCGACGGTGTCGAAGTCCAGCTTCAGCGACCCAGAGACGGTCTGGATCATCTGCATCACCTCTTCGATCGAGAGGTTGTCGGCCGTCACCGGCGGCAGGTCGGACCCGTCGTAGAAGCCGCCGACCATGCTCAGCGACGCGACCTGTTCCGGATGGAAGCGGGCCAGGTGCGCCGCCGCGATCGAGCCGAAGCACGACGACACCAGGTGCGCCGGCTGCGCGCCGATCAGGCGCTGCAGCACCTCGGAGAACACGCGCGACACGCCGGCGGCGGTCGACTCGCGGATCGTCTTGCTTAGCCCGTAGCCCGGCGCGTGGATCACGATCAGGCGGTGCTGCGTGCGCAGCGACTCCAGTTGCTTCAGCCAGACCGGCGCGGTCAGCGCGACCGCCGGCATCAGCACCAGCGGCGAGCCCTCCCCGGTGACGAACACCTCGACCTGAGGGCACGAAGGCACTTCGACCAGCAGGTGCAGCAGCTCGTCCGCACCGACCTCGGCCGTGCCGCTCGCTTGCGCATTGGCAAGCTCGCCTTCGCGGAAGAGGTCACCGTACGAGAACAGGAACGACTCGATCTGGTCGGCCGGGATGCGGCGCAGCACGCGGGCCCGGTCGGACAGCTCGGCCGCCGTCGGCCCGGCCGCGGTCGTCACGACCTGTACCGGCGTCTCGTCCACCGCGACCGCGGCTGGAGCCGACCCGCCCAGCAGCTGGCGCGCCTGTTCGACATGGTTGTTGATCAGGAACTCGGCGACCTCGCGCACCGACTGGTAGTTGAGGAACAGCGTCGCGGGCAGCGTGCCGGCCAGCTCTTCGAGTGCGCGGTGCAGGTTGACGACGATCAGCGAATCAACGCCGAAGTCGGCCAGGTCGGCATCGAAGTCGATCTTCTCGCGCTCGATCATCAGCGTGTCAGCCACGATCGCCCGCATGCTTTGCGCCACCGCGTCGACAGTCAGCGCCGCCTCGACATGCGCCACCTTGGCCTGCTGCGAGATATGCTCGATCACTTTGCCGGCCTCGCGGCCCGCCTCGGCGACCTTCGACTCGACGACCGGGCGCGCCGTGGGCTTCGCCGGTGCCGGCTGGGCCGGCTGGGCCGGCTTCGGCAGCTCGACGCCCATGCGTTCGAGCACCGCGTCCGAGACGTTCAGTGCCATCACCTGGCCCAGGCCGCTGGTCAGCAGGCGTTCGATCGCCTGGCCGCCATGTTCGCCGTTGAGCGGGTAGATGCCCTTGGCGCGCAGCAGCTCGGGGTCGCCGCGGTCGTTGCCTTCCCAGAAGCCCCAGTTGATGACGTGGACCGGCCAGCCGGTCTCTTCTCGCAGGTGCAGGCTGAAGGCGTCCTGGAAGTTGCAGGCCACCGTGTAGGCGCCCCAGCCCCTGTTGCCGACAAACGCCTCGCCCGACGAGAAGAACATCAGGAAGTCGAGGTCGCGCCCCTTCAGCGCGCGGTACAGCGCGTGCGAGCCGATCGTCTTGGCATGCAGCGCGTCGTTGAACTCGGCTTCGGACAAGGTCGCCAGACGGCCGCCCGAGAATGCCATCGCCGAATGGAACACCCCGCGCAGGGTGCCCATCTCAGCTTCGATCTTTTGCAGCGCCTTGGCCAGCTTCTTGTCGTCGCCGATGTCGGCCTGGTAGTAGCGGACGCGGCCGGCGGCCACTTCGGCGCGCTGGGCCAGCATCGCGTCGTCCGCCGCGCGGCGGCCGATCCACGCGATGTTGGCGCCGCAACGCTCGGCCAGGTATTGACTGATGCGCACGCCGACATTGCCGGCGCCGCCGACGATCACGTAGACACCGTCGTCACGCCACGCGCTCGCCTGAGGCTGTGGCAGGCTGGCCGGCCGCAGCGTGCGGCGATAGGCCATGCCGCCGCGCAACGCCAGCTGCTGCCCGTCACCGACGCCGGCGATCACGCGGTCGAGGTCCTGGCCCAGTTCGGGCGTCAGCGCAACGACGCCTTCGCCGAGCGCCAGGTCGACCCACTGCGTCGCGACGTGCGGCAGCTCGTTGGTCAGCGCCTTCGCGAAGCCGAGCAGGCCGGCGGTGAACGGCTGGATCACATCGTCGTCGGCGATCTTCGCGACGGCATTGCTGACGATCCGCAGCGACCAGCGCTGGCGCGACCCGTTCTGTGCCTCGATCGCCTTGACCAGGCGCAGCAGCATCGCCGTGCTGGCCGTCTGCACGTCGCGCAGCTCCTTGGTGCTGCGCGGGTGCCAATGCTCGATGTTCACGCCACCGAGGAAGTAGACCGTGTCGATCGCGCCGATGTGCTGCGCGCAGGCCGGCACGGCCGCTTCGTCGGTCAGCGCCACGCTCCACGAGCGGGCCGACAGCACCGCCGTCTTGCCGCCCAGCACGATCTCGTGCACCGGCTGGTTCAGGCGCTTCTTCAGCCCCTCGGCGACGAACGCAGCGGCGCTCGGGTAAACGAGCACCACGGCCCCCTTCGCCTCACCAGCCGTCGGCTCGGCCCTCGGCAGCGCATGCTCGACCCACTCGGGGCGGTAGAACATGCGCTCCAGCACCGGGTCGCCCTGGTTCGCGCGCAGCCCGCGCGCGGTCATCCAGATGCGCCCTTCCGCGTCGAGCGCGTCGACGGCATAGCCGCCTTCGGGCAGCATCCGCAGGAAAATCGAGCCCGCCGGCGCCGACACGCCCACCAGCCGGACATGGTCGACGCGCCAGGCCGACGCATCGCTGCCGACGGCGCCGGACCAGGCGCGTGCCACCAGGCCAGCCGCCGCATCGACCAGCGCCAACGCTGCCTGCCAGGCCGGCAGCGTGCGCTGTGCGAGCTGATACCGCGCCACCGCGGTCTGCTCACCGGTAGCCGCATCGTCCATGCTCACGCCCGCCGCGCGGAACGCCGGAAGCGCCTGCGGGCAGCGGGCCTTGATCGCGGCCAGGTCCGTCGTCGCGGCCACCACCTCGCTACCGGTCTCGTCGCGCTGGCGCAGCACCGCGCCGGCCAGCGGTTGGGCCGCCGCATCCAGCAGGCGAACCGCAGGCGCTTCGGCGCCGGCCGGGCCCTGCGCAATCTCGAGCGTCAAGGCGGCACCGGCGTCGAGCGTCGCGCCGCGCTGCCAGCGCACGTCGTTCGCGCTGCCGCGCTCACCGACGAAGTCCGCCGCCTCGCCGATCCAGCCCATGATGCGGGCCTCGGCAGCGCCAGCGGCGGCGGCGGCGGCGGCGTCCCAACGCAGATCGAAACGCAGCGTGCCGTCCAGGCTCTGCAGGGCGTTCAACTGGGCCGCCAGGCCGCTGGCCGCGGCCACCGGCTTCGCCGTCGCGGCGGTGTTGACCCAGCAGCGTTCCTTGGCGAACGGGTACAGCGGCAGGTCGACACGACGCACCGGCCACCCCCGATGGCATTCGGCCCACGGCAAGCTGGCGCCATGGCACCACAGGCGCGCCAGCTTGGCCCACTTGCGGCCGCGGGCCAGCGAGCGCAGGAACTCCTGGTCCTGCTCGCCGTCGGCCTGCACGCGGTCGCGGTTCGATGCGGGGCTGGTCGCCACGCCGTCGAACTCCTGCGCACCGGTCAGGAAACGCTCGAGCCGCTCGAGCAGCTGGCCGAAGTTGTCGGCTTCGACCGCGAGCCGCTTGGCCTGCGCCTCGCGGCCCACTTGCAGCGTGTAGGCCAGGTTGGCAAAGCGCTCGGGCTCGTTCGCGCCCGTTGCGCCGCCAGCCCCACCGCACAGCGCGCACAACTGCCCCACCGTACCGGCGCGCAGCACGTCGTCGGCGGTCAAGCCCGTCTCGAAGGCTTCGTTGACGCGCCGCGCGATCCGCTCGGCGGCCCAGAAGTCGATCGACAGATCGGCCCACGCGTCGTCGGCCTCCAGCAGGCGGGCCGATACGCCCAGCGCGCCGGCGACGACAACCAGCACCTCTTCGGCGGCCGGTCCGGTCGCCACGCGCGCCGGTGCATCGGACAGCGCGCTGGCGACGAAGCGCTGCACCACCGCCTGCAAGCGCTCGTTGTTCTTCGCCGAGAAGACGAACAGCTGCGACGACGCCGGCACCGCGACGGCGGGCGTCGGCGCCTCGACGTATTCTTCGAGCACGACATGGCCGTTCGCGCCACCGGCGCCGAACGAGCTGACCCCCGCGCGCCGCGGCACGCGAACCTCGCCGCCCTGCTCGTCCTTGATCACCGGCTGGCGCCACGGCGCCAGCGTGCGCTGCACGACGAACGGCGTCTTGTCGAAGTCGATGTTCTTGTTCAGCACCTCGGTGTGGATCGACGGCACCAGCTGCCGGTGCCGCATCTGCAGCACCACCTTGGCGATACCGGCAAAGCCGGCGGCCGATTCGAGGTGACCGACGTTCGACTTGACCGAGCCGAGCGCGCAGTAGCCGACCTCGTCGGACGATTCACCAAAGACCTGCGTCAGGGCACGCACCTCGATCGGGTCGCCCAGCGCCGTGCCGGTGCCATGGCCTTCGATGTAGCTGATGGTGCGCGGGTCGACACCGGCCGCGTCGAGCGCCTCCCTGATCAGCGAGGCCTGCAGTTTCGGGTTGGGCACCGTGTAGGCGTTCGACTTGCCGCCATGGTTGATCGCCGAGCCGCGGATCAGCGCCAGGATGCGATCGCCGTCACGCTGGGCCGCGCTCAAGGGTTTGAGCAGCAGCGCACCGACACCGTCGCCCGGCACATAACCGTCGCCGCCTTCGCCATAGGCGCGGCACAGGCCTTCGGTCGATGCGAAACCGGTCTTGCTGAGGAACATGTACTTGTTTGGGTGCACGGTGACGTTCACGCCTCCGGCAATCGCCAGCTCGGTCTCGCCGCGGCGCAGGCTTTCGCACGCCAGGTGCACCGTCGTCAGCGACGACGAACACATCGTGTCCAGCCCGATGCTCGGGCCGGTGAAGTTGAACCAGTACGACACCCGGTTGGCGATCGACGCGTACGACGAGCCGGCGTTCGCCGAGTCGACGCCGTAGAGCTGGTACTGGCTCCACATCGCGCCGGCATAGACGCCCACCTTGCGACCGGCCAGCTGCTCGCGTGCATAGCCGGCGTCCTCGATCGTGTGGTAGACCGTCTCGAGGAACAGGCGCTCTTGCGGGTCCAGCGACTGGGCCTCGAGGTTCGAGATGTTGAAAAACAGCGGGTCGAACTTGTCGACGTCGTTCATGAACCCGCCCCAGCGGGTGTACGACTTGCCTTCGACGCCCTTCTCGGTCGTCCAGATCTCGCGCCAGTCCCACAGCTCAGCCGGCACCTCGGAGACGCAGTTCTTGCCGGCCACGAGGTTGGCCCAGAACTCGTCCAGGTTGTCGGCCATCGGGAAGCGACCACTCATGCCGATGATCGCGATCGGCTCGTCCTGCGGGCTGGGCGCCGTGGCCGGCTCCTCGGCCAGCAAGAAGGTGCAAGGCAAGGCGGCGCCCAGCTCCTGGGCGTCGACAGCCGGCGCGGGCACTGCGGCTTGCACCGGCACCGAGGCAGTCGACGCGGCGACTGTGGCAGGCGCTGCCATCGCCACGATCGGCTCGGCCTTCACCACGACCGGTGCGGGCTCGGCAGCCGACTGCGGGTATTCGCGGGCCAGGAAGCCCGCCAACTCGCGAATGGTCTGGAACTCGAAGAACAGTGTCTTCGCGAGCTCACCGAAGGTCTCTTCCAGGCGCCGGGTGATCGCCACCACCATCACCGACTCGATGCCGTATTCTTCGAAGGTGGTGTCGCTGGCCAGCTGATGGGCCGGCAGCTTGGTCTCCTGCATGATCGCCTGTCGAACGATCTCTTCCACTCGTTTCGGCCACGCATCACGACCGTTCGTTTCAGTGTTGGACATGCCTTCTCCTTGTTCGTCAATGCTTGTGGTTCATGTCGCGTAGATGAGGTCACCGGCAGCGCGGCCCAGCATCGAGCGGTCGATCTTTTCGCTGTCGCCCACTGCGATCGCGACGGTCTCATGCGCCCCGCCCAAAACGGCGAGCAAGCACTGCATGGCCGTGTCGGTGGCCATGTCGGTCATGCCGTGCAGCTGCGCGATGTAGTCGCGCTCGGCATCGCTCATGCGCATGCCGCCCTCGCGCCACAGCGGCCAGCCCACCGAACAGCTCGCGCCGCGGCGCAGCCCCTGGCGGACCAACTCGTTGCGCGCCGTCACCAACCCGTTCAGGAAGGCGTTCGCATAGGCATAGTCGGCCTGGCCTACCGGCCCCAGGTACGACGCCAGCGAAGAGAACGCAATGAAGTGTTCGAGCGGGTCGCCGCGTGTGGCCTCGTCGAGCACGATGGCGCCGAGCACCTTGGCCGCGAGCACCGTGCGCGCCGTCTGGCTGTCCTTTCGCAACAGCATGCCGTCAGCGCGCCCCCCGGCAGCGTGGAACACCGCCTGGATCGGGCCCCAGTCGCGTCGCACCTGGTCGAGCGCGTGGTGGACCTGGTCGCGTTGCGTGACATCGGCCTGCAGGTAGCGGCACCGCCGCGGGTCGGCCAAGCCGGCCGTTGTCAGCTCGGTCGCGACGACAGCAGGGTCGGAGCGACCGAGCAGCGCCACGCGACAGCCTCGCGCGGTCAGGAAGCTGGCCATCAGGCGACCGATACCCCCCGCGCCACCACTGACCACGACGACGCTGCCGACCGCCAGCGGCCGCGCCGATGGTGCCGTGTCGGCCGCTGCCTTCGTCAGTCGTTCAGCCAGCAGCCGGCCGTCCGCGGTACAGCGGTAGTTGACCGCCCGCTGCGCGTCGCCCGGCAACGCGGCGATGGTGGCGCCGATCGCCGCCAGATCGATCCGCCGCGGATCGGCGGCCAGCGCGAGCGCACTGAAACGCAGCGCTGGCGACTCGTTACGCACCGCGCGGCCGAACGCACCCAGCGCCTGCACCGCCGGCATCAGCAGCGAACCGGCCTGGTCGCTGTAGACGGCAACCACCGACAAGGGACGGCGCGTACGCAGCTTCATCGCGGCGCGAGCCAGTGCGAAGGCCTCGTTGAACGGCGCGTAGACCGCCTCGTGTGCCGCGTCACCGCCGGCCACCGGCCACGTCATGTAGTCCAGCACGATCAGCTCGGGCGCCGCATCGTCGGCCAGCACGGCCGACCAGTCGGCCTCGGCACCGGCATCGATGCGCAGCGAGCGCGCCGGAGCGGCATGGTCGCTGCCGGAACGTTCCGCCCGCAGCCAGCCCGCCGGCGTGGCCCACGACGAACCGGTGCTGACCAGCATGCCGCGCACTGGCAACGGGGCCCGTGCGGCATTCACCGGCTCCCAGTGGGGCACGTAAAGATGCGCCGCCTGCGCTTCGGTGGCAACGGCCTTCGGTGGCCGTGCCGGCGGCGCCGTCGTGCCGAGGCTCTTGCCTGCGCACGACTCGATGCGCCCGATGCGGCGCCCGGACGCATCTAACAGATCGGTGTCGTACTTCGCCACGCGGGTCGGGCGGCCGGCCGCCGCTTGCTGCACCGCCAGCCTCACGGTCAGCTCGGTGACGCCGGCGCCGCCGACATGCCCATGCAGGTGCACCCGCTTGACGTGGAACGGCAGGCTCGGCGTGCCATCGGGCCGCGAGAGCTGATGGTGCAGCGCGATCGCCTGCAGCGCCCCGTCCAATGCCAGCAGCCAACACGACTCGGCGTCGCCCGCTTCGATGCGAAGGCTCGCAACTGCGCTCGCTTGGTCGAAACTCAGGCTCTGCACGCTGCGATAGGGATGGGCCAACTGCACACCGCCACGCTCGAAGGTGGCATAGCAGCCGTCGTGGGTCGCCCGGTGCGGCAGCGAAGCCGACACCTGCACCGGCTCGCCGTCGATCACCGAATGCCCGGTCGCCAGCACGTCGACCGTGCAGTGCTCCGCCGGCGCATCGCCCGCGCCGCTGGCGAAGGTGAAGCGCTTCAGCTCCTGACGGCTGATGCGTGACGTCAGCCGAAGCAACTGCGGCCCGGTGGCCGAGAACGGCTGCATCCACACCGCGTCGGCCAGCGTGATGACGCGCTGGTCCGTCACGCCGACCGCACGCCGCACCAGCGCCAGGTAGGCGGCCGCCGGCAGCACCGGGCGGCCGGCCACGACGTGGGCCGACAGCACGGTGTTCGTCGGCGACAACGCGATGCCGTCGGGCACGCTGGCCGGCAACAGGCCAGACGGCGCCCAGGCGGCCTCGGTCGCCAGGGGCGACAACCAGTACGGCGTGTGCGCGAACGGGTAGGTCGGCAGGTGGATGCGGCGACCCGCAGCGTTCGCGGTGCTACGTGGCCACGCTGCGTCGCCGTGCTGCCTCCAGCGCTCGGCCACGTCGTCACCGCCGGGCAGCAGCTCGCCGGCCACACGCCGCGTCACCCCGCGCATTGGCGCCGCCTTGACGCTGCCGCGCCAGCGCAGGGCCGGCGTCGGCCGGTCCTCGGCCAGCGCCGTCAACGCATCGATCAGTTCATCCAGCGAGCCGACGCGAAGCAGTGCCCGCTCCTTCAGGCTGGTTCGGCCGGACTGAAGCGTCTGCGCCACATCGGCCAGTGCGACATCGCGCCACTGTCCGCGGAGGTAATCAGACAGACGAAGGCACAGCCTGCGAAGTTCAGCAGCACCCTGCGCCGACAGCGGAATCCACCACGCGTCGCCACCACGCGCCGCCGGGTTCGGTGCCGGTGCGACATGCTGCTCGACCACGACGTGCGCGTTCACGCCGCCGAAGCCGAACGAGCTGACACCCGCCAGCCGCGGCCCTTGCCCGCCGTGAGCGCCGCGCGGCATCGGCCAGTCCTGGCGTTCGCGCACGATGAAGAACGGGCTGCCGTCGAGGTGGATATTCGGGTTGAGCTGCTGCAGGTGCAGCGTCGCCGGCAACTGGCCATGCTTAACGCACAGGATCGCCTTCAGCAAGCCGGCGATGCCTGCCGCCGATTCGAGATGGCCGACGTTCGGCTTGACCGACGACAGCGCCACTGATCCCGTTTCGGCGCGCGTGTGACCGCGCTCGCCTTGCAGGTGTGTGAAAACCTCTTTCAGCGCTTCGATCTCGATCGGGTCACCCAGCGCCGTGCCGGTACCGTGGGCTTCGATGTAGCCGATGCGGCCGCTGTCGACACCCGCCGCGCGGATCGCCGCCTGGATGACCTGCACCTGTGCCGCCGGGTTCGGCGCGCTCAGCGCCGTGGCGCGGCCGCCATGGTTGACCGCGCTGCCGCGGATCACCGCATGGATCGGGTCGCCGTCGCGCAGCGCATCGGCCAGCGGCTTCAGCAGGATCAACCCGATGCCCTCGCCGCGGGCATAGCCATCCGCCCGCGCATCGAAGGTCTTGCACCGGCCATCGGCGGCAAGCATGCCGATCTTGTTCAGGCAGACATGCGGCACCGGGTCGATCATCACGTTGATGCCGCCGGCGATAGCCAGCTTGCAATCACCGTGCTGTAGCGCCCGCACCGCGTTGTGCACGGCCACCAGCGAGCTAGAGCACGCGGTGTCGACCACTTCGCTCGGGCCATGCCAGTCGAACAGGTAGCTGACCCGGTTGGCCAGGATCGTGCGCGACACGCCAGACAGCGTGAAGCGGTCGATCTCGCGCCCGGGCTGCAGCGACAGCGTGGCGTATTCGTCGCCCGTGGCCCCGACGAACAGGCCGACCGACTCACCGCGCAGGTCGCCCGGCCGCAGCGCAGCGTCTTCCAGGCACGACCAGACACCCTCCAGCAGCAGGCGCTGGCGCGGGTCCATCAGCTCGGCTTCGCGGGGCGAGATCGAGAAGAAGGCGGCGTCGAAGCCGGCCACGTCGTCCATGAACGCCGCGCGGTGCACGTTGGTGAAGTTGCCCGGGCCATGCGGGTCGCCGTCGACCGCCCGCCAGTCCCAGCGGTCGGCCGGGATCAGGCTGCTGTTGTCGGCGCCGGCCAGCAGGTTGCGCCAGAAGGCGTCGAGGTCGGCGGCCTGAGGCAACACGCCGCTCATGCCGATGATCGCGATGGCGCCCGCAGGGGCCGCCGGCGATCCGGGCATCGCGGCCGGCTCGCCAGCCGGCACCGCGGGGCCCGGCGCCACAGGTGCGGCCGCCGGCAGCAGCGCCGAAACCAGCGCGCTGGCATGTTCGCGCAGCAGGTAGTCGCGGATCTCGGCCACGCTGACATAGCGGAAGAACAGCGCCGGGTTCAGCGCCATGCTCAGCTCGTCGGCCAGGCGGGCGGCGAGCGAGGTGTAGTGCAGCGAGTTGAAGCCGAGCTGGCCGAGGTTGTCGTCCAGCTGCACGGGGGTCTCGGTCGCGCCGAGCACGGCGTTCACCGCGTCGCGCAGCCAGCGCTCCAACGCGCCCGACAGATCACTTGCGGCGGCGGCAGGCGCGGCAACCGCAGCCAACGGCGCAGCGGGGGGCGCGGCCAATGCCGCCGCCAGCGCTGCCGCCTGCTCGCGCAACAGGTGGTCGCGGATCTCGGCCACGCTGACATAGCGGAAGAACAGCGCCGGGTTCATCGCCACGCCCAGCTCGTTGGCCAGCTTGGCGCCGAGCATCGTGTAGTGCAGCGAGCTGAAGCCCAGTTGACCGAGGTTGTCGTCCAGGTCGACAGCGGCCTGGTCCGGCCCGAGGATCTCGGTCACCGCGCGCGTCAGCCACTCGGCCAGTCGCGTGTCGATCGGGCCGGCGGTCGCCGTCAAAGGTGCCGGGGTCTCGGACACCGCCGTCGTGGCGGCGAGCACCGCCATGCGCTCTTGCGTTAGGCGCTTGCGATCGACCTTGCCGTTCGGCGTGATCGGCAAGGCTGGCAGCACGATCACCTGCGCGGGCACCATGTAGGCCGGCAGCCGGCCGCGGATTGACGCCAAGCAGGCTTCGTCGACCAGCTCGCCCGGCTTCACCGCGGCCGACGCCGCGGCGAAGCCGACGAGGCGCCGGCCGGCTTCGTCGTCGCGCACCACCGCCACCGCGCGCGGCAGGCCGGCGGCCTCGAGCGCGGCCTCGACCTCGCCGAGCTCGATGCGGTAGCCGCGCAGCTTGACCTGATGGTCGACGCGGCCGAGGAACTCGATGTTGCCGTCGGCGAAGAAGCGCGCCCGGTCGCCAGTGCGGTACATGATCGCGCCGGCGCGCTCATGGAACGGGTCGCTGACGAAGCTCTGCGCGGTCAACCCGGGCTCGTTGATATAGCCGTCGCTCAGGCACTCGCCACCGATGAACATGTTACCTGCCTCGCCCACGGCCACCGGCTCGCGCTGCTCGTCGAGGATGTAGTAGCGCGCATTCTGGATCGGGCGCCCGTACGGGATGCTGCGCCAGGCCGGGTCGATAGCCCCGACCGGAAAGTAGTTCGACCACACCGCCGCTTCGGTCGCGCCACCCAGGCTGATGACCTGGGCCGAGGGCGCCACCGCCTTCATCGCATCGGGCATCGTCAGCGGGATCCAGTCGCCGCTGAGAAAGACCACTCGCATGCGCTCCAGTTGCGCGCGGGCCCGGTTGACCCCGCCTTCGAGGAACGGCAACACCATCTGCAGGTAGGCTGGTGCCGAGTTCCAGAAGGTGATCGGCTCGTCCTTCAGGAAGCCCGCCACCGCCAGCGCATTGGTGCGGTCCGCATCGCTGACGATGCGGATGCTGGCACCGTAGGCCAGCATGCCGAACAGGTCGAAGATCGACAGGTCGAAGCTGAGCGGGTTGACGAACAGCACCCGATCGGTCGCGTTGAAGTGGAAAGTACGCTCGGCCCACTCGATCAGGTTGACCACCGGCCGATGGCGAACGATCACGCCCTTGGGTGTGCCGGTGCTACCGCTGGTGAAGATGATGTAGGCGCGGTCGTCCGACGAGACGGCCTCACGCGGCTGGAACTGGTCAGCACGGCGGGCGATCTGCTCGACTTCTGCGTCTAGCAGCACCACGCGGCGCGCCGGATCGTCGAAGCGGCCGTAGTGTTCGCGCGTCGAGACGAAGATGGTCGCCTGGGCCTGCGCCAGCACGCGCGTCAGCCGGTCTTGCGGGTCGTCGATGTTCAATGGGATGAACGCGCCGCCGCACTTGATGATCGCCAGCGCGGCGATGACCAGGTGGTTGGTGCGCGGCAGCATCATCGCCACCAGCGTGCCGCGGCCGACACCCAGATCCTGCAGGTGGTTGGCCAGCCGGTTGGTACGTGCATCGAGCTCGCCGTAGGTCAGCACCTCGTCGTCGCTCAGCACGGCGATGGCAAACGGCTCGGCCCGGGCGCGGCGCTCGAACAGCGTGTGCAGGCACACCGTGCGGTCGTAGGGCACGTCCGTGGCGTTCCAGCGGGCCAGTTGCGCGAGACGCTTCGCGCGCTCGTCGGCGCTTATCCTCTCGCCGGCCGCTTCGGCCAGCGACGGGGTCTCGACCAGCGACTGGATCGCCTGGACATAGCGGTCGAAGCAGCGCTGGGCTTCGGCCAGGTCGACCTGCTCGCGGCGCACGATCCAGCTGACGGCCAGGCCGCCGGCGCTGGGTTGCACCATGTTGTCGATCGCGACGCCCGGCGTGTCCGACGCCGCATCCACTTCGGTGACACCGCTGAACGCGGGGGCCGGCACGTCGAGGCAGTTCGTCATCACCGCCGAGGGCACGACGGCGGGGTGACCTGATGCCAGATGAGCGCGCAGCGCGTGGAACGGCTCGGCGTCGGCATACTGGCGATCCGCCGCCAGCTCGCGATCGAACGCGGTGGCGAGGGCCAGCAGCGCGACGGGCGAACGATCGGCCGGCGCCGTCGCCCAGGCGAAGCGCGTGGCATCGCCAAAGCCGATCAGCGGTGAACCGCCCGACTTGCGCAGGCCGTAGTCCACGACACCCAGCGCAAATGGCTGGTTGTCGTTCGGCAGCGCGCGGGCATAGGCGGCGAGCAGCAGCGCTTCAAGACTGACGCCGTGCGCCGATGCCCACGCGTCCAGCGGCCCGATGTCGGCCCAGGTGTGCGTCCAGCGCGTCGTGGCGTGGGTGTCGGTCGCACTGGCCGAAGCGGCTCGCGGGGCGGCCAGGCGCGGGCCTGCCGGAAGATCGGCCCAGCGTGCGGCCCAGTGGCGCCGGTGGGCCTCACTGCCTCGCGCGGCGCCGCGTTGCAGCAAGAAGGGCTTCCAGCCGCTCGATTCACGCGTGCCCGCCGCACCTTGCGCGCGGCCGATCAGCTCGCGGTAGAAGCTCCACGCCGAATGGGCATCGAACGCGGCCATGTCGAGCAGGCTGAGCAGCAGTGCCGAACCGTCCGCCTGGCGCAGCAGGCGCAGGCGGAAGGCGGGCCAGCCGCGGTCGTTGACGAAGTCCTGCAGCATCGTGCGGGTCTGCGCGTCGACGTCCGACGCGTCGGCGCCCGGGATCTCGTAGGCCGCCACCGCGTCGGGGCATTCCAGCGTGCCGCGCGGGCTCACATAGGCCCTCAGCATCGGGTGGTCGGCCAGCAGCGCATCCAGCGCCTGCTGCCAGCGCGCGGGCTCGAAGGCTTCGCAGCGGAACGAACGGAAGATGTAGCCGCTGGCCTGGCGTGGTTGCCGGATGCGCTCGGCGAGGTAGCCTTGCTGCAGCAGTGTCATCGGCACGCTGGTGGCTGTGGCAGATGCATTCGGTGCCGCAGCGCGGCCTGGAAGGCCTCGAGCATGCGCTCGACCACACCATCCTTGAACCACGAGGGCACCGCATCGAAGGTGATCTCCAGCGCTCCTTGCACCGCGCGCAGCTGGCAATGCAGCGCCGTGCCCGGCGTCTGCGCCGCGGCGAAGGCCACGCGCTGCATCCAGCCCGCCTGCTCGCCCGGGCTGCCGCCGGCCGCCAACAGGCTGGTGAAGACCACGCGGTCGTTGCGCTGCGGGCGATCCGGCCCCAGGCTGCGCCAGGCTTCGATCGCGCCGACGTGCCCGTGGTCCAGCGCATCGAGCAGTTGCTCACCGTAGCGGCGTGCCCGCTCGCCCAAGGTTTCGCCGTCGACACGGTCGGCGGCGAACATCGCGCTGGACGTGAACGGGCCGGACACGCGCTGGATGTCAGCGTGCATCGGCGGCCGGTTTTGCAGCGTCAGCACCAGGCCGAAGCGGTCATTCGCGGTCCAGGTGCGCAGCACATCGCAGAACACCGCGAGCACACCCGCGGTGGCCGACAGCCTGCGCTGCGCGAACAGCGCCTGCAGCTTCGTCCACTGCGCTGCCGGCACACGGGCCACGTCGCGCCGGCGGTTGCGCGGGTTCACTGGGGCCTTGTCGATCGCGTCCGACCACGGCAGCGCGGGGCCATCGGGCATGTCGGCCAGGCGCCGCTGCCAGTAGGCTAGGCTGCGCGCGTGGCCGTCGGACGTGCGGAACGCCTTCATGCTGTGGATGAAATCCGTGAAGCGGACGTCGGGCGCGGCCGGGGCCTGGTCCGGCTGTTCGTAGCAGGCCTGCCACTGGGCGTAGATCTGCTCGGCGCTGTGCGCGTCGACGATCCACGAGTCCATGCTGACGTGGATGCGCGCCGCCCCTTCGGGCAACTGCGTCACGCGTATCTCGTACAGCGGCCAGTCGCCGGGCAGATACAGGCGATGCGAGAGCTCTTCGCGCACGCGCTCGATGCAGCGCTGGCCCGCCGCCGCGTCGCCACGATGGTCGGCCACGCCGAAGGCCGGCAATGCGCGGTCGTCGACGATGCGCTGCATGCCGTTCGGCAGCACCTGCGCGCGCAGCATCGGGTGCGCCTTGGCCACCTGTGCCCAGGCCCGCTCCAGGCGCTGCGGATCGATCCCGTCGGCTTCGAATTCTAGGTAGACGTGGCAGCCGGCCGGGTCAACCTTCACCGGGTTGACCTTGGCCACCAGGTAGGCCGTCTGCAGGTCCGTCAGGGCGAACGGCGAGTCGGCCGGTGCCGGATCGCGCACCAGGCGCGGATGGATCTGGCGCACCGCGGCCGGTGCCGAGCCCGCAGGTCGATCTGCGGCTGCGTCGTTGCCGTTCGCCCGCGCCTGCATCATCGCCAGCACGCGCCGCTTCTCTGGCAACGACAGGTTCGTGAAGTCGTCAACTTGCATGGCTCTGGTTCGATTCGGTAGAGTTCGACAGCTGCTGGAACAGCTTGATCAGTTCGGCGTCGGAGGCGTGCTCGATATCGGCGGGCAAGGCGTCGTCATCGCCCGCGGTGCAGACGGCTGTCGACCGGGACGACAACGTGTGCGCGAGCACGGCAAGGTCGCGTGCGGTGTCGGCACCGACGATGTCCTGCACCGACAGGTCCACGCCCAACTGCGCCTCGAACACGTAGCGCAGGTTGATGGCCTTGACCGACTCCATGCCGTAGTTGGACAGCGCGGCATTCGGGTCGATCGCGGCCGGGTCCATGCCCAGCTCATGCGCCAGCACCGTGCGCACCGTCGCCAGGACGGCTGCTATCGCTGCGGCCGATGCCCGATCCGGCTGCGGTGCGACCGCGGTCGGCGCCGGCACGGCCCGGGTCGGTGCGGCCACGTCGCGGCGCAACAGCCAGCAGCTTTCGGTGTCGAACGGGTAGGCCGGCAGCGCGGTGCGGCGGCGCTCGTCGCGGGCGAACCACTCCTCCCACCGCGGCTCGAAGCCGGCGGCGATCAGGCGGCCGAGTTGTTCGACGGCCGGCTGATCGGGCTCGGCGTCGAGCGCGAGCCGCCAGCGCCGCACGCCTTCGGCCAGCGCCGACGGGTCGATCGCGCGGCGCTGTTCAATTGGCGCCAACGGCCATACGCCGTCATGGGATCGGCCGGCGATCGCCGCATCCAGCTGGGCGCGGAACTGCTGCCGATCGCGGAAGGCGAAGACATGGCCGTCGGCGAAGCGGCTGCGACCGCAGGCCAGCGTGAAGGCAACCGTGTGCAGCGCCACGTCATGGTTCTCGTCGATCCAGTCGCGCAGTTGCCGCAACCGGGCGGCCAGCGCGCGCTCGGTGCGCGCACTGACCGGTGCGAGCAGCCAGCGCGTCCGCTCCGGCAGCGCGGCGTCTCGCTGCACAAGGCCCTCGATCACGCAGTGGCCGTTGGTGCCGCCGATGCCGAACGAGTTGATCGCCACGCGGCGCACGTCGCCTGCCGGCGCCGGCCACGGCCGGGCCACGGTGTTGACGTAGAACGGCGTGCGGTCGAAGTCGATCTTCGGATTGGGCTCGCGGTAGTTGATCGACGGCACGAGCCGGCCGTGGTGGACACACAGCGCGGCCTTGATCACACCGACCAGGCCGGAGGCGGCCGTCAGATGACCGACATTCGGCTTGACCGAACCGATGGCCACCGAGCGCGGCGCGAGCGGCGCGGATTCGAAACTGCGCACCAAGGCCTGCAGCTCGACCACGTCACCCAGCGCGGTGCCGGTGCCGTGGGCCTCGACATAGCCGATGCTCGCGGGGTCGATGCCGAGCTTGCGGTACAGCCCTGTCTGCAGCCGCGTCTGCGCCAGCCCGTTGGGCGCGGTGATGCCGTTGGAGCGGCCGTCCTGGTTCATCGCGGTGCCGCGGATCACCGCGTACACCGAGTCGCCGTCGCGCTGCGCGGCGGCCAGCGGCTTGAGCACCACGAAGGCCACGCCTTCGCCGTGGACGAACCCGTCGGCCGCGGCGTCGAACGCGCGGCAATGGCCGGTCGGCGAGAAGATGCCGAGCTTGCTGCTGGCCACGTAGAACGACGGGTCCAGCGTCAGGCAGACGCCGCCGACCAGCGCGATCTCGGCGTCGCCCTGGCGCAGGCCCGTGCAGGCCAGGTGCAAGGCGGTCATCGACGACGAGCAGGCGGTGTCGACCACGACGCTGGGGCCGTCGATGTTGAGGAAGTAGGACAAGCGCGCCGCGATCAGCGACATGTCGCCGCCCAGCATCAGCCCGGCATTCGCCGGCTGCCCCTGGCGCGCGGCCAGCACCGGGTATTCGGGCTCGCGGGCACCGATATAGACACCGACCGGCCGGCCGGCGAGGCTGTCGGGCGCATAACCCGCGTCTTCCAGCGCACGCCACGACTCCATCAGGCACATGCGCTGCTGCGGGTCCATGGCCGCCGCATCCTTCGGCGACAGGTGGAAGAACAGCGGCTCGAACTGGTCGACATCGCGCAGGAAGCCGCCCCATTTGCTGTTGGACTTGCCGGGGACGGAGATGTCGGGGTCGTACCAGGCCTCGGCGTTCCAGCGCTCAGGGGGGATCTCGCCGACGCTCTCGACGCCACCTTCGAGGTTGCGCCAGAACGCAAGCCGATCGGCGGCACCCGGCACACGCAGGCTGATGCCGATGATGGCGATGCCGTCTTGTGCCGCCGGCAGCACGGGCGCCGCCGGCACGCGGTGGCCACCGGCCAGCTGGCCCGGGCCGAGGTGGCGGGCGAGCAGCTCGATGCTCGGGTGGTCGAAGCAGCTCGCCACCTGCAGCTCGATGCCGGTGCGCGCCGAGACGGCCTCGGCAAAGCTCATCAGCAACGCCGAGTCGAAGCCCTGGTTGGCAAACTCGACCTGCGGGTCGATGCTGTCCACCGCAACACCCAGCACGCCAGCCGCCACCTCGCGCAGCAACGGCACGCCGATGATCGGCGCGGCCACGACCGCGACCTGAGGTGCCGTGTCCACTGCCTGCTGCTTCAGCAGCATCCGGTCGACCTTGCCGTTGGGGCGACGCGGCAGCGCCGATTGCAGCTGGAAGTGGCCGGGCACCATGTGGGTGGGCAGCCGCTCGGCTAGGAACTGCTGCAGCGCCTCGGCGGTCGCCGGCTGGCTCTCACGCGCGACCCAGAAGGCGGTCAGCCGCGTGTGCAGCTCGGACGTTGCCTGGGCCACCACGGCGCATTCGGACACGCCGGGGTGGTCGCCCAGCACCAGCTCGACATGCTCGAGCTCGACCCGCAACCCGTTGACCTTGGCCTGGTGGTCGAAGCGGCCGGTCATGCGTAGCGTGCCGTTGGGCTGCAGCACCGCCATTTCGCCGGTGCGAAACAGATGCCCTTCGACCCGGCAACCCGCCGGCCCACCGGCGATGAAGCGCTCTGCGCTCAGCTCGGGCCGCCCCAGATAGCCCAACGCCAAGCTCGGGCCGTGGATGTAGACCTCGCCCTCGACGCCGGGCGCGACCGGCGCGCCCTGCTCGTCGAGCAGGTGGATGGTGGTGTTGGCGATCGGGCGGTAGCCGCCCATGCCGTCGGCCGCACCGGGCACGATGGGCCTCGCGTCGTGCAGGTAGGTGTTGGTTTCGGTGCAGCCGAAGTCGTGCAGCAGCTTGACGCCGGACAGCTCGGCGTGGAAGCGCTCCTGCAAGCCCGCGCTCATCGGCCCGCCGTTGATCACCCGGCGCAAGCGCGACGGGTGCTGCGCGCCGCGGCGCTTGAGGTCGAGCAGCAGCTTGATCAGCGGCGGCGTCAGCGTCAGCTGGCTCACGCCCTGGTCGGCGAACCATCCGAACAGCGCACTCGGCTCGCGCAGCACCCGGTCGGGCGCCAGCGCCGTCGGCACGCCGGCGAGCACGCCGCCGAGAAGCTCCCACATCGACGGCATCACGTTCATCGGGGATCGCTGCCCCTGCACATCGCCGGGCTCGTAGGGGTAGTCCTCCCACATCCAGTGCAGCCGGTTGATCAGCTGGCGCTGGCTGTGCACGACCCCCTTGGGCTGGCCCGTCGAGCCGGAGGTGAACATGAGCAGCGACGGCGCATCAGGCGAGACCTGCGCGAACGGCTCGAGGCTGGTGCTGCCCGCGGCCGCCGCATCGAAGTCGATCGACGCCAGGTCCAGGCGCGGAACGCCGGCAGCGACCAGCTCGGCTGCGTCGCCGCCATACGTCAGCACCAGGCTCGGCTGTGAGATCTCGCACAGCGAGGCCAGGTAAGCCGGTGGGAACGCCCGGTCCAGCGGGAGGTAGACCGCCCCGACCAGCCAGGTCGCGAGGACGACGACCACCAGATCGCTCGTGCGCTCGACATGAGCCGCCACGGTCTGCTGCGGTTGCACGCCCGCGGCGCGCAGCCGATGGGCCAGCACCACCACCCGGTGGCCGAGCTCACGGTGGCTGAGTTCACGGCGAACGCCCGGTGCCTGTGAGTCGATCAGGGCCACCCGGTCCAGCCACGCCGCGCTGTTGGCAAAATAGAGCCTCTCCAGACGCTGGTCGAACGGATAGGGCCGCACGGGGCCGCGCATGCACGAGGCAGCCGTGGCCACCTCGGTCAGCGGCGGCCGAGGCGTCGCGTTCGAGGCGCCGTGTGCGGCGATCGATGCCGCAAGCGGGCGAAGTCGAGCCGCTGTGGCCTGCAGCCAATCTGTCAGTCTGGTCATGGCCGAGTCCCAGCGGTCTCGAGCGCGGCTTCGACGCGCCCTTGCACTTTCACTGTGACGTTGCCCGCCATCGTCTTGGCCACCATGCAGGCCGTCTCGGCCTGCAGCATGCAGCTCTGCACCGTGCCGCCGAACAGCATGCGGGCATCGGGCGCCATCCGCACGACGGGGGCGTGCTGCAAGGCGACCAGCACCGGGCCTTGCGGCGCGCTGTCGAAGATGGCGCTGGTGCGGTTGGACAGCTCGTTGTAGCTGACGCCCTCGGCGCTCAGCAGGGCCGACAGGGTCATCAGGTAGCAGGTGTGGGCCGCGGCGACGAGCAGCTCTTCGGGGTTGGTCCCCACACCCGGGCCCGTCATATCCCGCGGGACCGAAAACTCACCCTGGAGCGAACCGGTCCGGAACTGGCCCTTGCCGCGCATCAGCGCGCCGTTCCATTGACCTTCGCATTCGAAAACGTGTTGCTTTGCCATCGCCCTGAATCCTTCGTTGTCGCCTGATCGGGATCAGGCGGTCTCGGCCATGCGCTGGCGCATCGCCTGCTTGGTGACCTTGCCGGTGACACCCACCAGGATGTCGGCCGCATCGACCTGCTTCAGCCGAACCAGCCGGGGGCGGCCCAGCCGCTGCTGCGCGGCGTTGATGCGCTCCAGCAGCGCCGCCTCGTCGACGGCGCCGCCGGGGTACGGGTAGCCGTAGACGACCGGCTCGAAGAACTCGCCGACTGAATGGCCCAGCACCGTGCAGTCGAGCAGTTCCGGGCAGATTTTCAGGATCAACTCCTCGGTCTGCAGGCTGTACAGCGTGCCTTGCTCGGTGCGGATCGGGTCGGTCGTCCGGTCGACGTGGAAGAAGCAGCCCATCCGGTCCTTGTAGACCAGGTCACCGGTGAGCCAGTAGCCGGCCAGTTGGCTGCGGTGGGTGAGCAGTGAGTCGTTCCAGTAGCCGCTGGTCACGCTGGGCGACTTGATGCCCAGCCGGCCGACCTGGCCGACCGGCAGCTCGCGGCCGTCCTCGCCCAGCACTTTGGCGTCGACCCATTCCTGCGGCAGGCCGACGCAGCGATCGAAGTTCTGGTCGGCCGACGTGTAGACCACCCGGAAGCTCGAGTGGCCCATCTCCGACGAGCCGAGACCGTCGATGAACTGCGAGCCCGTCACCCGCTGCGCGCCCCGGTAATGGTGGCCGTGGCGCACCAGCTGGCGGATGTGGGCCTCGTGCGCCGCGTCGCCGCTGTTGATCCAGTTGCTGACTGACTCCAGCGCGCGGCCCTCCAGGCCACCGGCCACCATCGCCACATAGTTCGCCGGGAACGAGACGACCGTCGAAGGCTTGAAGCGTTCGATGCTTTCGAGCAGAACCTCGGCGCGCTGCTTCGACAAAATCATCAGCGCGGCACCACACAGGATGGCGTGCATCGCATAGGCAATGGCCGCGTTGTGCGACACCGGCAAGCACGACAGGTAACGCTCGGCGCCCTGCGCGGCCGGCAGGCCGAGCAGGTGGCGGATGCCGTGGAACCATTTGCCATGCTGCAGCAGCACCGGCTTTGGTACCCCGGTGGTACCGGAACTGTGGGTGATCATCACCGGGTCGAGCTCGTCGTGGACGAACGGGTACGGCTGCGGCAGCGAAACCTCGGCACCCGGGGCGACGATTTGATCCATGCGTGCGAGGAAGCGGAACTCACCGGCGGTCGCGCTCTCGGTCAGCGCGGCGTGCTGGGCTTCATCGGCCACCACACCGACCGCGCCAACACGACGCATGTGCGCCAACGCGGTGGCATGCGGCATCGCCCCGTTGGTGAGCACCGGGATCGCGCCGAGTGCGGTGAGCGCCATGTAGTGAAGCAGGTAGTGCAGCCCGTTGCTGCCGTAGACACCAACCGGGTCCTTAGCACGCACGTCCTGCATTACATGCCAGCGGGCCAGGGCATCGGCCGCCGCCTTCAGCTGGTTCAGAGACAGCGGCCCTTCGACCACCTGTCCGCCCAGGTTGAACGGCTCGTCGGTCCACACCAGCGGCACGTCCGATGCAGTGTTGAGACCGTGCGCAACATGCAGGAAGTTGCCAGCACCCAGGGCCGGATTCAGTTTTAGCCAATAGCGCTGCGCATCGCTGAGTACGGAGGTAGGCTGATCGTCGCTGTTCTGGCTCATTCCGTTCGGTCCTCTCGTTCGTACATCAAACTGCGCTGACCAGGGATAGGCTCTGGTCAGACTGCCTTGCCGCTCGCAAGCCCAGTGCAGTCAGGAACTTCTCCGGATGAGCGTTCTGGAACACATTACGTCCAACACACAAGCCCCTGGCACCCGAGTTCAGTCCCAGAGTCAGAAGACGAGCGATCTCATCGTCGCTGCTTCGTGGACCACCAGCGAAGAAGACGTCGATGTCCTTTGTGAGCCCATCAAGCAAAACAGGGATGTCGCTCATCGAATCAGGCTTTTGTAGCTTGACGGCGTCTGCGCCTAGCTCCCAGAGTGACCTCACAACCCGGCGCAGACGAGGAATTGCCGAATCGCCAGAGGCCTGCGCGCCGAGGCACTTGACCATCACGAGGATCGGCAATCCATAGGCGACTGCTTCGTCTGCCACGCATCCGAGAAGCTTCAAGTTATGGCTGTCCTGTTCACCATCGAAGACGAGGTCAAGACTCACCGCATCAGCTCCGATGCGCAGCGCCGCATCGATAGAGGTCAGCAACTCCTTGCGGTGAGGCTGAGCAGCACTCGAGATCATCCCGTTCAGCTGCAAGATGACACCTTTCCCCAGGAGGCAGCCTGTTTCATTCAGCCGGGCGACCATACCCTTATGCGCCACCACCGCAGTTATCGCTGGGTGACTCAACCAGCGTGCCGGCATCGACGAGTGGAGGAGACCGTCCATCTCTCCCGACGTAAGGCCATGATCAATCGGGATGAGCAGCCCGCGATTGGTCTGAGGGTTCACGACGCGTGACCAGCGAGTTAGCTTTGAACGGTTCATTGCCACATCTCCATGTATGCACCAAGGGGAATACTGAGCGCAACAACAGAGCACCCGCCCTGTTGCGCAGGAACACCTGCTCGAGTAGCTCGAAATCCATTGACTCGGAGCAGACGCTCCATTCCGACCGGCGATACGGTAATCAAAGTGCGGGCTCCGTGCTCTGTTGCAATCCGAACCACCTGTTGAAATAGACTTGCCGCATGACCTGGAGAAGCCTGATTTGCCAGGGATGCGCAAGTATCAAAATCGACTGCAGCAAATCGCGACAACTCCCATACTTCAGCGCTGCGCGGTAACTCAAATCCACCCCAAAGCGATGGAAATACTTTCTCCAACAAGTAAGGGGTCGTTGTCGGCAATAGGCGTGCTACGCCGTTAACGTGACCATGCTTGTCTTGCGAGGAGACGTAAACAGCGTCATGCCCATCGAACTCGTCTGCCTCAACCTCTCCCGAGGATCGCAACGACCAACCAAGGTGACTGACAAAAACCTTGTGACGATAGCGCCCCACCGCTTCCATCAGGTGCGACGGCAAGTCGTCTCGTATTAAATCCACCAAAAGCATACACAACCTCTACACATATGAACATATTGTATTCAATTATTTTCTTTGTGCAACCTACTAAAAATAGTAGGTCTTTGTTCTCGGCGGCAAAAAAAACCGCCGAAATCACCACAAGATGAAGTGTGCCGAGTGCGCATCAGAAAATTTAACTACCGCTCTCAAAAGGAGGTTGACTCCTAGGGGAGCGCTGTTTTAAAGGGGTATGGCTAATGCCACCGTTCTATGGCTTTTCTGTGGCTTTGGCCTGCTCGGTGTACCAACGCTGGAATGACAAGACCATGAGCGTGGCCTCGGCCGCATCACTGGCAAGTTGTTCGCAACTCACGGGGATCTGAGCGATGGTGGGATCAGGTACAACGTGGGCGGCGGCTGCATCAACACCTGTGGCAGGCTGGGCATGGGCGGGCACGGGGCCGAGACTCTTGGAGCTGGCGGCTGAATTGCACAGGCGGTCAGCGTCAGTGCGAAGGTCAGCAGGCACAGACTGCGCATCAGGAGAAACAGTAGCTGCAATGGCGGAAGCCTTTGGGGGTTGCCACAGGCGCTGAAGTTGGGTTTTGCGGATGCCATGATCGGTGGTAATGCGCTGGTTAATCTGTTCTTGCCGGGTTTGGACCTGGGCCACCTGCAGGGATTGCTGCAAGGCGGCGGTTTGTTGCTGCAATCGCTCTGCGTTCCACGCTAGCTGAACACCTTGCTGCCCCAGCTGATAGCCAGCCCAAAACAGGCCCGCAGCCAGCAGGCTTGAGACGATCCATCTCAGGGGCAAGGCGCCAAGCCAAGGTAATAGCCACGCACTCATGTGGCCTCCGGTGATAGGTTCAGCGGTAGGTCCAGCGCCTCAAGCTGGTAGTTATCGATCATGGCGATCAACTTGTCTGCATAACGCGGGTCGGTGGCATAGCCCGCCTTGGCCACGGCTTGGGCGAAGGTTTTGCCTGTGGTGCAGGCGAAACAGGCGGCGTAGCGTTTGTTGCGGCGCAGAAACTGCCCATGGTCCACCAAGCAGGCCTGCCAATCGGGGTAGGCACGCCAGTCGGCCGGGATGACCACCCACTGCTGGTTCAGAAACTCTCGGGTGTTGAGCGTGATGCGCTGGCCCGTCCAGCTGTGGTCAGCCTTGATGCCAAAGAGGTTCTTGGCCCGCTTAGCTAGGCCCGACTCACCCCAGCCAGACTCCAGAGCGGCTTGAGCCACCACGAAGCTGGCGGGGATGCCTGTCTGTAAGCGGCTGGCTTGGGCAGCTGGAGCGATGAGCGCGATGAAGTCTTGCGGTTTCAAAGCATCTCCTTCACGTCCTTGGCCACCTGGTCGATGGAGGCATCCCGGCGCTGACCGATGAAGTTGAACACCCAGCGCACCATGGCCCAGCCAGGCAAGCCGCAGGCGAACATGAGCCCGCCCAGGGCGCACAGACCCACCGTAGAAAACGCCCAGTGGTGCAAATGAAAATGCTCCACCGTGATGGCACCGCCCCCAATGCTGGAGACCACCGTGCTGATGAGCCCCACGGCCCATTCGCGTTTGTCGCGCGGTGGCGTCATGAGCATGACCACCACGGCGGCCAAAGTGGCCCCACTGGCCACGGCTGCTGCGGTGCCGCCAAAGGCCTTGTAGACGACGGCCGCCCCTGCCACGCCAGAGCTTGTCGGTTCAGGCATACGAATCTCCAAAGTAAAAAACCCGCGCTGACCGAAGCCAGGCGGGTGTGTGTTGGGTTGACTGTTGAATAGACTGTTGAATGGACTGTTGAACTAATTGTGTTTTGACTCAGGCTGTAACAGTTCGGTCGTAGGCCAGGATCGGAATCACGCGTCTGGCACTTTGTTCGGGGACCCCATGAACTTGCCCGAAGATGTCTTTGCGGTCTTCACGGAAATCGCCGTCTATGCAGTACGGAATGCAACCCGTGAGGTACTCGATGGCGGCAGCCAGAAACGGCACGTTGTCCGAATAGGCTGCGTCGCAACCCACATCCCAGAGTGGCCCCTGCAAAAACATGCATGAGCCTTTGCACAATTGCAGGACCGGGCAACTGGGGCAGTCTGATCGGTGGCTCCAGTGCGTGGCGCTGCGAATCTTGACTGCCTGCAAATTGGACAAATAGCCAATGTGGTGGGGTTGGCCATTGGGCGCAGTGGCTGCTGCGCTGACGTTCTGGCAGGTAAGAACCTTGCCGTGCAGGTCCACCGCCAGGTTGTCCGGTTTGTCCATGCCGCACTTTTGACCCAGCGAGGACGCTGGGCGTGCGGTGCGGATGGACTGCACAAAATCCATGATCCGCTGCTGCGCCACCGACATGCGCGAAGCCAGGCCCTGGCGCAGTTCTTTGTAAGCCAAGGCCCTGAAACGCACATGGTCCTGCTGGGTTTGCAAGGTTGCTGCCAAGCCGCCTTCGTCGTAGGGGTCAATGAAGGCGCCCTCCCCGATGTTCACATCCTGGCCAAAGCGCTGCTGCAGCCAAGCCTGAATCTGCGCCCGGCTTTGGTTGCTGGCATGGACCATGGCGTTGATGCTGATACGGCCCTGAGGATGCAATCGGGCATACAGGTCCAAGATGTCGGCGTATTTCTCAGGGTCGTTCAGCGGATCGGGTCCACGGGTCGACTGGCCCGGACCGTCGTGTGACAAGCCCACAGAAAACCCCATGCGGTCGAGCCACTCGTTCTTCTGGGCGTCGAGCAAGCTGCCATTGGTGATGACGCTGAACGGAACATCCAGATACAAGCCGCGAAGACGTTCTGCCAGCGGTTGGAGCGTCTTCCAGTACACCAAGGGCTCGCCACCCCAGAATTCGATGCGCTCGGGTGGCTCAATCAGCGCGTCCGTGAGTTGAATGATGAACGGCTCAATGTCATCCGGGTTGCTCGCATCCGCATGCGGCACAAACCGCTGGTTGCAGTAGCTGCATTCGTAATTGCATGACAGCCCCAGGCTGATCTTGAGAACGCGTACCTGGCCTTTGCGGCCGGGTTGGTTGACCGACACCACCGTGGCATCCCGGAAACTGCCGGGCTGAACCGGCACCACGGGCGTGCCGTCCTGCCAGGTCAGCGTGGACAAGTGGTTGTCGTAGTACAGCAAGACTTTCTGGCCATCTTGACGCAAGGCGTGAATTTGAAACTTCATGAGAGGGCCTTTTGCGGCTCCTGCAGCCGCGTTTTGAACACCAGGACCGGCCGTAGATCGCGGCAGGCACGAGAGATGGGGTTGACGCCATGGCGGATGTGCCCAGCGAAGAACACCACCCGAGCGGGTGCAGGCATGACCGAGCCCAGCAGGCGATCCTCCTGGTCGTAGAAAACTGTTTCTCCGCCCCACCCCGCCTGCCACTGCCGCACGCCGTAGATCAACAGGGTTCTGTCCAGCGGGTGCTGGCTGTCGATGTGGACATTGCCTTCGTTGCCATGGGTGTTGGCATTGGCGTAGACGCCATGGCACTGGGTCATGACAGGCAGGTGCAGCGCCCGCATGCATGACCGCCAAACATCAGAGAGCACGCCCGTCTGCTCCTGCAGAAATTGCGGCGTGCAGCTGTAGTCAGACGCTTGGTTGATGGGCCAGTCCCGACCCAACAATTCGCAGTGCCAGATCGGAAACGGCTCCGGCTCGTTTTTGTTGGTGATGCGGTAGTAGCGGTATTGCAGGTGCTGCAGCCAGTCGACAAGTCCCTGCGCTGCTTTCGGATCCAGAACGCCATCGGTAAATGAAACGGGACTACGGGCGTCAAGCATGACCAACCTCCGGTTCTGCTACGGAGTGAAACTCGATGGCCAGGGTGTCGCGCATCTGGGTGCGCAGCGGAAAGTAGCCATGCGGCGTGCACAAGGGCATGGTCACGAGCAGGCCCGGCTGGGGCGTGATCGGGAAATGCACCGGTGTTTCCCAGGGCAACAGTTTTTCATTGACGCGTTTGGCCGGATTGCCAATGACCATACAACCCGGAGTTCGCACATTGGGGCTATCGGTCGTTGGGTAGTCAGCTTGCAAAAACAGCACCGTGTTGAGCCCCGCACGTGAGCTGGCAATGTGCTCAGCCACATGAAAACCCGGCTGACAGCGCATGATGTGTGCGCTCAGCCGGTAGCGGTATGTGCCCCAGATGGTTTGCAGGTGCTCACGGACCACCGCCAACATGTCATGCAGACCATCCGCCGGGGATACACCCCCCTGCAGCAAGTCATGGCTGCGGCACTGCCAGGCCTCGGGACCCCAGCGATGCTCGGCGTCTTCCCGCAAGACAGCCTCCGCCAGTTGCTCAAGCCGTTCCGGCGGCAAGCCCGACGGCTGGACGTACACGGTGCTGGGCCACAAAGAAAAAACCCAACGTTGGAGTGACGTTGGGTGGTTTTCTGATGCATCGGCTGACGCGAACGGATACGGGCTGGCTTGTGTGGCCACCGCCATGGTAGGTGGCGGGGCGTGCGCTGATGCGTCAAATGACATGAATCACTCCTTGGGCCAGTGCGGTGACGGCCCCGAATCCAAATTGAAGGTGCAGGTTTTCTCCGGCACGCAGGCCCTGGGCCAGGGCCCGCACTTGGGCGCGACCTGATTGCATGCGAACGCGCTGGTGTGGGACATAGCCCGAGACGGCGTGCACATGCAGCCAGGCATCGGCGGGCTCTGAAGCCCGTATTTCCAACTCCACCCACTGGTCTGGAGACACCACTGGCGGAGCTTGCACGGTGAGCTTGGGCATGTATTCATGCAGCCGGGTAATGGTGTGGGCATGCTGGGTCAATGCGTCACTTGGCTTGGCATAAGTCACGTGCTCATCCACTTGAAGGTTGGTCCAAAGTGGTCCGCCTGGGTGAGCGTTGATGCGCAGCACCATCTGAGCGCTGAGCGGCGATTCATGCCATGGCACCAGGCATGACCCGGCAACCAAGTGCGTCTGACGCGCCTTGGTGAGCGGCAAAGACAAGGCGGTAAAGCCCTCGCTGTCTACCAGGCTGCTGCGGGTGAGCACATGGCGGTTGAAGGGTGCCATGAAGCGCCATGTATCTGTGCACATCACAAACATCCAGGCGGCCCAATCACTCAGGTGCTCGCCATACATGCGAGGCTTGGCGCGCATGTCCTGTGGGTCCAGCGCGATTTCATCAACGAGGCCCCACGGCACGCCATCAATGGTCTCGGTGTGGCCGGATGGCATGTCCAGTCTGACTGGCAAGATATAGGGACTGGGCTGGCCGCGTCTGGGCAATGAATGCGCTTTGGGGATTGAGACGCCCGAAGGATGGACCCGATACTGCTTTTGGGTCACCTTGCCGATCGGACGGTCTGGCCTGAGCGCCTCCAATGGCTCCCACAGCCGCCAGGTCAGGCGATCCGCTTCAGCCAGGACCTCCACAGCCAGCGGTTGTGTCAACTCATCGACCCGCTGCACGAAGCGCGCACGGACTATTTCAGCACCCCTCACACCCGCACCTCCAGCTCTTCGACACCGCTGAACCACTTGAACCCCAGCTTGATCTTGGCCAGGGCACTAGGGTCTGCGCCAAAGAGCGTGACAAGGGCTTGCCCTTGCTCCAGGTTTGGGCGGCTGTTGCTCAGGGCTCCAGCTGTGGTGCTCAGAAGCACCTGCCCTGACGCCGGGAGCACCATCCCCTGGTGATTGACCGCCGTGATGCGGATGCGCCGGGGATCACCACCTTCATCGACCAAGCGAAACGAGGGAAACGCCAGAGCCATGGCAACCGAATTGCTTTCCCACTCTTGGTCAAACTCAAAACCCATCACCTCGGTTTGACCCGCCTGTGGCGAACACATGAGCACCAGCGAAGGCTCCAAGGCCAAGGGTGGAATCCAAAGCTGGGCCAAGACCAGCATGGGCTGCTGGTTCCAGTACTGCCGAAACCCTTCTTTAGACAAGGCAGTTTGCGCGAACTTGTTGATCCACACCGGCTCGCTCTCCCCTCGACGCAGTGCAAAGAGCCAGACGGTGTGGGCATTGCCGGGATCTTGCGCGAGGTTTTGCAGGTCACTTACTATGACAGCGTGGACAAATGCACTTTGATGGCCGACCAACATGGGCGCAGACGACTCATCAATGACCCGGCCACTTTCATCCAAGGCTTGCTCAAAAGCGGGCGTGAGGTGTTCGATCAAGAAATCGGCCTCCACCTTCTGAATGCGAATGAGGTTGGTTCGGTGCGCGTTTGTTGTGCTCGCAGGGCTTTGCAGCGGATAAGGCATGCGGATGGTTTTCATGAGCAGATCCCTTTCAGCAGCCACAGCAGTTGCAATTGCAGTTGCAATTGGTCAGCACGTTCACCGTGCGCAACCTCACCTGTCCACCTTCATCAATCAACTCGTAGTCATGCCGACTGGTGATGTTGCCGCTGCCATAGCAATTGATGGCGTAACCAGTACCACCGCAATTGGCCACTTGCCTGAAGAAGTAGTCGTGCAGCCAGCCATAGTTGGCGGTCCACATGGAGCCGCCGTTGTTCATGTACATGTCCCAGTTGCCGTCAGTTTTCAGAAATCCCATCAGGTTGCTGTTGACGTGCAGGTAGCGGGTGCTGCCCTGGTCTGTGTCGTAAAAGTCGATCGTGGGCGAGGTGCTCTGTACGGTCTGGCTGGGCAGTGTCAGGCGCCCACTCATGCTGTCACCCGTACGTGCTACGCGTCCTGACAAATCGATATTGACGGTGGCATTGCCGTTGGCATCGGGTCCGCCGCCATTGACTGAGCGGACGAAGGCCGAGGCGTCGTAGCCGTCCAGCCGGTCTGCGTCCGTCGCCTTGGCGCTGATGCCCAGATAGGCCGAGTTGTGGTTGTGTGAAGCCGATGCAAAAGCGCTGGCGTGCTGGCCGTCGAGCAGGTCGGCATCGAGCCCGGAGCCAGCGCCATCCAATGTAAGCAGCTTGGCGAGCACATCGGCAGCGGTGTACGCAGCGGCATTGAGCTTGGCCGCAAACTGGGCGTCGATCCCACTGGCCAGATCCATGATGAAGCGCCAGTTGTCTGGGTTGGTGCCGATCAACTGATAGAGCTTGAGCTGATCCGTGCGGTAGCACAGCATGCCCACTTGCTGGTTGGTCGTTGGAAACGTAGTGCCACTGTTGCAGGAGATCGCCGTCTTGTCGTTGTTCAGGATCTCAATCAGCGAGTCAGACAGCGTGCGCGACGACGGTATGTCGGTGAAGTTTTGCATGGTGAATGGGTGGGCAAGTGACTGAGGTACATGGGAGCTGTCAGTACCCCTGAGCGATCCAGGTGAAGGTGCCGGTCACGCGAGCGCCAGCGGTGTTTTCTAAAACTGCCGTGAAGCCTGTTCGGGTGACCGCACTGGACAGGCGCGGGATGGCGACCACCGTGCCGCCCTTGTGGGTCATGGTCACCTCGGGCGGCACCCTAAAAATTCGGGCAAAGCCAATCACAGCACCTGCCTGCGCATCGGTGATCTGCACAGTGCCCCGGTCAAAGACATCGGGCACGTCTACCGTCACGCGTAGCGCGTCAATAAAACCCCGGTCGGAGTTTCTGGACTTCAAGATGGCCCTAAACAAGGCGCGCTGGTAGGTGTAGTCCCCCTGAATGAAGTCCCGAAAATCCGTGTAGCCCGGGGGATGGCCCGCTTTGACGATGCTTGCAAAGTCGACCTCGGTGATCTCGGTGCTGGCCACGATCATGTCGCTGATCACACCGTTGGCGTGGCGACGGTACTGCTCAGCGAGCGCCAGGGCTTCATGAGCCTTGAGACGCATCGCCCGGCGCAGAGCGTCCGAGACACCCAGCCCTTCTTGCAGGAGCCGCCTGTACGCTACCGTGCGGCCCAAGGTTTCGGCAAACATCAATGCCTCAACCACCTGCTTGACGGATCTGCGGTTGAGCTGATCTTTTGTGCTGATAGCCTCAGCGACTGACTTTTGAAGCCGCTTGGAGCTCTGATCGCTCACAGTCAGTCCTTCGCCAATGCGCAAGATGAAAGCGATCAGGTCGTAATAGGTTTCGGCAAAATTCAATGCTTCGGTGACCTGCTTTCTGAAACGCTGATCCAGGTCATCGGTCAAATTCACCCTTTCAGCAACTGCTTTGGTGGTCACCCGAGCGGATACTGATGCCACCGGCAGGCTCTCGGCATGCTTTTGGCGCATCTGCCGAGACAACCCCTCTGTCAAAGGCAAGCCCTCTTGCAGGGCTTTGGCAACCGAGCGGGCCAAGCCATCCAGCGTTCGAAAGTTTTCTTGAACGGACTTGCGGCTGGAGTTGGAAACGCCTTCCGCCACTCCCATCGACTCAACCCAACGAAGGACATAGGCAATCAGGTCGTAGTAGGTGTCGGCAAACCCGAGTGCCTCCGTCTTTTGCAACGCGGCTTGATGCCGACGGGTTTCTGCAAGGGACAAAGTTTCAGTCAGGCGTTTGCCATGCTGACGGCCTGAAGCCTCAACCCAAGCGAGTGTGGCAGCCACTGCGACCACATAGACAGCGGGGTAAGCCGTGAGCCACGATTTGCCTGCACTGGCGCTATGCCAAGTGAAACTGGCATTGGCCCAGGTGTAGCACGGCCCTTGGGACTCGCCTACGGTGACCGTCTCGGCCATGGCGATCAGCTCATGGTGAAGGTGAACACTGCCGTCAGACTGTCGTCTGCCCCCTTGTTCACCACCGGGAACACCACCCTGTCGAGCATGATGCCGCCCGATGCGGCATTGAACACCCCAGCTTCCGTGATTGCCCCCGTGCCGTCACCTGCAGGGAAGTCGGCCGTGACGCTGAAGGCTTTGGTGCCCACCGCGTGGGCGTAGGTGGCGGCATTGCGGTCAAGCTCGGAAACCAGGGCCAACTGGCTGGCTGCGGCCGCCGTGGTGCCCGTGCCCAAGGCGATGAAGCCCATGACCGAGGGACGACTGACGGATTTGCCGATGGCGTCTGCGATGAAATCAAAGCCCACGTTCACGATGATGTTGTCTTTGTGAACGGTTTCGATGTCGCCATCGGCGCGCCGGACAATGAGGGTCATCGCCCCCTGAAGTTGCATGGTTTCGTCAATCATGTGATGCCTTAAAACTGAATTGCTAAAAAAATCAGCGCCTGCTCAATACAGCCGCAAACTGCTGAACGCACCCACGGGCTCAAGCCGTGCGCTGGCCGACTGGACACCGCCGCCCATCCCGGCGGCAAAGAGGCGGCGTTCTGTGCTGGTCTGGCACACCCCCAGGCAGATCCGATCGGATGATTCCAGTCCAAATGCGAGCGTGACGCGCCTGGACAAATGGTCTTCCAAGAAGAAGTCTTGCGTTTGGGCGTCATAGCCCAGCAGCAAAGCGCCGACTGGCCCTGTTGCTTTCCAGATCACGCAGGTCGTGACCTCTTGGGGGATGAACCAGAACGAGGTGTGGAACACCTGCGGCATGTTCACAGTCCAGGCCACCTGAGTGGTGTCTTTGACCATGAGCCCCATGCCATAGCGGCCATCGCCGTAACTCACGCCCGCCGACTGGCTCGTTACCGGGTTGCCAATGCCCATCACAGATCCGCTGAGCCGCCAGCCGTAGAGCTCACCCGGGTGCAGCACATCCTCTCGCGCCATCTGAAACCGCGCATCCACGTTAGCGATGGCGCCGTCGTAGGTCCACTGCCGCCGGGCGGCGTCACCGCTCCAGACAAAGTTGGCTTCCTGCCAGGTGGTGCGGTCATCGACCGAAGCGCCCAGGCTGCTGAGCAAGGTGTTCTGTGCCCGGATGGGCGAGACCAGATCCAACTCGAACAGGTATTCGGCCACTTGCGCGCCGGTGTTCATGCGCAGCACATTTTTTCCATTGACCGTGACCACCGAGGCGAAGTGCTTGGTGCCAGCAAAGCCCCTTGCTTGCTCGTCACGCTCGAGGATCAGGTTGGCGTTTTGCGGCTGGGCCACCACGGTCGAGACGAAGGTGGGCGTGTCGCTGTAGATGCCGGGCGAGGCGATCGCCTTGATCCAGAACTTGCGCTCGCCATCAAAACCCGAGGGCAGCGTGTAGCTGGTGGACTTGACCTCGGCCACAAACAGCGATGCATCCCATGCCGCCCCTTCTCGCAGCTCGTAGCCCACCACCTCGGGCTCTGGGTTGGGTTGCCAGCGAAACTCCAGCCGGTTGGCAGACTGCACCACATCGAACTGGCGAACTGTGGCCGGAGTCAACAAGGTCAACACGAAAGTGGTGACATTCGCGCTGTAGTGGCCCGAGGTGTCGTAGGCACGGATGTGGTACGGGAACTGCCCGGCCGCATCCTGGTCGTGGACCATCTGCGTGCCCGAGGTTGTAGCCACCAGTTGGGCGTCGTCCCAGCCGGGCCCAACCCTCACCTCGTAGCCAGCCAAGTCGGCATCGAGCAGTTCGTCCCAGCTCAGCAGCAAATCGGTCATGCGGCGCTGGACCGTAAAGCCGGTCACATCCGACGGTGGCAGTGTCTTGCCCAGCACCGTAGCGCTGAGTGTGGCGGGAGCACTCTCCTTTCGGGTGATGCCGATGGCTCTTAAGCTGAACTCGTAAGCGCCCTCCTGCGCATCGCGAATTTCAATGTAATTGGCACTGGTCAGTGGCAAGCTCACGAAGTTGCCGCCCGCCACTCGGTAAGACAGTCGATAGGCGATGGCCGTTGGCACTTCAGCCCAGGACAGTTGCACCAGCACCTGAGCCCGGTCTTTGACCCGGTACAGGCGCTCTTGCATGACGAGGCCCGTCGGGAGGGCTGGCGTGTCCGACAACACCGTGATGGCGCGCGGCTGCAGCGCCAGGCCTTCTTCGATGGCAGCGTACTTGCCAGGGTTGTGGGCCAGCGCCGTGACCTCATGCACACCAGGCTCGGTCTCAGCCACCGAGACCACCCGGAACAGTTGCGGCTCGATGATGGAGGAAGCCAGCACCCAGATGGCATCGGTTTGCGGTGCCATGCTGAAGGGGATGGTCACCGTGAGCGTTCGGCCCCTTGGTGAGTCAACGGCGGCACCAACAAGACGCTCTTCCACGGTACCGTTCGGCAAGATGACCGAGAGCCGCCAAGGCAAGTCGGCTGGCAATTCTTGGTCCAGAGTGACGGTGGTGGTGGTAGCCGCTGCGATGCGACCTCCCAAGCGCATTCCGCCCCGGCTCGGGTCGGCCACCTGAATGACATCACCTGGGCGCACCACAGCACCTTCCAGGCCTGTGCGGAAGGTGATGATTTCTGACTCGGACTGCTCGGAGTACAGCAGCCACTTGCCCACCCGATTGGCCTGGCCGCGCGAAGTGCAGCCCATGGCCACCACATCGGCTTGCACCACGCCGTAGCGCGCGATGCCAGCAACGTCCTCGACGTATTCCACCTTCTGACGGTAAAAATCCTCCGGATCGATCCAACTGACCAGGGCCACGGTGTGGCGCGCCTTGGCAGATGAGCCTTGGTAGGCGAACTCGCCGTCGATGACGTTGGCGGCGGTGAACTGATAGACCGGGTCTTGCGGCGCGTCCTGCGTGACCGTGATGGCACCACCCGACCAATAAGCCATGCCCCTGAAGACTGAGGCCATGTCCTGCACCACCTTGTAGGCCTGCTCACGGGTTTGAAAGTACAGGTTGCAGGTAAAGCGGCTCTCTTGCCCACCCAGGCCATCGAGCACCAGCTCGTCGCAGTAACGGGCCACCCGGTACAGCGCCCATTTGTCAACCTGGGACTCAGGGATGAAATGACCAAGGCCATAGCGGGTGTTGGTGACCAGATCGTAAAAGCACCAGGCCGGGTTGTCGGTCCAGGCCACCTTGAAGGTGCCATCCCAGATTCCGGCATATGACCGGGCTTCAGGGGCGTAGTTGGAGGGCACCCGCACACGCAGGAGCTTCAAGTCATAGCTACGCCGGGGAATGGCGTTGAACTGCGAAGCATCCACACGCAGGGCCATCAAGGCGCTGTTGGGATAGCGCAGCTTGCTCTCGACGACCTCGGTGTACGAGTCCAAAAACGTCTTGTTTTGCAGGCTGCTTTGGCCAGAGTCTTCGGTTAGCCTGCGCAGACGCACATCCCAAGGGCCAGTGCCTGACAGCGGCACGTAATAGCTGCGCTGGTAACGCGAGGTGGTTTTGCCTGAGACCGTATCGGCGAGCACCTGCACAAACCCGGAGCCCACCGACTGCAAGTCGATCGCGTAGCTGACCGATGTGCCATTCAGATCGCCGTTGGTCGTGTCCTGCAAAGTCAGCGCGGGCACACTCACTTTGAGGCGAACAGCGTCCACGTCGGGGTCTGTGATGGAGCGCACGACCGGTTGGGCGAACTTGCACTCCACACCAACCGAAACCTCGCTTTCTACCGAGGCAAAGCCTGGGATGTAGCCTTGCTGCTGGGTGCCCGGGCGGCGCTCGAGCGTCACTCCAGAAAAGTTGTAACTGCCATCGGCATTTTGTATGGGTGTGTCGTCCAGAAAAACCGACTGTAGGCCGTTCACCAGGCCTTCGATTTCTCCCTCGCACACCAGATCCACCACACGTGCATAGGCTTTGGAGCGCAGGCTGTCGGCAGCCTCTTGCGCCACACGGGCGCTGCCCCCACCGGACTTACCCCCACCACCTGCGCCGATGATCAAAGGGGTTAGGCCTGGCTTCATGTGCTTCGTCATGTGGGGATCTCATCGACAGGTATTTCATCTACATCTATGCCTGCGCTGATCACGGCCGAGCCCACGATCATTCGGCCATAGCCCACGGGTACCGGATGGCCTTGGGCGGTGGTATTCACGGCCCCGTTGAAGACATAGCTGGGGCGGTTTTCTGGGCGCTCGGATGGCTCAGAGGCCTTGGCCGTAGGCGCAATCATCTGGGCCACACCGCCCAAGATCATGGATGTGCCCACCGAATACAGGGTGGCTTGGGACAGGAATGAACCCGCTGCTGCCCAGCCCATCGGGTTCCACCAGGACACCGCGATCAGCGCCGCCCCCAAGAGAATCTGGCCTATGCCATTACCTCCAGCACCCGAGACAGCGGGCGCGATGGTGATGCGCTGCTGGCCGGTGGGCTCATGCAGGCGATCGAGCACCAAAGCATCGCGCCCGACCAGTACCCGGTAGCCCACGCCCCGCTCGCCAGAGGACACCAGCTCCCGCTCGAATTGAGGGAAATTGGCGCACAGGGCCCGAACAGCCTCTGCGGCCGAGGCCACCGCCATCTGGTGGCGACGACCAAAGCGCCTGCCCAGTTCACCAAGAAGAAGGATCGTGGCCATCGCGTGACTCGTGCTTGAAGCGTTAAAGGGATCGTTGAAGATATGGATAAAGGTGTGGATGCCGCAAGGCGTGGGTGGTGACCTTGTGCCAGTAACCGCCATACACGTCCCGACTCGAGAGCCTGCCCTGCAGGTGGTGCAGGATCAAACCATCCCCCAAATACACCGCCGCATGGTTGGGCACAGGGGAAGCCACCTGCATCAAAAGCACATCCCCCACCTGAAGGTCTGCCAGATCGGTAGTGTGAAACCCAGCGGAGCCGAAGTTGTCCAAGTACAGGCTCATGCCCCGCTTCCACCACTCGTCAAAGCGCTCAAAATCAGGCAACTCGATGCCGCGCTCCTGGGCATACCAGTCACGCACCAAGGCGTAGCAGTCGAGCACCCCATGCGCCCATTGGCGGCCCACCAACGGCGCGACGTAGCCCTGAGGCTTGATCTCGACCCACTGAACTGCTGGAAACGACACGATGAACCAGGGCAGACCCGTCGCCTCGCAGGCCACACGATCGGCCTGGCTGGGCTCAGCGGGCAGGTTCGGGTGCGAATGAAAAACACCGACGATTTCGCCTTGGCGGTCGGCCTGGACGTAGTCCTCCGGGTGGATCACGAACTGGTCGGTGCCCACACCGATGTTGCGGCAGGGGCAGTACACCTGCCTGCCCTTTTGAACGATCAGCAGCCCGCAGGCTTCACGGGGGAATTCTTTCGCAGCGTGGGCCAGTGCCAAGGATTGATTGATTTCGTTCATGGATCTCGTTCATGGATTGCATTCGTGGATTTCATTTGCTGACTTCGTTCATCACCTGAACAAGCCCGCTGCCGGAAAGCCCCCAAACGGCAACTCGGCATTGGCCCCAAAGCGCCTCTGACAAGACGCCAGGCGTTTGCCACAGGCGTCTTGCGCCTTGCCGCTCACCACCTCATCATTGGCATTGAAGAACGCGCTGCCCGTGTAGCCGCACTCGGCACCCCGGTAGGACCAGGGGCAGACGTTTTGCACGATCTGACGGCGAGGTAAGCTGACGCCTTCCAAGTCAAACGCTGCGGCCAATTCGAACTCGACCGCCTCGCGGGTCTCGCGCGACTTGCGATCAACGCAGTACACATCGTCGGCAAACTCGGCCTGTGGGTCAGCGGCCGGGTTCACGCCGTCTGCAAAATTGACCGCATCCAGGTACTTGGCAAGCGTGCGTTTACGCGTGATCCTGGCACCCACGAGGTCCTGGTAGCTCAGCACGAGCGCGGTGATCGTGTCCGTGACGTTGGCCACCCGCAGCCGGGGGCGAGGCACCTGTCCGCCGCCGTTGAACTCAAAGCCCTCGACCTGAATCGGAAATGCCTCGTAGGCATGGCCTTGCCAGACCACGCGCTGCATGAGTGCGTTGGTACCGGCATGAAACCGCACCGGCCCTTGACCAAACAGGGACAGATCGAGGACAAACAGCTCGATCACGGCGCTGGGTGCAAGTTTCTGGATTTCTGCGGTGATCGCTGGATAGGTATGGATTGACTCGGTCATGACAGATCAAACACCTGTTTAAAAGTGGTCCTGACCGTCTCGACGTTGGGCTCATCGATCGAGCGGCTCCACTCTTCGCAGGTGAACTTGGCAGCAGTACCTGCAGGCGTGGTCCACTCAAAGGCTTGCACACCCCCGCAAGCGCGCAAAAACGCATCGATCACACCCGCGTCTTGCGCAGTGCGTCCGCGAAACTCCAGCGTCCAGACCTCGGCTTGCGTGTGGATGCCAAAGGCCAGGCGCTGCTCATAGCCATCGCCAAATGCCACCCGGCGAACGTTGGGCCGCATGGCCAGACTGGCACCCAAGGAAGGGATCCATGTGAACTCTGCCATTTACAAAGCCCTCCTGCTGTCGAGCAAACCACCGGCCCGCTTTTGCGCGAGCAACTCCTGGCGCACCGCATTGGCCACCGCCTGACCCAGGTCACGACCGCCAGCGTTGTCGCCTCGTGTTGATGCACCTGCATCGGAGACGTTCACGGCAATGTTGAAGACGGTGCCTGACCCCAAGCCGGCACCCGCAGCGCCACCGCTCATGGTCACGGGAATGGTCCGTCCATCGGGCAAGGGCACATAGGCCTCTGGCCGCGAGCCCTCGCCAAACACAGCCAGTTGAGGTGAGTTGGCAATGCCGCCACTGGCGTATCCCCGTAGCGGCAGTGGTCCCTCTGCCGTCATGACGCCGCCATCGGCAAAGCCAAAGAAGCTGCTCATGGCTTTGGCCAGAGGCAGCGTGATGGCGCGCTGGATCTGGATGCGGATCAGATCCGAGATGATGGAGTTCGCCAGTGACCTGAAATCGAGCTTGCCCGTCATCACAAAGCCCACCAGCGCATCCGTCATGCCGTTGAAAGCGCGGATGGTGGCCGCTTCCATTTGCTTGCCAATTTGCTCGGCTTCCTCGGCCATAGCGCGCAGGCCTTTGGCAAATCCGGCCTCGGGGTCCGAGAGCTCCTTGGCCCGCTGCGTCAACAGCTGAGCACCGTCTGCCGCCTGGCGCGCAGCGTCCTCGATTTTTTGGAGAGCGTCGGCGAGTTTTTCGTTGCCGGGGGCGGCGTCTGCCAGCGCACGCGCCTGCTGGGCCAGGGTGGCCAGCTGGTTGGCACTTGCCTGCCTGGCCTCAGCCAAACGGCTCAGCGAGTCCAGCTCGCTGATGGAGCCGGTCTCTCGCAGAGTCTTGATCTGCTCTTCGCTCGCACGCAACTGGGCCTGGCCACGCGAGGCCTGCTCTTGCAGGTCTTTGAGCGATTCACCCGGCAAGCGGATCTGGCGCTCCAGGTCCGACTGCTGGGCATCGCGCTCGAGCTTTTGACGCTTGAGGGCGATTTCCGCGAGTTTGTCTTGAAGCTTGAGTTTGTCTTGACTGGTTTTAGCGACCGTATCCAGACCTCGGCGCAAAACAGCTTCCTCATCAGAAGACAAGGCACCGAGCTTTTGCGTGAAATCTTGCTGCGCAGCCAGACGGGCGTCACTGGCTTCCTTGAAACTGAGGTAGCCCTGGGTTTCATAAAGATCGATGATGCGTTGTCGGTCCTTGAGGATGCCCGACTCCACATCCACCAGGCCTTGCAGGCGCTTGAGCTCACTGTCGATGCCCGCCAAGGCTGTGGCTGTTACGGCCGTAGTGGCGGTGTTGTAGTTCAGGCGCTTGCGGGGAGCATTCACAGCAGTTTCAGCATTGGCTGCATCGGTGCCTTTGCGAATGTCTTCAAAGCGCTTGGAGACCGCATCGGCCAGCAGCGGCATGTCCCAAAGTTCGACATAGTTCTGGTTGGCTTGCGCGACGATCGCGTTGCGCTTATCGAGCGCCGCTTTGAGGCGAGAGCGGTTTTCTTCAGAAAACGGGTTCACGCCCTCACCGCCTGCGAGGAAAGTCCCCGCCAACTCGATGTCTGCCCATACCGCCTGGAAACTGCCAATCACCGATTTAATAGTCTGGCCGATGCCGCGCAGGGCGTCGATGACTACGGCAATGGCGTAAGCGGAGTTTTGGGCCCAGGTGGTGAGCGCGCCATCGGTGCGCAAGCGCTGGATGCCGCCCACAGCATCGTCGGTGCCAAAGAGCACCTGTTTGAGCTCCTGCGCCAACACCGTCATGGACGGAATGGCGGCCGTCACCAGAGTCTGCGCGACAAAGCCGGTCTCGGCCTTCATGCGCGCCAGGGCCTTGGAGGCGTTGTCCGCTTCCTCGATCTGCTGGGCCGTGAGGCGGATGTTCAGGTCCTGGTTTTCTGCAAGGTCTTTGAGGAAAGGCAGCATGGTCGCGCCCGACTTGCCAAAGAGCTCCATAGCAAGCGCTGTTTTACCCGCACCGTCCTCAAATTCGGAAAGCTTCAAGGCCACATCGTTCATGACCTCAGCCGGATCGCGCAGGTTGCCGCTGGCATCCTTGGCCCGGATGCCCAAAAACTGCAGCGCCTTGGTGGCACCGGCCGTTTCATCGTCCACGCCTGCCAGGCCCTTGGAGAGTTTGGCAAGGCTCCCGCCAATGGCGTCCATGGCGGTGCCCGAGATGGTGGCCACCGGCGCAAAGCCCGACAGTGCCGTGGCACTCGCCCCCGTTTGCTCAGCCAGGCCTTGCAACGCAGCCGATGTCTCCAGGGTTTGAACGACAAAGTCGCGCAGCGCGGCCACCGAAGTGGTGCCAATGACCACCGCAAAGGCGGTCCTGGCAACGCCTGCCACTTGCTGCAGCGAGGCTTTCATATCCGAGGCATGCCTATCCAAAAGACGCGCGCTGCGCCCGAGATCGGCCTGAAACTCAGCAGTATCGGCAGCAAGTTTGATGACCAGAGAGCCGATATCAGCCATGGGGTTTCCTCATCTTTTAACCCGGTGAGCGAACATGGCCTTGAAACGGACGATGTTCAGCCGAGACTCGTCAATGGCAGGCGTCTTGGGTGAATCTGCCTTGTGCTGCCTGTCCACAAAGGGCATGAAGTCCTCGGGCGTGAACGGCCTGCCCTCTTTGCTGCGGTGGGCGTTGGCCAAGGTGCACGCCACAATGGCCGAGCGCAGGTCTGCCCGAAAATCCCCAAAGGGCTCCAGTTGATAAAACGCCATCCACTCGGTGAGCTCATCCGAGCCCATGCGCGCCAGCAACTCGCGCACTGGCAGACCCAAAGCCAGCGCCAGCCGAAACACAAAGCGCCGGGCGGGGCTGACGATCAGGCGTTTTTTGCGGCTTGTGCCTCATCGGTGCCAATGCCGTTCAGGCGCTGGGCCACGGCAAACACCCGGTCAAGCGCCCGGGCACTTTTGCGGCCAAGAGCGTCGATCTCACCATCCAGGAACAAGCGCTCGCCCGACTCATCACACAAGGTGAGCGCGACCAGACGCGCGCGGACGTTATGCATGCGTTGGTCTTTGGACGACGGGACGGATTCTTTTGTGATCAGGCTGGCTTCGAAGGCGTCGCGGTCGGTACCGGTCATGGTGCGCACATGCACCACACCGCCCCACTCGGGAACGCTCACGACTTCACGCGGCAAATCATCGGCGGCCAGGATGGCCTCTTTGGACAGGAGATTCATGGTTTTAACTTTCTGTGATGTCGCCGTCGATTTCAATGGTCACACTGGCCTCGACCACCGCGTCCACGCCGCCTTGCACGCTGAACTGCGTGACATAGCCGTAAAAAGTCCAGGTGGCGGCCGCCACATCGGTGAAGGTGATCCGAAACTGTCGACGGATGCGGTTGGCGCGGTCGTTGCGCAAGCCCTGGTGCACTGCGTCTTCGGGGTTGTAGTGCAGGCTGAGCGACAGCTGCCCTTCGTCGCGCAGACCCACTCGTTTTTCTTTGGCCGTGGAGGCCAGATTGGTCACATCAATGACCGAGGCCTGGCCCCCGGGGCCCTGAAACGAGACCACATTGGGGATGGTTTCAAAGGTGGTGGTGCCAAAGCGGGCAATGGCAATGCCCTGGGCGGTGATGGCGGTGCTGCTCATGTACATGCTCCTTGTTTCATGGTGAACTGCCCTGTCGGTAGTAGGTGTAGTCCACGCTCACCCGGTACAGCCGGGCCTGATCTTCAAATTCACTGAGTCCCATGCGCACATCGGCAACGGTGCTCTTGTCCGCCAAAAGCGCCGCCAGGACCTGGTCTTGCAGGTGCAAAGCCTCCTGGTACGTTCTGGCGTAGGTGTCGACCTGCACGCGCACGCGCTGCAGGCCTCGTGACAAATTGGGCCCATCGATGCCGAAGATGTGCTCTTGCGCGATGGGCGTGTAGACGATGGCCGGGTACTGGGTGCTTTGTGGGGCCACGAGGGCATACACCTCGCCACCTGCCAAAACCTTGATGACGTCAAAGAAGTCCTGCACCACGAGGTCCTAGGTTTTTGTTCTGAAGTTTTTGGCTTCAAGCGCCACCCGTTGCTGCAAGCGTTCTTTAATAGCCTGCACGGCTTCGCGGCGTTTGGTTTCAAGCGCCGGGCGCAGAAAGGGGCGTGCACTCATCTTGCGGGTGCCAAACTCCACAAAGCGCCAGTACCAAGCGTCCTGGGACAAGTTGCCCTTCTTGCCCTGCTTGCGGTACTTCTTGCCGTGGCGCACGGTCACAAAGAAGGTCTGACGCGTCAGGCTAGAGAGCTCGGGGATGTGCTTCATGATCACAGAGCGTTTGAGCGTTCCCGGCGGAGGCTGGTTTGCGCCCAAGGACTGAGCTGCTTTGGGTGCCTGAGCACGCGCTTCGTCCCGCACGACCTTGGCCCCGGCGTAGACCGAGGCACGCAGACCGTTTTTGGCGACACGCCCTGGCAATTCGCGCAGGGCTTTGCCCAGTTCTGCCAGACCTTCGACCTTCACGGTTTCACGTTTAGCCATCATCGAGCCCTTGCGAAGCCAGCAAAATGAGTTTGACCCGGCGCTCGTCTTCGTCCAAGGCTGAGTGAATGTTGAACACCCGGGTCTTGTAGAGCACGCGCATCTGGGCCACCTGCTGAGGGTCGTCAAAAAGACGCTGGTAGCGCACCGTGATCTGGTGGGTCAGTTCAGCTGAGAGTCGGCCAGCGATCACCGCCTCACGCCCGGACAGGGGCTGGATGTCGGCCCACACGGTAGCCACATCGAGCCAGGTTCGGCAGGGGCCACCCAGGCGGTCTTTGGTTGTGCTGGGGCGCTGGATCTTGATGCGGCGCGTCAATGCGCCGGCTCCGATCGGGTTCATAGAAGCCTCATATCAGGGGTACCTTGTAGGGATCGAGCAAGCCGTCGACGAAAGGCAAGGGATCAATGCGACCTCGGGCCATAGACGCCACTTCCTCGCGGTGGGCGTAGAGACTGCCCAGGCGCAGCTTGATCCAGCTTTTGAGGCCTTCGGGCACTTGCTCTGCCCCGCCATACCCGGCATCAAAGACCACCGAGACGGCTCCGATTTGCGGGAGAGATACTGGCCAGATCTGCCCGAATACAGGGGTGATGCGGGCAGGCTCGCAGGCACTGTCGACGGTGTAGTTCGCTGCTGGCATGGCCTGCCAAGCACCCGCCATGTCCAGGTAACGGATTTCCACCACCGATTGCAGGGGCGACTTAGGGATCAGGATGGCATGCCCGGGCAGCGTGAAGGCCTGCCCTGCAGGCACCCCCATGAGGCCACAGCCAGGAAAGCTGTCGAGCACCATGCGCCAGCGGGCCGTCACCAACTGCCGCTGGGTCAGCATCTCGGCCGCTTGGCGGGCTGCCGAGATCAGGGTCTGGATCAGGGCATCGTCCTCGTCAAAGTCCACGCGCAGGTGGAGCTTGGCTTCAGCCAGCGAGACCGGCTCAGCCACTGGCAGGGTAATCAACTGCATGGGCATGCACGGCTCTGCGCTTCAGATCAAACGATCTGAGCCACTGCAGCCTGGTTGGCTGTCTCGGCTGAGGCCAGTCGCGGATTGATGCCCAGTAGCTGCGCCGAGGTGTTGGCCGCAGCAGTAGCCACCGTGACCACGAGGCGAACGTAGGCAAAGCCGTTGTTCACATCGAGCTCTTCAGGGCGCAGATTGATGAGTGCCTGACAGTTGGCACCGTTGTTGGCCTGACTCAGCTGGGTGATGGCTTTGCCCGACACGTCCTTGGCACCTGAGCCACTGGTGTCAAGTGCTTGCTGCAGCTTGGCGTCCACGGTGGAGCCGGTGGCCAGTGCACCGGTTTGCACCAGCGCCAGCAGGCCATGGTGGGTGTTCAACGGCACCCAGCCGGTGTTGGCAGCACCCGTGGCCTGATTGCCCGGATCGAGCGCGGCAAGAATGGACAGCTGCTCGCTGCCTTTTGCGTTGGGAAACATGAGGGTTCTCCTTAGGGTTCAGGCGACGATCAACGCGCGCCCAGTTGGACAAAAGGCGACAAGGTGGCGTTGCCCTTGGCAGGCGCAATGGGCGCTGCGATCTTGGATTGGCCGTCCATGCGGAACGTGGTGCGAAACGCCGTGAGGTCCGAATCAAAGTACAGATGCATGGAGGTGGCCGTTTGCATACCTCCCGCCTTGGTGATGGTCTGGTAGTACGACAAGTCAGCGAGCAACACATCCCCCGCAGCAGAAAAGCTGTTGGCGTGCTGGGAGACGAACACCGGACGCCCCAGCAAGGTGCCGTAGGGTGAGACTTGAATGCCGCCAACATTCAAGCCCGTGGGCAAGTAAATCGGGTAGTTGCCCAGCATGAGCGTGAAGAGGGCTGGCAACACGTCGTTGTTGACGATCCACACGGCTTTGCCAAAGGAGCCCGGCGGAAGGCGAGAGATCATCTTGGCCAGGTTCTGGGCCAGCAGGGTCTGAGCAGCCTGGCCAGATTCCTTGGCCACCGTCACCGTGGTGGCATTGGTCATGCAACCCACCGGCAGGCCTGTGCCAGAACCAAACAGGATCGACTCGTTGGTCTTCCAGCGAATGGAGGTGGCGATCTTGTCGGGCAGGTAGGTTGACAGCGCATTGGTGTCGTCCAGCAGCTCGTCCGTCACCGGCACCAGCGCCATGAGCTTTTTGAGGCGCAGGGTCGACAGGCCCAGCACCGGCTTGGTGGCTCCGGCTGGGTTGGCTTCGCCTTGCCAGTAGGCACGGATGCCGTTGGTGCCCCAGGGTGTGGTCTCGTCCTTGGGGAAGGCCATGGTGTTGCCCGTGATCTCGACGTTGTCGGTCAGCGGCAGCAAGGAGTCTTCGCCTAAAGACAGTTGAAAGATTTCTTGAGCGAACTGGGGAGGCACCAGGAAGCCACCGTCTTGTGCCGAGCCCTCGCTGCCAAAGGAGGCAGGGGCCACGGCGCTTCGACTTGAACCAATTAAGAGGCGCTCATCAATGGCGCTGCCGGGGTTTTGCGCCTGGCGCACGGTTTTGAGGAAGTCACCCACGGTTTTGAAGCCGTGCTTGGGGTCGGTTTCGAGGTTGTCGGTGACGGAAATCACCGTGGCCGTATGGCCATGGGAAATGGTCGAATGCGCCGACTGCATCACGTTGGCCATGTGAGCCTCTTCGGCGATCAGGGCCGACTCGCGGTCAATGGCAGCCGATGCCGCCTCGATCTTGGCCTTGAGGGCGTTGAAGGCGGCGAGCTCTTCATCGGTCATGTCGCGCTCTTGGGCTGCGGCGACATCGGTCAGGGCTCGGGCGTCCTTGACCAGGGTGGCTTTGCGGGCTTGCAGCTCGCGCAATTGCTTGCTCATTGGTGTTGCTCCAGATATAAAAAAGCCGCCCTGGCGTCAAGCTCGGGGCGGCGGTTTGAGGCGCGACCAACGGGTCGCAGGTGATCGGCAGCCCTCAACGGAGGACTGCTGAATTGGGAAAACGGAATCTGTAGGAGATCAGATCAGCGCGAGAGCAGCGCGGGCCTGACCAAGCCGGGAGGCACCCGGTGGCTTTTGAGAGATGGCCGACTTTTGCATCTTGGCCAGCACATCATCGAAGGTGGCAATGCCGTCCACCATCTTGGCGGCAAGGGCTGCATCGGCACCCAGCACCCTGCCTTCGCCCATGCCACCTCGCACATCAGCAACCGAGACGCCTCGGCCCTTGGCCACGGCTTTGATGAAGGCGTTGTAGTAATCGTCCACGCGGGACTGCATGAAGGCCTGCGCTTCAGGATCCAGCGGCACATATGGGTTGCCCTCGACCTTGAACTTGCCAGCCGAGATCAGGGTGGGTTTAACCCCTTCCTCTTGCAGCGCCTTCGAATAATCAAAGTGGGCCTGCCAGACACCAATGGAGCCAACCTCGCCTCCTGGGGTGACGTAGAACTCACCGGCCGAGCAGCCGATCCAGTAGGCGGCAGAGGCGGCCAGACTGTTGGCCACGGCCACCACGGGCTTTTGGGCCCGGGCTTTGACGATCTCGGTGGCCAGCTCGGCCACGCCGTAGACGCTGCCACCAGGGCTGTCGATGTCGATCAGGATCTGCCCCACAGTGTTGTCAGCCAGTACCTGGCGCAAAGCGCTCGTGAATTTCTGGGTGCTGGTGCTGCCCGGCCCGGAGATGTCATCGACCATGTTGCCGCGCTGCGTGACCACCCCATACAGGGGCAGGACCGCGATGCCAGCTCCGGCATTGGAAGCAGCACGATCTGAGGCGAACTGTTTGCGCGTGTCGCACAGAACCCGGTCCGCATTCACCTGAAACAAGGTTTCGTCGCTGGGCGGCTCATCTGAGGACCAGCGGGTAAGAACAGCGGTCATGGCCTGCAAACGCTCGGGCATGAGCGCCCACGGCGTGGTCAGGAATTCAGAAATCAGAAGGTGTTTGTTCATGTGGAGTTTCCAAGTTGGATCAGCGTCTTGAGCAGCACTGGTTCATCGGTAGACGGTTGAGATAGCGCCCAGGCACGCACAACGGGCTCTTGCAGGCCCAGGGCTTGGGCAATGAGGGTGATTTCCTGAGCGTCCAGGCTGCCCTTCTTGCTGATGCGCCGGGCCAGACGCTGGGCGTTGACTTCAATGAGCTTGCGCAATCGCTGGCTCATTTGTTGATCAGGCTCGACCGGGGTGTCTGCGTCTGCTGCGTCAGTCCCCTCGTCTTCTGACTCCTGCGCTTCGGCTTCCTCTTCTTCAACCATGTTCAGGGGCCTGAGCGGTTGATCGAGTCCTTTGATCGGATTGAGGTTCTCGGCGATTCGGGCCTCGTTGCGGGTGAGCCAGCCGTTTTGGATGCCGCTTTGGTAGTAGGCCGAGCGACTGGCTGCATCGCCGCGCATCAGGTTGGCGAAGTCAAATTCGATTTCGAGTTCATCACCGTCCAGCATCAAGTCCGCTTCGATCGAAGCCTCCCAGCGCTCGGCCCACGGCGTCATGGTGTGCATGACGAATTCCAAGCTCTGCTGCTCGATGTTGGAGAACGTCGCCCGGTCCAGGTCCGCGATCATGTGAGGCGGCACCCGAAACAGGCGAGCGATGTCCGTGATCTGGAACTTACGCAGCTCCAGGAACTGGGCGTCCTTGTTCGTAACACCCACCTCATGGAACTTCATGCCGTTTTCCAGCACAAGCACCTTGCCTCGGTTGGCACCGGACTGAGCAGCCTGGTAGGACTCCCGAAACACCCGCTTGGCCTCGGTGTCCTTGAAGTTGCCCGGGAACTCGATCCACCCTCCCGTGGGTTTGGCATCGTTGTTGAAGAACCGAGCACCGTAGTCCTGCGCGGCCAACGCCATGCCCAAGCTCTCTCGGGAGAGCTCGATCGGGCTCAGTCCCAGCAGGCCGTCCGAGGACAAGCCCCGCAGGTGCCAGACCTCGCCACGAGGCAGAACCAACTCGTGACCCGGCTGGTTCTGAATCCGGTAGCGGTAGTCTCCATCGGTGAGCAGCTCCATGCGCACCCGGTCAGGATGAATCGGGATCAACTCGGTGATCTCGCCCCGGCCGTTGGCCAGGATCTGGCAGAAGGCATTGCCACGCAGGGCCAGGTGCCCCTGCAGCATCTCACGCCACTCGAACGGGTTCTGGTAGCGGTTGGGCTTCTTGCCCAGCACCCGGTAGAGCCAGTGGTCCGTCACCCGGTCCTTGCCCCCGTCCGCTCGAGCACGGTAGACAACCAGTGGCAGCGAGGCCATGGTCTCCGAGAGAATGCGCACGCAAGCGTAGACCGCAGCCAGGCGCATGGCCGAATCGGCCGAGACGCGCATGCCAGAAACGCTGCGCACCGACACCGGCTCAAAAAAGAAATCGCCCCATGGGGAGCGATCACTTGTGGAGGCTTTGAATCGGTCAAAGAGGTTGAAGATTCCCATCGGTGGTGTCAGAAAACGCGCCTGCCGTCTCTTTAGAGCAGCATCAGCTCATAGTCGGATCCCAGCACCACCGAGTCCCCCGGTTTGATTGCCCGTGAGAGGGCCATGATCAGTGCCACGATGCCGTCGATCTTGTTTTCTGCTCGCTCCTTGCGCGGGTAAATGTTGTCTTTGACGTCCGTGTGGGCGACCACGTTGCTGGCCATCCAGGCCAGTACCGGGTCGCCGTCATGGACGAGCTTCTTTTGCAGGACCAAGGCCTCAAGCGTCTTCATCGGTTCGCTGAAATTGAGCACCGTGGGACGCACCTCGATCATGGGCAGGCCCTCGGACAACATGCGCGTGGACAGCTGCGTGGCCTGAAACGGATCGAAGGCCACAGCTTCCACCGCGAAGCGGGATGCGATGTCCAGCAAATCGGCTTCAATCCAACTGAAATCGATCACGTTGCCCGGTGTCACCGACAGGCGTCCGGTATGGGCCCAGCCCTCATACTGGCTGTTACCCGCTGCTTGGACCGTGTCCTCAGGCAGGTAGTACTTGCCAAACACCGCGTATGCGTCGGGTGTGTCGGGGTGCTCGAACACCATGACGAGCGCCGCAATGTCCGTCTTGCTGGCCAGATCCAGCCCCACCCAGCAGGGCTGGCCCAGGAACTGGTCCAGTTCCAGATCGGGGTTGGTGTTCGTGTCCCAGGCCCTCATGTCCATCCAGGCCTTGTCCGCACTCACCCACTCGTTGAGGTGCTTGGTCTTGAAGTTGTTGACCGCGCTGGGCAACTGCATGGCCTTGGCCTGCAGCGGTACCAGGATCTCCTCGCGCACCGAGATGCCCCAGTTGGGGTTGGCTTTGATGAGCGAGTCCTTGGCGGCCCAGTCATCACTTTCATCGAGCCCATAAATGATTCCAAACTGGGAATCGTCTTCGAACACCCGGTTGAGCAGCTTGGTGACAAAGCTTCGGACCTCGTAGCAAATGCCCGATCGGTTGCTGCCCGCCGTGGTGATCACCCACAGCAGAGAGTTGTCCCGCTTGCCGGTACCGGTCTCCACCACGTCATAGACCGTTCGGGTCTTGTGGGCGTGCAGCTCATCGATGCATCCGAAGTGGATATTCAAGCCATCGAGCGTGGAGCCTTCTGCCGAGAGTGCCTCGAACTTAGAGCCAGTCTGAAGCACATGCATGTTGTGTGCCCCGACGTTCACGGCAAAGCGGTTCCGAAATCCCGGGCTCAGGCGTGCCATGGTCTGGGCATCGCCAAAGACAATGCGTGCCTGATCCCTGGTGGTGGCCAGGGAATACACCTCAGCGCCGCCCTCGCGGTCAGCTGCCAGCATGTACAAGCCCACTGCCGAGGACAGGGTGGACTTGGCGTTGCCCCGAGGCACCTCGATGTAGGAGCGCCTGAAGCGGCGCTTGCCGTCTGATTTGACCCATCCGAAGACCGTGGACAGGATGAACACCTGCCAGGGCTCCAGAACGATCATTTTGCTCGCCAGTGGGCCTTTGACGTGGGGCAGTCGCTCAATGAAGGCGCACAGGTTGTCCGCTGGCCGGTAGGGCCTGCCATAGCGGTCAAGCAGTTCCGGGTTGAACTGGTAGAGACTGCTCTTGCGTTTGAAGCGGATCAGGTCATCGAGCTGGCGTTTGCAGGCTTTTTGGACCCACTCGCAGGTCAGAATCTCATGGGAGATAACGCGCTCAGCATATTGCTTGGAGCTCGCGGCGTATGTGCTCATCCTGTATCCCTTTGGGTCAGCCCACGATGTCCTCCCAGAGATCGAGCTCCTCGCCCGGGCGTTCATTTGGAATGGAGATGCGCGAGCGAGATGCCGGGGTGAATCCCATCTCGATCGCAGCTTTGGTCATGATTTGGGCCTGCTTGTTGGCAATGGCCAGGTACGGCGACTGCATGGGCACACCGCTGTGGGGCGCCTTCACCAGCAGCCCGGTCTTACCGATGCCCGTCTGGGCCTGTCGGTACAGATCTGCCGCACAGGCCCAGATCTCCAGCACGGACATGTCCAGCTTGCGAATCAGCGTGGGCGGGGCACATTCAAGCGCGTAGCGCCAGGCAGCCTTGGCCCCCTCAGGCATGTAGTCCGGGGGCTCGACCAGTAAGCCCTCTGGGACAGGCTCGTGGTAGTTGGTCCGGCATGGCTGCAAGGTACCTTTGATCTGCTTGACTTGAGTCGGTAGCGGCTTGCGTCCACCCATAAATCACCCGCTTGGTTTGATGTTCATCTGATGCACGGCCTTTTCTGCAGGCTTTGGGGGATACCCCCCCTTGTTCAATTTGCACGCACAAAAATTTGCGCAAGCCAACGCATCTTCGAAGGCAGTCTGTAGAGATTCATCCCCCCTACCCCCTCAGGACGGGGTCACTGGCGCGAGGACGCGCTCTCTGAGGCGGTCTTGGCGTTGTGACAGGGCACGCACAGGCTCTGCAGGTTCGCTCGCTCAAAGCGCTCACCGCCTTCTTTGACTGGAACGATGTGGTCAACGACCTTGGCCGGTTGCAACAACCCCTTGGCCTGGCACCTGCAGCAAAGCGGGTTATCCCGTAACACCGCTGCACGCGTGTTGCGCCACCTGACCGATTGATAAAACCCGAGCTCCGTATCAAACCCTCTGCGCGCGCGGCCGTACTCACGGTGCACTTTCGACTGGTGATTGGCGCAGTACCCAGGCACGTTGAGCACCTGTGCGCAACCCGGGTATCGGCATGGAGTAGGCGCACTTCGCGGCATCTCAATCGTCTTTCAAGGAATAAGCGACAGCTTCAAAAATTGACTTGGCTTCACCTTGATTCAGAGCGTCAATCCATCACATTGGATAAACGAAAGGAACAAAGCCAATGAAACAAAACAAGGACCTGAACAAGCTGCTCGAGCAGATCGCCAAAGAACACTTGTTCATCGAAACGCTGGAGACACAGCACAGCGATCGCTCGGACTTCCACGACGTCGCGGTCTGGTCCATCAAGAGCGCTCTGGAGGCTGCTTACGCCGCAGGGATCGAAGCAGGAAAAAACACATCAACAACATCGAAAGGCAAACAATGAAACTCACGGACACCCAACGCGCTCTGCTCGAAGCGGCTGCGCAGCATCCACAAAAGAAACTGACGAACTTCCCCGACACTCTCAAGGGCGGGGCTCGCATCAAGGTGCTCACCTCGATGCACAACGCCGAGCTCATCGAGCCAAGCGCTGCAGAGCCTGAGGTGTATGTGGCCACAGCCACAGGGCTGCAGGCGATTGGCATCACGGTCCAGGCACCGCGCGCCAAGCGTGAGGGCACCAAGCAAGCTGTACTGATTGAGCTGCTCACGCGCGCAGAAGGTGCGACGCTGCCGCAGATGACCGAGGCCACAGGTTGGCAGGTTCACACGGTGCGAGGCGCCATGGCTGGAGCCCTCAAGAAAAAGCTGGGCCTGGAGATCATTTCAGAAAAGCAACCCGGCTCAGACCGCATCTACCGAATCACCAACCAAGTCGCCTGAGGTTCACATGAAAACCATGACCATCACGATTGAACGTAAACCATTGACCATCCACTTCGATGGCAAAGACATGCAAGTCGAAGAGCTCGGCATCCGTCTGCCCTTTGGCCGCAAGCCCGCCACCATGAGCGAGATCGCTGGCAGCGAAGACTGCACCGTCTACATCACCGAGACCCGCGAGATGGAGCCTGCAGAGTTCGACCACTTTGCGCGGAACCTGCTCCAGTCTCGTGATTGGCTGGGTGGCAAGGGCGGCTATTACGGAGATGGCAGGCTGTGTGTCGAAGTGCATGCACCCGGTCGCCCTTACCTCTTCATCGATCCCTCTGGGTCGAACTACGGACGCTATTGCGCACGCCTTGGCTGATCAGTCTCCGAGAAGCGACAAATCAAAAAAATTTGATGAATCGCTTTACTTCATCCCCAAGTAGAGCGTTCATACAGACATCGCAACAAGGACAAGCCAATGAGCAACAACGCAATACCGATGACACAAAACGAGGCCTGGGGGTTTTGGGGAACGATGGGTGGCTACGCCAGTTTGGCCTGGCCGATCGCCATGACCCAAATTGCCGAGGTCACAGACGAACCATTTGAATCTGTACGAGCCTTTCTGGACAGCAAGCAAGGCAGGCATTTCGCAGACTCGGTCCAGGACGGCTTGGCCTCTGGCCTCGCGATGGACGCCGCTGTTACCAAGGCCATCACCAAATGGATGGACTGGAAGATTGGTCGCATCACCGCACGCGAAACAGGCATCCCAAGGGGCATGCCCTACCTGAGTGGGTTTGTGATCCACGCCCAGCTCATCGAAGAATCACTGACCGCTTGAGGAGGCGACCATGGCAGCCCTCAAAACCACAACGCAGGCCGAACAGAATTACGACCGCTTCATTACCAAGCTGACCGAACTCACACGCAAATACGGTATGGCCATCCAGTCGGTCGGAGGCGTGTACCTGGCCGATGAGCGAGGTGAATTCGACAAGCTCACCTACACGGCCGACATCAGCAGTGGCGATCTGTACCCGAATTTCTCGGAAAACTAAGGGCAAGCCGAACCGATTTTCTGCAGGGGAAAGTCAGTGAATCACTCCACCTTGAATCAGCTCACGCACAGCCTTGTCCGGAAAAACCGCGCCTTTGTAGAGCGGGCCACAGGGTGTTCCTGCCAACCTGAGTGACAACCAAACCGGATCGACTGATCCATCTTGCTCGCGGTAGCCCTCTGCCAGATAAACGAACTCGTTCATCACGCCTAAAATGCTGCGGTTGGCGGTCTTGGCATAGACCACCTCACTCATGCCACTGATTTCTGAATCAATGAATTCGGCTGGCATGTCGAGTGCTTGCAGCACATCTCGCAGCGCAATCGGGAATCTCTGCGCAAGCGTTGCAGCCGGTGCCAATGGAAGCAGCACAGGCAAAAGCGTTCTCTCATTGACCACAAGTGCCATCTGAGGCTTCCAAAACAGCGCCGTGGCATACCAGTTGCCAAGGCGTGTTGTACCGGCCCGAGGCGCTTCAAGCTCTGGCTTGATGCGATCGAGAAGCTTCTTGGTGCAGTGAAGGCTGAACATGCCGGTCTGAGTTCATGGTTTGGACTTACCCATGATTTTGACGCAAGCCCATGTCGACCACCCTCATTGGGCTGCTGCATCTGCAAGCGCCGTTTCGCTTGCCTCAGAAAACTTCAAGCCGTCGTCTTCACGCACTGCCTGCTGACCGGTGTAGTCCTCCCAGCGCTTGATGATCACATCCACGAATTTGGGATCTAGTTCGATGAGACGGGCGTGACGCCCAGTCTTCTCGCTGGCGATCAGGGTGGTGCCAGAACCACCAAACAGGTCCAGCACGATGTCCCGGCTCTTCGATGAATTCTTGATGGCCCGCTCGACCAGCTCGACCGGTTTCATGGTCGGGTGCAAGTCATTGACCCGGGGCTTGTTGTAGTTCCAGATGTCCGACTGGTCCCGGTCCCCGCACCAGAAGTGGTCCGATCCCTGTTTCCAGCCGTACAGGATGGGTTCGTACTGGCGCTGGTAATCGGCACGACCGAGCGTGAAGGTGTTCTTGGACCAGATGATGAACGTGGACCACTTACCGCCTGCCTTGAGCCAGGCCTTTTGCAAGGTGTGCAGCTCCGATGAGCTCATGCACACATAGCAGGCGCCCTTGGTTACCACAAGCAGGTTCAGACAGGCGTCGTAGAGGAACTGAAAGAACCCCTCACCCAGATCGTCGTTCATGATGCGCCGGTCTTTGCCGCGCATCTTGTCCTTGGCGCTGTTGCCGTAGTCCACGTTGTAGGGTGGGTCGGTGAAGGCCATGTCGGCCAGTTGACCGCCCATGAGGCGCTCCACATCCGACAAGACGGTGGAGTCACCACAAAGGAGGCGGTGGTTGCCGAGAATCCACAAGTCCCCAGGTCTGGATACAGGGTCTACTGGTGCTTCTGGGATTGCATCATCTTCAGTCAAACCACCGCCTGATTCGTCCCCATTCAGCAGGTCTTCGAGCTCTTTGTCGGAGAAACCCATCAGGTCAAGATCAAAGTCAGCCGCTTTGAGTTCAGCCAACTCGAGTTTCAGGAGCTCATCGTCCCAACCCGCGTTCTCAGCCAGACGGTTGTCGGCCAGGATGTAGGCCTTCTTCTGTTCGGGCGTGAGGTGCCCGAGCTCAATGACTGGCACCTCCTTGAGGCCTAGCTTGCGCGCTGCCATCAAGCGGCCGTGCCCCGCGATCAAGCCCTTGGCACCGTCCGTGAGGATCGGGTTGGTCCAGCCGAACTCGGTGATCGAGGCCGCGATTTGCGCCACCTGGGCATCGCTGTGGGTGCGGGCATTGCGTGCATAGGGGACGAGCACGTCCACTGGGACCATGCGGATCTCAGGATGATTCATGGGAGTGACCGGTAAAATTGGCCGCAAAACGAGAATGTCTTGCAGTGCAAATCAAAGTAGTTCGCGGGGTTCTGGCCCGCAAAAGTTCAAATGAAACGACCAGTGCAGAAACCGGCTTTGTGCCGTTAACTGCTGGGATATACCGAGTGGGGTCGGAGGTCGAAGGTCGACTTGAGGTTCTTCGCGAGGAAAAACCAACTGTGTTCCTGCCGCTGGAGAAGCTGGCGGAGTACGAGGCCTCTGGGGAAATCGTCGTCTTGCGATAGGTCGGGGGCGGTGCAGTTGCTGCACACACACCTTTGTCGACCGTAGACGGAAATGTAGCTGCAAATCACCGAAATGTTGCAGCGTGTTTTGGCCACCAAAACCGCGCATTCCCTTTTGAATTTGAATTGCGCCGCGCATGCACGCCAAAACACGCTAATTTCCTCTCTGGTTCGAATCCTCACTTTTTCGGTTGCGCTACCTGCCTGTTGAGCAGATCAGCCACCACTTGCATGTCCCGCTTCCACCGTCTCCACGCCGTGGTTCGGTCACAGGCAAAACGCTTGCTGATTTCCACCCAGTCAAAACGCTTGGCCCGCATCCACACCAGGTGCCGCTCGTCGAGTTCAAGCATCTGCACCCAGCGCATGACTTCGAGCATTCGCTCGACATCCTGTGGGGATGGAGGCGCCATTCGGTACACCCTGTGCGGATCCGGGTAGGCGTCGCTTGGCAAGATCACGATGGGCCAGGTGCTGGCGTAACCCTGTACCGCCACACGTGGCAGGCGCCTGGCAGTTCTCGCCGCATCGACAAAGCGCTCGGCCACCGCTTCGACTGTCCAGGTTTCAACCATGGCCACCTCCTTTGGATTGAGAGTGACCATGGTTTTGGCCCTGACCTTGGCCGTAGAGCCGCTCACCAATGGTGCGAATGAGTTGGCGCTCCAGGAAGTCCAGGCGCTCGTCCTCTTCCGAGATGACCAGAATGTGCTGCTCGCGCCACCCCTGGCGCTTTGTCGCCTCGACATCCATGGGTGTGGCCTGCATGCGTCCAAGGGGCGATGGGTAACGTGCTGGAGGGATCTTCATACCTGCCCTCCAAACGAAATATTCCGATGCGCCGCTGGAAAGTCAAAAACGGACTTGTCCGGTTTTGACAATGGGTCTGACGCTTTTGACGGTACAAAACACTCCTTCTCTTTATGCGCGTCTACGCGCCCGCGTAAAGAACCAATGTAATGACTCGTCAGTTGTGTCAAACAGCCGATATCTGAAATCTTTTTCATTGAAATTTCCTCTCAATCATCGTTGTATGGATAGGACCGGGCAGGCAAGGAAGTGGGCTGTTTGAGGTCGATCCCCTGATAGCCACGCACGCCCATAGAGTTGCGCCACTTCTCGAACCGTCTGGCCAACAAGGCGTCTGAGAACCGGCGTTGCGTGCCTATGTACTCACCACTGAGTTCGGCCCACTGCTTCCAGTCGTTGAAGAGAGTGGCTGTCAATGCCTTGTGGTTGACGCCCAGGTTGCAGCGCTCACTCATCCACCGCCCCATGGCATCCTCGGCCTCGAAGTACTCTTCGGTCGCACTCACCACGGACTTGGGTTGGACCAGGCCCTGGCTTTGCCAAAGCAGGCAGCCCTGCACCGCCCAGGCCATGATTCCGTCGCGCTCGGCAAGCAGCTTCTCGGTCAGGAGCGGATCGCGCTTTTCAGGAGGAACCGTGATCGTGAAAGGGATCAGGTGCATGCGGCGGCGCATAGCCTCGTCGATGTTGCGGATCGCAGGCTTGTGATTACCTGCGATGAGCAGCTTGAACTGCGGCCTGTAGGTGAAGAAGTCCTGGTGCATCAAGCGCGCCGTGATGTCATCCCCACCCGTGATCGCCTTGATCTTGGATTCGTTCCAGCGCCTGCCTTGCTCTGTCTCAGTTGCCGAAACAAAGCGGGCACCACGCAGTCCTGCCAGATCGGTGGGGTGCCGGTCCGAGCGCGATTCCATGAAGGTGTCCATGGGAGCGTTGGCGGCATAGTCACCAAGAACCGTGGAGATCACGTTCACAAACACCGACTTGCCATTGGCTCCCGTGCCGTACAGGAAAAAGAGCGCGTGAGTGCTGATGTCGCCAGTCAGGCAGTAACCCACCACGCGTTGCAGGTAGTCCTGAAGCTCTTCATCACCGCCAGTGACGTTCACCAGGAAATTGCGCCAGACCGGGCAATCGCCTTGCGGCGTGGCCGTGGTGACCTTGGTCATGCGGCGATCCCGATCGTGTGGGCCACGTGCACCAGTGCGCAAGTCCACAATGCCACCAGGCGTGTTCAGGAGCCAGACGCTGGAGTCCCACTGTTCGACCGTAGCGCTGTGACGCGGCTCCGAACGCACAATGCGCTCTATCGCCGAGATCGTTCCAGAGCTGGCCAAGCGACCTTTGAGCTTGGTGCCATCCGCTTGTACCGAAGCAGCCCTGCAGATCAGGCGACACAGGTGCATCACATACAAGGCTTTGTCGATGTTCCAGCGCACACCATTCCACACGAGCCACTTGCTCCACGGCGCGCAGTAGCGCCAGTCCTCGGAGAACTGGTGAGAAAAGGCCATGGCCAAGCCATCCTCGTTCGTGTAGTCGATGCCGTCGACCAAGTGCATGGGCGCATGCACATCGATCTGATGCACCACAGGAACCCTCTCGCCAACGGCCAGAAAGCCCGTAATGTCAAAGCCGTCCTGCACGGCATCGGCAACATCCCAACCCTCGGGCTTCTCTGCCGGGGGCTGCAAAATCACGCACGACTTCGCCCCCGCCTGCATGATGGCCTGTGAGGCATGGTCGGCGTATTGCCAGCCCGGCTTGTCCCGATCTGGCCAAATCAGCACGTGCTTGCCAGACAAGGGAGACCAGTCGGTTTTTTCGACGGGAGCGTTGGCACCATGCATGGCCGTGGTGGCGCACACCCCCAAATCAATCAATGCCTGGGCGCACTTCTCGCCCTCCACCATCACGACCTGCTCAGCCTTGAGCATGCCCGGCTGGTTGTACAGAGGACGCGGCTCGGGAGGAGCCATCTTGCGGCGGCGCACATCCCAGGGCCTGAACTCCTTGCGCCCGGGCTCAGGGTCGTAGCGGTAAACCACAGCGATGAGTTTTCCGCTGGCGTCCTGGTAATCCCACTTGGCCGTTGCTGGGCCGAGCTCATCGACTGCAGGTGCTTTGGCTTTACTGGCTGCCACGCTGCTTGCGGGCATGGCTGAGACACGGCCAAGCCAACCCTTGGCCCGCTCAAGAACTTGCGGAAATTGGGCCTGCACATCGAGGCTGTAGTAACGGGCAATGAGGTCGAGGATGTCACCGCCTTCACCCGTAGCGCGGTCGGTCCACAAGCCAGCCTTAGTGCCCGAAAGCAGAAGTTCCAAGCTGTCGCCTGGGCCACCCATCACATCGCCGACCAGGTACTTGTTCTGGCGACGTTTGCCCGAAGGCCAGATATCCAGTACCAGCAAGGCCAGTTGTTCGTTTAGGGCTGAGCGGATTTCATCCTTCTCGCGCGCCGTGTCCGTGCTGCCCTCTGCTACCTTGCGCGCGCGCCCGATGGGGACATCGTTGAAGTCAAGCATGCGCACCTCCCGCCGGAGATGCATCTGGGTGCTTGACCTGCTCGGCTGCGTACCTCACTTGCCATTTGTGAAGTTCCCGGATCCGATAGCGCACCATGCGATTGATGGAGTAGTACGGGATTCCCAGCTCAGTGCGCTTGCGAGCGTCGATGAAGTAGTACAGCGGCAAATTCAGCGCTGCCGAAGCCTGCTCGGCCGTGACGAGAAAGTCCTCCGCGAAGTCAGCCGCCATATGGCCTACCTGCCTCTTTGAAGAAATCATTGGTTTGGTTTTTTTCATGAAAAAAGTCATCCCTGCAGACGGCTTTCGCCGTCTGCATCAGTTGGTTTTTGAAGGTTGGAAGGACGCTCAGCTCAGTTGATTGGCTGGGCATCCAGGTGCATACGAACGCTTGGGTACTTGCTGCGTTCGTGTTCTTGAACCATGGCCTCAACATAGGTCGTGACCACGGCATTGATCAGCTGCAGAGCCTCTTGCTGGGTGTAGCTCGACAGCGGGCGATCCATTCCGATCTCGCTGGCGGCTTCGCCCAAAGGTTTGAGGCACTGCTGCATGGCGGCCAGTTCTGCTTCAGTGGGATCTATCACGCCCACTCCCAAGTCTGCTGCCGTCGGCAATGCGCCCTCGCGTTCGAGATAGCGCACACCGGCCGCGTAAAGCCGATGGAAACAATCTTGGCAACGCCTTGAGCAGAAGATCCAGTCGATGGGATATCGCTTGGGATGCCCCACCCTGAAGCGCAGATCCACATGGCCAAATCCTCTGGCCTGACGGGAACACACCCAGCACTTCATGCAGCCTCGCCATCACAGCGCCCATGCAGGTCGTCCCTGCACGTTGCCGGGACGGGGGGTGTAGCTGACCCCCGACTGGGAGGCTTGCGCCGCTGATGTGGGTACGGCAGTCGCTGGTGCCCCGCCAGAGCCCCCACCCGTTCCTCCATCACGTTGCAGCTTGGCCTGCATCAGGTCTGCGTACTCCTTGAGGTCAGGCTCAATCACCAGCCGGATGATGTTGCGGTACTCGCCTTGGCCATCTTTTTCGATACCGATGCGCGCGGCAAATTCAGCACCATCGAGGTCACCAAAGCTGCGGATCTGGCGAGCGCGCTGTGCTTCGGATGAGTTGTCATCGGGGTGGATGTTGCGCGAGCTGTTGAGCACCGCCTTGATGAAGCTGCGCCCCATCTGCGCCCAGGTTGGCCCCTTGTTGGAGTGCAGGCCCACATTGCTCCAGATCTTGCGCTTGGCAAATGGTTCCGTGAGCAGCACGAATTCGCAGGACAGGAATACGGCCCCCGTTTCATCCGATGCCGTGGCATAACCACCTGTCCAGCCCTTGCTGGCATCGTCATGGCCGCCGGGTTTGATGGCCATGCGCACCAGGGCCTGGGTGCCTTTGGGGATCAGGTTGAACTCGCCTTGCTGGGCATCGGCGTCATTGAAATCAGACCATGCAGCCTGGTGGTGGTTGTCGTGGTTCATTGAGAAATCTCCTTTGATTGGTGGTGTTTGGGTGAAGATGAAGGCTTTGGGTGCTCAGAGCTGGACATCGCCTACCCAGCGGATCTGGAAGTTGGGCTCGGTGATGAGTTCCTTGCGGGCGGGCTGAAATGCCGCGCGCAGCAGTGGATGCCAGCGGGCGTAGTCCTGCTCGGCCACCGAGAACTGGACCTGCATGAAGTCCTGTACGCGGTCACCGGCAACGACCATCCGCTCGGCGATTTCAGACAGGTGCTTTTGGTCCCAGACGATTTCTTTTGGCTGCGAGACATCGATCTGCAGGTCACCGTCGTCGATTCGGAATCTGGCCGCCTCGTCTTGGCCAAGGCTCTCGGCCTGTCGAATCTGGTCGGCATAGCGGATTTCCATGCCCCGGTTGATTCGGCCGCGCATCTGCAGCGTCCAGTCATGGAGTTGCTGCACCGCGTTGCTGAAGTGAGCCAGCTGGTCTTTGGGCAGACGGCTGATCTGGCTCTCGGAGAGGTCAGGCAAGGCCGCCTGTTGCAATTGAAGGTGATTCATGGGCTGGCTCCTTAAGCAGTTGCTCGTTGAGAAGTGGAGACGTGCTGGACGCAGTTCTCGAAGGCGATCACAGCATTGAGTGGGTAGTTCACCCGCTTGCCCAGCTTCAAGTAATGGGGGCCACGCCCCTCCATTCGCCAACGTTGGAGGGTCTTGGGGCTCATGCCCCATCGCGAGGCCAAATCGGCTTCGCTCAGGACTTGCCTTGGGGGTATGTGTGGCTCTGGGGCCATGACGCTCAGGGGGTTGAGCGTTGAAAGCGCTGGTGTTGCTAGCAGCATGGGTCACTCCTTTCAGAGAGTTGAGGGACAACGCTGCTATTTCAGAAAATCAATGGGGAACTGATAAGGAACTGATTAAGGAACTTTGGCGAAATCTCCAGTTCCTTAATCACAGCCGACATTCAGCGGACATGACACATGGGGTGCGTCACCCACCCGGCTGCGCAAGTCGAGTGGCTGATGTGGCGTGAATAGATCCGTCGGATGGCGCTGGCCGACGGACTGAGGGTGAATTTACAAATCGAAAGCGTATGCAGCAGCAACCCGGTCCATGGCTTGCAACTGTTCGGGCCGATTCAATTCGACAACTGCCTGGGCAAACGCCTGTAAGTCGGCACGGAGTTTGGCGGGCAACTCAATCACTTGCCCCGGCTGCAGCAATGCTGACAACTTCACGATGTCCGACAGGTGCTTGTTGATATTTTTGGAATCGATGACTACACCCTGCCGGACACGCTCGGTCATTTCCATCCATGCCACCGCTTTCAATGGAATCAGTCGGTCCTCGCCCACCCAAGACGGTATGCCGTGCTTGTTTTTTCGACCGGTGAGCACGAACTGGTAATACTCATCATCAAGCAAGATGGCCGACAGGCTGGAGACCTGCTCGTCCATTGGAATGGGCGTCAGATGCCCTGAAGGCACAAAGCTCAAGCCGTCCGGCACCCGAGAAAACAGCTCCAGCATGTACGGAAAATCGTCGTCCAGCGGTTTCTGGAAACGGTACAGGCAGGGCTTTTTCTCCGGGTCGCCTTCTTTTTGTTGGTAACCACCAGCTTGCACGAATTCCCAAAATTTCTGTCCAAAAGCAGGTGTCAATACCTCTACATGCAAAACGATGTCCAGATCCTTGGTGCCTCGAAACGGCACACCTGCCTCTTCCATGGTGATTGAGGCGGCCGTCCCGCCGATCAGCACGTACTGGTTTTCGAAGTCCTTGAACCATTCTTGAAAAATTGACTGCCCTCTCACCACAAAAACTTCTCCTCAATTTCATCGAGCGCCATCTGGATCCGGTCGTCACGGCTGTCCCTCAAGCTGAGCCACAAAGACAAACGATCTACTGTATTTTCTTTCACCTGCATGCCGGGCTCATAGCGCCACACCTGCACAGCAATGCCATCGGCAATCTCACGGGGTTCGAAGAAAATACCTGCCTGCTTCGCACGCCGCTCAGCTTCGACCGTCAGGGCCACAGCATGCTGGCGCGGCTCATTGAGCATGGTCAGGTGAGCCAATGCGCTCTCCCCAGCCCAACGTGCGCCCGTCACTTGCACAATGCGCTTTTCGTAGGTCCATAAGGTTCTGAGGACCGGAGTGCGCAGGTGAGGCTTGGCCTTTTCCCAAAGATCACGGCGAGTACTTTGGAGCTTGAGGTATTTGGCACGGCCTCGCACGTCTAGTTCAAACAGTTCGAATTGCAGCAACTCGCGCACAGCCCGTGTGGCCGTCATCCCTGCATAACCTAGCGCTGCAGCCTCTTCAAACGGATGCCAGGTTTGCGTGACCGGATGGTGATTCAAAAACCAGATCAACAGCGCCTGAGTGGCAGGGCTGAACAGTTCCTGCTCCCTGCGAGGTTCAACGCCAAAGCGCTCGGTCAATATCATCCCCAACTGTGGTGCGAACAGTTGCCTGTCCGGAACTACAAAGGCCACACCGTGTGCAATCATTTGCTTGCGCTCACCGGGGGCAATCTCTGGCAATGCGATGATGACTGGCGTATCCAACAGCTCACGCAGCAGTTTGGTGTGTTGGCTTATTTGCTGAGCAGCCAGTGGCTGATGCCCTTTGACACAGGCCAGTGTGATCGGTTGTCCCAGCAGCTCGCCGGTCAACACGTCATAGGTTTCTTGAAGAAAATAGGTCAACTCAGCGGTTCTTGAGTTGCCAGCCACGCGCACAGCCTCCCCTCCGAGTACTTGGTTCAAGTACCGGACAGTTTGTTGGGGAAGCAGCTTATCTAACATACGAATTGAATCTAACATTGTTAATGTTAAAAGTCAAACTCAATGTTAGATCCTGTCCTCAAAGACTTGACGGCTCCGCCCAGACCAACCGATACAGCCCCAGCCTGCGCTGCCGACTGACCAGTTGTTCGTACGCATGCAATGGCCCCTCGTAGACGGGATCACCTCGGTTTGCGGCCTTCAACTTGAACACGTCCATGGGCTTTTCGCTGTCGAGCCCTGCCGATCGCATGATGAATTCCGATGATTGCGTCCGATCACGGTGCTCCCACAGCGCCGCAAACACCCGGGCCTGGGCATCGGTCAAACGAATGGGGCCGTGTGGCCAGTCCTCCAGATGCACCCAGACGAAATCTGCACTGAACGGTCCATGGACAGCCACGCTCGGGATGTTGACTTGCCTGATGTCAGCTTTTTCACCTTGGTCCGGATCGAGCAATCGCAATGCCAAACCATGCAGGGCGAACCGATCTTCCAGATGCCACCACGTAGCCGTCCCCGCTAACGGGTCCAGCGGTTGCCGTACCAAAGGCCGTGGCGTGATCACCCAGCTTTGGCTGCGTGGCTCGGGTCCATGGAATATCCGCAGCCCGTGCAGCTCGACCAGATCGATACGGCGAGCCAGCACCACCGGCCGCTTCTTGTACCGACCAATGTCCCACACACCATCAACGATGTGGGTGGCAGTTGCGTGCGGCGAGATGTCCAATGCGCCACGCAACTTTCGAATCAACCATTCGTCGTCCAGCCGCCAACTGCGCTGACTGGCTGGATCCAGGGCAAACGGACCACAGTCGGGACACTGCACCATGAGCCCATCGTCTGTTCTGAAAATCAGGCCACGGTACAGGCCACAGAAAGCACACAGGGCATCCTGGCTGTTGACGACACCAGTCACAACGGCCTTCACCTGTTTGAGAATCTGTAGGGCTGCAATTTCTTCATCGTGCAGGCTACTCTCAAAAGAAGCGCTGCCTCGCACGAACATCAAAGCGGCCAAGCTGATGGCTTGCTGATTGAGGGTCAACTCCATTCACACCTCACTCGAACAAGCTGCCGTCCATGGTCGCAGGCTCCTCCTGCTCCCGTCCGGTCTTGAGGACCTGCTGCGCCTTCAGGATGCCCAGCTGAACCAGGTAGCCCTCCAACTGCGCACGCAGCTTCTCATCGAACTTGTGCAGGTTCAGTCGCCCCTTGCTGGTGATCTCCACACTGACCACCTGACAGCGGTGCTTGCCCTGCATCGGTGCCAGATAAAAGTTGAGGACAGCAGCCTGGATGGTCCAGCCGCGTGCAAGCGGGTTTTCTGCGACGAAGTAGTCCTGCAGCAGCTCCGTCACGCAGCGTTGATCGCTAGACGCACTGGCCATGCATTCCATCTTGAGCCGCCCACATCCACTGACCACGGTCACGCTCTTGACCTGCAACCCAACGAATCCATCATCGATTGCCTGCGATATGTTCAGCCCCAAGCGCAGCGTGGACAGATTCAGGCGTGGCGCCTGAATCCGCTGCGCATCGACATCCACACCAAGCAGGTGCCTGGCGAAGGCCTCACACAGCATGGCGTGGTACTTGGCTCCGCCACGGATGATGGTGCGAGCCACACCGGTGACTTGGGCGTATTCCAGCACCATGTGGATGTTCGGACTACCCACCCGCCGCTGCAGCTGACTGCCCTCGAATTCCAGCTTGGCCGTGGCCAGGTCTTTGGCGTGGATAGAGATCAATTGCGTGCCGCGTGCTCGGTCCAGTACATTGACCACGCACACCTCGCCACACCCCAACTCCCGCTGGTAGAAACCTTTGATGGCGTCACTGAACGCAGCAATCGAGGTCTCGTCGCGCTTGATGGGATGCTTGATCCGAAGATCGTGCTGTTGGGCTTGCTGACCATGGTGGTCCAGATATTCGATTTCGGCCGCCGCTTCAAACAGCGCCGGGTGATGGACATACAACCAGAACGCCCGGTGCAAGTCGCTCTTGCAAGCGATCAACCCCATCAATTCCGTCGGCCGGTCATGCGCAGCCTGAAACATGGCCTGCTTGCCCAAGGGGTGGGCTAGCAGAGTGCTGGCGTGTAAACCGGCCACGATGCGGTCGCGCATAGCGACATTCGGGTGCATCTGAATCAAGCCAATCAGGCTCTTGGAGGCTTGGATCGAGTCATGCCAGACCCAGCCCTCGGGCATAGGCAATGTGTGGCGCTCGATGAAGATTTTGAGGGTGTCGTCGACAGGCAGGTTCAGCAAGATGTCGGCGTAGGTCTGAGTGCGGCTCATTCGTTGTCTCCTTTGTTGCTGTTTGTTTTGGCAATGAGGCGTCTCAACCCCTGATCTGAAGACCGGGGGCTTGGGATGAGTTTTGCCAGATTGCTGGATAAATATACAACTTTTTACAGATTTGTCAAAACCGCATTCGCGAGCCGCTTGGCTGCAGGCCTCGACTTCAAAAGTTCAGTATTTATGCAGGTTTCCAGCTCGTGTCCCTCATTGGCCCGCCAAAACACGTTACCTCTGGAGGGGTTGTTTTTTACGATTTCAGGCTAGTTCTAGTCACCCAAACCACCTGAATGAACCATCTCCAAACCAACACCGCAAGACCTGCGAACGTGCCGGCCGAAAAGAGCGGCTACCTCACCCTCCCCCAGATTGCCCATCTGATTGCACAAGCCACGGTCAGCCAGCACCAGGAGTTCGTGATCGCACACCGCAGTCGGGTTTATGCGACAGATAGAGACGTGTTTCTCGACTTCCATGCCCACCAGAGCGTGAATACAAACCCGTCTATCAACTTAGGAAAACAGCCTTGAAAACCACTGCACCACCGGTCCACGCAAGCGAGCTTGCCGGTCGGGTCTCCGAACAAATCGCCAATCTCTCGACCCAAAAAATGTCCGAACTGTGGGCACTCTGGGATCAGTATTTCCCTCACCGCCCGTCGCATCCGAACCGCAAGTTCATCGAGTCAAGGCTGGCCTACAAACTGCAAGAGATGACCTATGGCGCTTTACCAGAAACCACTCGCGCCATGTTGGCCGACTACGGCGAGAGACTTTCTGCCATCAAATCCGGCTCTGCACCTACGCATGCAGTGTTGCCCGGAACAACGCTACTTCGTGATTTTGCGGGTCAGCAATACAAAGTCACTGTGCTTCCAGATGGCCTTTATGAGTTCGATGGCAAAAATTACAAGAGCCTGTCTGCAATAGCCAAACTGATCACCGGAACGCAATGGTCCGGACCTGCCTTTTTTGGCTTGAAAGGCAAGAAAGCATGAGCACCCTCATTGAACAACCCATTTTGAAACGGTGCGCTGTCTATTGCCGCGTTTCCTCGGACGAACGCCTGGACCAGACCTTCAATTCCATCGATGCTCAGCGCGAGGCCGGTGCTGCGTTCATCGCCAGTCAACGTGCCGAGGGTTGGGTGCGGGTGGACGACAGCTACGAGGACCCTGGGTTTTCTGGAGGGAACATGGAGCGCCCGGGCCTCAAGCGCCTGATGCAAGACATTCAGGACGGCAAGATCGACATCGTGGTGGTCTACAAGATCGACCGCCTGTCTCGATCATTGGCGGACTTTGCCAAGATGGTCGAAGTCTTTGATCAGCACAAGGTCAGCTTCAGCTCCGTTACGCAGCAAATCAATTCGGCCACGTCCATGGGCAGGCTGATGCTTAACGTCCTGCTGTCTTTTGCTCAATTCGAACGAGAGGTCACCGGTGAGCGCATCCGAGACAAGATTGCCGCATCCAAGCGCAAAGGCCTGTGGATGGGCGGACCTGTGCCGCTGGGCTACACCGCCACGATTTGGAACAAGTTGGCCACACAGGCCAAGCAAGACATTGTTCGAACCCTGATCAAGCGGGTCACCGTAACACCTGATGGCATTGATCTGCAGTGGCGTTATGAAGCTTGGGGAGCACTCATGGGCACTCCACCCAGAAACACTGTTGGCAGTGAACTGCTCGAGTTGGAGGTCGCATGAACTATTTTTATCTGACCGGCACGCCAGTCACGACATCTGATCGTGAAAAACAAATCAGCACATTCATCCCGTTGAAGTTTGCCAAGCGCTCAGGGCGCTGTGTTGTGACCACAGCGGAAGACGCAATGAAAATGACAGCGCCGCATGGCCCTCTGCCTGACACGACATTGATGAACGCTCTTGCGAAAGCGTTTCACTGGCAACGTTTGCTTGAGCGGGGGATTGTTCACAGTGGTACCGAGATCGCCCGCAAAGAAAACATGGACCTGGCCACTGTCAACGAAATCCTGCGGTTGACATTGCTCGATCCGGGAATCGTTGAAAGCATCCTTCGTGGTCGGCAGCCTGAGGGACTGACTATGAATTGGTTCAACTCAAACCCCATACCTTGGGAGTGGGAACAACAATATCAAAAGATTCAAGGTATCGATCAAAATCAAACCGATTAGGATCGGATCTCGGATCGGTCATAAAACCGGCTGCTTCGCAGCGGAAGGAGCCGGTCGACATCAGCGAGCGCGCTCACGGTAACAACCTCGAATCTGGCAATCATAGGGATAGAGAAAATGCGTGGATCAGAATTTGAAAAACGGGTAGCTCAGCGCGATCACCTTTCGGCAGTCGATGTGCTTGGCACATTTGATTTCAGCACTGCGGTGATCTACTTGAAATCACTTGCCGCTGCAGATATAGTCCTTGCCACTCAGCGCGGTGCCGCCGATTGGCACCCGCGGACCGTAGTGGTCCAGCAGCAGCTTCTTGCCCGACAGCCCGTTGTCGCCCTCGGGACCCCCGATGGAGAAAGTGCCACTGCCGTTGACGACGAGTTCACTCGGATCAGACGGCTCGAAGCCGGGCAGCCGCTTTGCGAGCTCCTGCACGGCCTCGCAGACGACCTGTGCCGCGCAACGGTGAAGCTCCATATCCCCGGCCTGGGCCAGCAGGGAGCAGGACACCGCACTCAGCTTCCAGCCACACGGCAAGCCGTCCGGCCCACACGATTCCTCCAGCACCACCAGCACCTTGCCGTCGGGGCACAGCCGAAGAGGCGAGTTCACGAGCGCAAACAGCCTGCGCGCCACCTCGCGGGCGAGCCACTGCTCAGGCGGGATGAAGCCGATGCCGGGCAGGTCCACTGCATAGCCGGTGACGATCGACTGGTCGTCGCTGATGTGGCGGATGCCCTCCTCGCCAGGCACCAGCGGCTCCACGCAAAGGTTACCGCCCACGGCGATCTCCTGCGGGGTGGGTCGCCAGGGACCGGTGTCCTGCCCGTAGCCCGCCGAGCGGTAGACCTCACGCACGAGGTCATGCAGCGGCAGGGTGTGCGCCTCCTCGCAGGCCAGCCGTCCGGTGAGGAAGACCTGGTCGCGGTGCACCGCCACCTCGATCGCGCATAGGGCTTCCGGCTGGCGCTGCTGCGCGGCCTGCACTAGGGCATCGGCCACCGCGTCGGCGAGCTTGTCGGGGTGGCCGGGCAGCACCCACTCGGCCGCGCGCAAGGTCACGTTCGTTTTCATGTTGGCTCTCCTTTCAAGCGTGGATGGGCAGGCGCACCGAAGCATCGGCGTAGGGCGCAAGCGGTCGCTCGTCGATGAAGTCGCCTAGGTAACCCACGCCGAGCCTCGCGGCTTTCAGCCACTGCGCGCCCGCAGGTCCGGCCTGGCCTACGTAGCCGTCGGTCAGCACCACGGCACGCTTCACCTTGTGCCTGGCCATATGCCGCGTGACGCACTGGATGTCGGTGCCACCGGTGCTGCGGCATACGCCGGCGCGCATCTGCGCGGGCGTGACCTCCGCGACCTGCGTGGAGAAGAGGTGGACGCTCGGGTGAACCAGCGCCTGGCAGTCGAGCACGGCGCCGTACAACGGGCCCTTGATGCCTTCCATGCTGCCCGAGACGTCCACGTAGATGTGCACCCGTTCCTGCTCGGGCAGGCGCTGCGCTACCGCCACCTCGCCGCGGTACAGCAGCGGCGTCATGCCCAGCGCGCGGCAGGTAGCGGCGCGCCGGTCGGGCACAGGCACCGGTGTCTCCACCACCATCGGCGCCACGGTCCAGCGAACGGCGCCGCGTCGGGCAGAGCCACCGCTGGCCACGCGAGAGATCAGCTCGCGCAGCAGCCTGCGCGCACTGGGCGGGCGCTGCACGCGAACGCGGGTGTCGCGCAGCAGGTCATCCAGCGACAGGCCGCGCACCGGCTGGGGCGGCGCCGGCCAGTGGCGCACGATGTCGGCCACGCCTTGCGCGAAGGCGCTGCCGCTTGCGCTGGCCAGGTTGGACTCGACGTCATGGTCGCCCAGCAGCGGCACGCCGGCCAACGCGCCTTCGCGGCGTTGCAGGAAGGCGCGCAAGATGTGGCGCACATCGTCATAGCTCGCGCCTTCGCGGCTGTACAGGCTCGCGTACACCTGCCGCGCTGGACCCATTCCCTTGGGCTCCAGAGCGGGGGGCACCGGTACCACGCGGGCCGCTGGATCCCAGCCCTCGGGTGGCCGAAGCAGGCATTCCGGGAAGGCGTCATTCGCGTAGAAGTCGCGGAACAGCGCCGTGTAGGCCGGCTGCGGAAACATCCGGCACAGCAACGCGTTGATGATCGCGTCGAAGACGAAGTTGTCGGTGGGCGTGGGCCCCGACAGGCGACGCGTGTGGCCAAGCAGCACATGGTGGATTTCGTGCAGCACCAGCATCATCAGCTTCTCGGGCGTTTGCGCGTGCTGCGCAACGAAATCAGGGTTGACGAGCAGGCGCGGCTGCGCGTGGCACTCCACGGCGGCGGTGGGCACGGCGTCGGTCTCGACGACGTCCACCAGGCGCAGGAGCCCGGCCAGCGCGTAGCGCCCGGCGGGAAGGCAGTCAAAGAGGCGGCCCTTGAGGGTGGCAAGGTTCGTGGAAATCATGGTTGGCTCCTGAAGTGGTGAGTAAGGTGGGCGGCTCGATGGCGCTGCCTCATCTGGCCACGGTTGTCGCTCGGGGAGTGCCGAGCCGCGACAGCAATTCCTGCGGAATGCCCTGGGGGAACCACAGCATCTGGCTCCAGCGCACCCCGCGCATGGGCGTGCTGCCAGGCTCGACGAGGGTGGGGGTCTGCAGTGGTGCGAGGTGCGGCCGCCGGTCGCGCAGCCAGAGGCTGCCGGTGCACTTGGCCAATGCCACGAAGGTGGTGGGCACATGGTCGAGTTCCACGTGCGGGTCACCGGGCCGACTGGCGTTCCAGCCACCGCGCCTTGCAAGCAGGCAGGCAGGCCAGGCGCAGCGCGCGGTCTCCTCCTCGATGAAGGCGACCAGTCGCTCCTGAGCAGGAGCTTCAGCCAGACCGTGTCCGGGTTCGACGAGTGCCAGCAACGCGGCGGCTGTGTTCCAGTCACGTCGGTAGCGGGAGTCGCGCTGGCCGATGGAGATGGTGAGCTGCAGCCACATGCCGGGCGGACGGCCGTGCCCGGCGACCGGGGCGCCACCTTGAGCGGCGGAGCCGGACTGTGTGCGACCCAGCCCGCGCCAGCTGATCGTGGCCCGAGGCGGGCCACCGACGTTGTGCAACAGCCCGGGAGCGCCCTCCGCCACGCCATGAACTGTGGTGCGATGAGCCTTCATGCCGCCACTCCAGTCGCTGCGCCCACATGGTCCGACCCGCATAGTTGCTCACGGGTTGTCCGGTAACGCTCCAGCACCAGGTCCACATCCGCCTCAGCCTGCAGCCGACCGGCAGCGAACATCGCCGCCAGCAGATTGCCTTGGCGCTCGGCGGCCTCGACTGCCTGGGGAGAAGAAGAGGTCGCGTGCGCACCGAGGCGTTGCTGCAGGTGCTTCCATACGCGATGGCGCTGGCCGTTGGGTTGGACCTGCTCGTGGATTTCCTGCACACAGGCCACATCGCGAACGGTCTCGGCCACGGCTTCGGCAGCAACCACAGACAGCCGGTGCAACGCACCGCCCTCACCCTGGTCGCCGCCGAAGAGCCACTCAGCCAGCGCGTGTCGCCGCCCGTCAGGGCAGGAGGCCAGCGCGTCGGTGACGATGGTGGTGAGCTCGCCGTCTGGAAGGCCTGTGGCGGCCAGCGCCAGTTTCACGCGAGCCACGGGGTCGCGCTCGGCAAGGATGCGCGACATCGGGTCTTCAGCCCGCGCCGCGGCCTGGCGCCACGCCTCGCGGTGACAGGCGAGCAGCTTTGCATCATCGAGCTTGCCGCCTGCAGCGGCGAAGGGCATCGAGTTCAGCGCGGCGATCCAGGCCGAGTCCTCGATGCCCGCCGCCTCTTCGGCCGTGAGCCTTGCGGCGTGCACTGCCACCACATTGGAGGCCAGCATGCCCGCGCGCCGCGCGCTCAGCACTGCGCCAGCCTCGGCCAACAGCGCGGCCAGCAAGCGCACGTAGCGGGCGATGGAGGGCGCCCACTGCGCCTGCACCATCGGCAGGCGGTCGCGCGTCGCCTGGACCGCGGCCGACCATAGCGCGCCGGCCTGGGCGTCGGGCCCGGTCTGTGAGGCGCGGATCACCGCCTCCTGCTCGGCCTCGCCAAAGACCCTCCAGTCGGGCACGCGGGCCTGCAGCGCGAATCGGTCCGCCAGCGCAAGGTCGAGCGGCTGGCTTCCGGCATAGACAGCCTGGTCATCGTCGTCGCCCGCGGGTGGGTTCATCGCAGCCCAGCGGTGCTGCAGCGACTCCAGCGCGATGCCCTGCACGCGCCGCTCGTGGATGATTGGGAACAGGCGGTTCTGAACGTCCAGCCGCGCGCGTGAGATCTCGTCGATGAACACGCACTGCGCGCCCCACACCGAGGCCGGCGTCTGCACAAAGCGCAGCTGTCCGCGCTCGTCGGGCAAGGGGTAGCCCACGAGATCGTCGAAGTTGACAAGCGCAGCGTTGTAGTGCCGCCAGGACAGGCCCAGCGCCACGGCCAAGCGCTCCAACAGCAGCGACTTGCCGCTGCCGTGCGATCCGATGAGCAGCAGTGGGCTGCGCGTGGCCAGCGAAGCCAGCACCACAGGCTCCAGCGAGGCCAGCCCGACCAGACCCAGCCGGGCGATGAGGTCGCGTCTGGGTGGGGCCGTGGCCGAGACAGCCGAAAGGTTCGTTGACGGTGTTGCGGCTGGCGCCGCGCGGGATGACCGAGTGGCCATGGGAGTTCTCCTCGTCGTCCGGAATCCGCAGTGCGCGGATCGGCCGGACGACAGGAGGCCTCACCAACGCTTTAGCAGCACTTGTGAGTCGCCCTGCAAGTTGTCACTTAAATCGGCGACGCCTGGAGTTGCGGGGCCAGGCTCCCCGTGAATGGGCTACCTCAGGTCATCGTGGCCACCCGGAGCCGCCTGCCGCGCTGCGAAGCGAAGAGCGTGCGTGGGGCTCGCCGCGCAAGGCTTCATCGATGGCGTCGCGAAGCCGGGTTATGGCCTCACGGTCGAGGGTGGTGGCGTACCGCACCCTGGCTTGGGAAGGATCGCGCGCCGTGTCCAGCAGGCTATCCACCTTGAGCAGCCACGTGTCGGCAAACACCTCCAGCGGGGCAAGGCTCAGCACCTCGTGGTACGGCCCGACATCGTGCAGGACGCACAGGGTGCTTCCGGGTTTGACTTCCGCCGACGGGCCGGTTGATGGCGATGACATTCACTTCTCCTGTTTAGCCGCATTGACGATGTGTCGGGGGCGGCAATCTGGATCAAATCCCCCCGGCCCGTTGAGGTGGGCCAGCCAGAAAGCTTTCAGCGCAGCAGGATCAATTGGGGCACGGCGTCCGCGCCGGCCCATACGATGGCGTCCTGGTCGAAGTGGTGGCCGAGCGCTTTGGCCGGATCCAGATGCAAGCCCAAGGCGAACCAGCTTTTCTCGGATGGCCAGTCGGTGCCCGCCTCGCTGCCGGAGCCTTCTATGCCGCGAAGGCGCTGGTCATGAAGTAATGCGGCCAGTTCAGCGTGCCCAGCCGCGTTCGCGGCGTCAGATTGGATAGTCCCGCGCGGGTTGAAAGCGGTGAGGAAAGCGCCGCAACTGACGCCTTTGGAAGCGAACAATGCGGCCAGCCGCTCCGAGCGCTGACCGACGGTGAGGATGATGTCCTCTGCGGTGTGGCCGAGCCGGTAGTCTGTGGCTAGGTAGGCCCGGACCTTGTCGGGGTGAATCTGCGTCGTTTCAGGCATAAAAAAGCCTCCGTTGAAGGAGGGCCGACGCTTTACCCGCTTGGTTGCTCCCTGAGGGAACCACATCCGCTTTCGCGATCCACCTTGCCCGGGCGGGCAGGTTGGCATGGGCGTCAACCCATTTCAAAATGTAGGGACATCATAGCACAAACGACAGATGGCGAAAGAAGTGCTGCTCTACTTTTCTGGGTGGCACTTGCAAAGCAGTAAATCATCTCTGGCGAAACACGCCAGAGTTAAAAGGGGCTCAACCCAGGCTCTAATTGAGAGGCGAAGATTTCATTTCAACAGGCCGGAATCAAGACCTTGCCATAGGTATAAGGCCAAGTAGGAACGATATGGGCGCGCTAAGCCTGAATCTAGCCGGTGATTGACGCATTCGCCGTTTGCCCTCGCGTTTAGCAATTCAACAGCTCGTCGAAGGCTTCCATCGCCTGCTGGAAACACATCCTGATGTCCCACATAGAACATCGCAATGATCCCGGCAGTCCATTCCCCCATACCTTTGTTACTACAAATTTCGGCCATCAAGTCATCGACCGGCAATTCATACCAATGATTGAGCAAAGATACTTCGGCGCCGATTTTTTTCCCGAAATTAATTATCGTGTCAGCCTTTGATCTGCTCAATCCGCACCCCCTGAGCGCCTGTTGGTCTAGCAGCCAAGATCCTTGGAGATGTCTTGAATCTCGTGCCTCGCAAATTCTTGAATAAATAGTAGTTGCCGCCGCACTTGACAGCATTTGCCCAGCAACGACACGCACAACCGCCTCGCCGAGCGAAATTGATCTTGGTTTAATTCTCGGAATTGTGGGCTGATTCAAAAAAAACCATGAATGTTCTGGATACGTTTTTGCTAGGAATCTCTTGATACTGACTGTCATTTTTTGGGCTGACCATCCAATTGTTGACATGAGGGACTGTCGCCGCGTGAGGACGCAGTGAAGTTCTAGTGCATGTTCGAAAAATCCAGAAACTTCGACGCCAGACGCGGAACGACGCTATGATACGACTTTGCCAAAGTTGATGAACAACATGCTTGATCACGTCTTCCGAGCCTTCCTCGAGAGTGGTGCTGTCACAGCGATCACTGTCGTCCGTGCCTCTGCGCAGAAAGGCAAGCCAGCACGGCGCAAGGGAGGCCGGGGCATGATTTGGAAGGTTCGTGTTTCCGTTGGAGAACGACAGATGTACTTGGAGGCCGTTCGAGGTGGGGCACGTGAGTGGGCCTCTCTGGACAGTTTGTGCGACTGGCTAGAGTTGTGTGGCATGCATGCTTTTGACCTCGACATCAACCTAGAGTCGTTTGTTTCGAAACAGGAAAGTCTGGAATTGTTACCTTGATTAGGAAAAGTCCGATGAAAGTCATTTCTCTTTTCAGCGGAGCTATGGGGCTTGACCTTGGCTTTGAGCGAGCCGGGTTTGAGACGGCCGCATGCGTAGAAATCGATGCGGCTGCTGTCGCAACGATTAAGTTGAATCGTCCAACCCTTAAGGTATTCGATCAATCAATCGCCGAGCTCACCGGCGGCGAAATCCTACAGGGAGCGGGCATTTCGACTAATGACGACCCACCCCTTGTAATTGGTGGACCACCTTGCCAGGCCTTTAGTGTTTTTGGAAATCGGAAAGGTGTGGAAGATCGGCGAGGGCAGCTTGTCTTCGAGTTTATAAGAGTGATCAACGAAATACGCCCACATGCTTTCGTAATGGAAAACGTGCGCGGACTGCTTTCCATGCCCATAGTCCCAAAGAAGAATGCAATTGGAAAAAAGGTTGATCGAGCTCTTACTGAGCCAGGCTCCCTGATTAATCTAATCTTCGAGAAATTCGAGCAAATTGGATACAGAGTCGACTGCTATGTTGTTAACGCAGTCAATTATGGAGCGCCGCAAATTAGGGAGAGGTTGATTTTTATTGGAAACCGCCATGGACTAATGGCCCACTTCCCAGGGCCGATGTATAGCAACAGGCCTACTGACAATCTTCCGCCGTTCAAAACACTTGGCGATGCCATAGGCGCTGGCTTTTCGGATCCCTGCCCAGAGGTTATGAACTTCAGTCCGAGGAAACTCAAGTACCTCTCCATGATTCCAGAAGGCGGAAATTGGCGAAGTCTCCCGGAAGAAATCCAAAAGGAGTCTATGGGGAAAAGTTGGTACCTGAAAGGGGGGAGAAGTGCCTATTGGAGAAAGCTTTCATTCGCGTTTCCGTCTCCGACGGTAGTAACCATGCCTAATCACGCGGGGACAAGCATGTGTCACCCGAAAGAGCTTCGAGCAATTACAGTAGGTGAGGCAGCTGCAATTCAAGGATTTCCAACTGACTGGAAATTTACAGGTAGTGCAACTGAGAAATTTAGACAAGTGGGAAACGCAGTGCCCTGTATTCTCGGCTATTTTGCGGGAACAGTAATCGCTAATTTAATGACCAGAATTAAGGCATCAGAAAAGCCGAACGAAACACTTCCGATGCATCAGGTTATCCATCTTCGTCCCCATGTTAGAACAAGACAATTTTGGAAAAACGGCGAAGCTCTAGCCGGGGATCATTCTTATTACGACGATGATGGCGACGCCATTGATGAGGATCAAATGGAGCTTTCATTCAGTCCTTCATCGTAAATTTATTGCGGAATAAGCTATTGTTTTTCTTTGGAGTACTGCCACAAGGCCATATCTAACTGCCGCATGGTCAATTTTGCAGCAGTAGCCAGCTTCCGGCACTTTTCAGTATAAGCCCACCAAAAATCAAAGTCATACTGGTTGGGCATCTCTAACCTCAGCGACCATACAGCACGAAAGTCTAGAATCGGGTAGGGGTCTTCATGACAAAAATGAAGGATAGTTGACGCCGTTGGCCAAGAAACTCCCTTAAGCAATATCAAAGACCCGATGCGCAACTCCTCGCGGGCCGCTGCAAGAGCAATCGCCGTCACCTCTTCAACTAATTCCTTCGGATTTAAAATACACTGGTGCTGTGAGCGAGGCGATTTCCATCGGCATATTTCCAAGAACTCTGGCATAGTTAAATACCCGCGTTTTCGGGCTGGCATGCCAACTTCAATCTCGATTGATTTCCAAGTTGTATCGTGATTGCGCTTCGACCAATAATCAGCCTTATTGGCGGATAGTTTTGCGTTAGGCATTTTCCATCATCCAACTAGCCGTTGATGTCCGTCAGGAGCATTTCCCAATTGACGTCTTTGCCTGGTTGAAAATACTTTCTATATTTGGCCTCTACGGTCGATTCGAAGGACTTTAGGAGATCCCCGCACTCTTTTCTCGAGTTATCTTGCGCCAGCCCTTGCTTGATTCCCTGAATAACCCAATCTTGAGTTTGGTCTTCGCCATCATTCAGCCAGCTCCAAAACTCTCTGCCGGCGTAAACAAAAACTTGGTCTGTTAAATCTACAACATCATGATTTTTGCCTCGATTGATCCCGCGCAGAATATCGTACTTGTCAGTCAAGCCAGCCTTGGTTCCATAAAAAACACCGACAGCAATTTGCCCAAAACTACTTCCATAATTAGTTTTTATTTCGTGAAAAGCTGCATTCAGCTGTACAGCCATGGTCAGTTGAATGGTCCATTTTCCTGCCTTCAGGGATAGGATATCTGGATTGCCATTTTTTCTTTTTATAATATGATCAACTTCATCAAAACAAGATTTTGAATATATTTTGCTTTGTCGCCGGAACGGAGCGTCAAGTTTGGTTGTTCCAAATACCTTTGGTAGAATTTTTTCATCCATCAATTTTCCAAAACCGGTTGCATGGCCAGTCATCAGATGACTCGCAACAATTAACTTGTTGAGCTCGGACAAAGAACTGAGGTCGTGCAACTCAAAAAGAATCGGAAGTAAAAATGGATTCACTGACATTGTTTCACTTAACTGCTCTCTGAGCTTCTTTTTGCGCTCCTCAAGCCACCAAATAACCCAGCGTGAAGTCTCATTTATTACTGAAGACTTAGTTATCATAGGAGCAACTCCCCGAGTTTGGTTTAAGGACTGTTTCCGCTAGTTCCGTCAGCGCGCAGGAATTTGCGATTTGTGCGACTGGATTCAAGCAACAGAATGTATTTGCTTGACACAAGGCTAAATTCTAGCTTGTGATGAACTGCTAAGGAAATGGAGCTTCGAACAGTGACTTCCGCTGCTGGGTTGCCCGCCGCCCGTGCGTTCTTGCGCTAACTAAAGTCAGGAGTGTTTCACGCTTGTCCGCGAGATGCACGTCGAGATACTGTCAGTCACGCTGCGACGCCCTTCAGCTTTTCTGCGGTTCGGTACACCCCAAGTCCTAGCATCCCGAACAGCAGCGGCATCATGGTCCCCAGGTCCATCTGCGGAAACTTGACCGGGTGCCCAGCCAAGGCGGATACCCACTCCCCCAGGGGCCCGACGACGAACTGCACTGCGAACCCGGCACCACAGGTCCAGCCTACAAACGGGCGCCACCCGGAGGTGAAGGGATTCGAGCTGGCAGCCTCGGCCTTGTTGATCTCCAACTGGCCTGCAATCTGTGCGAGATCGCCTGACTGCTGTAGCTTTATGAGCTCGAGCTTCGCCTGAGCCGCCTGAACCGGATCGGGCCACAACCGGTCGATGACCTTGCCGCCGATGTCGAGCATCGCGGTGACGGGATCGAGTGCCATCTATGCCTCCAACAGGTCTGCAACGCGGCGGCTCCAGCCCCGCGAGAACGACGGCCAGTTCGACAGTCCAGCCATGAAGCGAAGTCGCTGCGCAAGCAAGCGCGCCTTGAGCCTTTCGGGGTTCGCGGCATGGGCGGCTGCCAGCGTCACAGGCCCCAGGACGCCGTCAGCAGCCACCCCAAGTGCCCGTTGCAGCCAGAGAACGGACTGCCGTACCCCGGACGCTGCTGCCGCATCGAACACGTAGTACCGAACGCCGTCGGGTAAATCGTCGCCGCGTACCGCGTCCCAGTACTGTGATCGGTAGATGGTCTTGGCCAGGCTTAATGGCAGTTCTCGCATGTCGCCGTTATATCCAGCAGCGCGCGCCACGGCTTCCGTCACGCCGAAGCGGGTCTTACCGCCAGGGTCGTTCTCCAGGTCCGCAAAGTCACCCTCATGCGCGACGAGCGCGGCAAAGCATTCGTCGAAGTTCATTGCCAACCTCCCATGATCTTGAGCTTGATCGCCGTACCGACCAAAAGCACCGCCAGCACGCCGGTCGTGATCACGCGGATGGCTGTCCGCCAGGCGGTGCGACGCGCATCGCGCCACGCCTCCAGCAGGTCCCGCAGGTCGCGGATGTCCTTGGCGGCGCTGCCGTTCTCAAGGCCCAGGTGGGCAAGGCAGCGTTCGGCACCGCGCTCAGCGGCGTTATTGAGCATCTCGTCGAAGTCCTCCTTGCGCATGAGGAGCATGTTCTCGACGAGTACGGCTTTCTCGGTTTCAGTCATCGTGGCCTCCAAAATGAAAAAAGCCCGCGCTGGCGCGAACCAGGCGGGCGGGACGGGGAATGGGTTAAATCAGGCGGCGACGACCTGCACGGGGAACGGCTTAGACAACCGCGGTGGTGGCGCGACGGTTGCCATGTCGCCGTTGCTTTCAACGAACCCGAGATCGATCACCTCCAACGAGGTTATGCCTTCGCGTCGGATGCCGTCGGCCGTGATCCGCGTGAGGATCAAGCCCTGGGTCTGGTAATAGATCGCCGCCGCGAGCACGGCCAGGTTATGCGTTAAGGCGTTGTCGCAGGCTGCGGTCCAGAACTGCCCTTCAAGGAAAAGGCACGCGCCCTTGCACAGTTGCGCCACCGGACAGCGCGGGCATTCGCTGCGCGTGCTGAAGTGGTAGGCGGTGTCCAGCCGAATCTCATCGAATTGCTCGACGTGGCCCACCTTGTGGTGCGTCAGCGCGCTCATGTTTTGGCAGGTGGTGACGTTGCCCTTCATGTCGACCGCGATCGAGTCATCACGATCCATGCCGCACTTCTGTCCTAGCGAAGCCAGCGGCCGACTTTCAGCCTGGGAGCGAAGGAACTCATCTACCTTGTCGCGCAGCGTACCGACGGCCATGGCAGAGCCTGTCGCCAGTTCCCAGAAAAGCCGGTGTCGGTAGCGCGCGTGGTCGTGCCCGGTCAAAGAGAGAGCAAGCCCAGCCGTGTCGTATGGCAGCATGATTTCCTCAGTGGCAAGAACGATCATCTGCACCGGCAGATCGAGTCGGTCAGCGAAGAACTTGCGCACCGCCTTGAGCGAATCGTTGTGCCGGTGGAGCACCGTGTTGAAGCTCATCCGGTTGATCGGCATCCGGCGCGACACCCAGCGCTTGATGTTCTTGAGTGTTGCCGGGTCATCGAGGGGGTCAGGGCCACGATGCGCCTGGGCCGGGCCGTCATGAGACAGTCCAATCCCCACATCCAAAGTCTCGACCCAGGCGAGTTTCTCGTCATCCAGCAGCGACCCATTGGTCACGATCGACAACTCGGCTGCGGGATAGCGGTCGCGAACGGCCTCACCCAGCGGCTTGAGCAGTTTCCAGTAGACGAAGGGCTCGCCGCCCCAGAACTCGATCTTGACCCCCGAGCCACGACCGTCGGTGCCACCTGCAAACCAACCCTGCAACTGATCCATGAAGGGCTCGACGTCGCTCGGGTGGCCATCGAGGTCATGCGGCTGGTGCGCCTGCGAGCAATATTGGCAGGTGTAGTTGCACTTGAGCCCGAGCTGAAGCTTCAGGTGCCGGATATCGCGCGATTTGCCAGCCGGGTTCGTGGGGTGATGCGCATGCCAGAACGGCTGCCACTCGCGCGCCTGGCGCGGGAAGACTGCCGGCAAGGGCAACGCTTCGCCGGTGTCCGCCCAAACCAGCGACGAGTCAATTGGGTCGTAATGGGCGTCCCGCTGGAAGCCGTTGCGTCCATTGAGTGTCAGGGTGAATTTCATGGTTGGGCCTCTTCGCCGAACAACTCCGGGCAAGCCAGGCGGCAGGCCTCCTGCGGCTTCTGGTGCGCGAGCTTGGCGATATGATAGGTATGGCGGCTGCGGATCCGCTCGCCGTCAGAGACGCTCACGGTGAACACCACCGTGGTGTCGGTCGACTCCACGACTTCGATCGTGCGTTGCATGGGGCTCCTTTAGAACCGCATCGGGCGATGCAGTTCGGCGTAGGTGTTGGTGATGACGTTGAAATTGACGACGATGCAGACCCGATCGCCGTCAAAGCGGAATGGGTTGGTCTCGTGCCAGAGGTAGCCTGGGGTTAGGACGGTCAGTCCGACGCGCGGCTGGATGGCGTGAACCTTTTCCCAATACGGGAAAGTGGGTACCGGCCGGGGATCGAGGAGCAGCAGTGCGTGTGGCCCGTTACGTGGCGTGGAGCCTGCCTCAGCGTCCGCGCCATGGCCGACCGTGAGGTAGTGCACCAGCACGAAATCCACCCCCTGGTGGTAGTGCGGAAGCGTCCGATCCCCTGTGCGCTGCACGTTGCCGAAGCACCGGCCTGACAGTTGAACCTCGCGGGCCTCTCGCAGATCGAGCGCGTGCGCGAGGTATTCCCGGGCGGCCATGCAGGCCACCCGCTCAAACATCAGAATGGCCTCGCGCTCGGGATGCTCCTCGGCTTCGTCGAACAGGTTGTAGTGGGAGGTGGCGTAGAACCCCTTGTCCTTCATGAAGGCGTGGAAGTCAGGGGAACGCGTGGCCAGGTCGCCACGCTGCGCGTCCTTGCGCTTGAGCACCTCGATCAGGGCCTCGCGCATGGGTTCCGGAAGATCGACCTGCTGCTGCGCTACCGGCGTGGCCCACATCTGGGCGATGACCATGGGCTGGATCACGGTGTCACCTCGAAATTCAGATCGATCAGCCCGGTGTAGCTGTAAAAGCCTGCCTTGACCCGGAAGTGCTCGCCGACCGACAGCCCGAGAGCGCCGACACGCACCTGAGCCAGCCCCGCCGTGCAGGCCACCCGCTGCTGGGGCAGGTAACCCCCGGTCGCCTCGAGGTGGAGGGTGGTGTCCTGGTTGATCAGTTCGCCCGTGCCATCGACCATCTCCAGCCCAACCGTCGCCCACCCGTCCGGGGCGATCGGAATGGCGCCGGTCTGACCGTCGGTACGTCGCAGGCTGGGTAGCGCTGCTGCCAGGTCGCCCAAATATTCGAAATCTGCCCGCGGCAGCCAGGCGTCAACGTTCGAGTAGAAGCCAAGCCCCTGGTTGAACTTGAGCGTCATCGAGCATTCCGTGAATGGCACCGATGCAAAAGGCTGGTAAACAAACAGGCATGCGGGCGCCCCGATCTGACGGGCGGCGCGCAAGGGATGCATCTTGGTAGAGTGCTCGTAGGCGAGCGCGTTGAATCCGGGGCGGGCGTAGCCGTCGTAGTCGACACCAATCACCCACGTGGCGGCGTCCTTGCGCTCGACCGACCCGATGGCCGGATCATCCAGATCGATCATCGAGTAACTGCGGGTGCGGAAGTAGCGCCCGGCCAGCGCATCATCGAGCGTCGCGCCTTCTACGTAGGGCGTTTCAAGACGCATGCAAGGCAGATGGCGGAAGTAGATGCCAGAGACCTCGGGCGGGAACGTCTTAGGGGCCACGAACTGCGAGAGGCTGAGAGACCGTTGCACGCGTGTGTCCATGGTGGTCGGACTTTCAGCGTTGAAGAGCGTAAAGGTCTGCCCTGGGATTTCTTGGTACGTCTTCAGGCAGATCCGCCGTTCGGCAATCAGCGCTTCGACAAAAACAGGGGTCGACAGACTCGGTACGGTATGACGGAACATGGTGCTGTCTCCCCTCAGCAATTGCATGCGCAGTTGCAGTTGCAGTTGCAGTTCGTCACGCAGTTGAATGCGCCGCAGTTGCAATTGCGATAGTTGCGGTGGTATTCGCCACCACCGATTTCGTCGGCAGCGAGGTAATACCCGTCATAGTTGTAGCCAACCGATACCGGGTTGTAGGCGTAGGTGGTTCCGCCCGCTCCGTCATAGGAACTACTGTTGTGCCACGCGGTTTGTCCGATCAGCGTGTACCAGGTCCACCAGTTCCCGTTGGGTGGTGTCCAGTAGGGATTGCCTTGGCAATTTCCGTTTGGGACGTAGCCGTTGCAGTTGCTGGCAAGGTCGTCGTAGTACTGATTGCTGCGGTTCATCTCGCCCAGGTCCTGACCGTCGGACATCTTGTAACCCGTGTCCCGCGCGTTATCTGCCGGCCTGGCTGATCGGATGGTGGCGTTGCCCGACATCACGAGATTCCCCGTCATCGTGTCTCCGGATTTGGCTACGCGGCTGGAGAGATCTATGACTACTGTCGCGTTGCCAGCGGCGTCGGGAGCCGCTCCATTGACCGACCGGACGAAAGCAGTTGAGTCGTAACCGTCCAGTTTGTCGGCGTCAGCGGCTTTGGCAGTAATGCCGAGGTATGTGGCGTTATGGTTGTGCGTGCTCGAGGCAAAGGCGCTCGCATGCTGGCCGTCGAGCAGGTCGGCATCCAACCCCGTTCCAGTACCGTCGACGGTCAGCAGCTTGGCCAGCACATCGGCTGCGGTGTAAGACGCCGCATTGAGCTTGGCTGCGAACTGGGCATCGATACCACTGGACAAGTCCATGATGAATCGCCAGTTGTCGGGATTGGTTCCGATCAGTTGGTACAGCTTTAATTGGTCTGTTCGGTAACAGAGCATCCCGATCTGGAGGTTGGTCGTCGGGAAGGTTGTTCCGCTGTTGCATGAAATGGCGGTCTTATCGTTGTTCAGAATCTCGATCAGAGAATCGGACAGTGTTCTGGACGACGGTATGTCGGTGAAGTTTTGCATCTAGTACCCCTGTGCAATCCAGGTGAAGGAGCCGGTCACACGGGTGCCGGAACTGTTTTCAAGAATGGCGGTAAAGCCTGTCGTTGTGACTGCGCCGAGAAGACGTGGGATGGCCACTGCGGTTCCACCCTTGTGGGTCATGGTTACCTCTGGCGCCACGCGAAAGCTGCGCGAAAAGGAGATCACTGCGCCAGCGGCTGCGTCGGTGATCTGCATCGTTCCTCGATCAAAGATGTCAGGCACATCCACTGTCACGCGCAGACCATCGATGTAGCCGCGATCGGAATTGCGCGAATTCAAGACGGCTCTGAAAAGCGCACGCCGGTAGGTGTAGTCACCCTGGATGAAATCCCGAAAGTCGGTGTAGCCTGGCGGATGACCTGCTTCGACGATCGCAGCAAAGTCTTGCTCGGTAATCTCGGTGGTGCCGACGATCATGTCGCTGATCACCCCGTTGGCATGCCTGCGGTACTGCTCGGCCAACGCCAATGCCTCGCGAGCGGTCAGGCGCATAGCCTTTCGAAGAGCGTCCGAAACCGAGAGACTCTCCGTCAGATTGCGACGGTAGGCCACCGTACGACCCAACGCCTCCCCCCAAGCGACGGCCTCTGCGACTCGCTTAATCGACTGTCGCGCTGCCTTATCTGTGCTGCTGAAAGCTTCCGCAAAAGGTTTTCGGACCTGCTTGGCACCAAGATCACTGACACCCAAACTTTCGCTGATGCGCAAGATGAAAGCGATCAGATCGGTGTAGGTCTCGGCAAACGCGACTGCCTCAGCAATGCGCTTGGTGATTAGACGGTCCAAGTCATCCCCTAGCCCAAAGGCTTCGAAGGCGCTCTTGGTGACACCTCGTTGGGGCGACTCCAAAAATGGAAGGCTTTCGGCCAGGCGCTTCACACCGCTCTGACGCAGACCGTCAGTCCAGGCCAAGTTCTCCTTCGAAGTTTTTGTCAGCACCCTTGTGAGGTAGTCGGATGCTTGGAAAGCCTCCTTAATTTCTTTGCGGGCGGCTTTCCCGGCGACCTCGGTTACAGCTATCGTTTCGATCCAACGAAGGACGAACGCGATCAGGTCTGAATAGGTTTCTCCGAACCCGACTGCTTCTGATTCACGCAGAGTCAACTGCTTGGCTAGCATCTCGGCAAAGCCAAGCCCTTCACCGGTGCGCTTGACCGACTGTCGTCTAGTTGCCTCGACGATAGCCAAGCTCACCGCCACCGCAACGTTGTAGACGGCGGGATAGGCCGTGGTCCAGTTCTTCCCGGCGCTCGCGCTCGACCATGTAAAGCCAGCAGAAGCCCAGGTGTACCTTGCGCCCTGGGTATCGCTGACTGTCACCGTATCGGGCATGACAATCAGCTCATCGTGAAGGTGAAGACCGCGGTCAGGCTGTCATCCGCACCCTTGTTGACCACGGGGAACACCACACGATCGAGCATGATTCCCCCGGTCGAAGCATTGAAGACGCCAGCCTCAGTCAAGGCTCCGGTGCTGTCCCCTGCCAAGAAGTCTGCGGTGAAAGTGAACGTCTTTGTACCTGCGGTGTGCGCATAGGTTGCCGCATTGCGGTCAATTTCCGTCACCAGTGCTGACTGGGTCGCTGCTGCCGCCGTGGTACCTGTGCCAAGCGCGATAAACCCCATCGTCGCGGGGCGGCTGGCGGCTTTGCCAATGGCATCGGCAATGAAATCAAAGCCAACGTTGACGATGATGTTGTCCTTGTGGACCGTCTCGACTTCACCGCTTGCGCGGCGAAGGATGAGTGTCATTGCGCCATGAAGCTGCATGGATTCGTCGATCATGAAAAGTCCTCGCTAAAAGAAAGTGGCGCTGACTCTTTCGAGACCAGCGCCACGGTTGGGGATAAGTTGAAAAACTGGGATCTAGTACAAGCGCAAACTGGTAAACGATCCGATCGGGGCTAAGGCTGCGCTTGCTGACTCGACATCTGCGCCCATGCGGCCAACGAAGAGCCGCCGCTCGGAGGCAGTCTGGCAGACACCAATGCAAATACGATCGGTCATCGACACGGCGAACGGGACAGTCACTTGTCGGGACAGTTGGTCTTCCAAGAAAAAGACCGATGTAGCAGCGTCATAGCCCACCAAAAGCAGCCCTGTGGATCCGGCTGCAACCCAGATCACGCAAGTTGTGACCTCAGCAGGGATGAACCAAAAGGAGGTATGGAACACCGGTGGAATGCTCACCGTCCAGGCCACACGGGTGGTGTCCTTGACGAGGAGTCCGTCGCCATATCGGCCGGCTGCATAGGCCACGCCTGCCGCCTGGCTGGAGACCGGACTACCCAGTCCGGTTGTTGAACCGTTAAGACGCCAACCGTAGATTTCACCGGCTTGCAGTGCATCTTCCCTGGCGATTTGGAACCGGGCATCCACGTTGGCGATTGCACCGTCGTAGGCCCACTGGCGCCTGGCCGCATCACTGCTCCAAGGGAAATTGGCCTCGAGCCACGTGGTTCGGTCATCTACCGAGGCCCCGAGACTGTTGAGCAGTGTGTTCTGAGCGCGAACAGGCGAGACAAGATCGACTTCAAACAAGTACTCGGCTATCTGCGCCCCCGTGCTCATGCGCAATACGTTGTGACCGTTTACAGATACGACCGAGGCAAAGTGCTTGGTACCCGGAAAGCCGAGCGCCTGCTCATCGCGCTCGAGAATCAGGTTGGCGTTTTGCGGTTGGGCAACCACGGTCGACACGAAGGTCGGTGCGTCGCCGTAGATGCCGGGCGATGCGATGGCCTTGATCCAGAATTTGCGCTCGCCATCAAACCCCGAGGGCAGCGTGTAGCTGGTGGACTTGACCTCGGCGACAAAGAGAGACGCATCCCAGGCCGCGCCCTCACGGAGTTCATACCCAACGACTTCAGGCTCAGGATTGGGCTGCCAGCGAAACTCCAGCCGGTTGGCTGACTGGACCACATCGAACTGGCGAACCGTCGAGGGCGCTTGCAGGCTCAGGACAAAGGTCGTCACATGGGCGCTGTAGTTTCCTGAGGTGTCGTAGGCTCGGATGTGATACGGGTACAGCCCGGCAGCGCTTTGGTCATGGACCATCTGCGTGCCAGCGGTTTTAGCGACAAGCTGGCCGTTGTCCCAGCCAGAACCCACACGGACCTCGTAGCCAGCGAGGTCAGCATCTTGGACTTCATCCCAGGTAATCAGCAGATCGGAGACCCGGCGCTGAACCAGGAAGCCCGTGACATCCGAAGGCGGCAGCGTCTTGCCCAGCACCGTGGCGCTGTAAGTTGCAGGCACGCTCTCCTTGCGGGTGATGCCTATGGCACGAAGGCTGAATTCATAAGCCCCCTCCTGCGCATCGCGGATTTCGACGTAATTGGCGCTGGTGAGCGGCAGACTGACAAAGTTGCCGCCGGCCACACGGTAGGACAACCGGTAAGCGACTGCGGTCTGCACCTCATTCCATGAAACCTGCACCAGAACTTGCGCCTGATCTTTCACCCGATAAAGGCTCTCCTGGACGCCAAGGCCGGTCGGTGCCGGCGGCATATCCGAGAGCACCGTGATCGAGCGATGTTGTAACGCCAGCCCTTTTTCGATTGCATCGAATTTGCTTGGGTTGTGCGCCAGCGCGGTGACCTCATGCACACCGGGATCACGCTCGGCAACCGCAACCACCCGAAAGAGCTGAGGCTCAATGATCGAGGATGACAGCACCCAAATAGCACCTGGCTGCGGTGACGCGCTAAAGGGGATGGTCACCGTCAAGGTCCGTCCCGAAATCGGCCCTACCAAGCGCTCTTCAATCGCCCCCGTAGGCAATATCACAGACAAGCGCCAGGGAAGATCCGCCGGAAGGTCTTGATCCAAGGTGACCGTGCTGGCAGATGCAGCGGCGACCCGCCCCCCAAGCCGCATACCACCCCGGACTGGGTCAGCCACTTTGATGACATCGCCTGGGCGTACCACAGCGCCCTCCAGTCCCGTGCGGAAGGTGACGATCTCGGATTCCGACTGCTCGGAGTACAAGAGCCATTTGCCCACGCGGTACGCCTGTCCCCTGGAGGTGCAGCCAAGCGCCACCACCTCACTTTGCACAATGCCGTAGCGCGCAATGCCCGTGGCGTCCTCAACGTACTCCACCTTCTGGCGGTAAAAGTCTTCAGGATCATTCCAGGTGACCAAGGCCACGGTGTGGCGCGCTTTGGCAGAAGACCCTTGGTAAGCAAACTCGCCTTCAACCACGTTGCTGGGGGCGAACTGGTAGACCGGATCAGCGGGCGCATCTTGCGTCACCGTGATGGCTCCGCCAGACCAGTACACCATGCCTCTAAAGATCGAGGCCATGTCCTGCACGACCTTGTAGGCTTGCTCCCGAGTCTGGAGATACAGGTTGCAAGTAAAGCGAGGCTCAAATCCGACCAGGCCATTGGGTACCAGTTGATCGCAATACTGGGCTACCCGGTAGAGCGCCCACTTGTCGACCTGGGCCTCGGGGATATACCCACCCAGGCCGTAGCGGGTGCTGGTGACCAGATCAAAAAAGCACCAGGCAGGGTTATCGGTCCAGGCGATCTTGAAGGTTCCGTTCCACACCCCACTGTAGGCCCGGGTGATGGGGTCGTAATTCACGGGGACCCGCACCCGTAGCAGCTTCATGTCATAGCTGCGCCGTGGAATGTTGGAAAACTGCGAGGCATCCACACGCAGTGCCACCAGGGCGCTGTTGGGATACCTCAGCTTGCTCTCAATGACCTCCGTGTACGAGTCGAAGAACGTCTTGTTCTGAACAGCGCTGGATGTGGAGTCCGAAGTAATTCGACGCACCCGGATTTCCCAAGGGCCACTGCCGGTGAGCGGCACGTAGTAGCTGCGCTGGTACTTGGTGGTGGTCTTGCCGGAGATCGTGTCATTGACGATCTCAACGAAGCCACCGCCATTGACCTGCCGATCAATGGCGAAGTTGACCGAGCTCCCGTTCAGATCGCCGTTGGTCGTGTCTTGGTTCGTGAGCTGCGGCACGCTCACCTTGATGCGGACAGCATCCACATCCGGATCAGTGATGGACCGCACGATTGACTGACTGGCTTTGACCTCTACGCCGACGACTACCTCGTTCTCAACAGAGGAGAACCCTGGCACATAGCTTTGCTGCTGGCTGCCGTTGCGGGTCTCCAGAGTGATGCCTGAGAAGTTGGCAGTGCCGTCAGCGTTCTGGATGGGCGTGTCGTCCAGGTAGACCGACTGAAGGCCATCGACCAACCCTTCAATCTCACCCTCGGAGATGAGGTCAACCACCCGCGCATAGGCTTTGGAGCGCAAGCTGTCGGGGGCCTCTTGCGCCACACGGGCGCTCCCTCCACCACCTTTACCGCCACCGCCAGCACCAATGATGAGCTTGGTCATGCAGCAATCTCGTCCACGTCGATTCCGGCGCTGATCACGGCCGAGCCAACAATTAGCCGCCCATACCCAACAGGCACAGGATGCCCCTGAGCGGTCGTGTTGACCGCGCCATTGAAGCTGTAGCTGGGCTTGTTCTCAGGCCGCTCCGAGGGCTCGGTGGCCTTGGGCGTGGGGGCGATCATCTGCGCCACACCCCCAAGAATCATGGCGGTACCCACCGAATAAAGCGTCGCCTGGGACAAAAACGCGCCCGACGCAGCCCAGCCCAGCGGGTTCCACCAGGCCACAGCCAGCAAGGCTGCGCCGAGCAATATCTGACCGAGGCCATTGCCACCCGCGCCAGAGACCACCGGTGCAATCGTGATGCGGTTTTGCCCCGTTGGCTCGTGCAGGCGATCCAACGTCATTGCCTCACGGCCGGCCAGCACGCGGTATCCGACGCCGCGCTCGCCAGTGGACACCAGTTCCCGCTCAAAAGCAGGGAAATTGGCTACCAACGCCCGAATGGCCTCTGCAGCTGACGAAATGGCCAGGCTATGCCTGCGACCAAAGCGGCGCCCGAGTTCACCGAGAAGAATGACCGTGACCATATCTAAGGATGTGTGTTGTGACTTTTTGCCAATAGCCGCCGTAGACATCACGACTGGAAAGACGCCCCTGCAAGTGATGAAGAATCAGCCCGTCTCCGAGGTAAACGGCTGCGTGATTCGGAACGCTTGATGCCACCTGCATCAGGAAGCAGTCGCCAGTCTGGAGATCGATCGCATCTACCGGAGAGAACCCGGCCTGAGAGAAGTTCTCCATGTAGAGGTTCTCACCGCGCTTCCACCAATCGTCAAAGCGCACGAAGTTGGGCAACTCCACCCCTCGCTCTGTTCGGAACCAGTCGCGGACCAATGCGTAGCAATCGAGTACGCCGTGAGACCATTCGCGGCCTACCAAAGGGGCAACGTAGCCAATTGGCTCAATGCTCGCCCAGGTATCGCTCGGTACGCTCACGATGTGCCAGGGCAAGCCACTGGCCTCACACGCCACCCGGTCAGCCTGACTTGGCTCGGGCGGCAGGCCCGGATGGCTGTGCACCACGGCCACAATCGTCCCTTGTTCATCGGCCTTGGCGTAGTCCTCAGGGTGAATCACAAACTGATCGGTTCCCACTCCAAGGTTTCGGCACCGCCAGTAAACCTCACGACCCTTGCGGATCACGAGCAGTCCACATGACTCGCGCGGGTAGTCCTGCCGGGCGTGATCGATCGCCACGGCTTGGTTCTCGGGCAGCATCAACGAATCAAGCCCGCGGCCGGGAATCCACCAAAGGGCAACTCAGCGTTTTGTCCAAACCGCGCCTTGCAGGAGGACAGACGCTTGCCGCAAACGTCGAGGCTGCTGGAGCCCACCAACTGATCGTTGGCATCAAAATATATCGTCCCGGTGTACCCGCACTCCGAACCCCGGTAGCGCCAGGGACAGACGTTTTGGACGATCTGCCGCCGCGGGAGCGAGACGCCCTCCAGATCAAACGAAGCGGCCAGCTCAAACTCGACCACATCCCGTGTTTCTCTGGACTTGCGGTCGACGTAATAGACGTCATCAGCAAATTCTGCAGATGGATCAGCGCTCGGATTGACACCGCCCTCAAAGTTCACCGCATCGAGGTATTTGGCAAGCGTCCGCTTGCGCGTGATCTTGGCGCCCACCAAGTCCTGGTAGGTCAGCACCAGCGCCGTGATCGCCCCGGTAACATTCGCTACCCGCAGGCGCGGCCGAGGAACTTGGCCATTGCCATTGAGCTCGAAGCCTTCGACCTCGATGGGAAATGCCTCAAAGGCGTTGCCTTGCCAGACGACCCGCTGCTGCAAAGCGTTGGTGCCAGCATGAAAGCGAACCGGCCCCTGTCCAAACATTGCTAGATCAAGCACAAAGAGTTCGATTACGCTGCTGGGCGCGAGCTTTTGAATTTCAGAGGAGATGGACTGGACGGTCATGACAAATCGAACACCTGTTTGAAGGTTGCCCGAACAGACTCGACATTGGGCTCATCCACCGATCGACTCCATTCCTCACAAACGAACTTGGCCGAAGCACCTCCTGGTGGCGTCCAGTCAAAGGCCTGCACTGCACCGCGTGCACGTAAGAACGCATCGATCGCTGTTGCTTCTGTGCTGGTTCGCCCCCGAAACTCCAAGGACCAGACCTGCGGCTGCGTATTGATGCCGAAGGCCAAGCGCTGCTCGTAGCCGTCGCCGAAGGCCACACGCCGCACATTGGGCCGGATGGACAAATTGGCGCCGACCGATGGTGTCCAGGTGAACGTCGCCATTACTTCGTCACCATTTACACGGCCCTCCGGCTGTCAAGCAGCCCACCGGCTCGCTTTTGTGCCAGCAACTCCTGGCGAACAGCACTAGCAATCGCACGCCCCAAATCGCGTCCGCCCGGGTCGTCCCCGCGGCTGGAAGCACCCGCGTCCGAAACGCTGACCGAGATGTTGAATACATCCCCACCAGACGCGCTACCGCTCATCGTGACCGGAATGGAGCGACCGTCAGGCAGTGGAACGTAGGCCTCTGGTCTGCTGCCTTCGCCAAAGAGCGCCAACTGGGGTGAGTTAGCAACGCCGCCCGAGGCATAGCTGCGCAAGGCCATGGGGCCAGCAGAGGTCATGACACCACCGCCCGCAAAGCCAAAGAAGCCCATCATGGCGTTGGCCAGCGGGACCGTGATCGCTCGCTGAATCTGAATTCGGATCAGGTCGGAGATGATCGAGTTGGCCAAACTCTTGAAGTCGAGCTTGCCAGTCATCACGAACTGGGTGAGCGCATCGGTCATGCCGTTGAACGCCCGGCTTGTGATGTACTCGATTTGCTTGCCCATCGCCTCGGCATCTTCAATGAAGCTCTTGAGCCCCTTCTGAAATCCAGCGGTGAAGGGCTCCGCAATTTCCTTGGCCCGCTGACCCAACTCCTTCGCCCCGGCTGCGGCAGTACGGGCACTCTCTGCGATCTGGCGCATGGACTCTGCAAATCGCTCATTGCCCGGCGCAGATTCAGCGACGGCGCGCGCCTCGGCGGCCAGTTGCTCGAGTTGCCGCGCACTTTCTTCCCGGGCAGTGGCCAGGCGCCGCAAAGACTCCAACTCGCTGATAGCGCCGGATTCGCGGAGCAGCCGGATCTGCTCCTCTCGGGTCTTGAACTCGGACTCGGCTCGGGATGCCCGCTCCTGGATGTCGCGCAGCGCCTCAAACGGGCTGCGAATGGCGCGCTCAAGAGTGACTTGAGCAGCCTCACGCTCCATGCGCTGGCGTTTAGCCGCCAATGTGGCGAGTCGTTCCTCGATCTGCCGACGTTGATCAGCGGTTTTGGCCACTGTCTCAAGTGCCGTGCGCAGCAACGCCTCTTCCTGATCGAAGTAGGCGCGCGAGCGCTCCAGGTATTCCTGCTGCGCGTTGGCCCGTAGATCGGTTGCTTCCCGAAAGCGCAGGTAGCCCTGCTCTTGGTAGAGGTCAATCACCCGCTGACGGCTTCGCATGATGGCCGCCTCATCATCGGCAAGCGCCTGCAGCGCCTTCGATCGCTGCTCAATGTCAGCGAGTGTGGTCTTGAAGGCCTCACCCGGTTCGCGAATGCTGCGCTCAAGCCCCGACATCTGGACCTCGCGCTCAAGCCGGGCACGCCGGGCCATGACCTCTTCGAGCCGGGCAGTGAGCTTTGCCTTTTCCTGGGTCGTCTTGGCTACGGTCGCAAGACCTCGCTTCAAGATGGCCTCTTCCTCTGCCATGTTTGCACGAAGACGCTCGGTGAAGTCGTCCTGTGCGGCGATGCGGGCGTCACTACCTTCCTTGAAGGTCAAAAATCCCTGGCCTTCGTACAAATCAATGATGCGCTGGCGATCCTTCAAAAGCGCAGCCTCGACATCGAGCGCATCCTGCAACCGCTTGACGTCTCGCTCGATGCCCGCAAGCGCCTCGGCGCGGTTGGCATCGCTTGCGGTGTTGTAGTTGAGAGTGGGCCGCAGTGGTTTATCTCCTTGGGGGTTCGCGCCCGCCTGAGCATTACGCCGCATCTCATCGAATCGCTGCGTCACCGCATCAGCCAAGAGCGGCATGTTCCACAGCTCAACATAATTGCGGTTGGCCTGCTCAACGATCTGGTTGCGCTTATCAAGCGCCTCGCGTAGCGCCTTGCGGTTACCTTCCATGAGCAGACCAGGCACACCCCCGCGAGCAATGAAGCCTCCGGCCAACTCAATGTCAGCCCAAACCGCCTGGAAGCTGCCGACGATCGACTTGATCCCTTGAAAAATCGCACGAAGGCTGTCCACCAGCACCGCGATTGCATAGGCCGAGGTCTCTGCCCACTTGGCCAGGGTCCCATCATCACGTAGCCTGCTGATGCCCGTTACAGCGTTGTCCGTACCGAACAGGATCTTCTTGAGTTCCTCGGATAGCACCGACAGCGCAGGAATGGCGCTCGTCACCAGGGTCTGGGATACAAAGCTACTTTCTGCCCGCATCCGGGCCATTGCTTTGGATGCCTTGTCAGCTTCCTCGATCTGTTGCGCGGTGAGCCTGATGTTGAGGTTCTGGTTCTCTGCAAGGTCCTTCAAAAAGGGCAGCATTGAGGCACCAGACTTGCCGAACAGGTCCATGGCAAGTGCCGTCTTACCGGCACCGTCCTCGAACTCAGCCAGCTTCAAGGCCACATCGTTGAGCACCTCGGCCGGATCGCGTAGATTACCGCCCGAATCCTTGGCGGTGATCCCGAGAAACTGCAGCGCCTTGCTGGCATTAGCACCCTCGTCATCCACCCCAGCCAGAGCCTTAGAGAGCTTGGAGAGATTGGTGCCAATCGTCTCCATGGCAGTGCCTGAGATGATTGCCACCGGGGCCAAACCGGACAAAGCGGTGGTGCTCGCGCCGGTCTGCTCGGACAACTGCTGCAAAGCCGCCGTTGCCTCGATCGTTCGATCAATGAAATCCCGAAGCGCACCAACCGAAGCAGCGCCGACCGCCACCGCAAATGCGGTCTTGGCCACCGTTGCCACCTGCTGCATCGACGCCTTCATGTCGTTGGCGTGGCGATCCAGGAGGCGCGCTGTGCGCCCAAGATCGGCCCTGAACTCGGAGGTCTCGGCCGAGAGCTTGACGACAAGGGAGCCAAGGTCAGCCATGCTTTTTAACCTTATGCGCAAACATTGCCTTGAACCGGGCGACGTTTGCGCGGGCATCAGCGCGGGGCTCGGCGCGTTCGGCGAAAGGCATGAAATCTTCGGGCGAAAACGCACGGGCGTGCTTAGCCCGATTGGCGTTCG
>JASGCM010000022.1 GCA_030054175.1 Alphaproteobacteria bacterium | reverse complement strand
TGCGGTCTTGCGATAAGTTGACGTTGTTGGGAATCTTTTCGCTGTAATTGATGGCAGTCATGATGTGCTCCCGATTAAGCGCGGTTGAGATCGAAAGCGGCCTTTTCGCCCTTGCCAAAGACTTTGAGGGCGCCTTTTTCGCCGACAGCGTTGGGGCGGTTGAAAATCCAGTTCTGCCAGGCGCTGAGGCGACCAAAGATTCGGGTCTCCATGGTTTCCTGGCTGGCGAAACGCAAGTTCGCCTCCAGGCCGGTCAGGCCATCGGGCGACATGGCGGCGCGCTCCTCAATCGCCAAACGGATCTCGTCGTCCCAATCGATATCGTCCGGGGTCGAGGTCACCAAACCCAACGACATGGCCTTGCTTGCGTCCAGTGACTGGCCCACCGCAGACGCCACCTGCGCCATGGGGGCGGTCTCTTCGTAGAAACGGCGTTGCAAACGGTTTTGGCGGTTGACCATGGGGAAACGACCCAAGTTGAGTTCGGTCAGTTCGATGCGCGGTGCACGCTCGGGGGTGTCGGGCAAATCCAGCATGTAGGCACGATCAGCGGCAAAAGCCAACTCGGCCAGGGTGCCGATGAAACACGAGCCTTCATCGATCAGGGCAAACAACGAGCGAGAGGACACGTCAAAACGCGCCAGCGTGCGGCGCAAGAGACCCAAAGTTTCGTTGACCAACCAGTTGGACTGATGTTGGACCATCAACTGATCAGATTGACGAGCCAAGGCAGCCTCTCCCGTGGTGCGCAGCAACCAGGTACCGATGTCCAACTCATTGGTGCGCAACGACAAAATCGCATCATCGAGTTCACGGGCCATTTGCAGCGGGTACCAGGCATCGCCTTGGGCTTGCATGGCCTCGGGAGTGGTGGGCAGGTCTGATTTGGGCGCAGAAACCGTCAAGGTGGCAGTGCGCTTGGCGCGGTCGATTTGCACCTGCACATATTCATACGCGATGCCATCGGCGCTGATTTGCTTTTTCAAGGGGTTGAGCTTGACTCCCTGGCCCGAGCCGGCCAAGCCCGGACGCTTGCTCTGGGCTGCCAAAATCTGGGCACGATTTTGGGTTTGTTCAGCGAATTGAGCTGGCTTGGCGATGGCGTCGACCAAGCGCCAATCAACAGCGCGTTGACCACGCACGCCTTCAACGCTGGTGCAAAAGAGATCGGCATGATCATGGCGCACATGACGCTTGTCAGTCACGCGGGTCAAACCGCCAGTGCCGGGCAGCACCCCAAGCAATGGCACCTCAGGCAAAGACACTGCAGACGAACGGTCATCGACCAACAAAATCTGATCACAAGCCAGCGCCAACTCGTAACCGCCGCCGGCGCAAGCGCCGTTGACCGCCGCCAGAAACTTCAGGCCGTCGTGGCGACTTGAGTCTTCAAAGCCGTTGCGGGTCTCGTTGGTGAATTTACAGAAGTTGACCTTCCAAGCATGGGTCGACAAGCCCAGCATGAAAATATTTGCGCCAGAGCAAAAAATGCGGTCACGCAGGCTAGTAACCACCACTGACTTGATTTCGGGGTGCTCGAAACGAATGCGTTGCAAGGCGTCGTGTAATTCGATGTCCACCCCCAGGTCGTAGCTGTTGTGTTTCAGCTTGTAGCCGGGTCGAATGCCCCCATCTTCATTGATGTTCAACTGCAATGTGGCGATCTCGCCATCGAAGCGGACGGACCAGTGCTTGTACTGACTGGGGTCGGTTTGGTACTCCACGGTGGGGGTTTGCATGTTTGTCTCCTCGGCTGTCCTTAATAATATGCATCATAATGCATAATTTGATAAAGTCATATGCATTTTATTGCATTTCCGAGTATTTTACATGGTCACTGCGTTTCCAAATCGGGTAAAGGCATGCGCAAGACTTGCCTCACTTGCTGTCTGAGCAAACGTGAGGTGTGCTCTAGATCGTGGGCGCTGGTGTCGACAGCCAAATCGGCTTTGGCATAAAAAGCCGCGCGTCCCTCCAAGATCCGCTTCAAATCATCCATGGCCTCTTTGCTGGCTGCCATGGGTCGCAAATCGCCTTGAGCGGCCACCCGAGCCATGTGATCCTCGGGTTTGGCCTGCAGCCAGACAGTGAAGCAGTGGGTCAACACCTCGTTGAAGGTGGCCGGATCAGACACCAAGCCACCGGGTGTCGCAATGACCACTTCAGGATAAATTTGCAGCGTCTCTTCCAAGGCTCGACGCTCGTAGCGGCGATAGGCGTTGGTGCCGTAGAGGTTGTGGATTTCACTCACACTGCAACCAGCGAATTTCTCGATCTCTCGGCTCAGCTCGACGAAAGCAAAGCCCAAGTCTTGCGCCAGCCGCTGCCCCAATGTGCTTTTTCCGGCTCCACGCAGCCCCACCAAAGCGATGTGGTGAGCTCGCGCATCGGCATTGGCCTGCCCACCGTACAACTCGGTCAATTGAACGCGAGCTCGGCGCAATTCGGCCTCAGTGCGCTTTTCCAACAGCTCGCGGATCAGCAACCACTCGGGCGAAGAGGTGGTTACATCTCCAAGCAACTCGAACAAAGAGCACTGCAGGGCTTGGGCGACTTGCAACAAAATCAGAATCGAGGCGTTGCCCGTGCCCGACTCCAGGTTAGCCAAATGTCGCTCGGACACCCCAGCAGTTTGCGCCACCGCGCGGCGGGTGAGTCCACGGCGTGAACGAAGCAGGCGCACACGCTCGCCCAGAGTGGCCAAAAAAGGATGTCGGGTTTCGTCGGCTGCGGCATTCATACCTGCACTTTAATTCAATTCACAGGATAAATGCAAGATAGTGCAGAAAATGACACCCGGATCAGGTGTCCTTGGAAATTTTGATCGACGGGAACTTGCTGGAAAAGTCTTTGGATTTCAATGCAATTTGGGCCGCAACCTGCAAGGCGATCTGGCGGTACAACTGCGCGATCTCGCCATCGGGGTGAGCAACCACGGTGGGCATGCCACTGTCGGCCTGCAAACGGATGTTCATGTCCAAGGGCATGGCCCCCAAATAGGTGGTTTCCAACTCGGCGGCCATGCGTTTACCACCGTCGGCGCCAAAGATGTGCTCGGCATGCCCGCATTTTGAACACACGTGGACGGCCATGTTCTCGACGATGCCCAAAATGGGCACGCCCACTTTTTCAAACATGCGGATGCCTTTTCGGGCGTCGAGCAGGGCGATGTCTTGCGGGGTGGTGACGATGACAGCCCCAGTCATGGGCACCCGTTGGCTCAAAGTCAATTGGATGTCGCCCGTTCCGGGCGGCATGTCCACGATCAAATAATCGAGATCTTTCCAATTGGTCTGCCGCAACAGTTGTTCCAAAGCTTGGGTGGCCATGGGGCCGCGCCAAATCATGGCCTCATCGGGGTTGATCAGAAATCCGATCGACATCACTTGAACGCCAAAATTCTCCAAGGGCTCCATGGTCTGCCCGTCCTCGGTCTCGGGACGGGCGTCGATGCCCATCATCATGGGCTGACTGGGGCCATAGATGTCGGCGTCCAGCAGACCCACTTTGGCGCCTTCTGCGGCCAAAGCCAATGCCAAATTGACTGCAGTGGTGCTTTTGCCAACGCCCCCCTTGCCAGAGGCCACTGCGATGATGTTGCGCACTTGCGGCATGAGGGCGACACCACGTTGGGCGGCGTGCGCCACCACTTGGCTGGAAATGTGGACAGAGACGTTTTGAACGCCGGGCACGCTGCGCGCAGCGGCGATCAATTGCTGACGCAGAGCGTCGACTCGGCTTTTGGCCGGGTAGCCCATGACGACCTCGAACGAGACATCGCCCCCGTTTACGGTCAGGTTATTCAGGGCCTTGGGGCCGGCCAGGGCTTGCCCGGTCAGGGGATCGTTGACGGATTGCAAGGCTTGCTGGATGAGTTCTGCGGTCGTCATGGGGGGTATGGTTTCGGTGGGTAGGTCACCAGTTTACCGACAAGCCATAAAATGGTGGGCTTTACCCGTTTATAACCCCAATCATGTCCCAGCCTGCGCGTCGCCAACTGTTCGTCACCACGGCCTTGCCTTATGCCAACGGCAATTTCCACATTGGCCACATCATGGAATATATCCAGGCCGACATCTGGGTCCGTTTTCAGCGCATGCAGGGGCACCAAGTCCATTTCGTTTGCGCCGACGATGCACATGGCGCGCCCATCATGATCGCCGCCGAAAAGGCCGGAAAGACGCCACAGCAATTTGTGGCTGACATTGCCACCGGACGCAAACCCTATCTGGACGGATTTCACATCTGCTTTGACAACTGGCACAGCACCGACGGTCCTGAAAACCACGCCTTGGCGCAGCAGGTTTATCTGGATTTGCAACAGGCCGGTCTGATCGAGACCCGTACCATCGAGCAGTTCTATGACCCGCAAAAGGCCATGTTCCTGCCCGACCGCTTCATCAAGGGCGAATGCCCCAAATGCGGCGCCAAAGATCAATACGGCGACAACTGCGAGAACTGTGGCGCAGTCTACGCCCCCACCGAATTGCGCAACCCCTACTCCGCACTCTCGGGTGCCGCACCGGTGCTGAAAACCTCGGAACATTTTTTCTTCAGGTTGTCTGACCCGCGTTGTCTGGAATTCCTCAGCCGCTGGACCACATCGGGAGCGGTTCAGCCCGAAGTGCTCAACAAAATCAGCGAGTGGATCGAGCCGGATGCAGAGGGTCGCCCCAAATTGGGCGATTGGGACATTTCACGCGACGCGCCCTATTTCGGCATTGAAATTCCCAACGCTCCAGGCAAATACTTTTACGTTTGGCTCGACGCTCCCATCGGCTACTTGGCCTCGTTGAAGAACCACTTTGACACCGGCGGTGCGCGCACCTTGGGAGAGAACCGCAGCTTTGAAGACTTCATCGCCGACACCGGTGTCGAGCAATACCATTTCATCGGCAAAGACATCATCACCTTCCACACCCTATTTTGGCCGGCGATGCTGTACTTCTCGGGTCGCAAGGTGCCCAAGGCCATCTTCGTGCATGGCTTTTTGACGGTCAGCGGTGAGAAGATGAGCAAGAGTCGTGGCACCGGCTTGGATCCCTTGAAGTACTTGGATTTGGGCATGAACCCAGAATGGTTGCGCTACTACCTGGCGGCCAAACTCAACGGGCGCAATGAAGACGTTGACTTCAACCCGGAAGATTTCCAGGCGCGAGTCAACGCCGATCTGGTGGGCAAGTTCGTCAACATCGCTGCGCGCGCCGCAAGCTTCATCGCCAAGCGCTTCGCCGGCCAATTGGGGGCAGTATCGACCGATGGCGCAGCCTTGTTGTCGCATTTGCAAGGCGCGCTGGAATCGATCGCTCAGCACTACGAGCAACGCGACACGGCCCGTGTATTGCGTGAGGTCATGCTACTGGCTGATCGAGTCAATGAGTATGTCGACGCCAACAAACCTTGGGAGTTGGCCAAACAAGAAGGCCAGGAGCAGCGTTTGCACGACGTTTGTAGCACCTGCATCGAAGCCTTTCGCTTGCTGACCGTGATGCTGAAACCGGTCTTGCCTCGTATGGCTCAACAAGTCGAAGCTTTTCTGCAGGTCCAAGCGCTGGACTTCGGCCAAGCCCGCCAGCTATTGGGCGCGGGACATGCCATCCTCGCCTATCAGCACCTTTTGCAACGCGTCGACCCCCAGATGCTGGAAACCCTGTTCGAGCCTGCGCCCGCACCCGTGGCTGAGGTCTTGCCCGGCGGCGAGGCCGTGGCGCCGGTCATTGGCATCGATGACTTCGCCAAAATTGACTTACGCATCGCCCAGATCGTCGAGTGCCAAGCGGTCGACGGTTCCACCAAGCTGTTGCGTTTGGGGCTGGATGTCGGAGATGGTCGGATTCGCCAAGTATTCAGTGGCATTGCCAGCATGTACAAACCGGACGACTTGGTTGGCAAGCTGACTGTGGTGGTGGCCAATTTGGCACCGAGAAAAATGAAGTTCGGTGTCAGCGAAGGCATGGTGTTGGCCGCCAGCCACGCCGACGAAAAAACCCAACCAGGAATTTACATACTGCAACCCTGGCCAGGTGCCCAGCCTGGGATGCGAATCCACTGAAACTGACCGCAATACCCCCGCATTTGGCGGGATGACAGCGGACTGATACCATGACCCAGATGTTAAAGAAGGTTCAGACGCCCATGAATGATGACGTGAACAACGGGACTCCGGTCTCGGTGAAAATTCGTGAGCGTCTGCTCCAGGCGCGCAAACGCTTCCACTCTAATGACAACATCGCCGAGTTTGTCCAACCTGGCGAACTTGAGGCCTTGCTCGATGAGGTCGAAGTGAAGATGCGTGGCGTTCTAGAGAGCCTGGTCATCGATACTGAACACGACCACAACACGGCCGACACCGCCCGTCGCGTGGCCAAAATGTACCTGCAAGAGGTGTTCAGGGGTCGTTACGTGAATGCGCCCAGCATTACCGAGTTCCCCAACGCAGAACACCTCAACGAGTTGATGATCGTCGGCCCGATCACCGTGCGCAGCGCTTGCAGCCACCACTTTTGCCCGGTCATCGGAAAGATCTGGATCGGCGTGTTGCCCAATGAGCACACCAATGTGATTGGCCTGTCCAAATACGCGCGCCTGGCCGAATGGGTCATGGGTCGCCCTCAAATTCAGGAAGAAGCCGTGGTTCAACTGGCCGACCTGATTCAGGAAAAAACCCAACCCGATGGTTTGGCCCTGGTGATGGAAGCCAGCCACTATTGCATGGCTTGGCGTGGCGTCAAAGACATGGATAGCCGCATGATCAACTCGGTCATGCGCGGGGCCTTTCTGAAAGACCCCAATCTGCGCCGTGAGTTCTTATCCCTTATCCCTCGCAAGGACTGACCCATGCTGGTTCGCCTCCTCTACGTCAGCCGCGCCGTCGAACCCGACTCGGCCCAAGTCATCGACGCCATCCTCGCTTCGGCTCGCAACCACAATCTGTCACAAGGCATCACCGGCATCCTCTGCTATGGCGGTGGCATTTTCTTGCAAGCCATCGAAGGTGGACGAGGCACCGTGAACGATTTGTACAACCAGATCGTCGCCGACCCTCGACACAAAAATGTCGAGTTGCTTCACTACGAAGAAATCTCTGAGCGACATTTCAGCGGCTGGACCATGGGCCAAGTCAACTTATCCAAGCTCAACACCTCGATTGTGTTGAAATACTCCGAACGCCCCGAGCTCGACCCCTATGCAGTGTCGGGCAAAGTGTCTATGGCCTTGCTTGAAGAATTGATGGCTACGGCTTCCATCATCGGACGCGCCTGAGTCGACCTCGCCATGGCCGCCCTGGGACCCCGGGTGTTGGGCTGTGATTTCTCCAGCAGCCCTCGACGTCGCAAACCCATCGTGGTGGCCTTGGGCCAGCTCGATGCGGGTCGGGTGCGGCTGATTGATCTGCTGAATTACGAGTCTCTGGACGCCTGGTCCGAGTGGTTGACGCAACCTGGGAACTGGGTGGGCGGCTTTGATCTGCCTTTAGGCCTGCCCCGCGAATTGATCGAACACCTGGACTGGCCGACCGACTGGGGCGCTTGCATGGATCACTTCTCGGCCCTGAGCCGAGAAGTGATTCGCAACACTTTCAAGGGCTTTTGTGACGCTCGCCCCGTGGGTCAAAAAATGGCGCACCGTTCCACCGATCGGCCTGCGGGCTCGAGTCCATCGATGAAGTGGGTCAACCCGCCCGTGGCCTACATGTTGCATGCGGGCGTGCCACGCCTGCGCGCCGCTGGCGTTGACATCCCCGGACTGAATGCGGGAGACCCCGATCGCGTGGCCCTGGAGGCCTATCCGGGCCTCCTGGCCCGAGAACTGATCGGCTCGACCTCATACAAAAGTGATGACAAAACCAAACAAACGCCAGAGCGCTGGGTGGCGCGCTCAGACTTGCTGCAAAAACTCGAACTGGGGCAGTCCCGATTGGGACTCAGGTTGCAGTTGCGCAATGCCGATCGGGGAAAACTGCTGAGCGATGGTCAAGCCGATGCCCTGGATGCCGTGCTGTGCATGGTGCAAGCGGCTTGGGCACTGCAGCAGCACCAAGCGGGCGCAGCCCGTTATGGCTTACCCCAGTTCGATCCGCTTGAGGGGTGGATCGTCACCGCCTAGGGGCGTTGGGCACAAACCAGGCAGTCGGGCGCACGACCCAGGCGCAATTCGGTCCATTGCAAGCGTTGGCCGTCGAGCATCAACAAACGACCGGGTACATCGCTACTCAAGCCCATGAGGATTTTCAACGCTTCGGTCGCTTGTAGGGTGCCCATGACGCCAACCAAAGGGGCCAGGACACCCATGGTTGCGCAACGCACCTCGGGAGGCGGTGCATCGGGCGGGAACAAACATGCATAGCAAGGAGAGTCGGGTCGACGCGTGTCGAATACGCTGAATTGGCCGTCAAACCCTAACACCGAACCGCTGACCAAGGGCACCCCATGCTGGACACAAGCGGCATTGACACGTTGGCGGGTCTCGAAGTTGTCGCAACCATCAACCACCACCCCCACCTGAGGCACCCAGCGGTCCAACCACTCAGCATCGGCCCGAGCCGAAATGGCCTGAACCTGGATGCCCGGATTGAGGGCCAGCATGGCCAGTCGCGCCGAATCCACCTTGGGCTGTCCCAACCGGTCTTGGGTGTGCGCAATTTGGCGTTGCAAATTGGTCAATTCAACCCGGTCACCATCGACAAGGGTCATGCGGCCTACGCCGCTGGCGGCCAAATAAAGCGCCACCGCCGAGCCCAAACCACCGGCGCCGATCAGCAAAGCGTGACCGTTCAAGGCGTTTTGCTGGCCCTCAACGCCTACCGCATCAAGCAAGATGTGGCGCGAGTAGCGCAGTAGGGCCGCATCATCCAAGCCTCAATTCTCCTTTTTCGGTTCAGCGCGCTCGGTTTGGGTCTTGCTGGCCATCACCGACACCCCTTTGAGCTGATTCAAGGCCTGTTGCAACTGGAAATCATCCTTGCTGCCGAACTCAGGTGGGCGGCGCTGACTATTGGGTTTTTTGGCCTCTTCTTCCAAGCGCTTCAAGGCTTCTTCCCGCGCCTTTTCGCGCTCTGGGTTCTTGGCTTCTTCCCCTTGCCCACTGTTGAGGTGCTTTTCCAAATCGGCTTCTCGGGTGCGCAATACCGCAAAGGGGCTGCCCTCGGGTGTTTCATCCACCAACACGTCCGGGACGATGCCTTTGGCTTGAATGGATCGACCACTGGGAGTGTAGTAGCGCGCCGTGGTGATTTTCAGCGCTGTGTCAGGGCCCAACTGACGCACGGTCTGCACCGAACCCTTGCCAAAAGTCTGGCTGCCCATGATCTTGGCGCGCTTGTGATCCTGCAACGCACCAGCGACGATCTCGCTGGCAGACGCCGAACCCTCGTTGACCAGCACCACCAAAGGAATTCGGCGGTATATGCCTTGGGTTCGCTCATTCATGCGCTGGATGGGGTCGGCTCCGCCCCGACGCAAATAGAACTGGGGGGCTGCTTTGTAAATGAATTGGCTTTCGGCCAGTTGACCATTGGTGCTGACTACCGTCACGTTGTCGGGTAAAAAGGCCGCCGATACCGCGACTGCCGCATCGAGCAAGCCCCCCGGATCGTTGCGTAAATCGAGCACCAAGCCCTTCAACTGCGATTCTTGCTGATGAATCTCTTCGAGCTTTTTGGCGAAGTCTTCCACGGTACGCTCTTGGAATTGCGACAAACGCAGCCAAGCGTAACCTGGCTCAATCAATCTTCCTTTGACGCTCTGGGTTTTGATTTCTTCACGGATGATGGTCACTGGGAAAGTGCGGTTCTCAACTTTGCGAAAGATCGTCAAAACCACTCGGGTGTTGGGCTCCCCGCGCATGCGCTTGACGGCTTCATTCAGGGTCAAGCCTTTGACCGCTGTATCGTCGACCTTGGTGATCAGATCGCCCGATTTCAAGCCGGCGCGGAAAGCCGGCGAGCCCTCGATGGGCGAGACCACCTTGACCAAACCCTCTTCCATGGTGATCTCAATGCCCACACCAACAAAACGACCGGAAGTGCCCTCGCGGAATTCTTTGAAGCTTTTCTTGTCAAAGTACTGCGAGTGCGGGTCTAGGCTGGCCACCATGCCCGAAATGGCGTCGGTGATCAGCTTCTTTTCATCGACCGGCTCGACATAGTCGCTTTTGACCATGCTGAAGACGGCCGCCAGTTGCTGCAGTTCTTCCAGCGGCAAAGGAGCCATGTTTGAGCGCGCCACTGTTTGCAAGGAAACCGTGGTCAGGGCGCCGGTCAAGGCGCCCACGCCCAGCCAGCCGATGATTTTGAGGGTGTGACGCATGATGTTCACCTGTATAGGAAGGGTTATGGTAACGCCACCGGGAAGGGTTTGCAGGCCTCAGGTCTTGCCCTGAGCCGCCACAGCCGCCGCCGCACGGGCCGCCGCCTCGGTGTCACCCAGGTAATAGTGGCGCATGGGCTTGAGCTGAGTGTCCAACTCGTACACCAAGGGAATGCCGTTTGGAATATTCAGACCCACGATGTCAGCATCAGAGATACCGTCAAGGTACTTCACCAAGGCCCGGATCGAATTGCCATGAGCCACCACCAGGATCCGCATGCCAGACTGGATCGAAGGGGCCATGGTATCTTGCCAAAAAGGAATCACCCGCGCCACTGTGTCTTTCAGACATTCGGTCAAGGGAATTTGCTCCGGGGACAGTTGGGCATAGCGGCGGTCACTGCGCTCGCAGCGCGGATCGCCGGGCTCCAAGGCGGGGGGCGGGGTGTTGTAGCTGCGCCGCCACACCAGCACCTGGTCGTCGCCGTACTGTTTGGCCATGTCGGCCTTGTTCAACCCCTGCAAAGCACCATAGTGGCGCTCATTGAGCCGCCAATGGTTGACCACGGGCAGCCAAGGACGCTCCATGGCGTCCAGACAATGCCATAGGGTGTGAATGGCGCGCTTGAGTACGCTGGTGTAAGCAAGGTCAAATTCAAAACCTTCGGCTTTAAGCAAGGATCCAGCCTGCTGGGCTTGACACACGCCGTTCTCGGTCAAGGCCACATCTGTCCAGCCAGTGAAGCGGTTTTCCAAGTTCCAGGTCGATTCGCCGTGCCGGATGAGTACAAGTTGATGCATGATGAAAATCAGAAAAATGAGCGGTTGAGCCTGCCGCAGACGGGGTTGATCAACTTGATTTTAAAATGACATACTGACACAGACTGACCACAGGACCTACCTTGCAATTCATTCTCGACAACTGGATGCTGATTTCCGTGGCTTTGGCCTCGGGTTTTTTGTTGTTTTTGCCCATCATCCAAGGCGCATCTTCCTCTGGGTTAACCGTCATTGAGACAGTCCAGAAAATCAATCGCGAGAAAGCCGTGGTCATCGATGTTTGCACCGACGCCGAGTTCAATGCTGGCCATGTGCCCGGCGCCAAACACATCCCCTTGTCTGAACTCAACGACCGACTGCCGGTGGTGGCCCGCGACAAGAACCTGCCCCTGATCCTGGTTTGCGCCAGCGGGATGCGTTCGCGCAGCGCCGTGGCAGTAGCCAAAAAACTGGGCTACACCCAAGCATTGTCTCTGACGGGCGGCCTCAAAGCTTGGCGCGAAGCCAGCCAACCCGTCCTCAAAAGCTAAACCCTTGACACTTTGGAGTCCAATATGTCCCACGTGAAGATGTACACCACTGCCGATTGCCCCTACTGCATCCGGGCAAAACAGATCCTGAAAGCCAAAGGCGTTGAACACATCGAAGAAATCCGCATCGACACCGATCCTACCCAGCGCGAGCACATGATGGCGGTCACCAGACGACGCACGGTGCCGCAAATCTTCATCGGCGACACCCATGTGGGCGGCTGTGACGATCTGATCGCTTTGGATGGCCGCGGCGGCCTCGAACCCCTGCTGCGTACCGTTTGATTTATCAAGCATAATCATTTTTTATTGACCGAATTTCCCGCCCGCTTCGGTTTGCCGCAGCGGGCTTTCTCATCTCAGGATCCCTTCATGACCGATACTACAGCGCCCGCCTTTAACATCTTGCGTGTTTACCTCAAGGATGCCTCGCTCGAACAACCCAATTCCCCTGAGATACTGTCGACGACCGAACAGCCATCGGTCGAAATCCAACTGGGTGTCGGCGTACAAAATATTGCTGAAGGGCAAGTGGAAGTCACGGTACAAGCCACGGTCACATCTCGAATGGGCGACAAAACCCTGTTTTTGGTCGAAGCCAAGCAAGCCGGGATTTTTCAGGTCAAAAATATTCCTGACGAACAAATGGGGCCCTTGTTGGGCATCGCTTGTCCGCAAATCGTTTATCCCTACTTGCGCGGCAATCTGGCCGACCTGATCCAGCGCGCCGGTTTTCCTCCGGTCCATCTGACCGAAGTCAATTTCCAAGCCATTTATCAGCAGCAACTGGAGCAACAAGCCCCTGGACAGTAAAGGGCGTCCAAACCAGGCTATCGCCACTATGAAAATCTCAATTCTCGGCGCTGGGTCTTGGGGTACGGCATTGGCCATTCATGCGGCGCGGCGTCACCAAACGCTGCTCTGGGCCCGCGACGCCGCCCAAGCCCAGTCCATGAAAGACACCCGGCGCAACCAGCGCTACTTACCCGGGGTCACCTTACCGGTCGATCTCGACATCATCAGTGGCCCGTTGGCACCTACCCTGACCGGGACCGATCTGGTGGTATTGGCCGGTCCCATGTCCAGTCTGAGGCCTTTGTTGCAAGAGGCGACACGGTTACTGAATGCCCAGGTGCCTGTGGCGTGGTTGTGTAAAGGCTTTGAAGCCCCAGGGAGCGACCCCAGCCTTCAGCCGGGGGGCAGCCTACCCCACGAGGTTCAGTCCCAAGTCGCACCCCATCTGTTGTGCGGCGCGCTCAGCGGGCCCAGTTTCGCTCAGGAAGTGGCTGCTGGTTTGCCCACCGCTCTGGTCGCAGCCAGCCCCCACGACGCCGTACGACAAGCCCTGGTATCGGCTTTTCATGTCGATCATCTGCGGGTCTATGAAAACGCCGACATCATTGGGGTTGAGGTGGGTGGGGCCGTGAAAAACGTCATGGCCATCGCCACCGGCTTATGCGACGGCATGGCTTTGGGCTTGAATGCTCGTGCAGCCCTGATCACCAGGGGTCTGGCCGAAATCACCTGCTTGGGCTTGGCCCTGGGAGCGCGAGGGGACACCTTCATGGGCTTGAGTGGATTGGGTGACTTGGTGCTGACCGCCACCGGTGATCTGTCACGCAACCGCAGGGTGGGTTTGGCCTTGGCCCAGGGTCTGAACCTGGCACAAGCCGTCGAATCCTTGGGGCATGTGGCCGAAGGGGTCTACAGCGCCCGCACGGTCATGCGCCGAGCCCACAAACTGGGGGTGGACATGCCCATCACCGCTGCCGTGATGCAATTGCTCGAAGGCCAAATCACCGCCCAAGGGGCAGTCAGCCTGCTCATGAGTCGGCAGTCTCGCTCGGAGGACTGAACGACCAAGCCAAATCGGCCAGACCGATGCGCTTGGCCATGTCCAAAGGCTGGTGGACCATGCCAGTCAAGACCAGCCTGATGCCTTGGTGCTCGCATTGACGTCGCAGCGCCAGCAATGCGTCGGACCCCGAACTGTCCATGTAAATCAGGTTTTTCAAATCCAACACCAGTGCGTCGCCCGAAGCCAGCGGCTCGGCCAAAGACTCGACCAGCCGCACTGCGCCAAAAAACAAAGCGCCGTACAGCCGATGCACCCGCACCTGGCCGCCCCAGGCCTGACCTTGCAAACTCTCCAGCGCAGACAAGGGCACCGCTTCGATCCGACTCAGATTGGAGATGCGATAGATGAAGGTCAGACAAGCAGCCGCCAGACCGAACTCGACCGCCACTGTCAAATCGACCACCACGGTCAAGGCAAACACCGCCAACAAAATTACCCGGTAGGGCAGCCGGAACTGGCGCAAATGCGCGAATTCACGCCACTCGCCCATGTTCCAGGCGACAAACATCAAGATGGCCGCCAATGCCGCCAGTGGAACGTGCATGGCCAATGGCGCGGCACACACCACAATCAAGGCCAAAGTGATGGCGTGCACCAAACCGGCCACTGGGCTGCTGGCTCCTTGCTTGATGTTGGTCACCGTTCTGGCGATGGTGCCAGTGGCCGGCATGCCCCCGAGCAAAGGGGTGAGTACATTGGCGATGCCCTGGGCCATCAGCTCTTGGTTGGCATCATGCCGATCATCGATCATCTGGTCGGCGATGCGGGCGCACAGCAGGGACTCAATCGCTCCAAGTAAAGCCAGGGTCATGGCGGAAGGCCACAGGTCGATCAAAACCTGCGCACTGAATACGGGCCAATGCCACTCGGGCACTACGCTGGGGATCCCCCCAAACTTGGAGCCTATGGTCTCGACCGGCAAACCTGCGGCCCAAGTCACCCAAGTGGCCCAGATCAGCGCCACCAAAGAGGCGGGCACCAATCCCAACCGCCGCCGCCAAGGGTGCTCCACCGACCACAGCCTCGGCAACCCCATTTGCCAGACGATCAACACTGCCAACGACCCCAGCGAAATCAGCAAGGCCGTTGGGTTCCAGGTGTGAGCATGTGTCAATAGTGCTTGAACGATGCCTGAAAAATCGGCTGGCATGGCAGCGACCTGTAGGCCCCAAAAGTCTTTCAGTTGGGACATGATGATCAACACCGCAATGCCGTTGGTGAAACCAATCACGACTGCCACCGGAATGAAGCGAATCAAGTTGCCCATTCACAACAAGCCCATGACCATGAGCAAAAGCCCGGACATGAGCGTGGCGATGGCAAAGGCCATGGCCAATGGCAATGCCACGACCGCGACCGTGATGCCAGCGCCCAGATCACGCAGCCCGCGCTCGCGGCTGTAGCCTTGCAAAGCGACGAGCAATCGGGGCCTGAAAATTCACATGCCTTCAGAATAGCACCCCATGCCAGGCTGGACAGCACTCAGGAGACAAATCAACCCGGGCTGAGCACGGGTCAAAGGCGGTAAAATAATCCCTCTCAGGAGTTCATCCCATGCCTTTTTTCCGCCGTGCCGACTACCAATCCGACACCACCCAATTCATCACCGAGTTGCGCCAACAACGCCCGGAACTGGAAGCCGGACAAAGGCAAGGCCGCGCTTTGTTGTGGGATAAAAACCCTGACCGAGAAACCTGGTCCGAGTACCGTGCCGCTCAGGTGCCCCAGCAGCCCTACGTCTATCAGACCCACAGTTCGTGAACAGCGAGCCTTTGCCCGAACTGCAAGCCGCGCCTGTCTCGGTCGCTGTCGCAGCCACCCCCTTGGTGGTTGACCATGTGGCCTTGGCGCGTTTGTATGGCGAACCTCTGTTCACCCTGCCCCAAGACCTCTACATCCCGCCCGACGCCCTGGAAGTCTTTCTGGAAGCCTTTGAAGGCCCGCTGGACTTGCTGCTTTACCTGATACGCAAACAGAACTTCAACATTCTGGACATCCCCATGGCGGCAGTCACCCGCCAGTACCTGAGCTATGTCGAGGAAATTCGCAACCGCAACCTCGAGTTGGCAGCTGAGTACCTGCTGATGGCCGCCATGCTGATCGAGATCAAATCACGCATGCTGCTACCGCCTAAAAAAGCGGCCGAGGGCGAAGAAGCCGAAGATCCCCGCGCCGAATTGGTGCGCCGCTTGCAAGAGTACGAGCAAATGAAACTGGCTGCCGAAAAGCTCTCGGCTGTGCCTCGGTTCGGGCGTGATTTCCTGCGCGCCCAGGTCTACATCGAACAGTCCTTGCAACCCCGTTTTCCTGATGTACACGTGGTCGACCTGCAACAAGCCTGGGCCGATATCCTCAAGCGCGCCAAACTGGTTCAGCACCACAAGATCTCGCGCGAAGAGCTCAGCGTGCGCGAACACATGAGCCTGGTCCTGAAGAAACTGCAGGGGCGCCGCTTTGTTGAATTCGAGCACCTGTTCGAAGCCGAACGCGGCGTGCCAGTGTTGGTGGTGACATTCATCGCCTTACTCGAACTGGCCAAAGAAACCCTGATCGAAATCACCCAGGCCGAGGCCTTTGCACCAATCTACGTTCGCTTGGTCTACTCGCCAGCCTGACCCAACGCCTCAGTAGCGGCGGGCAGTGAGGAAAATCAGACTTCGCATGAGGCCATACGCCAGATAGTCGGTCAATTTTTCCCACCACAGCAAGCGCTGCAACCGGGGTCGCACCGGGCGCCCCCCCTCGGCCCACGCAGCCTCGAGGCGGTCTTTGAGGACACTGGCAAAACCCTCATCCTGGATTACCACATTGGCTTCGCGCGCCAACAAGAGGCTCAAGGGGTCCAGATTGGATGAGCCCACGGTGGCCCATCGGCCATCGATGACAGCCACCTTGGTATGCAGGTAACTGGCGTGGTACTCGGTGGTCTCGATACCCGCACACAACAATTGTTGGTAGACGAATCGGGTGGCCCGGTAAGGCACGACGTATTCAAAATAACCGGGCAATAACCAGCGAACCCGCACCCCTCGGGCGGCGGCGGTCTCTAGGGCCTGACGCAATTTGTGCGCCGGGAAAAAAACGCATTAGCGATCAAGATCTCTTGTCTGGCCCGCCCGATGGCTTGCAAATAACTGCGAGCGATGCTCTGGCGGTGGCGGACATTGTCCCGCAACACCAAGCGGATCGGTCCACGCGCATCCCCCAAAGGCCAAGGGTCTCCATCACGCCAAGCCTCGAGCGCCGCGCCGATGCGCCGCGCCCTCAGGTTACGAAAAATCTCCAATCTCGACCACAGTTGCACCATGGTCACATGGATGCTCTGCACCCAAGGCCCTACCAAGCGCACCGCATAGTCCAAGCGCGGGTGAGGCAAAGTCCCCTTTATGTGCGGATCATGGTGGTCATCGAGGATGTTGATGCCACCGCAAAAAGCCACCTGTCGGTCGATTACACACAATTTACGGTGCAAACGCCGCCATCGGCTGGGAAACCAAAATCCACCAACGCCCAAGGACTCGAAGATTCGCCACAGGACCCCGGCCTGCGTCCAACGGGCCAGCCACTCAGGCGACATGTCGCGCGAGCCTGCTCCATCAAGCACCACCGAAACTCGCACGCCCCGAAGCGCGGCACGCTCCAATGCCTGTGCGATGTCTTGGCCGCGCCCGGCCGTATTGAACAAATACGTTTCGAAAAAAACTTCTTTTCTGGCCACATCCAAGGCCATGCTCAGTGCAGGGAAAAACTCGGTGCTGCCTTGCAATAGAGTGCACTGCGCATCCAAAGGTGGACGCGCCTCGTTCATGTCGACACCAACCCAAAGCGCGGCAAAGACAAAATAGCCTCGGCATTGCTGGGTGAGAATACTCGATCTGCCGCCTCGCGCCACGGCAACCAACACCACTCGGTGTGCTCTTCTGGATGCAAGCGCACCGCACCCGCCTCGGGCACGGTCAGACCAAACACGCGCTCGGTGTTTCGCGTCACGCCCGGTGGGTAGCGGTGCAAGTAGCGGGGGTAAATGTCGTACACATTCTCCAAACCCCAATCGAGCAAGCGATGACCGGGTGCATGAACGTCGATGCCCGTCTCTTCCATGACCTCGCGCCGTGCGGTGTCTTGCCAAGGTTCATCCGGGGTATCTTTGCTGCCGGTGACCGACTGCCAGGTCCCCGAGTCAATGCGCTGTATCAACAACACCAAACCATTGGGGGCGTGGATCACCACCAGTACCGATTCGGGCCATTTGTAAGCCTGGGCAACAGACTGCGTCATGGGTAAATTTTGCCTCTTTTCATCTGGTCTGTGCACTCTGGGGACACCCGAGGCGCTCGGTCAGGTTGGCTTGCGCTAAAGTCAGATCATGCTTGCCAGCGACCCCCCCTCGCGCGCGCAGGAAAATCAGCGTGGCATCCTCGCCATGGTACTGGGTATGGCATTTTTTTTGGCCAACGATACCTTGGTCAAACTCGCCAGCGCCGATTTGCCCGCTGGTCAACTGATGTGGGCTTTGCCGGAGTCTTGCTGATTGTGCGACCCAGCGCAGGTGGCTTCAATGCCTATGCCTGGCTGTGCGTGCTGGGCACATTGGGGCATGCCGTGCGCGATGTGTTGACCCGTCGCATTCAAGCCCGGGTACCCGGTATGCTGATCACCTTGGCGACGGCTTTTTGTGTCACGGTGCTCTCGGGCCTGTGGTCGCTGACCACCCCATGGGTCAGCATCTCGAACCTGACCAGGGTCTGGCTGGGACTGTCGTCGGTCTGTCTGGCTGCGGCCTATCATCTGATCATCATGGCCATGCGCCATGGCGACATGGGTGTGATCGCCCCATTCCGTTACAGTGTGCTCTTGTACGCACTGATTCTGGGTTACCTGATCTGGGGCGAAATACCCGACGGGTGGACATGGATCGACATCGGCCTGTTGGTCGGCGCAGGACTGAGTTTGATATGGAGCAACCGACGATGATTGAAACACGACACCTTTTCACCCTGACGCTGGAAGTGCCTCGCATCCAAGATCTTGGTCAAACCCCCATGGGCGCTCGCAAAATCGCCCAAGTCACCGGGGGCCGATTTGAAGGCGAGCGTTTGAGCGGCACAGTTCACGCTGGCCCCGGTGGCGATTGGCTCCTTCTGCGCCAAGACGGCGTGCTGGCGCTGGATGTGCGCATCACCCTGGAAACCAACGATGGTCACTTGATCTACATGACCTACCAAGGCCTGCGTCATGGCCCCAAAGAAGTCATGGACCGATTGAATCGAGGTGAAAAGGTCGATCCCGCCAGCTACTATTTCCGCATGGTGCCGCAATTCGAAACCAGCTCGGAGAAATACGCTTGGTTGAATCGCATGGTCGCCGTGGCCAAAGGCCAACGAGAGTCCAGCGGCCCCATCTACACCGTCTTTGAAGTGCTTTGAATCCCAACCTCCATGCCAAACGGCATGAGGGTTGGGCGGTGGTCCCCTATCAGGTCGCGGCTTGCACGTTGCGTAAGCGGATGTGCAACTCGCGCAACTGCTTTTCATCCACCTGGCTGGGGGCCTGTGTCAACAGACATTGGGCCCGCTGAGTTTTAGGGAATGCAATCACGTCGCGAATCGAATCGGCACCGGTCATCAACGTCACGATCCGATCCAGACCAAAGGCCAGCCCGCCGTGCGGTGGTGCGCCATATTGCAGGGCATCGAGGAGGAAACCAAATTTCAGACGCGCCTCGTCAGGGCTGATCTTGAGGGCATCAAACACCTTTTGTTGCACATCGGCGCGGTGAATACGCACCGAGCCGCCACCGATCTCCCAGCCGTTGAGCACCATATCGTAGCCCTTGGCCACGCATTTCTCAGGCACACTCACCATCCAATCTTCGTGGCCGTCCTTGGGGGCGGTGAAGGGGTGGTGGACGGCAGTCCAGCGATCAGCCTCGTCGTCGTACTCGAACATTGGGAAGTCCACCACCCACATCGGGGCCCAGCGGTCTTCAAACAAACCCGACTTGCGGCCAAACTCGCTGTGGCCGATTTTGACCCGCAGTGCGCCTATGGCATCGTTGACCACCTTGGCCTTGTCAGCGCCAAAAAAGAGAATATCGCCGTTGGCCGCCCCGGTGCGCTGTAAGATGGTTGCGATGGCGGCATCATGCAGGTTTTTGACGATAGGTGACTGCAAGCCCTCCCGACCTGAGGCCACATCGTTGACCTTGATCCAGGCCAAGCCCTTGGCACCATAAATTTTGACGAAATCGGTATAACCATCAATTTCGCCGCGTGACATCTCGGCACCGCCGGGAACCCGCAAAGCCACGACGCGCCCGCCAGGGGTGGTAGCCGGAGCAGAGAACACCTTGAAGTCGACGTCTCTCATCACATCGGTCAACTCGGTGAATTCAAGTTTGACGCGCAAATCTGGCTTGTCCGAGCCATACAGACGCATGGCTTCGGCATAAGGCATGACGGGGAAGTCGCCCAAGTCGATGCTTAAGACTTTTTGGAAGACGTGTTTGATCATGCCCTGGAACATGTCACGGATCTCTTGTTCAGTCAGGAAAGAAGTCTCGATATCAATCTGGGTGAATTCAGGCTGACGATCTGCGCGCAGGTCTTCATCGCGGAAGCATTTGGTGATCTGATAATAGCGGTCAAAGCCCGAGACCATCAACAACTGTTTGAACAACTGGGGCGATTGCGGCAGGGCAAAGAACTGGCCATCGTGCACGCGGCTGGGCACCAAATAGTCACGTGCGCCCTCGGGAGTGCTTTTGGTCAGCATCGGAGTCTCAATGTCGACAAAGCCGTGCTCGTCGAGGTACTTGCGCACTTCCATGGCCACTTTGTAGCGCAGCATCAGATTGTTTTGCATGTAGGGTCGACGCAAGTCCAACACGCGGTGGGTCAAGCGCGTGGTCTCGGACAGGTTATCGTCATCGAGCAGAAACGGCGGCGTGACCGAGGGGTTCAGTACCATCAACTCCTGGCACAAGACCTCGATCTTGCCGCTTTTCAGGTTATCGTTCGTGGTGCCTTCTGGGCGTGCGCGAACTACACCTTTGACCTGGACGCAAAATTCGTTGCGCACCCCTTCGGCTACCTTGAACATCTCAGGGTGGTCGGGGTCACACACCACCTGCACATAGCCCTCGCGGTCGCGCAGGTCGACAAAAATGACGCCGCCATGATCGCGCCGGCGGTTGACCCAACCACACAGTTGCACGCTTTGCCCCATCAGGGACTCGGTCACCAGACCGCAGTAATGTGTTCTCATGGACATGGATGATTCTCAGTTGAGGGGGGCACGGGCCCGGTTCAGGGTTGGGAAGGCGGCAAAGTCAGGGCAGGCAACTGCTCTTCAGGGACCACCGCCCCCATCGAGATGAGGTAAGTCAGCGCCTGATCCACGCTCATATTCAGTTCACGCACATCGGACTTGGCCACGATGATGAAATACCCGCCGGTCGGGTTGGGGGTGGTGGGCACGTAGACACTGAGGTGTTCACCGTCGAGCAACTCGGCCACTTCCCCCGACGGTACCCCGGTTTGAAAGGCAATGGTCCAACATCCCTGGCGCGGGAACGGCACCAGCATGGCCTTGCGGAAGGCGTTGCCATTGCTGGAAAACAAGGTGTTGGACACCTTTTTGACGCTGGTGTAGATGGATTTGACAATAGGGATATTGGTAAACAGCCGGTCCCACTGCCTCACCCACCAACGACCGGTCACGTTGGACACGAAGGCCCCGGTCGCCAAGAGCAAGAAGAACATCAAGGCCACACCCAATCCATGGTATTGGCGCAGGGTGTCGATCCAGTTGTTGCTGCCCACGGGCACCACAGTCCCCAAGGCGCCCAACAGACCGACAAAAACCCCATCTAACACGCCATAAAGCCAAGTCAGCACCCAGACGGTAATGGCCAAGGGCAACCAGACCAAGAGGCCAGCAATGAGGTGTTTTTTGATATGCATGGGGGTTTTCAGTGGCAAGCGCAGGAGGCACCACACCCACCAGCAGAGGCCGAATCAGCAGGGCGGGCCGTGGCCGTGGCGGTATCTGCTGGTTTGGCATCAGACGATTCCCCACCCGAAGCAGCCGGAGAGCTCGATCCACCTCGAAAATCGGTGGCGTACCAACCAGACCCCTTCAGCTGAAAGCCTGCGGCCGTCAGTTGCTTGGCAAAGGTCGACTTGCCACAAGAAGGGCAAGCGGAGAGGGGCGCGTCGGACATTTTTTGTAACACGTCCTTGGCATGGCCACAGGACTCACACTTGTAGGCGTAAATGGGCATGATGGACCTCAAGGAATGGTTGGGAAACCCACCATTATAAGTCGGGGCTTGGCATCTCCAGTGAATAGCCCCAAGGGCTCAGACCAATGGGGCCTCAGATCGGAACTCCAAGCGATTCAGTCCTGTAACAGCACCACCCGATGGTGGCTTCCACGCCGGTTGGCGATGGCCTGAGGCCCCCAAGAGCCCACCAGCATACCGGCGACTGCGGCCAGCAAACCGGTCAACTGGGCCGGAAACTCCTCACCGGCCGGAGTGGCCAGGAACAAGCCCCAAGCCAGCAAACCCATGACCATGGAGAACACTGCCCCTTGGGTGCTGGCCCGGCTCCAAAACAAGCCCGCAGCCAGAGGCACGAAGGCCCCAACCAAGGTCACTTGATAGGCCCCAGAGACCAGCGCATAGATCGGCGTGCCCTGCATGCTGATCGCATAAGCCAAGACCAAGGCGCTGAACACCAGCACCGTGATGCGCATGGTCCGCAAACCCTGCCGATCCGACATGTGGGGATGGAATTGGCGCCAAATGTTCTCGGTGAAGGTCACGCTGGGCGCAAGCAGAGTCGCTGAAGCGCAAGATTTGATGGCCGAGAGTAAGGCGCCAAAGAACAAGACCTGCATGACGAAGGGCATGTGGTCGATGACCAGGGTGGGCAAGACCTTTTGCGGGTCATCGGCGACCAATTCTGCGGCCCGTTCAGGCATGATGATCAGCGCGCTAACTACCAAAAACATGGGCACAAAAGCAAACATAATGTAACAAATGCCACCAATCACCGGGCCCCGGGTAGCGGCTTTTTCGCTGTTGGCCGACATCACGCGCTGAAACACGTCTTGCTGCGGAATGGAGCCCAACATCATGGTCAGGGCAGCGGCCAAAAAGAAAGCCACCTCTTTGAAACCGGGCTCGGGCCAGAACTTGAACATGTCATTGCTGAGTGCGTATTCGATGACTTTGTCGGCGCCGCCGGCCTGTTGACTGGCGAACACCGCCAACACCGACAGTCCCGCCACCAAAATGATCATCTGGATGAAATCGGTCACCGCCACCGACCACATGCCCCCAAACAGGGTGTAAGCCAAGATGGACACTACCCCAATCACCATGCCCAAGGGGATGCTGATGGCTTCGGCAGAGAGCACGTGAAAGACCAACCCCAAGGCAGTCACCTGAGCCGACACCCAACCCAAGTAACTGATCATGATGATCACCGAGCAAGCCACCTCGACCGCGCGCCCATACCGTTCACGGTAATAGTCGGCAATGGTCAGCAAGGTCATGCGATAGAGCTTGGCGGCAAACAACAGGCCCACCAAGATCAGGCACGAGCCCGCACCAAATGGGTCTTCCACCACGCCCCCAAAACCCGACTGCACGAATTTGGCTGGTATGCCCAGCACAGTCTCAGATCCGAACCATGTGGCAAAGGTGGTGGTGACGATCATGAACAGCGGCAGATGACGGCCGGCGATGGCGAAGTCAGCCGAGTTTTTCACCCGCCTTGAGGCCCAGAGGCCGATGACGATGGTGATCAACAAGTAGGCAATGACCAAACTGAGCAACATAGGCACTCCGGGAGATCAATAGAGCGAAGACGAATGGATCCAGACTTGGAAGAAGAGAAGACTGGCGACAAAACCCAAGCCCAAATAAACCAACACGCGCAACAATGCGTTGGTGCGCTTTTGCTCGGCCATCAACTGCTCAATCAGGGCAAGTTGCGGTTGGCGCGGGTTGAGCAGGCGCTCGTGGACCAAGCGCGGCAATTGCGGCAACACCTTGGCGTAATAGGGGGCTTGGTTGCGCAATTCTTGCCAAAGCCTCTGGGGACCGACCTGCTCCATCATCCATTTTTCCAGAAAGGGCTTGGCAGTGCTCCACAAATCGAGTTCGGGATCGAGTTGGCGGCCCAAGCCCTCGATGTTGAGCAGGGTTTTTTGCAACAAAACCAACTGCGGTTGAATCTCGACGTGAAAGCGGCGCGAAGTCTGAAACAATCGCATCAATACCATGCCCAAAGAAATCTCTTTCAGGGGGCGGTCAAAATAAGGCTCGCAAACCGCCCGTATCGCAGCTTCGAGTTCATCAACCCGGGTTTGCGCAGGCACCCAGCCAGATTCGATGTGCAACTCGGCCACGCGTTTGTAGTCGCGTCGAAAGAAGGCCGTGAAATTCTGTGCCAGATACTCTTTATCGTATTCGGTCAGGGTTCCCACGATACCGAAATCTAGAGATACATAACGGCCAAAGGTTTCTGGCTCAATGCTGACCTGGATATTGCCCGGGTGCATGTCGGCGTGAAAGAAACCGTCACGAAACACTTGGGTGAAAAAAATCGTCACGCCATCACGAGCCAGCTTCGATATGTCGACACCGGCTTCGCGCAAGCGATCAACCTGACTGATGGGGATCCCGTGCATGCGCTCCATCACGATGACATCGGTGTGGCAATGGTCCCAAAACATCTCGGGAATCAGCACCAAGTCCAACCCATCCATATTGCGGCGCAACTGGGCGGCATTGGCAGCCTCACGCACCAGATCGAGTTCATCGTGCAAGTACTTGTCGAATTCGGCGACCACTTCGCGGGGCTTGAGCCGGCGGCCATCCGCCGATAAACGCTCAAGCCAGCGCGCCATCAGGCGCATCAAATCCAAGTCTTTGTCGATTACCCCCAACATATTGGGACGCAAGACCTTGACCGCGACGTCACGCGCGCCGCCATCGGGCGTCGCCAAGGTGGCGAAGTGCACCTGCGCGATCGAGGCGCTGGCCACGGGTTCGCGCTCAAAGTGCAAAAAAATCTCATCGATCGAGCGGCCAAACGAGCGTTCTATGGTGGCAATGGCTACCTCGGAGGGGAAGGCTGGCACCCGGTCTTGCAATAAAGCCAACTCGTCAGCGACATCGGTGGGCAACAGGTCCCGACGTGTCGACAAGACTTGACCGAATTTGACAAATATCGGGCCCAAGTGTTCGAGGGCCATGCGCAAACGCTGGCCCCGGGGGGCGCTCAGGTCTCGCCCCCAGCCGACCAAACGAGACAACAACAACAAGCCGGGGTGGTTGATGCCTTGCAGCACCATCTGGTCCAATCCGAAGCGAAACACCACCCACAGGATGTAGGCCGACCTGAACAGGCGCTTCATGAGCGCGACCCTGGGGACTCGGTGGCCGGGCTGGTTCGGCCCAGGCCGAATGCACGCAAACCTTGAATCAGCCTTTGCCCCAACAGGGCCAACGCGCGCGCTTGGGCGTCACCAACCAAGCGGGCCAGATCCTCCTCAGGTCGCCAGCGGACATGGTCGACCAACCAATTGATTTCGGCCGCCATTTGCACGTCACCTTCAATTCGCAGGTTGGGGCGATCTGCCCGCCACAACAGGGCCGCCAACTGAGTGGGGGACACATCGCCCAAATCCAACACCAAATCCGCTCGGGCTTGTACCGGCCGGGTTTCGAATAAACCTGCAGGGGTAAATGCCCACTCCCAACAGACTTGGCGCCATTTCATCTGCAAGGAACGTCCCGCCAAACGTCGCGTGCGCGGCAAGGCCTGCTCGGATTGAAGCAACACGTGGTTGAAAAACAGTACCCCCTTCAGTTGCGCCTCTTGGAGCAACCATTCAGGAGGACGAACAGAGTCCAGCCAAGGATCCAACCAGGCTGGCGGGGGAGGTAAAAAGGAAGCGGGCATGGGGAGATTGTAGGTCCGACCTGCCACCCGCCCGCTGGAGGGCGACAGATCAAAAAGGCCAGAGGCGCGGATCGAGCTTACTGCAAGGCCTGAACGCCTGCCACCAACCAGCCGTCGCCACCCTCTTTGGTGCGGGTCATGTTCCAGACCTCGCGGAAGGGGGTGGGCCCACTGGAGACGTCCTCGCGGATCAAGCCAGAGAACTCGACACTGGCCAAATAGCCAGAGCCCAGGTCTTCAATGCCCAGGATCTGGGCCTCGAGCATGACGACTTCAGTCTTGTTAGGCTGACCACCTGACTGGGACTCACGCTCGGCCAGTTGCTGGCGAATTTCACCGGTCATCTCGTCGGTCATCATGGCGCGCAGGGCATCCATGTCAGAGCGATCCCAAGCGTCTTGCAAAGACACGAAGTTGGCCTTGGCGCCAGAGACGAACCCGGCCACGTCAAAGTCGGCGGGAATGGACCAATTTTGGCCGCCACCAATAAGGCTCGAACCGATGCGGGCGCCGGCGCGCGACGGCGCAGCAGGCTCAAAGTGCGCCGGACCTTCCCAAGGGCGGGCCGAAGCATCGTTGCCAACGTTTTTGGGGTTGTACTGAGGAGCAGCAGCCGCGTCGGCCGCACCAGCACCCTGGAATGCGTAGGGGGATGAGTTGTTGGCCGTGGCGCTGCGCCGACGCAGGAAAAATCCAACGGCGACCATGATCAGCAAAGCCAACAGGCCAAACAACAAAATTTGGCCGAAGGCTTCACCCAAACCCAGGCTGTGCGCCAACCAAGCCAAGCCAAGGCCGGCAGCCAAGCCGCCGAGCATCGCACCCCAAGGTTTACGCTGGGTTTGAGCTGCGGCGGCACCGGCACCGGCAGCAGCCGGTGCAGGCTGGGCGGCAGGGGAGGTCGTGTTTTGGGCCGGGGTAGCTGGGGCTGGGCGTGCGGCCTCGCGCTGCGTCACGTTGGACGATTGACGCCCAGTTGACTGACCGCCACCCAAGCGCTTCGAAGCCTCGGCTTGCAGGCCGGTCAAACCCATGAGTAGGGCCAAAGAGAAAGAAACCAAACGGGTTTTCATTGTGACTCCTGCGTACAAATATCAGACCTTGATTCCAACATGAAGCGCCACCACGCCGGCGGTCATGTTGTGAATGTCCACATGAGCAAAGCCATTATTATGCATAAGGTTTTTCAGGGCCTGCTGATCGGGGTGCATTCGTATCGACTCGGCCAGGTAGCGATAACTGTCTTCGTCACGCGCCACCCAGTGCCCCAACAAGGGCAATACCTTGAAGGAATAGACATCGTAAACTTTTTCCAAGGGCTTGGCGACCTTGGAAAACTCTAATACCAATAATTTGCCCCCGGGTTTGAGCACGCGGGCCATTTCCCTCAAGGCCCGGTCCTTGTGAGTCATATTGCGCAAACCAAACGCCACACTGACGCGATCGAAATAGGCATCGGGAAAAGGGAGGTTTTCCGCATCACACACCACGGTGGGCAAGACCTGGCCGCGGTTCAACAGGCGGTCCCGCCCCACCTTCAACATGGCTTCGTTGATGTCGGTGTGCACCACCATTCCGGTCGGCCCCACCTGATCGGCAAAGGCACTGGCCAAGTCACCGGTACCACCAGCAATGTCAAGCACCCGGTGTCCGGGACGCAAATCAGCGACTACGCCGGTGTAAAACTTCCACACCCGATGCAGCCCCAAGGACATCAGATCATTCATGATGTCATAGCGCGAGGCCACTGAGTCGAACACGCCGCGCACCTGTCGGGCTTTTTCACGCTCGTCGACGGTCTTGAATCCGAAATGGGTTTGGCTCATGAGGTTGGTATTTCAATGGTGGTGGCCGCAAGACCCACCCGCAGAGGCTGCGGCCATGGGGGCATCGCGATCCACGCCCGCTGCCTGCAAGCGCTGGCCGTATTCGACCCACAGCTGCTCTTGTTGCGAAGCCAAATAGTACAGATAAGTCCAAGAAAAAATTCCGCTGTCATGTCCGTCTGTGAAAGTCGGCTTAATGCCGTAATTGCCCACCGGCTCGAGGTCGAGCAGTCCGACCTCGCGTTTGCCGGTTTGCAAAACCTCTTGCCCAGGTCCATGACCCTGCACTTCTGCGGAGGGACTGTAGACCCGCATCAGCTCAAATGGAATGCGATAGCGCTCACCGTTGGCGAACAGAATCTCCAGGATCTTGGAGGACTGGTGCACGGTCAAATCTTGTGGCGGAGGTGTTTCTTTGCTCATTGGGTCAAACCAAAACGCGTTCTATGCCACCCTGATTGGCAGCCCGCACATATTCCGCCATCCAGTTTTCACCCAGGATATGGCGGGCCATTTCGACCACGATGTAATCCGCCTCCAATAAACCGTTTTGCAAATCATTGCCATATCGCGACAAGCCCTGCAAACAACTGGGGCAGCTGGTCAACACTTTGACATTGCCCTGCACCTGACCGGTGACTTCTCTCAAGTCCAGCTCGCCCTTGCGGATTTCCTGCTCTTTGCGGAAACGCACTTGGGTCGAGATATCAGGGCGTGTCACACCCAGAGTGCCTGACTCTCCGCAACAGCGGTCGTTTTTCAACACGGGCGAGCCCAGCAAGGCTTTGACCGTCTTCATCGGGTCTTGCTGCTTCATCGGACTGTGACAGGGGTCATGGTAGAGATAGCCCGCGGCCTGCGTCTGGGTCAGCGTGATTCCTTTTTCCAGTAAAAATTCATGGATGTCGATGATGCGGCTGCCCGGGAAAATTTCCTCGAATCGGTAACCCTGCAATTGGTCGTAGCAGGTGCCGCAACTGACCACGACCGTCTTGATGTCCAGGTAGTTCAGGGTGTTGGCCACCCGATGGAACAACACCCGATTGTCGGTGATCATCTGCTCGGCGCGGTCGAACTGACCCGAGCCTCTTTGTGGATAGCCACAGCACAAGTAGCCTGGGGGCAGCACGGTCTGCACACCCGCATGCCAAAGCATGGCCTGGGTGGCCAAACCGACCTGGCTGAACAAACGCTCTGAGCCGCAACCGGGGAAATAAAACACTGCTTCGGCATCGACCGAGGTCAACACTGGATTGCGAATGATCGGCACATAGTTCTTGTCTTCGATGTCCAACAAGGCGCGTGCCGTCTTTTTCGGCAAATTGCCCGGCATCTTCTTATTCACGAAATGAATCACTTGCTCCTTGATGGGGGGCAAACCGACTGAGGCCGGAGGCGCACTGGTTTGACGGCGTGCCAGCACGGCAAAGGCATCATGCGCCGCCCGCTGCAGTTTCATGCCCACATCAACCATCAATGTGCGGGCTATTTTGATCGTCTCAGGACGGGTGGCGTTAAGCATGAACATCGCCGCCGCATTGCCTGGACGGAAACTTTTTTGACCCATTTTGCGCAAAAGGTTACGCATGTTCATCGACACGTCACCAAAGTCAATGTTGACCGGGCAAGGTGTGAGACATTTGTGACAAACCGTGCAATGGTCAGCTACGTCTTCAAATTCCTGCCAATGCTTGATCGACACGCCACGGCGCGTTTGCTCTTCATACAAAAAAGCCTCGACCAACAAAGACGTGGCCAAAATCTTGTTGCGCGGGCTGTAGAGCAAATTGGCACGCGGCACATGCGTGGCGCACACCGGCTTGCACTTGCCGCAGCGCAGGCAATTCTTCACGCTATCGGCAATGGCTTCAATGTCCGACTGTTGCATGATCAGCGACTCATGCCTCATCAATCCGAAACTGGGGGTGTAGGCGTCGGACAAATCGGCCGCACGGGTTCCCACCGAAGCGGCTTGGCGCAACAACTTGCCCCGGTTGAAGTGGCCTTGCGGATCGACCAGCTGTTTATAACGGGCAAAAGGCGCCAATTCTTCGTCAGTCAGATAGTCGAGTTTGGTGATACCAATGCCATGCTCGCCCGAAATAACGCCATCGAGCGAACGTGTCAGCGCCATGATGCGGCCGACCGCCTCATGGGCCGTTTGCAACATGGCGTAATCGTCGCTGTTGACGGGGATGTTGGTGTGCACATTGCCATCGCCTGCATGGGCATGCAAAGCCACCCAAACCCTGCCCTTGAGCACGCGTTGGTGAATGGCCGCACACTCATCCAAAATGGGTTGAAAGACTTGGCCGGTGAAGATGTTTTGCAACTCTGAGCGAATCTGGGCTTTCCAACTGGCGCGCAGTTCATGCGATTGCAAGCGTGGGAACAAGGCGTCACAGTCCTTGAGCCATCCTTTCCAGGAATCGCGCACACCAGCGATGAGGGCCCGGGCTCGAGTCACGCGCTCTTCCAATTGCTCCTGTGTGGCCAAAGCGTCCAATTCGTCAGCCTTGCCCAAGGGCAGGTTCCCACGGGCAAAAAAATGATCCAGCTCGTCGCACAACTTCAACTTGTTGCGCAAAGATAATTCGATGTTGATGCGCTCGATCCCGTCAGTGTATTCGGCCATGCGCTGCAAGGGAATGACCACGTCTTCGTTGATCTTGAAGGCATTGGTGTGGCGGCTGATGGCCGCTGTGCGTTTGCGATCCAGCCAAAATTTCTTGCGTGCCTCGGGGCTGATGGCAATGAAACCTTCGCCGCTGCGCGAATTGGCCAGCCGAACGACCTCGGAAGTGGCCCGCGCCACCGCATCCGGGTCGTCGCCGGCGATGTCCCCCACCAACACCATTTTGGGCAAGCCGCCGCGCTTGGATTTGGTGCTGTATCCCACTGCCCGCAAATAGCGGTCGTCCAAGTGCTCAAGACCGGCCAACACCGTGCCCGTGCGCTTTTGTTCGGCGAACATGAACTCTTTGATCTCGACGATACTGGGCACGGCATCGCGCGCATGACCAAAAAACTCGAGACACACCGTGCGGGTGTGCGCCGGCATTCGGTGCAAGACCCAGCGTGCACTGGTGATCAGGCCGTCGCAACCCTCTTTTTGTACCCCAGGCAGGCCACTGAGGAACTTGTCTGTAACGTCTTTGCCCAAGCCTTCTTTGCGAAAGCGGGTGCCGGGGATGGTCAAGGTCTCGCTGCGCAAGGGCGTGACGCCATCGGCCTTGAAGTAGCGCAACTCAAATCTCACTTCCTCGGCATCATGGATCTTGCCCAGGTTATGCCCGATGCGAGTCACCTCCAGCCACTCGGCTTGCGGGGTCACCATGCGCCAGCTCACCAAGTTGTCCAAAGCGGTCCCCCAAAGCACCGCTTTTTTGCCACCCGCATTCATGGCGATGTTGCCGCCGATGCAAGAGGCATCGGCCGAAGTCGGGTCGACGGCGAACACCAAACCGGCCAAGTCGGCGGCATCGGCCACCCTCTGAGTCACCACACCCGCCTCGGTGTGGATGGTCGCGACCTCGCTCTCCAGTCCCGGTAGGCGCATGCGCTCGACGGCCCCCATGGCTTCGAGTTTTTCGGTGTTGATGACGACGCTGTTCCAGACCAAGGGAATGGCACCGCCGGTGTAACCGGTGCCGCCGCCTCGGGGGATGATGGTCAAGCCCAGTTCGATGCAGCTTTGCACCAAAGCAGGCATCTCAACCTCAGAGTCCGGACACAAGACCAAAAAAGGGTACTCGACTCGCCAATCGGTGGCATCGGTCACGTGCGACACCCTTGAGAGGGCGTCAAACTTGACGTTGTCCGCCTGGGTATGACGGCGCAACACCCGCATGGCCTTTTTGCGCAATGCCGCCACGGTGGCAAATTGCAGATCAAAGCGCGTCACCGCTTGGCGCGCCGCATCGAGCAACTCGCCCACCCACCGGTCTCGCTCGGGATCTTCCTGAGGCATGCGACGCCGCTCGATCTCGGTCAAACGGTGATTCAAGGCATCAACCAATTGCTGACGGCGCTTGGGATTGTCGAGCAAGTCGTCTTGCAAATAGGGGTTGCGCTCCACCACCCAAATGTCGCCTAACACCTCGTACAACATGCGAGCGGAGCGACCCGTGCGCCTCTCAGAGCGCAAATTTTCGAGCAAAGCCCAGGCGGTCTCGCCCAACAACCTCAACACGATTTCACGATCTGAAAAAGAGGTGTAGTTGTAAGGGATCTCACGCAGACGTGCCCCCTGCAGGGTGGCGTTCATCCACTGATTCAGTGTGGTGGGTGCATTCATATGGAGTGAGCCTATGTTAGTCGATATGTTGTTTTTTTCTGACCAAGGCCACCCGGGATATGGCCAACATCAGCACCAACAGGCCATAAGCCGCCATGCTGCCGTCGGGCCAGCGCAAGAGCAGCGCAGTTACCCCTTGTGTGCAGCCACCGACCGCCAACCAGGCACAACCGGTGCCCAACCAACCCCAACGCAGGGTTTCGGTTCGGCCTTGCAGGGCGGTATAGAGCAGTGCCAAGAGGGTCAGGCCCAAGGCAGGGCCCATCCATTCCAGCCCGTGGGTCAAATAGGTCGGAAGGTTCATACGATGGATTTTATAATCCTGATCATGGCAGTCTGGGCATTAGGTTTGAATCACAACACGGCACCGCAGGGTATTCGCGGCAAGTTTGCTTTTGCCATGGACCAAATGGGGGACACCTTGGACGAATTGCGCCGCAACGTCCCCGGCACCGCCGAAGCCACCATTTTGTCGACCTGCAATCGCACGGAGGTCTATTGTGCCGCCGATCTGATTGCTCCCGAGCAAACCCTGCGCTGGCTGGCACAGTCGGGGGGCGTGCGCACCGAAGACCTACAAGCCCATACCTACACCCTGAGCCAGGGACAAGTGGCTCGGCACGCCTTTCGGGTCGCAAGCGGCCTCGATTCGATGGTCTTGGGCGAGGCCCAGATCCTGGGTCAGATGAAGGATGCCGTTCGCGCCGCCCAAGACGCCGGCGCCCTGGGCACCACCTTGCACCAGTTGTTTCAGCGCTCCTTCGCAGTCGCCAAAGAGGTGCGAACCTCGACCGAAATCGGCGCCCACTCAATCAGCATGGCCGCGGCTTGCGTGCGGCTGGCCAGCCAAGTTTTCGAAGACTTGGCTCAAACCCGGGTTCTGTTCGTGGGCGCAGGGGAAATGATCGGACTGTGCGCCACCCATTTTGCCGCCCGCAGTCCCAAGCAAATGGTGATCGCCAACCGCACCTTGGATCGCGGTGAAAAGCTCGCCAGCCGGTTCGGTGGCGAGGTCATGCGACTGGCCGAAATTCCCGACCGTTTGCACGAGTTCGACGTGGTGGTCAGCTGCACCGCCAGCAGCTTGCCTCTGATCGGCTTGGGCGCCGTTGAGCGCGCCATCCAGAGGCGGCGCCATCGACCGATATTCATGGTCGATTTGGCCGTGCCGCGCGACATCGAACCTGAAGTCAAAGGCCTGGAGGACATATACCTGTATTCGGTCGATGACCTCTCTGGCGTGGTGCAAACCGCCCAAGCCAACCGGCAGGCCGCCGTGGCCCAGGCCGAAGCGATCATTGACGCCGGTGTACAAAGTTTTTTGCACTGGCTCGACCAACGCAGCATGGTGCCCGTCATACGCGAACTCAACGAACAAGCCGATCGCTGGCGCCAAGCCGAGCTGCTAAAAGCCCGCAAGATGCTGGCTCGGGGCGAGAACCCCGAGCAAGTGCTGGAAGCCTTGGCGCAAGGCTTGTCGCACAAAATGCTGCACGGCGCCATGGCCGAACTGCATGCCGGCGACCATGCCGCACGAGAACGGGCACGCTCTGCCATTGAGCATTTCTTTTTGCGTCACCACCGCTGACCGGCCAGACGTGAAAACTTTCCTGCGAGCTCAACTGGAGCGCCACGCCCAGCGACTGCAAGAGCTTGACTTCCTGCTCTCACGCGAAGACGTCATGCGCGACCCGCAAGGCTTCTTGCGCCTGTCACGCGAGCACACCGAAGTCTCGGCAGTAACTTCGCGCTGGATGGAATACCAACAGGCATCTGTCGATGCGCACCATAGCCGGGAGATGCTTGACGAACCCGGCTTGGGTGAAGACTTTCGCCAAATGGCCCTGGAAGAAAACCAACAGGCCTTGGCCCGCTGCCTCAGGCTAGAAGCTGACCTGCAACGCATGCTGCTGCCCAAAGACCCGGATGACGACCGACCGGCGTTTTTGGAAATCCGCGCCGGCACGGGCGGTGACGAGTCGGCCCTGTTCGCAGCCGACTTGCTGCGCATGTACAACCGTTACGCTGACCAACGAGGCTGGCGTACCGAGCTTTTGAGTGAATCGCCCAGTGAGCTGGGCGGCTACAAAGAGGTGGTTCTGCGCGTCAGCGGCGAGCATGTCTACGGTCGCCTCAAATTCGAATCGGGAGGTCATCGGGTGCAAAGAGTGCCAGCCACCGAATCACAAGGTCGCATTCACACCAGCGCCTGCACAGTGGCGGTCATGCCCGAGCCCGACGAAGCACAGGCAGTGGCCATCAATCCGGCCGATTTGCGCATTGACACCTTCCGCGCCAGCGGAGCAGGTGGCCAACACATCAACAAAACCGACTCGGCCGTACGAATCACGCATTTACCCACGGGCATCGTCGCCGAGTGCCAAGATCACCGCAGCCAACACCGCAACAAAGCGCGGGCCCTGCAAGTATTGGCCGCACGCATCGCCGAGCGCGAGCGCGCCCATTGCTCGGCGCAAGAAGCCGCTACCCGCAAGGGGCTGATCGGCAGCGGCGACCGCAGCGACCGGATCCGCACATACAACTTTCCACAAGGGCGACTCACCGACCACCGGATCAACCTGACTCTGTACAAACTAGGGGCGGTGATGGAGGGCCAACTTGACGATGTCCTCGACGCCCTGCAAAGCGCGCGAGAAGCCGAGCAAATCGAAGCCCTGGAACTGGGTACATGACACAACCTCAGACCACGGCTGCCGCCGTCGAGCACCTGCAAAGCCTGGGATTGCCGCGACTCGAGGCCCAGATGTTGACCTTGCACGCACTGGGTCGAAATCCTCAAGACCGCGCTTGGCTACTGGCCCATGGTGAAGCACCTATGGACGCAGCCTCTTGGATCCGGCTCGATAGCACGGTAAACCAGAGGTTGACGGGGGTCCCTATGGCTTATCTGGTGGGCCACAAAGACTTTCATGCCATCACCCTGTGCGTCGACCCTCGGGTGCTGGATCCCCGTGATGACACCGAAACCCTGGTCGAGTGGGCTCTGGCGGTGGCACCCGCCGAATCCGAGCTGGATGTGCTGGACCTGGGCACGGGCAGCGGAGCCATCGCTCTGGCCTTGGCGCGGGAGCGTCCGCGCTGGCGCATCCATTCCAGCGACGCCAGCGCGGACGCCTTGGAGGTAGCCCGTAACAACGGCCAAACACTGGGCCTGAAGGTCGAGTGGGCTCAAGGCGACTGGTGGGCTGCATGGCCGAATCGCACCTTCGATTTGGTGGTCAGCAATCCACCCTATATCGCCGAAAACGACCCGCATTTGCTCGCTTTGAGACACGAACCCCGCTCAGCTCTGGTCAGCGGGCCGGACGGCCTGCGCGACATCCGCACCATTGCGGGTCAAGCCGAGACCCACTTGCGACCCGGGGCGTGGCTGCTTCTCGAACACGGCCACGCTCAAGCAGAGGCCGTACGCGAGCTGCTGCGACAAGCCGGCATGACCTCAATCAGCTCCAAGAAAGACTTGGCCGGTATCGAGCGTTGTAGCGGCGGCCGATGGGCGCCTGCAAGGTTTTGCGGCGCGTGAAATAATTTGCCTCAACCAAGGAGCAAGACATGAGTGAAGTTCAACAACGCATCGACGATCTGGTCAAAAACAATCAGGTGCTGTTATTCATGAAAGGGAGCGCCAGTTTCCCGATGTGTGGTTTTTCCGGCCGTGCCATACAGATCTTGAAAGCCTGCGGAGTGGACCCCAAGGGAGTCAAGACCGTGAACGTTCTGGATGACGCCGAAATTCGCCAAGGCATCAAGGAATACAGCAACTGGCCGACCATCCCCCAGCTCTACATCAAAGGCGAGTTTGTAGGCGGCTCCGACATCATGATGGAGATGTACGAGTCCGGCGAGCTTCAGCAAGTGATCAACGGCCCAAAGGCCTGACCCCTCACCACCCGGCGGCGCGCGCCGCCGGGCTCACGCCGTCAACCGGCTCTGTACGAAAGCGCCTATCTTTTCTACGGCCACGCGAATGGCTTGTTCGTCTTTGCGATGTTGGTATTCGACCAGGCCTTCTTTCAAACCCTTGTCGCCAATGGTGATCCGATGCGGAACACCAATCAACTCCCAGTCAGCGAACATCACTCCCGGTCGTTCGCCTCGGTCGTCGAGCAACACATCCACGCCTGACGCCAACAACTCGGCGTACAGAGTCTCCGCACACGCTTTGACCGTTTCACTGCGGTCCATCCCAATGGGGCAAATCACGACCGTGAACGGCGCGATGGCGTCTGGCCAAATGATCCCTCGTGCGTCGTGGTTTTGCTCGATGGCGGCCGCCGGTAAGCGCGTGATGCCGATGCCGTAGCAGCCCATCTCCATGCTCTGTGGTTTGCCGTTTTCATCCAGAAAAGTGGCATTCATGGCCTTGGAGTACTTGGTCCCCAAATAAAACACATGGCCAACCTCGATGCCGCGTTCAATCGCCAAAGGTCCGGCACCGTCGGGGGAGGGGTCACCGGCGACCACATTGCGAATGTCAGCCACTGCAGCAGGCTCAGGCAAGTCACGCCCCCAATTTACTCCGGTGATGTGGTGATCGGGCTGGTTGGCGCCGCAGATGAAATCAGCCAAGCAAGCCACACTGCGATCGGCCACCACACGCACGGGCTTTTTCAAGCCGACCGGCCCCAGAAAACCGGGCTTACAGCCGAAGTGGTCTTCGATTTCAGCCACGCTGGCGAAGCGAAAACCGCCCTCCATGCCAGGCAACTTGCCCACTTTGACCTCATTCATGTCGTGGTCCCCAAGCAGGAGCAACAGCCAAACCGTGGTTTGAGTCGCCCCACTCTCAAGGACACGATCGGTGGCCAACACCAGCGACTTGACCGTGGTCGACAAGGGCACGCCCAGCAACGCGGCAACATCCTCGCAAGTACTCTTACCGGGAGTGGGCGTGATACGCATGTCTTGTAGGGCCTGAGGCCGTGGCCCTTGCGGCGCCAGCGACTCGGCCTTTTCCATGTTGGCCGCGTAATCGCTTTGCGGACAGTACACAATGGCGTCTTCACCGGTAGCGGCGATCACCTGAAACTCTTCCGACAAATCACCTCCAATGGCACCACTGTCCGCAGCCACGGCCCGATAGCGCAAGCCAAATCGATCAAAAATCCGCCGATACGCATCGGCCATGATCCGATAGCTCTCTTTAGCGCCGGCTTGGTCGCGATCAAAACTGTAGGCGTCCTTCATGATGAACTCGCGCCCACGCATCAGGCCAAAGCGGGGTCGGCGTTCGTCCCGGAACTTGACTTGGATCTGGTAGAAATTTTTCGGCAGCTGTTTGTAGCTTCGCAACTCTTGACGCGCGATGTCAGTCACAACCTCTTCGCTGGTGGGCTGGACGACGAAATCCCGTTGGTGCCGATCCTGGATTCGCAGCAACTCAGGGCCCATCTTGTCAAAACGCCCGGTCTCTTGCCACAACTCGGCGGGCTGCACCACCGGCATACTCAGCTCGATGGCACCGGCGCGGTTCATTTCCTCGCGCACGATGGCCTCGACCTTGCGGATCACCCGCAAGCCCATGGGCATATAGTTGTAAATGCCCGCCCCCAAGCGCTTGATCATGCCGGCGCGGATCATCAGTTGGTGGCTGACCACCTCGGCATCGGCAGGCGCCTCTTTGAGGGTGGAGACGAGAAATTGACTGGCTTTCATGATTTGACCTGAAATATTTGGTGAAGTCCCCTTGCCGAGCAAGCCGCCCTGTGCATAATGGACTCAGTTCAAAAATTTGAGGTTCGATTATGCTTGACCGGGACGGCTTCCGACCCAATGTCGGCATCATCCTGCTCAACCAGAAAAATCAGGTTTTCTGGGGTAAGCGCATCCGCACCCACAGCTGGCAATTCCCCCAGGGTGGCATTGACCGTGGCGAAACCCCAGAACAGGCCATGTACCGCGAATTGCACGAGGAAGTGGGCTTGCAGCCCGAGCACGTGCGCATTGTGGCCCGAACCCGAGACTGGTTGCGCTATGAGGTGCCCGACCGTTACATCCGGCGCGACGCGCGCGGTGTTTACAAAGGCCAAAAACAGATTTGGTTTTTGTTGCAACTGGTCACCCATGACCATGTTTTGAATTTGCGCGCCACCGATCACCCCGAGTTCGATGCCTGGCGTTGGAACGACTACTGGGTGCCGCTGGAAGTGGTGGTCGAGTTCAAGCGCGGCGTGTACGAAATGGCGCTGACTGAACTGTCTCGCTTTCTACCCCGCCCGGACTACCGCAATCGCTATTTGTGCGGGCATTCACGGGGTCGCGAAGAAAGCCGGCCCCACTCGGGGGCCGATCTTGATGGCCGGCGTGCACCGTCTCGCCGACCGCCGAACGGCCCCATGGAGATGCCGCCGGGCGCCAGTTTTGACCCCGACCCGGGGCAAACCTAGGGACTTAACGGCTGCTAATTACCAGGTTGTCCCGATGAACCATTTCGGGCTCGCTGGTGTACCCCAGCAAAGCCTGAAATTCTGAGGAGGGTTTTTTGCAGAGCAAGCGCGCCTCGGCGGCAGCGTAATTGGCCAGCCCACGGGCCACCTCGGCACCCTGGGGATTGCGGATGGCAATCACTTCACCTCGTGAAAATTCGCCTTCGACCGCCACCATGCCTATGGGCAACAAACTTTTGCCCTCGGATACCAATTTGGCGACTGCACCGTCATCAATGGTGACGGCTCCGCGCAATTGCAAGTGGTCTGCCATCCACTGTTTACGAGCTTGCTGTTTAGCAGTTTGTGCCACCAACAAAGTGCCCAAAGCCTCGCCTGCCGCCAATCGCAACAGGGCATCGCGCTCTCGGCCCCAAGCAATCACTGTGCTGGCACCAGAGCCACTGGCGCGCTTGGCTGCCAAAATTTTGGTGATCATGCCACCTTTACCGATGGTCGATCCGGCGCTACCGGCCATGTGCTCCAACTCGGGATCACCCGCGCGCGCTTGGTCAATGAATCGTGCCTGCGGATCTTTGCGCGGGTCTGCGCTGTACAAACCACGTTGGTCAGTCAAGATCACCAACAAGTCGGCCTCCACCAGGTTAGCCACCAAAGCCCCCAGGGTGTCGTTGTCGCCAAACTTGATCTCATCATTGACCACCGTGTCGTTCTCGTTGATGACGGGCAGTACCCCATGCGCCAACAGCGTCAACAAGGTCGAGCGCGCATTCAAATACCGCTCTCGATCGGCCAAGTCGGCATGGGTCAACAACACTTGCGCGCTGCCCAATCCGTGTTGACGCAACTGCGTTTCGTACATCTGCGCAAGGCCCATTTGTCCTACGGCCGCCGCCGCTTGAAGCTCATGCACTTCCTGCGGTCGAACCGCCCAACCCAGTCGTTTCATTCCCTCGGCGATCGCACCGCTACTGACCATGATGATTTCTTTGCCCTGTCGGACCAAGCCGGCCATTTGCCGACACCACTCACCTATGGCGACCTCGTCCAGTCCACGACCTTCATTGGTGACCAAACTGGAACCCACCTTCACCACGATGCGGCGGGCCTGGGCCGTGACAGAAAGAATCGAAGCGCTCATGTCAAAGGAGTTCAGGACTGATCTGGCAAGAACCGGGGGTCCAAAGGCGCCGGGTTGTTTTCTCGCTTGTGCACGGCATGAATGTGCTGGTAAACCGACTGCACCAGGGTTTCACAACCCTCGCGTGTCAGGGCTGAGATTTCAAACACCGGCCCCTTGTAGCGCAAGCGTCGCACGAAGTCTTTGACCCGCGCGGATCGCTCGCCTTCGGGCACCATGTCAAGCTTGTTCAAAACCAACCAGCGCGGTTTGGCGTGTAACTCAGGATCGAATTTTTTCAACTCGGAACCGATGGCCTTGGCTTGAGCCACCGGATCTATCGATTCATCGAATGGTGCCAAATCGACCAAATGCAAAAGCAAACGAGTGCGTTGCAAATGGCGCAAGAACTGGTGACCCAGCCCGGCCCCTTCCGAAGCGCCCTCGATCAACCCGGGCACATCGGCCACCACGAAACTTTGGCTGGGGCCGACCCTGACCACACCCAGGTTCGGGTGCAAGGTGGTAAATGGATAGTCGGCAATCTTGGGGCGCGCGTTGGAGATGGCCGAGATCAAGGTCGACTTGCCTGCATTGGGCATGCCCAGCAGACCGACATCGGCCAGCACCTTCAATTCCAACTTCAAACTCTTGCGTTCGCCGGGGTGACCCGGTGTTTTTTGCCGCGGCGCACGGTTGATGGCACTCTTGAAGCGCATATTCCCGAAACCACCATCGCCCCCTTTGGCGATCATGATTTTTTCTTCGGGCACCAGCAACTCGTAGAGCACCTGATCGGTTTCAGCGTCGATGATGATGGTGCCAACCGGCATTTTCAGCACGATGTCGTCACCGGCTGCGCCAAACATGTCCGAGCCCATGCCATGTTGTCCACGCTTGGCCTCGTGGCGGCGCGCATAACGGAAATCGACCAAGGTATTCAGGCTGGGGTCGGCCACCGCATAAACGTGACCACCGCGACCACCGTCACCGCCGTTGGGTCCGCCAAATTCTTTGTACTTCTCGTGACGAAACGAAACGCAGCCATTCCCCCCATCACCCGCGGCAATGTCGATTAACGCTTCATCGACGAATTTCATGTGCTGATCCTAAATGACAAAGCCCCGACCAGCGGGGCTTTGCCGGCTAGTCAACGCTGGGGTCAGGCCGGCGTGACGTTCACGGTTTGCTTGTTCAGCGCGCCCTTGGTCGCAAAATAGACCTCGCCATCGACCAATGCGAACAGCGTATGGTCTTTGCCGACGCCCACATTGTTACCGGCGTGAAACTTGGTGCCGCGCTGGCGCACGATGATCGAACCAGCGCTGATTTGCTGGCCGCCAAACACTTTGACACCCAACATCTTGGGTTTTGAGTCGCGGCCGTTTCGCGTGGAACCGCCGCCTTTTTTCTGTGCCATGTCTTAACTCCTTCAGGCCTGGATTGAGGCAATCTGCAGCTCAGTGAACTGCTGGCGATGGCCTTGGCGTTTCTGATAGTGCTTGCGACGACGCATCTTGAAAATGCGCACTTTGTCGTGCTTGCCATGCGCCACTACAGTGGCTTTGACAGATGCGCCGGACACCAAGGGCGTGCCCACCTTGATTTCAGCGCCGTTTCCAACTGCCAAAACCTGGTCGATCACGATTTCCTGGCCAACGTCCGCAGCAATCTGTTCTACTTTGATCTTCTCGCCAGCGGCAACGCGATACTGCTTGCCACCGGTTTTTATGACCGCGTACATAAGGACCTCTTTGAAGAGAAATTGCAACGCCTGACACCCTGAGGCCAGGCGTTGTCCGCAGACGGATTTCTACGGAACCTTGCATTGTAGCCGTATTTTCAAGGGTTTACAATAAACGATTGATTGGAACCTTGAATGTGAGCCTCATCCGCCATACCGCCGACGCACTCGGCCTGATCGCCGCCGACATGGCCGAAATGGACCAAGTCATTGCCCAGCGCCTGCATACTGGGGTACCCCTGGTGGGCGATGTCTCTCGTTACATCATCACAGCAGGCGGCAAAAGACTGCGTCCAGCCCTGTTGTTGCTCATGGCGGGAGCCCTGAACTGTCAAAGCACCACGCGCCATACCCTGGCGGCCGTGGTCGAGTTCATACACACGGCAACTCTGCTCCATGACGATGTGGTCGATGCCTCCGCTTTGAGACGAGGGCGCCCCACGGCCAATGTGTCTTTTGGCATTCCGGCCAGCGTGTTGGTTGGAGACTTTTTGTACTCTCGCGCCTTCCAGATGATGGTCGAGTGCGGCAGCATGCGCATCATGGCCGTGCTGGCCGAGACCACCAACATCATTGCCGAGGGTGAGGTGCAACAACTGATGAACACGAACGACGCCAGCCTGACCCAGAAGGACTATGTTCAAGTCATTCAGTCGAAAACAGCCAAGCTTTTCGAAGCAAGTGCTCGCTTACCTGCTATTCTCATGTCAGTATCGGCAGAAATAGAAGAAACCTGTGCGGTTTATGGGCAAACGCTGGGCACGGCATTTCAAATCATCGATGATGTGCTGGACTATGAGGGCGATCCCAGTCAACTGGGCAAGAACCTGGGCGACGATTTGCGCGAGGGCAAAAACACCCTCCCTCTCATCATCGCCATGCAACGTTGCGAACCCGCTCAAAGCGCCGTGATCCGCAAAGCCATTGAAGAGGGCGATGACTCCGAAATGGAACAAATCGTCACCTGGGTGAGAGAAAGCGGCGCCATGCAAGCGACCCGCGACGCCGCCGCCGCACAAGCTCAACGAGCCCTGCAAGCGTTGGACATATTGCCCGACAACGAGCACAAGCAGGCTCTGCGCGTGCTGGCCGAGCAACTGACTCAACGCACCCACTGACCGAAGACAAAAAAGGGCGGAAGCCCGCCCCTAGGGATAAGTTGAGCCCTTGGGGCCCGTCACTCACTCGGTGGCCAAAATGATCATGGCACCCAAAGCGGCAGTCCCACCCGGCACGGCCCAAGCTCCAGCGAGGTTGACCGGCTGGTTGGCCGTGGCGGGTTCCAGATTGTGGCCCACCTTGGGTCTGCGGGCGTCCAAAACCCGAGCCAAGGCAAACTCTTTCTGCAGCGCCTCGGTCATCTCGACCAAGTTGCCAGTGAGCACCCGCAATTCACAAGTATCTCCCGCTTGGGTCAGGCCGGGCTGAACCTGCGCCAGCAGGTCTTGCGCCCAGCGCTTGCGCCAAGCGTTGCGAGATCCCTGATTGACCCAACGGCTGATGTGGCGAGTCAGGCGGGGGGGGCAAGCCAGCAAGATCCAGTGGGTTTTCACGCCCTCTTTGCGCATGGGCAGCACTTGGTTGAGTGCGTGCGTTGCGTCATCCAAAACCACGATGATGTTTTCCATATTGATTCTCCTTGGTTGGGTGATACGAGACGAAACGGGGTGACCTTCAAGCCGCTGAGTTAGTTTGGTCATGCTGCATGGCGGCGCGACGCGCAGTCCATGTGCCCAAGCCCAATACGCCCAACACGGCCACGGTATAAGTCGCATAGCGAGCTACAGCCTGCCAGCTGGAATCACCAAAGATCGGGTCAAACAGGGGTTCATCCACGATCATCTTGGCAGCGGTGAAGGCCAAAACAGCTGCACCCAATTGGATGATGATGGGGAAGCGCTCGACCAATTTCAGAACAATCGACGAACCAAAAATCACAATGGGCACGCTGATCAACAGGCCCAACACGACCAGGTCAAAGGCGCCGTGAGCCGCACCGGCGACACCCAGAACGTTATCCACTCCCATGAGGGCATCGGCCACGATGATCGTTTTCATGGCACCGGCAAAGGTGGTGGCCGCAGGGCCATGATTCTCTTGCTCGCCGGTATCGACCAGCAATTTGTAAGCAATCCAAAGCAGGCCCAAACCACCGACCAACATCAAACCGGGAATCTTTAGCAGCCAGACCACGCCTATGGTCATGACACTTCGCACCGCAATGGCACCGAAGGTACCCCACAGGATGGCTTTCTTTTGCAGGTGGGGGGGAAGATTGCGAGCGGCCAGGGCGATCACTATCGCGTTGTCGCCCGCCAAAACCAAATCGATCAAAATGATAGCCAGCAGCGCTGACCACCAGGGTGCAGACATGAATTCCATGCGTAATCCTCAGGTTGACATCGTTCAAACCCGAAATGGACGAAACAAGCATAGAAAACCAGAAAGATCCGGAACTCAACGCTTCGACGCGCCATTAAGGGCACTGATCGAAGGTCTTGCTCGGCATGAAATGCAATATTTTTGCCAGGCGGTCCGGAAGTTTTTTGCTTCGTAATGACGAACCGACTTTGCCAGTAATCACAGCGCTGGTTTTTTTGCGCCTCCCTGTGTGATTAAAGGCGGGAGCTACTCCCCTTCATACAAGAATCATATTTGTACGTGTGGCTGTTTGTCAAATCCCGCTCAAAATGTCCCCATTTTTATGGGCTTATTTGTCGTTTTGTGGCTTAATACTATCCAGTGACCTCAGCCCGAGTTCAGTAGGTTAAGCGTGTATCTTGAAAACAAAAAACCAATAGAAAAATTGCGTCTTGCTTTGACAACTGGCGCAATCAAGGCATATTACCAACCGGAAATCGACTTTTCTTTGCCCAATTGGCTCGGATTTGAGGCCCTTACCCGCCGGTTTGACCCAGACCTGGGGGAGGTCAGCCCTGCACAATTCATTCCGTGGGCTCAAGTGCACGGCCTCTTGGCTCAGTTGACGTTGATGCAGATCCGACAAATGGAGCAAGATGCCCCAAAATTGTTGAGCCAACAAAAGCATATTTCGTTGGGGCTGAATCTGTCTCCCTCCTTGTTGGGACATCATGAAATTTGGGCAGCGTTTGAAAAAGCAACGCATGTCACCCGTCAGTGGCCTATCACGTGGGAAGTTGAACTTAGCGAATCAGAAGCCATCCATGACTTCGGTTTAGCAAGACATTTTTTACGCGAACTACAACAAATGGGCATTAAGGTATTACTCGATGACTTCGGCACTGGTTGGTCCAACCCGACCAGACTGGAAATGCTGGACATCGATGGCATCAAAGTAGATGCCATTTTCGTTCGGTCAGCCCTAAGATTGCATTCATAGGGGTTCTGATCTCGTGGCTCATATTAGCCAAAAATTCGCCTTTGGTTTTATTGGCTGCATCTGCTTCTTCTTTGGATTGCCGCAGTGCACTTTTCAATAGATACTCATCGGTCACATCCTGTACTGCGAAGTAAAAGCGCTTTCTGCGGGTGGATTGCTCCGTTACTGCCGTTCCTACACAATTGATCCACACCATCCCGCTCTGGTTCAGAGGTTGAAATGGGAAAGTCCACTGGACGCTCGCAACTTTTCCTCGAGTTAAACTTTCCAATTGCAGTCGGCATTCTTGGATCATTTCGGGTTGTGCGCGATGTACCCCTTGCAACCAATTGCGCCACGGGTAACTCACGCCTGCCTTGCCATCTGACAATCCGAACAGTTTCGCTGCTTGTTCTGACAGCAACATCTTTTCACTATCCGGATCTAACTCCCAAAAGCCCGAATGGGTTAATTCGAGCGCCTGATTCAATAGCAAATTACTTCTTTCGATTTGCCGCAGGAAAGAACGCATGAACAGCAACCAAACTCCAGTTCCCATCAACGCAGCTGCGCCGATAATGACAGAAGCCAACCACTCCGGGTCATAACCCTCAACCACCATATCAGCCTGAGGATCGGTCATGAAATAAGTGATCTCCATACCATAGCGATGAACCGCATATGACATGCCAGCGGCCAAACCACAAGCAACTATCATTGCCGGGGTACGCCGCTCTAAGGGCCAACTTGCAGCCCATGCGGGAAGTCCTAAAGCTGTAGTGGCTAATAGCCAAGCGCCCAATGACCACAGGCCTACGTCTTGCGGGTCATCCGATGCCTTAGAGTCGATCCTGCCCTGCACCCTCGGATGGTCTGAGGAACCCATCCAGCTCGCCCGGTAACTGTTCAATATTTTCAACTGCTCCAAGGAGCAAAATCGGGCGACATTGGACAACCAGGTCAAGGCCGTATCAAGACGCAACTGCGGATCATGAGTGGTCATCACCCTCGCACGAAATTCAGCCAATAAGCACGCCCCATCTGATTTCGCTACTTTGGGGGCAGAGGAAACATTTTGGCCCGCCGCAAAGCCCCACCACAGGCATAAGACCAAACCCAGAACAGAGCGATAGCAGGTAGGATGCTTCATGAGGGTTATCGGGGGGATTCGGACGGCCAGTTACTGGGCATGGTGGTCCTGCGTTACAGGCCCTCTCCTCGCGAGCATGACCTTTACAGGGCAAGCCACCATTCATGGGGGGTTGGCAGACCCGGACGCGGGCTTGCATGCCCATGCCGCATGTGGCATTACAAGCCGACCATTCAGACCATACGCCATTGACAGGAGTGGTGTTGGCCGCTTTGGGTTGGGCATAAACCCCTCCCGACACGACCAAAACCAAAAAGAAACACCATAAACGCATCAAAACACCTTCTTGTTGTAGTAATCGACAGCAACTCATCGTTCTTGATCCCAGATTCAGAATAACTGATAGTCTCAGAAGGATCAGCTCGACCACCAACCCTGTAATGGTCGCGCGGACTCTGTATATGCGATATGATCAAATGATGCGAAAATTCGCTATCGTTCTCGCTTTCATGTCCATGGTTGCTCAGGCTGAGCCGGCCAAGCCGGTGGACGACATCGAGCGCTTTTTGTCTGACCGGGGTTTGCTGGAGCAAACGGGCCAACTGCGTCAACGAATCAGCCAATCGGCCTCTGATCTGGTGGTTAATGCCATGGGATTTTTGGGCGTACCTTACAAACGTGGCGGCAATACCGCTGAAAACGGGTTCGATTGTTCGGGTTTCGTGCGAGCCGTTTTTGAGCAAACTGTCGGAGCCGTATTGCCGCGCCGGGCCCGCGAACAGGCCGAAGCCACCCAAAAAATCGACCGTCAAGATCTGCAACCAGGAGACTTGGTGTTTTTCAATACCATGCGCCAGCGCGTCAGCCATGTAGGCATCTACATTGGCGAAAACAAGTTCATCCACAGCCCCAAACCCGGGCAACAGGTTCAGGTGGAAGACATGCGCCAAGCTTACTGGGATCGCCGCTTCACGGGCGCACGACGTGTCAAGATCAACAATACCGAGAACTGAGCCCGATCCGGAACCACACGCTTATCCAGTCCAGGTTGCTCAGCCCCTTAGGGTCAGTTCCATACTTTGTTACAATAGTCGATTCTATTTCGGGGTGTAGCTTAGCCTGGTAGAGCGCCACGTTCGGGACGTGGAGGCCGGAGGTTCGAATCCTCTCACCCCGACCATTGAGGGGCTATCAGTATTTCTGTGTGTGAGGCGGTTGGGTGAATTGGTTTTGGATGGA
>JASGCM010000007.1 GCA_030054175.1 Alphaproteobacteria bacterium | reverse complement strand
AATCGTGAGGGCATATTCCACCTGCTGAAGCCGAAGAGAACTACTATCGGGATTTAGCCCGTCAGACCGCCACCGCAGAATGACTTAACCGAAGGGGCCTCCACGAGGCCCGGGGCGATTCATTATCGACAATAAATTAATTTTTTTAAATTATTTATGGAAATTTATAAGCCTCACGTAAATGATCTCGCTCAATAACGCCAAGGCGGTCGATTTGGGCTTCAAACCCACCAGTGTGACGCGGGTGCTTTGAGGCCCGTGCGGTTAAAAATCAAACCCCATCTGCCCAGTGGACGGGGTGGGGGCTTGGCTGGACCGTCGGGCGCTTGATCGGCGCGGTTTGGATTTGACTTCGTCGTTCATGCGCCAGTTTTTTCGCGAGGCGTGTTTGTCGATCACCGCTTGCTTGCCCGCCTTGACATCATCGTTGTGGCGGCGTTCGTACAGGCGTTGCTTGGCGGCCTTCGTGGCCTCTTTCAGATCGACCACCGGCATGACGATGTCGGTACCCACACGCAGCCCCAGTTGTTCCTGCACCATGGGAGGCATCAGCCAGGGTTCGAATAACCACTCGTCAGGGACCCGGCGCATGGCGGGTAGCCATTCGCCCACCGGACGCCAGTGCAGCCACAGCGGGTACGCCGCCACCGACACCAGCATGGCGCGCATGCGGAAATTCAGCCAGCCGGTTTCGCGCAGCATGGTCACGCAGGCGTCGACCATCGGCCAGCCGGTGCGGGCGTTGATCAGTGCTTCGAAGTGCTCGGCGTTGAATTCGGGTTCGCGCAGATCATCGTAGCCCCGGTGCATGTTGCGCCATTCGATCTCGGGCTCGGTTTCTAATTTCTGAATGAAGTGGCAATGCCAGTACAGGCGGCTGAGAAAAGCCAGCAGTCCGGCGCGATGCCGTGTGGCTTGCTCGGGCAGTTGCGCCAAGTGCTCACGCGTTTGCTGCACCACCTCGCGCATGCTGATGCAGCCCCAGGCCAAATAAGGCGACAGGCGCGAGCAGGCGCCGTGCGCGTGACACCAGGCCTGCACCCGCAGGTCGCGGGCATAGGTGAACCCGTTGCCGGTTTCTTCGTGCGAGTGCAGACCGGCAAACGGGGCCTGTCGCCAGAGGCGATCGAGTACCTCAGGCCATTCGCCGACATGCACCTCGATGCCGCCGCCCCGGCGCCTGAGTTCGGCATCGAGTGCCAGCAGCGACTCGCGCATGAATTCGAAGTGCTGCAAGGCCGCATCGGGCTGACGCCACAACTCGGGTTCAATCACGCAGATGCAACGCACTGCTCCGATCTGCCCCGCCCGCGCCAAGGCGGCGTGGTCGTGCCAGCGCAGGTCGCGCTTGAACCAGATCAGTTCGTAACTCATGTGGGCATGCTAGCGATCCGCCAATTTCCCTGACCCCAATTTCCCAATTTCCTGACCCCGATGAATGCCAAGGGGATGATGGGCGTATACTGTATAAATGCACAGTAATATCAATGCGATGTCTTTTTTACCCCAGCCCTTGGCCAACGCCGGGCCGCTGTGGGTGCAAGCCTTACCAGCCCGGGTGGCGGCGGGTTTCCCGTCACCGGCCGAAGATCACCAGGTGCAGCGGGTCGATCTCATGGCCCAGCTCATTCGCCACCCGCAGGCCACGTTCTTGTTGCGTGTGCGGGGTGATTCGATGCGCGACGCCGGGATTCTGGATGGCTCGGTGGTGTTGGTCGATCGGGCGATTGCGCCGCGCAACGGCCATATCGTCATCGCCGTGATCGATGGCGAGTTTGTCTGCAAGACCCTGAGCACCCGCGCCGGTCGGATGCGCCTGAAGGCGGCCAATCCGACTTACCCCGATATCGTGCCGAAAGACGGTCAGACGCTTGATGTTTGGGGTGTGGTCGTGGCCACGATCCACCAGCATCGGGTGTGACAGGGGGGCATTCGATGTACGCCTTGATCGATGGTAATAATTTTTACGTTTCGTGCGAACGGGTGTTTCGTCCCAGCCTGTGCGACCGCCCGGTGGTGGTGTTGTCGAACAACGATGGTTGCGCCATCGCCCGCAGCAACGAGGCCAAGGCGCTGGGCATTCGCATGGGGGCACCGTGGTTTCAGATCAAGCACCTCGAGGTCGAGGCCGGTCTGGTCAGTCTGTCGGCCAATTTCGCCCTGTACGGTGACATGAGCGATCGTTTCATGAGTTTGGCCGCCGGGTTGGGTCACCGGCAAGAGGTGTACTCGATTGACGAGTGCTTTGTTGATCTGGCGGGGATTCCTGGCGACTTGGTGCGCCGCTCGCAGGTGATGCGCCAACGGGTGTGGCGTTGGATCGGCATTCCGTGCTGCATAGGGATAGGACCGACCAAGACCCTGGCGAAGTTGGCCAATCACATCGCCAAGAGTGCCGAGCGCAAGCCCGGCAGTTACCCTGAGCAGCACGCCACGATTTGTCACCTGGGCTTGCTGGGGCGTGCCGAATTCGAGGACTTGCTGGCGCGCACCGAAGTCGGTGAGGTGTGGGGCGTGGGGCCACGCATCAGCCGCCAGTTGATGGCCCAAGACGTGCAGTCCGCGTTGGATCTGGCACGGCTGTCGCCAGCGACCATCCGTGCGAATTGGGGGGTGGTGCTTGAGCGTACCGTGCGCGAGTTGCAGGGCACGCCGTGCATCGACCTGGAAGACGTTCCTTCACCGAAAAAACAGATCGCTTGCACCCGCAGCTTTGGTCAACCGGTGTTGCAGTTGAATGACTTGCGCGAGGCCATTACCGAGTTCGCCTGCCGCGCCGCCGAAAAACTGCGCCGCCAAGACAGCCATGCAGGACAGGTGCTGGTTTTCGCGCGCACCAGCCCATTTCGGGCTACGCCGCAGTACAGCCAAAGTGCCATCGTGCCTTTGCGCCGACCCGGTGCCGACAGCACCGAGATCACTCGCGCCGCGCTCAGCGCACTAGAGGTCATTTATCAGCCGGGTTATCTGTACGCCAAAGCAGGGGTGATGTTGCTGGATTTGCAGCCAGCGCATGTGCTCCAGGGGGAACTCGATTGGGGCGAAGGTAAGCCTGAAGCGGCGGGGGCCTTGCAGGCCAGCGACCGTTTGATGCAGGCCATCGACCACATCCACCAACGCCATGGCCGAGGCTTGGTGCGTTTGGGCAGTCACAGCGTCGCGCGGGCAGCGCCACCGATTTGGCAAATGAAACAAGCCCGGCTGACGCCGGGCTACACCACGTGCTGGGACGATCTGGCGATCGCACGGAGTTGATCGCGCCGGGTTACCTGAGGCGTCAGGCCAGCCCGGGCACAGGGCTTACTTCACCACCACTTTGGCGGCGTCTTTGGCAGGGGCCGCTTTGGCCGTTTCCAGTTTGACTGCGTCGGTTTTTGCGGCGCTGGATTTGCTGTCATCCGCCTTGGCGGGGCTCTTGCCCTCGGGTGCTTTTTTGGCCTGTTTGTCGGCTGCTTTGTCTGCGGCCTTTTTCTCTGCCGCTTGCGGCGCTGCCGCCTGAGTGGCTGCGGCGGGTGCAGCGGGCGTGGCGGCTACGGCAGGCGTGGCGGGCTTGGCCGACGTCGGGGCGGCGGGGCTCGCCGGTGCGGCCGGGTTGGCCAAGGCCAGCACGGTGGCGGCAGAAGCGATCAAGGCAGTGGCGATTTTCTTCATAATGGTTTCCTTCCTTTGAAGATGCCCCACGGTGTGTGGAGTACTTCTTAAAACGGCTAGGATATCGGCTTTGTTGACGCGAAAAAAATATAAATTTCCCCGTCAACGGGCACTCCTCAAGCCGCGTTAAGCGGTCCCTGCGTCACACGGGATGCAGACGCTGTGCATCGATCACGACGCGTTTTTGTCGCCAAAGCGTCAAAATGCGCCTCGCCTCGCGCGTGGCAATGCCCGAGCATGACGCTGCGCCGAGCGGATGGCCCTAAACTCAGGTGTCCACCTCATTTCCCCGTGCGAGGACACTGTATGCATGCGTTCGAATATCTGCGCGCTGGCGGCCTGAAGCAGGCCGGTGACTGGCTGCGCCAACACCCTGAGTCACGGCCTTTGGCCGGCGGCATGACGCTGGTGCCTTCCCTCAAACACCGCCTGGCTCAGGTGTCGCATTTGGTCGATGTCGGTCGGCTGACAGAGTTGCGTGGCATCGATTCACAAGGCCAGACCCTGCGCGTGGGCGCAGGCATGCGCCATGCCGAGGTGGCCGAAGACGCGCAGGTGCGCCAACACCTGCCCGGTTTGGCCCAGTTGGCGGGGCAGATCGGCGACCCGCAGGTGCGCGCACGCGGCACACTGGGCGGCTCGGTGGCCAACAACGACCCGGTAGCCGATTACCCGGCAGCCCTGTTGGCATTGGATGCCGTGGTCATCACCGATCAGCGCGAGATCGCTGCCGCTGATTTTTTCCTGGGCATGTTCAGCACCGCCTTGCAGGCCGATGAACTCATTGTCGCCGTGCGTTTTCAGGTGCCGCGTCGCAGCGCCTACGCCAAGTTCCGTCATCCGGCTTCAGGCTATGCCATGGCCGGCGTGTTCGTGGCCGAGCACGCCGATGGTCAGCGTCGCGTCGCCGTGACTGGCGCGGCCGATGGCGTGTTCCGTTGGAGCGAGGCCGAGCAGGCCTGGGCCCAGGGTCGCCAACCCGGTGCCTTGCGCCACGATGGTTTGCTCGACGACATTCATGCTCCGGCGCGCTATCGCGCCCATCTCGCATCGGTGATGCTGCAACAGGCCCTGGCTCAACTGGCCGCTGAAAAGGTATGAACCCCATGGACATTCAACTCAAAGTCAATGGCCAGGCGCACAGCCTGAAGATCGAACCCCGCGCATTGCTGGCCGATGTCTTGCGCGATCAACTGCGTCTGACCGGCACCCACATTGGATGCGACACCAGCCAATGCGGTTGCTGCACGGTGCTGCTGGATGGTCAGTCGGTGAAGTCCTGCTCGGTGTTGGCCGCGCAGGCCGATGGCGGCGAGGTGACCACCATTGAGGGGCTGTCGAGCGGCACGCAACTGCATCCGGTGCAGGCCGCCTTCACCGAGTGTCACGCCCTGCAATGCGGCTTTTGCACGCCAGGCATGATCATGGCGACGGTGGGTTTGCTGCGCCGTTGCCCCCAGCCCACCGATGCCGACATTGCCGAGGGCCTGTCGGGCAATCTGTGCCGTTGTACCGGCTATGTGAACATTGCCGCTGCCGTGCGCCAAGCCGCCAAGGAGCAAGCATGAACGCTCGTTTTGAACCCGTGGGCCTCGATCGTGTTCGACCCGCCCGCAAAGAAGATTTGCGCCTGATCACCGGACAGGGTCGTTTCACTGCCGACGTGCATTACGAGGGTGAATTGCATCTGCACGTGATTCGCTCCATGGTGCCGCATGGCCGCATCTCCCGTCTCGACTTGGACGCCGTGCGCCGCGCCCCGGGCGTGGTGGCCGTTTATACCGCCACCGACGCGCAGGCCTGGGGTTTGCAAGCGATTCCGAACGCCTTCGCCGCCCAAGGCGTGGGTGGCACCGCCCAGCAGGTCAACCGCATGCCCGTGTTGGCGCAAGACCGGGTGCTGTTCGTGGGCCAACCCATCGCCATGGTGGTGGCCGAGTCGGCTCTGGCGGCCGAAGATGCTGCCGGTTTGGCACAAGTCGACATCGACCCCTTGCCTGCCGTGGCCAGCGTCGATGCCGCCTTGGCTGCCCATGCGCCGACCTTGCACGAGAGCGCACCGGGCAATGTGTCGGTCCATTTCGAAGCCGGTGACGCTCAGGCGGTCGAAGCCGCTTTCGCCCGCGCCGCCCACGTCAGCCATCTGCGGATTCAGAGCCAACGCCTGATGGGCGTGCCGCTGGAGCCGCGCGCCGTGGTGGTGTGCCACGACCAGGCCAGCGGCGTGACCCGCGTGCACAGCCCCAATCAGGGCGTGTTGGGCTTGCTGGGCCATTTGTCTGCCGTCACCGGCATTGCCGTCGAGCACTTGCAAGTCGACACGCAGGATGTGGGTGGTTCGTTTGGTGTGCGCATCGGCCCTTTCAGCGAACATGCCGTGATGGTCATGGCGGCACGCCAACTCAAACGTCCCCTGCGCTGGGTGGCCACCCGGTCGGAAGTGTTTCTGAGCGACTGGCATGGCCGGGCTTTGGTGCTGGGGGGCTCGATCGCCTTGGATGCCCAAGGCAAGATTCTGGCCTTGCGCTACCACGATCAGGTGGATCTGGGTGCTTACAACGCCTACATGAGCAGCTTCATCGGCACCCGCAATTTGTCGGTGACCATGGGCGGCGTCTATCAGGTGCCGGCGCTGTATATGCGCTCTGACTTGGTCTACACCAACACCACGCCGGTGTCGGCCTACCGGGGCGCCGGACGTCCGGACATTGCATTCGCCATCGAGCGGCTGGTCGATCATGCGGCCCACGAACACGGCTTTGACCCCATTGCCCTGCGCCGCCTGAACTTCATCGCCCCCGAAGCCTTCCCCTACAAGACGGCCAATGGCACGGTGTACGACCGTTGCGAGTTCGATCGTGTGCTGACGCGTGCGCTTGAGGTCTCGGACTATGACGGGTTTGCCCGGCGCAAAGTGCAGGCCCAAGCGCGCGGCAAACTGCGTGGCATTGGACTGGCTTCTTATCTGGAGGCCTCGGGGGCAGGCAACGCACCCAAAGACCAGGTGCAAGGGCATTTGGGCGCCGATGGCATGTTGGAGGTGATCGGTGTGACCGGCGCTTCGGGGCAGGGCCACGAGACCTCGTTTTCGCAAATCATCGAGCGCGAATTGGGCTTGCCCGCGCGGCTGGTGCGCTACCGCGCCGGCACGCTCGAGAGCAAGAAACTGGTGGGCAACGGCACTGGCGGCTCACGCACCCTGTACGGGGCCGGCAGTGCCATCCTGAGTCTGGCACAGCGCCTGAAAGAGCAGGTGCAGGCGCTGCGTGCCGAATTGGCGCAAGCCCCGCAAGTCACCGACTGGCCCCAGTGGCTGGCCAGCCTGACGCCGGCCCAGTTGGGGCGCTTGCAGGTCATGGGGGAAGCCTCTTCCGGTTCCACCTTTCCCAATGGTTGTCACGTGGCCGAAATCGAAATCGACCCGCAAACCGGCAGCACCGAGGTGGTGCAGTACTGGGCGGTCGACGATTTGGGCAAGGTCATCTCGCCCGATCTGGTGCGCGGTCAGGTGCACGGCGGCGTGGTGCAGGGCTGGGGCCAGGCCTTCTGCGAACAGGTGGTTTATGACGAGCAAGGTCAGTTGCTGAGCGGCTCTTTGATGGATTACGCCATGCCTCGTTTGGGTCAAATGCCCATCATTCGCAACGAAACCATCGAGGTGGCCACAGACCTCAATGCCTTGGGGTCCAAAGGGGTGGGGGAATCGGGTTGTACCGGCTCGTTGCCGGCGCTCTCGAACGCCATGATGGATGCCCTGCGACCGTTTGGCGTGAAGGCCATGGACATGCCCTTCACGCCCGCCAAGGTCTGGGCGGCGATCAACCTGGCAGGTTCTTGAAGCCGGGCTCGAACCCTTCGGGCAGAGGGGTTCGGGCCACGTTCATCAGCATGGCCAGGGTGCTGTAGTAGCCGTAGTGGGCAACCATGTCGACCACGCCTTGCTCGCCCCAACGCTTCACGATGCGATCGTAAGTGGAGTCGCACAGGCAGCGGTTGGCGCGCAATTCTTCTAAAGCGTCATAGATGATCGCTTCGTCCTCGGTCATGGTGGTCGGGCGGCGGCCTTCGGCGATGGCGTCGGCGGTGCGCGGGTCAACGCCTTCTTTTTCGGCGATGGGACGGTGGATGTGCCATTCGATCGGGTTGGACCAATGACGCGCCACGACCAGCACGGCGAATTCCGAATTGCGCATGCCCACCGTGTTTTGGTAGCGCACATATTCGCCCACTTTTTGCAGACGGGCCATCAATTCCGGGCTGCGCATCATCGAGATGAAAGGGCCACCAATCTTGCCGCGCGGGCCGTTGGTGATTTCCTCCATGGCGGTGCGCTGCGCCGGCGTTTGCTGGTCTTGCGGGATGGGCGGCATCCGATCCAGGGCCTGGTCGCCCAGGCGGGGCTTGCTCATGCGGCCACCTCGGATTTCAGGGCCTCGCGCACTTTGGGCATGACCTGCTCAGCCATCAGGACCATCGAGCGGCGGGCCAATACGGGGTCGGTCCAGTCGAGTCCAGCGTAAACCAACTCGCCGAAGCCGCCCAGCTTTTCATGCAGGGCCAGGATTTGGCCGACCACATTGTTGACGCTGCCGCAAATCACCAATTCGTCCAGGATGTTTTCGAGCGGCACCGGTTGATCGGGGGTGACCCCGTTCTTGGTGAACACCGCGTCGCGCTTGCCTTTGTGCAACTTGTGGCCGAGGTTGCGGTAATAGAAGCGGTACGGGCTTTGGGTGGACACCTTGCCGTAGTCTTTTGCGACTTTGTCGTCGTCATGGACCATGATGGTGCGGGCCACACGCCAATCGGCGCGGTCGGCCACTTTGCCCACATTGGCCTTGCCTTTGGCGTAGTTGTCCCAATGGCTGGGCAGCCACTGGTCAAACAGGAAGTTGGCCGAAATCGGGTGCATGTCCTTTTCGCCCATGGCGATCACCCCTTTGGAGAAGGGGGCCACCACTGTGCCTACGATCTCGGGCCGTGGGCGCTGGTAGGGCTTATACATCTTGCCGGTGTGGGTGGTGTCGTCGATGGTTTGCAGCGTCGAGACCTTGAAACGGTTGTCGGGCAGATCGATGTGGTACGGCGGGTCGGATTCCCACAGCTTCAAAATCACCTCGATGGACTCGGCGAACATTTTGTTGCGGTCTTCATGGAAGATGCCCAGGGCTTCGGCGTCTGAGGGCAGGGCACCGGGGCTCACGCCCAGAATGAAGCGGCCTTGCGCCAGGTGGTCGAACATGGCGGCGTGGGCGGCGACCAGTACGGGGTGCACGTGAGACAGGTTGGTCGTTCCGGTGCCCAGACGGATCTGCTTGGTCGAGTGGATCAGCGTGGCTTGGAACATCATCGAATTGGTGACGTTTTCCACCAAGTCGGTCAGGTGCTCGCCGACGAAGGCATCATGAAAGCCCAGTTCGTCGGCCAGGATGATGGTGTCGCGATCTTCACGCAGGGTGTCGGTCGGGTTGCGTGTGGCCGGGTGTACCGGCATGGTGAAGTAGCCCAATCTCATGAAAAGCTCCTGTTGTATGTATTTCTTGATCGATTGATCAATGGGGTATCTTAACGGACAAACATGTCCCTTGGATCTCTCGGGGAAACCCTGTATAGATACCCCAAGGGGATCATGAAAAGCGCGGTGGGCGCTTCTCGACGAAGGCCCTGACCGCCTCGTGGTGGTCGGCGGTGTGGTGGGCGATGGCCTGATAGCTGGCCGACAACTCCAGCAGCGACTCCAGGCTGCTTTTTTCGCCCTCTCGCAGCAGGCGCTTGGTCATGCGCAGCACGGTGCCGGGGTTGACGGCGATTTTTTGTGCCAGGGCCATGGCTTCGGGCATGAGTTGATCGGGGCTGACCACCCGGGAGACCAGGCCGCAAGCGAGGGCTTGTTGGGCGTTCAGGGCTTCGCCGGTGAAGGCCATCTCGCAGGCTTTGGACATGCCTACCACGCGCGGCAACAACCAGGCTCCGCCATCACCGGGCACGATACCCACGCGCACGAAGCTCTCAGCGAACAGGGCGGTCTCGGATGCGATGCGAATGTCGCACATGCAGGTCAAGTCGAGCCCGGCGCCGATGGCTGGGCCGTTGACGGCAGCGATCACCGGCACATCGAGCGGGTACAGCGCTTTGGGGATGCGCTGGATCCCGTGGCGGTATTCGTCGCGGATGACTTCAGTGGGGATGGTGTTGCCCTGGTACTTTTGCATGTCTTTGACATTGCCCCCGGAGCTGAACACCGGGCCAGCGCCCGTCAGTACAACGGCGCGCACCGAGAGGTCACGCGACACTTCCGTGCAGGCCTGCACGAACTCTTCGGCGGCATTGTTGCCGGTCAGTGCATTGCGGGTTTCGGGTTGGTCCAGCGTCCAGACCATCACGCCGCCATGGCGCTTTTTTTTCAAAATGGGGTTCATGGTTTCTCCGTATCAAAGGTCAGACAGTTGGCGCAACAGATCCAGGCTGGGTATGGGTTGGGTCAGCAGGGCTTGGCCCAGGCGAATTTGCCAATGCGACTCGGAGCCAGCGCATTGACGCCAGGCGTACAGCCGTCGGGTACGCAGTTGCAGGTCGAATTCGTGGGTGAAGCCGATGGCACCGTGCAGGCCATGGGCCCGAGCAGTCGCCTGTTGGGCGGCTTGGCTGGTTCGGGCTTTGGCCACGGCGACCCGCAAGGGTTGTACGTCGTCCCAGGGGCCTTGGCAGGCCAGTCGAGCCGCCATGCGGGCGGCAAAGACGTGCTCGGCCAAGATGCTCAGGTTGTGTTGAATGGCCTGGAATTTGCCGATGGGTTTGCCGAACTGCTGGCGCTGGTTGGCGTAGTCCAGGGTTTGTTCGAAGACGGCCATCAGTGCTCCGCTGGTTTGCGCGGCCGCCAGCAAAGCCTGGGCTTGACGCAGATCGGCTTGAACGGGAAGGACAGGGGCGGCGATCCAGTCGGAACCGCGCCAGATCAGGCGCGCGTCCATGGCCAGACCGTGGGGTTGCAGCTGAGCTTGGGCCACGTTCAGCAAGCGCAATCCGCCCGGGGTCGATACCAGAACATGGTCGCAGCAACGCCCGGCGCTGACATCAACCACGAGGTCTTGAGTGTTCATTGCGGGTTCAGCACCCAGGCCCAGACCGATGGGCCCCTCGGGCCAGGCGGCGCCAGCCGAGTGCAGTACGGCGCGTGCCCACTGGGTCTCGGGCAAAGGCAAGGGCAGGGCGTGGCGGCCACACAGTTCCCAAAGATCAAAGGACTGCTCCAGCGGCAAGGCCGCGCCGCCTGCGGCCTCAGGCAACAAGACGTCGGCAAATCCGGTGGCGCCCAAGTGCTGCCACAGGCCCCGCCCGGCGGGCTGGGCTTCGATCCGGCGCACTTCGGCGGGGGTGCATTGTTCAGATAGAACGTCGTTCAGGGCTTGGGCAAAGAGGTTGTCCATGTTGGGTGTCATTTCAGCGCAAGCCCAAGCCACGGGCGATCATGCCGCGCAGGATTTCTCGGGTGCCGCCGCGCAACGAGAAGCTGGGCGCCACGGCGGTGACATAGGCCAGGGTGTGCAGCAATTCGAGAGGCACGCTGCCCTCGGGGCGCGACATCAGGTCGTCGGCGATCAGTCGTGGGATGTCTTGTTCGATGCCAGTGCCGATATCCTTGTTCAGCGCCGCTTCGACCACCGGACTTTCGCCTTCAGTGAGCTTTTGTGTGACGGCCAAGGTCATGGCGCGCAGCGGTGCCAGTTGGGCCATGATGTCGCCGGCCAGTCGCAGGGCGGCATCGGTGATCTGGCCGGGCAGTCGCACGAAGTCGAGCCATTGGTCAAACAGCACCAGGCTGGAATACAGGCGCTCGGGGCCGCTGCGCTCAAAGGCGAGTTCGGCGGTGACCTGTTCCCAGCCCTGTCCCTCGGCACCGATCAGGGCGTCGGCGTCGAGTTGCACGTTGTCAAAGAATACTTCGCAAAAATGCGCGTCACCCGACATGTCCTGAATCGGTCGCACGGTCACACCGGGGCGGTGCAGGTCGACGATCAGTTGCGACAGGCCCTGGTGTCGGTCGCTGGGCTGACCGGAGGTGCGCACCAAGGCGATCATGTAGTGGCAGTGGTGGGCGTTGGTGGTCCAAAATTTTTGACCATTGAGCAACCAGCCCTGCCCGTTGCGCTCGGCTCGGGTGCGAACGCCCGCCAGGTCAGAGCCCGAGTTGGGCTCGGACATGCCGATGCAAAAAAACGCCTCGCCACGACAGATGCGCGGGATATAGAACTGTTGCTGGGCAGGGGTGCCGTACTTCAGGATCAGGGGGCCACTTTGACGGTCGGCGATCCAATGCGAGCCTACCGGCGCACCGGCGCACAGGAATTCTTCGACCAAGACATAGCGCGCAAAAGCGCTGCGTCCGCCACCGCCCAACTCGGGTGGCAAGGTGATGCCCAGCCAGCCTTTGCGACCCAGTTCCCGGCTGAACTCGGGGTCGTAGCCTGACCACGAACGAGCCCGTCGGTGTGCCGGGTGGTCGGTGTGGACTTGGCGCAAAAAAGCGCGGACTTCGGCACGCAGCGCTTCGTCCTCGGGCGGGATGGCCGCCGGTTGCAAAGAGGTCAGGATGCTCATGGTTTATTGCGACTCGACTTGGGCCTGGTTGGCGATGCGGGTGAACAGGCCGCTGGTCTTGTCGGCTGTGGCAGTGGGGAAGTACTGGGGGTCTTGACCTTGCAGACGGGATAAATCGGCGATGCCCGACATGCCTTGGATGATGTCGTCATAGGCCGGGCGGCCGCCATAGGGGCCGCTTTCGGTGAAGCCATGCAAGGTGGCGAAAACCAACTGGGGGTAGCGTTGTCGCATGGTGCCCGGGTCGAGTCCGATGGCGGCCAGTTTTTGCGGTCGGATGCTGTGCATGAACACATCGGCCTGAGCGAGCAAGGCTTGCAAGGCTTCTTGACCGGCGGGTTTTTTCAGGTCGATGACCACGCTTTTTTTATTGCGGTTGGTGCCCATGAACACGGCACCCATGCCGGTCTCGGTACTGGGGCCGGTTTGGCGCGTTGAATCACCTGCAGGGGGCTCGACCTTGATCACTTCGGCACCCAGGTCGCCCAACCACTGGCTGGCGTAAGGGCCCATCAACACCGAACTGGCGTCGATCACTTTGAATCCGCTGAGCGGGAGCATATGGGTTTATGACAGGTGGAGGGGGTCGACGATTCGGCGCTGCCCAAGAACAGCGCAGGGAATGATCGGGTCATTATCGGGTCTGTACCCCTGGGGTCAGGATGACTCGGGTATTGGGACAGTCGCGCCCTGGACACTGGTGTATTCTTCCGTTGTCAGAAATCCCTACCCGGAGCGCCCTATGCTGGATCCCCAAGCCGCCCAGTTGTTGAAGTTGCTGCAAGACAATCGTGTGCCGCCCGTCAACACCCAAACCGTGGCGCAAGCGCGTGAGGCCTATCGCGCCCGACGCAACTTCAGCCAACCCGAACCGTCGGCGGTGGGCCGGGTCGCCGACCATGTGGTGTCGGCCAATGGAGCCCGCTTTGCCGTGCGCGAATACCAGCCGCCGGGTCGCAGCACAAGCCCCTTGCCCGCCTTGGTTTACTTCCACGGTGGGGGTTGGACCATTGGCGACCTCGATACCCACGATGTGCTGTGTCGCAGCCTGTGCGTGCAAACCGGCATGGTGGTGGTGGCGGTCGATTACCGCATGGGGCCCGAACATCGTTTCCCGGCGGCGTATCAGGACAGCTTGGCCGCTTATGCCTGGACGCTGGGGCAAGCGACGGCCTTGGGCATTGATCCCGGGCGCATTGCCGTGGGTGGTGACAGCGCAGGAGGCAACTTGGCGGCGGCGGCCTGCATCGGGCTGCGCGGCAGCGAACAGCCCCCGGCCTTTCAGTTGCTGATCTACCCGGCCACCCACATGGATCCCGTCACCGAGTCGCACCGAGTGAATGGTCAGGGCTATTTGCTGACCCGAGAGGCGATTGAGTGGTTCGTTGGCCAATACTTGTCTGGCCCGCAAGATGCGAAAGACTGGCGCGCATCGCCGCTGTTGGCCAGCTCGCACGCCGATTTGCCCCCAGCCCTGGTGCTGACGGCAGGTTTTGATCCTTTGCGCGACGAGGGTTTGCAATACGCGAATGCCTTGTCGGCTGCCGGTGTGCCTTGCCAGTACGTGTGTTTTGAGCGCCAAATCCACGGCTTCATCTCCATGGGGCGCTTGTTGACCGAGGCCAACACCGCCGTGAGCTTGTGCGCCCAAGCCTTGCGTCAGGTGATGTCGATTTGATGCAACTGGAAGTGATCGCGGGCGCGGTCTTCGAAGAAGCAGCGCAGCGTTTCGCGCACGGTGCGAAACGCAATTTCATCCCAAGGCACTTCGTGCTCGGCAAACAGCCGTGCTTCCTGGGTTTCATTTCCAGGGTCAAAACGGGTGTGGCTGAGTTGTGCGCGATAGAAAAAATGCACCTGACCGACCCGAACCACATTCATGATCGAAAACAGCTCTTGCATTTCAAACACCGCACCAGCCTCTTCGCGTGTTTCCCGAGCGGCCCCCTCGGCCACCGTTTCACCCAGTTCCATGAAGCCAGCCGGCAACGTCCACTTGCCTAAACGTGGTTCTATGTTGCGTTTGCAGAGCAAGACCTTGTCCTCCCACACCGGAATGGTCCCCACCACATTGAGGGGGTTTTCGTAGTGAATTGTGTGGCAGGCTGGACAGACAGCACGTTCGCGGATGTCGCCATCGTCGGGAAATCGCAGCACCACGGCGGTGCCGCATTGCTTGCAGTGTCGGATGTTGTCGCGTTGAAACATGCAAACAGTTTACCCCGAGGTTCGGTTCAGTCCCTGGGGTGAGGCCTTAACCCTGTCAGGGGCCGGAGTAAAAAAGCCCCCTTCGACGGAAGGGGGCCCATGCGCCGCGAGGCGAGTGAAATCAAACCCGTCCGTGTTTGATGATCAGGTCTTTGGCGGCGCGCAGCAGCTTCTCACCGTTCAAGCCACGTTTGTTCATGTCGGCCACCCACTCGTCATCGACCTGGCTGGAACGCTTGATGAAGTCGCCCACTTCGAGGGTGCCCATGGTGGTGATGTTGTTGCCACGGTCGACTGCGGCCTTGCGACCCGGCACGTCGTTGGACTGTTGCACCCGGCCCAGCCAGCCGGATGTTTGCAGACCGGAGTTGGCGTCGATGACTTTTTTCAGTTCGGGCGACAGTGAGTTGTATTTGGCCTTGTTCATGGCCATCACGAAGGTGGTGGTGTACAGGGCGGTGGTGTTGGCCGGAAACTCGGTGTGGTACTTGACCAACTCGTGTACCTTGACGGCAGGGACCACTTCCCAAGGAATCACGCAGCCGTTGATCGTGCCTTTGGACAGCGCATCGGTGATGGCCGGCAACGGCATGCCCACGGGGGTGGCGCCTAGGGCCGCCAACAACTTGGTGACTTGGCGCGTCGGGGCGCGCATTTTCAGGCCTTTGAGGTCGGCCGCACTTCTGATCTGGCGGTCGGTGGTGTGGAACATGCCAGGGCCGTGCACGTGCAGCGCCAACACTTGGGTGTCTTTGTATTCGTCGGCGCCTTCGGTTTGGATGTATTCCCAGAAGGCCTTGGAGGTGGCTTCGGCGTTGTTCATCATGAACGGCAGTTCGAACACCTCGGTGCGCGGGAAGCGACCGGCGGTGTTGCCGGGCAAGGTCCAAACCACGTCAACCACGCCGTCTTTGGCTTGGTCGTACAACTGCACGGGCGTACCGCCCAACTGCATGGCAGGGTAGCCTTCAAATTTGATGCGTCCGCCCGAATCCTTTTCGACTTTCTCCATCCAGGCCTTGTGCATGGTCAGGTAGACCGCCGATTGCGGGGCCATGAAGGTATGGAATTTCAGGGTCACGCTTTGCTGGGCCAAGCCGGACAAGCCTGGTGCGCCCAAAGCGACGGCGGCGCCGGACTTGAGCAGTGTGCGTCGTTGATACATGAGGGTCTCCTTTTAAAACTCAGGTCAAAAACTGGATGGCCCACAGGCTGATGCCCGGGAACAGCAGCAAAACAATGGTGCGTAAGGTGTCGCTGATGAGGAAGGGCATGACGCCACGGTAGCTTTCGGCAATCGGCACGTCTTTGGCCATGCCATTGACCACGTACACGTTCAATCCGACCGGGGGTGCCAGCAGGCCGAACTCCACCACCATCAGCACCATGATGCCAAACCAGATCGCCACCGACTCCTTGGGCATGCCGAAATCCAGCCCCATGATCATGGGGAAAAAGATCGGGATGGTCAACAGGATCATCGATAGCTCGTCCATGAAGGCGCCCAGGACCACATAAAACAACAAGATGGCGATCACCACCATCAGGGGCGACAAGCCCCAACCAGCCACCACGCTGGCCAATTGGTTGGGCACCTGGGTCAGGGCCAAGGCAGAGTTCATCATGTCTGCACCAATGAAGATCAAAAAGATCATGGCCGAACTCTCGGCGGTGGCGTAGAAGCACTGTTTGAATTTATCCCAATTGATTTCGCGTTTGGCCAAGGCCGCCAGGAAGGTGCTGGCCGCACCCACGCCCGCACCTTCGGTGGGCGTGAAAAAGCCACCATAAATGCCACCAAACACTATCAGGAAGATCGTCATCATGGGGGCAACGCCCAACACCGCCGATAAGGTCAGGCGAGCCGGCTCTGGATCGACCTCGGGGGCCTGGCCGGGAACCATGCGCACATAAATGGCGATGGCCACCATGTAGCCGAACATGGCGATGATGCCGGGCACTATGGCGGCGGCGAACAATTTGGCGATGTTTTGCTCGGTGAGGATGGCGTAAATGACCAAAGGAACCGAGGGAGGGATCAGGATGCCCAGTGTGCCCGATGCCGCCAATGTGCCGGTGGACAGACGTCCTGAATAACCGTGGCGTTGCATTTCGGGCAAGGCCACGCGGGTGATGGTAGCGGCGGTCGCAACCGAAGAGCCGCAAATGGCGCCAAATGCGGCGCAGGCCAGGACGGCTGCCATGGCCAGGCCACCCTTGAAGCGGCTCATGACGCCGGCAGCAAAATCAAACAACGCTTTGCTGATGCCGCCTTGGGTGGCGAAGTTGCCCATCAGGATGAAGAGTGGAATGACCGACAGGTCATAACTGGCAAAGCGGGCAAACCCGGCGGTATTGAGAAAGTTGGAGAACGGTACCCACCCCGTTTGCATGACATAACCGATGCCACCGGCGGCGAACATGGCAATGGCGATGGGCACGCGCACGGCCATCAGGACGAGCATGATGGCGAAGATGGATAAAGAAAGCGCGAGCGGACTCATGCGGGTTCTTCGGTATCAAAACCGCGCAAGGCTTGGGCCAAGGCGATGAGGGCGGTCAGTGCGAAAGCCGGGACCATGATGGCGTACACATGCCATTCGGGCAAGCCCATCATCATGGAACTCGATTGCGTGGTGTAGGCGTTGAGGCCGCCCAACCAGGTGCGCCAAGTGAGCAGAACGAAGACCACGGACATCATCAAGGCGCCCAGTCGATCCATGATTGCGACGCTGAACGCGCTGGCCTTGGCCGTGAAGAAGTCCACGATGATGTGCCCTCGGGTGTATTGGCACAGGGGCATGAACAGGGCAATGGCCGCGCCAGTGGCCAAGCCCGAGATTTCAAAGTCGCCGGCGATGGTCTGACCCACCGTTTCGCGACCGATGATGCTGCCGCAGGTGAGCAGAGTGATGAATGTCATCAACAGGCCCGCCAAGATGGCGCTCAGCCGTGCGAGGGTGCCGAGCCAGGCGATCATGGGGCGGGCCTTGGGGGCTTAGACCACTTGCAGGCGAATTTCGCCCAAACCGGCCACGCAGCCGACCAGCACGTTGCCCTTGACCACGGCCTTCACGCCTTCGGGCGTGCCGCTGTAAATCAAGTCGCCGGGTTGCAGTTCCCAAGCAGTGCTCAGGTGTTCGATGGTCTCGGCCACGTTCCAAATCAGCTTGCTCAGGTCGCTGCGTTGGCGGTCTTGACCGTTGACTTGCAACCAGATCTCGGCGTGATTGACGTCACCGGCTTGTTCGACCGGCGTGATTGGGCCGATCGGCGAGCTGTGGTCGAAGGCCTTGCCGATACACCAGGGGCGTCCCTGTTTTTTCATATCGCCCTGCAGGTCGCGACGGGTCATGTCCAAGCCCACGGCATAACCGAAGATGTGCTTGTGGGCATCGGCAGCCTTGATGTTCTTGCCGCCTTTGCCTATGGCGACCACCATCTCGATTTCATGCTGGTAGTCCTGGGTCAGTGTGGGGTAGGGCAACTGGGCGGTTTCGCCAGGCAACGCCAGCACGACGGTGTTGGCCGGCTTGATGAAGAAGAAGGGCGGTTCACGGCCGGTGAAACCCATCTCTTTGGCGTGTTCCACATAGTTGCGGCCCACGCAGTAAATGCGTTGAACGGGGAAGCGCTCGGCGCGACCCACCACTGGAACCGATACGGTCTCGGGCGGATTGAAGACAAAGCTCATAAGGACTTTTTTTGAGGAAAACAATGGGTTGCAGGGGATTTTAGGTGCGCACCAGCGGGCAATACCTAAGGGATTTTCTACCTGCTATGTGATTCTGGCATATCGACTATTCGGGTATTCCCTGTCGATTGAGTCAGACGCCCGGCCCGTCACCCTTGGGGGGAACGAGCGCCTGAGCTATGCTTTGCCCCATGAAGCTCTACAACTATTTCCGTTCCTCGGCCTCGTTTCGGGTGCGCATTGCGCTACAACTCAAAGGCCTGCCTTACGAGTACATCAGCATCCATTTGGCGCGCGGCGAGCACCGCAAACCCGATTACCGGGAGGTTTCGGCCTATGGCCTGGTGCCTTTGCTGGATTTGGGGCATGAGCGCCTGAGTCAGTCGATGGCCATCATCGAGTACCTCGATGAGACCCACCCGGAACCCCGGCTGTTGCCCGCTGACCCGTTGCAACGCGCCCATGTGCGCGCTTTGGCTCAGTCGATCGCTTGTGAAATTCACCCCATCAATAACTTGCGGGTCTTGCGCTACCTCTCCAACGAGTTGAAGTTGGACGAAGAGGCCAAGAACACTTGGTATCGTCATTGGGTGCGCGATGGCCTGGAAGGCTTCGAGCGCCAACTGGCACAAGGTCCAAAGTCCACCTATTGCTTTGGCGACCAACCCACCTTGGCCGATTGCTGCTTGGTGCCGCAAATTTTCAATGGTCAACGATTCAAGGTGAACTTCGACGGACTGCCTTTGACCATGGGTGCGTTTGAGGCCTGCATGAAGCTTGAGGCCTTCCAAAAAGCCCAGCCCCCGGCCTGCCCCGACTTTGAGCCCTGAAACCCGAGCCTCAGGGGCGAGTGCCCCCCACTGGCGCTGGCTCGATTGGCCAGTGGTCGGCGTGCGTGCGGGCTACAGTTTGCGTTCGGGCGGCGTGTCTGGCCCGCCCTTTGACAGTTTCAATCTGGGTGACCATGTGGGCGACCGGCCCGGGGACGTCGCCGCCAACCGGGCGCAATTGGCCGCGACTTTGGGGGCGCGGCCCGTATTTTTGAACCAAGTCCATGGTTGGTCGGTCAGCGAACTGCCTTGCGCCGATGCCACCCGGGCCGATGCGGTGTGGACCGATCGACCCGGCCAAGGCTGCTGCATCATGGTGGCCGATTGCCTGCCCGTGTTGTTCAGTGACACCCGGGGGCGGGTGGTGGCCGCGGCACATGCCGGTTGGCGCGGCCTGTGTGGTCAAGGCGGTGTGGGGGTCCTGGAGTCGTTGTGGGAGCGACTGCAAAAGCGCCTGCCGCAGGCCCAGTGGCAGGTTTGGCTGGGTCCGGCCATTGGACCCTCGTCCTTTGAGGTGGGCGATGAGGTGCGACAGGCTTTCGTGGCGGCTCGCGCCGATGCCCAGGTCCATTTCAAGCCGGTGCAAGGTTGGGCGGGCCAGTGGTGGTGTGATTTGCCCGCCTTGGCGCGTGATCGCTTGCAAACATTGGGGATCGATGACATCCGGGGCAACGACGGCAGTTTGACGTGGTGTACCCACTCGCGTCCCGATCTTTATTTTTCTCACCGGCGCGATGGTCGCAGCGGTCGGATGGCGGCGGTGATTTTTTTGACTTGAACCCATCATTCTTCTCGGATTTGTCAGCAAAGCGAAGGACATGACCTGCGATACTCTTGCCAGTCACAGAGGAGACATCAGATGGTTGCCCCTTCCATGCCCGATTGGAGCCAAGCTGCCGAGCAATTCAAACAACAATTCGGCGACAGTTGGACAAAAGCGCTGTCGTCTTTCCAAAAGATGGACATGGGCTCGACTGGCCTGCAAGCTTTGCAGTTTTCCCCGGCCAAGTTGGCCGAGTTGCAAAAGAATTACATCGAAGAAGCCAGTCGGCTGTGGAACCAGAGCCTGCAAGCTGCTCCCAGCCTGAAAGACCGCCGCTTCGCCGGTGAGGCCTGGTCCAACAACCCGGTGGCGTCCTACACGGCCGCGGCTTATTTGCTCAACGCACGCACCCTGATGGGTTTGGCCGAGGCGGTCGACGCCGATGCCAAAACACGCGCCCGCATCCAGTTCGCCGTCGAGCAATGGGTGGCGGCTTCGGCACCCAGCAATTTTTTGGCGTTCAACGCCGAGGCACAGAAAAAGGCCATCGACACTCAGGGCGAGAGCATTTCCAAAGGGTTACAGAACCTGATGCATGACATGCGCCAAGGGCATGTGTCGATGGCCGACGAGAGCCTGTTCGAGGTGGGCAAGAACGTGGCCACCACCGAGGGTCAGGTGGTGTTTGAAAACGATTACTTCCAACTGATCGAGTACAAGCCACTGACGGCCAAGATACACGAGCGCCCGTTCCTGTTGGTGCCGCCTTTCATCAACAAGTTTTACATCCTCGACCTGCAGCCAGAGAACTCGTTCATCCGCTACGCCGTGTCCCAGGGGCATCGCACTTTTGTGGTCAGTTGGCGCAACCCAGATACCAGTCACTCGCAGGTCACTTGGGACGACTACGTCGAGCAGGTCGCCATCAAGGCCATCGAAGTCGCCCGCGAAATCTCGGGCAGCAAACAAATCAATGCCTTGGGTTTTTGCGTTGGCGGTACCTTGCTGACCAATGCCTTGGCGGTCTTGGCGGCACGCCAACTCGATTGGGTGGCCAGCACCACCTTGCTGACCACGCTGGTCGATTTCTCTGACACGGGCGTGCTCGATGTGTTCATCGATGAGAACTTCGTGCGTTACCGTGAAATGCAATTCGCCAAAGGCGGCCTGATGGCTGGGCGCGACATGGCGCAAACCTTCTCGTTCCTGCGCCCCAACGATCTGGTTTGGAACTATGTGGTGGGCAACTACCTCAAAGGCGAGACCCCGCCGCCCTTTGACCTGTTGTACTGGAACAGCGACTCCACCAACTTGCCGGGCCCGCTTTACGCATGGTACCTGCGCAACACCTATCTGGAAAACCGCCTGATCAAGCCCGGCGAGGCCAAGGTCTGCGGCGAACAGGTGGATCTGCGCCAAGTCAAGATGCCTTTCTACATTTACGGTTCGCGCGAGGATCATATTGTGCCCATCGGCGGGGCTTATGCGTCGACGCAAGTCTTCCCGGGCAAGAAGCGCTTCATGATGGGCGCTTCGGGTCACATTGCCGGGGTCATCAACGCGCCGGCAGCCAAAAAACGCAGCCACTGGGTGCGCGATGACGGTCGATTCCCAGCCAATGTCAACGATTGGATCGCTGGCGCCAAGGAAACCCCTGGCAGTTGGTGGACCGATTGGGCGACCTGGCTCAAGGGCCATGCGGGGAAGACCATTCCCGCCCCCAAGGCTTACGGCAAGGGCAAGGGCAAGTACAAGGCCATAGAGCCGGCACCGGGCCGTTACGTCAAGGCCAAGGCCTGACATTTTTCGTTTTTTCAGCACGTCAAGGAGACAAAACCATGAGCAAAAAAGTCGCATACGTCACGGGGGGTATGGGGGGAATCGGGACCGCCATTTGTCAGCGCCTGCACAAAGACGGCTTCACCGTCATCGCCGGCTGTGGCCCCACCCGCGACTTCAATAAGTGGCTGGCCGAGCAAAAAGAGCTGGGCTATGCCTTCCACGCCTCGGTGGGGAATGTGGCCGACTGGAACTCGACGGTCGAGGCCTTCAGCAAGTCCAAGGCCGAGCATGGCAGCATCGACGTGCTGGTGAACAACGCCGGCATCACCCGCGACCGCATGTTTCTGAAAATGACGCGCGACGATTGGGATGCCGTCATTGACACCAACCTCAACTCCATGTTCAACGTGACCAAGCAGGTCGTGCCCGACATGGTCGAAAAGGGTTGGGGGCGCATCATCCAGATCTCGTCGGTGAATGGTGAAAAAGGCCAGGCTGGCCAGACCAACTACTCGGCGGCCAAGGCCGGCATGCACGGCTTCACCATGGCCTTGGCACAAGAGATGGCCAATAAGGGCGTCACCGTCAACACCGTCAGCCCCGGCTACATCGGCACCGATATGGTTCGTGCCATCCGTCCCGATGTGTTGGAGAAAATCGTCAACACTGTTCCGGTCAAGCGTTTGGGCGAGCCCAGTGAAATCGCCTCGATCGTCGCCTGGTTGTCCAGCGATGAGGGCGGTTACGCCACCGGTGCCGACTTCTCGGTCAACGGTGGTTTGCACATGGGTTGATTGCTTTTTGCGACACACCTCAGGGGGCCTTCGGGCCCCTTTGTGTTTAAACTGACCCTGTACCGTTTTCACAAAGGCTTATCATGAAACTGACCTTGGCTTTTAGTCTCGGCGCTTGCGCCATCGTCCCCTACATCTTGCTCAAGGAAGCCGGGGCCGACTTCCAAACCCTGAATGTGAACTTGGGCAAAGGGCAGAACCACCAGGCCGATTACCTCAAGATCAACCCCAAGGGCAAAGTTCCGGCCTTGATCGTCGATGGCCGTGTGATCACCGAAAACGTCGCCATCCACGTCTGGATCGACCGCCAGTTCCCTCAGGCAGGACTCATGCCCAGTGACCCGATGCAGTACATCGATTGCCTGTCGGTGTTGGGTTGGTGCGGCTCTGGAATTCACCCCAAGCTGACCCAGCAGGCCCGACCTGAACGCTATTGTGACTTGCCCGACAGTGCGGATCGAGTCAAGGCTTTGGGTCATGAGGGCATGGTTGAGCAGTACGAACTGGCCGAAAAATTGTTGGCGGGCAAGAACTGGTTCTTCAACGAACGTTTCTCTTGTGCCGACGCCTATTTCTATTGGACTTTCCGTCGAGGCGACGCGTTTGGGGGCGACTTGTCGCGCTTCAAAAATTGCATTGCGCATCGCCAGCGCATGGAACAACGCCCCAGCGTTCAGGCATTGCTCGCCCACGAAGAGCAGGTCAAGGCCGAGTTCGCGCGCGCGGCCTGACCTGTTGTCGTTCTACTCTTTGGGGGCGCCAGAGTCGCGCACGATGGTCTCGAAGCGCTTGATCTCGGAGCCGATGAAGCGGCCAAACTCATCGGGCGTGCTGCCCATGAGTAAAGCCCCCATGCCGGTCAGCTTTTGGCGGATGTCGGCTTGACGCAAGATCGCCAACGCTTCCGTGTTCAGCCGGTTGACCACCTCGGCAGGCGCACCGGCCGGCAGCATCAGACCGTACCAGGCCGAAGCCTGCATGTTGACGCCTGCTTCTTTGAAGGTGGGCACATCGGGCAGGGCGGGCAAGCGCTTGTCGCTGGCCACCGCCAGTGGCCTGAGCAAGCCGCCTTTGATGCTGCCCAGGGACCCGGTGTCGATCATCATGTCGATGTGACCCGCGATCAAGTCTTGTGCCGCCGGTCCACTGCCCTTGTAGGGCACATGGCGAATGTCCAAGCCCGTGGCGGTCTTGAACTGCGCGCCGGCGAGGTGTTGCGAGCCGCCGATACCGGCTGAGCCGTAGGTGAACTTGCCCGGGTTGCGACGGGCATCTTCCATGAGGTCGCGCAAAGAATTCCACGGCGACTTGGTGGGGACCACCATCACGTTGGGAATTTCGCACAACGTGGTCACAGGAGTGAAATCTTTGACGGGGTCAAAGCCCAACTTGCTGTAAAGGTGCACGGCCGCCGCGTTGGTCGAACTGGTGGCCAAGAGCAGGCTGTGGCCATCGGCCTTTTCTTTGACGAACTGCTGGGTTCCGATCACTCCGCCCGCACCGCCCTTGTTGTCAACCACCACCGATACCCCCAAGGCTTGAGCCAGGGGTTGCGCCAACATCCGGCCGATCTGGTCGGTGGCTCCGCCAGTGGGCCAAGGCACCAGGATGCGGACGGGTCGGTTGTCGTTGGGCCAACTGGCATGGGCCCATGGTGAGGTCAGTACGGCAGCACCCGCCAGCAAGATACTGCGGCGTACAGCCATCACAGCCCCCCTTTGGCTTTGAGCAATTCATCGACCCATGGGGCGGTGTAGGTGCCGGATTCGATGGCTTTGAGCATGGCGGTTTCGGTGTCGGTTTTCTCTTGCGCCGCTGCAGCCACGGTCGCAGCCATGGCCGCCGGAATGGCGACCACACCGTCGCCGTCACACAGCATGATGTCGCCCGGATTGACTAACATGCCGCCCACGACCACGGGGACATTGATCGAGCCAGGGCCGTCCTTGTAGGGGCCACGCAGGTTCACGTCACGGGCCCAGCAGGGGAAACGGTGGTGCTCAAAGCTGTCGGCGTCGCGCACCGCACCGTCCACCACAAAAGCCACCGCGCCACGCTTGCGTGCAACGCTGGACATGATTTCGCCCACCAATGCGCGGCTCACATCGCCGTCGCCATCGATCACCAGCACATCGCCGGGAACCAGGGTTGAGAGCGCTTTGTGGATCATCAGGTTGTCGCCGCCGCGAACCCGTACCGTGACTGCCTGGCCACAGGCGGACATGATGGAGCGGTGCACGGGCCGCAGGCCCGAGGTGCCCACCAAACGGCCGCCCATGATGTCGCTGACGATCGACGTGGCGAACCCGGTCAACGACTGCACGGCACTGGCCGGTGTGTTGGGGTGAGGGTGAATTTCAAAACCGTTCATGTAACTCATGTGATGACTCCTTGATTTAAAAACCCAAAACTGCTTTGCGTCGTTGCAAGTGCGCCGGCCAAGCCTGTGGGTTGGCGCAGCGCGGTGGGGCTTGCAGCGTGTTCTTCCATTCGATCAACTGGCTCGCCCCCATGCTGGCCACAGTGCGGCGGGCTTCGTGTGTGACGCCTGCGGTATGGAAGGTGGCGTAGACGTTGTCCAGAGCCAAGAGCGGGTGCTGCGCAGGGGGCGGCTCTTGATCCCATACATCCAGCCCCGCGCCAGAGAGGTGGCCAGACTTCAGGGCCTCGGTCAGTGCGGCTTCGTCGTGGATGCCGCCGCGTGCGGTGGTGATGAACATCGCGCCGCGCTTCATTTGGGCAAAGCGCTGGGCGTTCATCATGCGCAGGGTGCTGGCGTCACGCGGGCAATGCAAAGAGACCACGTCGCTGCGGGCCAGCAACTCGTCCAGGCTGACGGGTTCGGCGCCCCGGCGGCGGATTTCGTCGGGCTCGACCCCGGGGTCGCACGCCAGCACCTTCATGTCAAAGATGGCGGCAATGCGTGCCACCTGCCGACCCACCTGGCCGATGCCGACCAAGCCCAGGGTTTTACCGGTGATCTCATGGCCCATGACCTCTTCGCGCGTGAGTGGGTTGCTGCGGTGCATCTTGCGGTCGCATTCGATCATGCGCCGCGACAAACCCAGCATCAGTCCAAAGGTGTGCTCCGCCACCGAGCGTGCGTTGCCGCCCGACTGGTTGACGACCAAAATGCCGGCGTCTGTACAGGCTTGCGCATCGACGGTGTCAAAGCCCGCGCCGTTGGATGAGACGATCAGCAATTCGGGGCAACGCTCGATCAAGGCCTGTTGGGCGAAATAAGGCCGAGGCAGATCGTCTTTGGTGGCCGCGATCTGGTACACATGGGCCCGCTCCAGCAAGGCCCAGGCGGAGGTCTCGGGGCCCTTGATGTCCATGACGGACAACGCAATGTCGGCTTCGGCTTTCATCAGTTGGTCATAAATCGGGTCGATCCACAAACTGGTGCGAACCACCCGCATGGGTGTTTTCCAAGTGCTCATGTCTTTCCTTGAACCAAGTGCTTAGGATACCTGCTTCGCGCCACAGGTCATGTCGCCTGGGCGAGTCTGACGCCACTTGGCCAAGCCCTAGAATCCTGCGCGAGGGGTCGATATGCCCCCAGGAGTTTCCGCCATGTCCGAATCTACCCCCGCCAGCCCTTACGGGACCTTGCCCCCGGCTTCGCCGCCGGCCAATCGCAAGCCGATCAGCCTGCCGCGCTTGAACGAGATGCGCACCCGGGGCGAAAAAATCACCATGCTCACCGCCTACGACGCGACTTTCGCGGCCGTGGCCGATGCCGCCGGTGTGGAATGCATCCTGGTGGGCGACTCGCTGGGCATGGTCTGTCAAGGGCTGACCAGCACGGTGGGCGTGAGCTTGGCTGACATGTGCTACCACGTTTTCATGCAAGGGCAGGGCAGCGTGCTGGATGCCATGCGCAGTTATGTGCAAGCGGTGAAGAGCGGTGAATTCCCTGACGACTTGTTGCACGCCTGGTGAAGTTGAGCGCCGCATGACCTTTTCTCCGCATCGACTCAGCGTCGCCCCAATGATGGACTGGACCGACCGGCATTGCCGGTTTTTCCATCGCCTGCTGACTCGCCACACCTTGCTCTACACCGAAATGGTCACCACCGGCGCCTTGCGTCATGGGGATGTGCAGCGCCATTTGCGCTTCAACGCCGAAGAGCATCCGGTGGCATTGCAGTTGGGCGGCAGCGAGCCCGAGGACCTGGCTTATGCCGCGCGCTTGGGCGAGCAGTGGGGTTACGACGAGATCAATCTGAATTGCGGTTGCCCATCCGAGCGCGTTCAGCGCGGGGCCTTCGGGGCCTGTTTGATGAATGAACCGGGCACCGTCGCCGACGGCGTCAAAGCCATGAAAGATGCCGTTGGCATTCCGGTCACGGTCAAGCACCGAATCGGGGTCGACAAAATCGAGTCGTATGACTTTGTGCGCGACTTCATCGGTCGCGTCAGCGAGGCCGGTTGCAGCACCTTCATCGTGCATGCCCGCAACGCCTGGTTGCAAGGCCTGTCGCCGAAAGAAAACCGCGAGATTCCGCCTTTGCGCTATGACATGGTGTATCGCCTGAAAAAAGACTTTCCGCAGATCACCTTCGCCATCAACGGCGGCATCACAGACAACGCCCAAATCGAATCACATCTGCAACAGGTCGACGGCGTGATGCTGGGGCGTGAGGCCTATTACCGCCCTTGGCTCATGACCGAGTGGGATGCCCGTTTCTGGGGCGATGCCTCGGCAAGGGCTCCAGCGCGCGAGGCGGTGGAAGAAGCGATGGTGGCCTATATGGAGCGCGCCCAGGTCGAAGATGGCTGCCCTTGGTACGCCATTGCACGGCACATGTTGGGTCTCTACCATGGCCTGCGGGGCGCACGGTTGTGGCGTCAGGTGTGGAGCGACCATCGGCTCAAACCTTTGCCCCCGCGCGAGGTCTGGCAACGCGCCCGGCAGCATCTTGGCCGTGCTGGCGCGTGCCGAGTTGCGTGAACACGGGCGTGAGTGCTTGCGCCGACCACTGCCTTATCTGCTGCTGGGTTTTTGCGGCATGTTCGTTTGCGGTGCCTTGTTCTACAAGGCCGGTCGCACCACACAGGCGATCAACATGGGCTTGATCTACGCCACGTCGCCCATCCTGATCACGTTGGCCAGCACCTGGTTGTTGGATGAGCGGCGGCTGTCGGCCCTGCAATGGCTGGGGGTCTTGCTTTCTTTGTGGGGGGTCTTGCATGTGGTGACCGCTGGGCACTGGATGCGCATCACCGACATCGTCTGGGTCGAAGGCGACTTTTGGGTGATGCTGTGCGCAGTCTCTTGGGCCGCCTACGCCTTGTTGCTGCGTCATGTGGCCACGGCCCTGGGGGACATGGGTCGTTTGGCGCTGATCAACTTCGCCGGCTCGCTCTTGCTCTTGCCCTTCGCGGTGTCCGAGTGGTTCGATCCAGTCACGCCCGAATTGACTTGGCAGGCCCTGGCCTTGGTGGTGGTCGCGGCCCTGATTCCGGGCATCGGTTCCTATTTGATTTATGGCTGGGCGCAACGGGTGCTGGGGGCGGCCCGTGTCAGCGTCACCTTGTATTTGGGGCCGCTGTGGAATGCGTTGATGGCTTGGCTGATCTTGGGGGAACAATTGGGCCCGCACCACTGGGTGGGTGCCCTGATGACCTTGCCCGGCATTTACCTGGCCACCCGTCGCTGACCTGCTTGGGGCGCTGTTTCAGGAGGCCGCCTCCAGCCCATTGGCGAAGTGTTCGCGCATGCGTTGGCTGGCCAAGTCTGGGTCGCGGGCCAGCATGGCGTCCAACAAGGCCTGGTGTTCGGCCAATGAGTCCTGCACCCGCCCGGTTTTGAACAGCGATTGGTGGCGGTTGAGCTTCATCACCTTGCGCAGGTCGGCCACCAGCTGCATGCGCCATCGGTTGTCGGCCATCTCCAGCAGTCGCAGGTGGAATCGTTCGTTGATGGCGAAAAAGCGTTGCCGGTCGTCCAGGGCCAGACTGAGCTCTTGGTGCAGGGCCACCAATTCGCGCATTTGTTCATCTTGGATCCGACGGGTCACCTCGGTCACGGCATCGGCCTCCAGCAAGGACAGCAGGTGGTAGACATCGGTCAGGTCTTTTTCGTTGACCTCGGTGACATAGGCTCCGCGTCGCACCTTCATGGTCACCAAACCTTCGGCAGCCAGCACCTTGAGGGCTTCGCGCATGGGGGTGCGGCTGATGCCGTACTCTTGCGCCAGCCGGATTTCATCGATCCAGCTGCCCGGTTCGAGCTCGCGCGAGAAGATGCGTTGGCGCAAGCGCTCGGCCACCTCTTCGTAAAGCGGTCGTTGGGCGAGGGAGAGGGCGTTCATGGCTGAAATTGTAAGGCTAAAGCAAATTTTGCATTCATAATTATGAATGATATGATGTGGGAACTGCACAAATCAAGCGAAAATGCGCCATTCAGAGGTGAAACCATGAGCGACTCGAACCCATTCAAAAAAACCAGCCTCGAGGATTGGCACAAGGCCGCCACCAAATCCGCTCCTGGTGGCGATGTGCAGGCTTTGAACTGGGTCACCCCCGATGGGATCACCGTCAAGCCCTTTTATACGGCGGCTGACCTGCAAGGACTTGCGTACACCGACACCTTGCCCGGTTTCGAGCCCTTTTTGCGTGGGCCGCAGGCCACCATGTATGCGGTGCGGCCCTGGACCATTCGCCAATACGCCGGTTTTTCCACGGCCGAAGAGTCGAATGCTTTTTACCGCAAGGCGTTGGCTGCGGGCGGTCAAGGGGTGTCCGTGGCCTTTGATTTGGCCACCCACCGGGGTTACGACTCGGATCATCCGCGTGTGACTGGTGATGTGGGCAAGGCGGGTGTGGCCATCGACTCGGTCGAGGACATGAAGATCCTGTTTGACAGCATTCCGTTGGACAAAGTATCGGTCTCGATGACCATGAACGGTGCGGTGTTGCCAGTGCTCGCGGGTTATGTGGTGGCCGCCGAAGAGCAGGGCGTCAGCCAAGAGAAATTGTCGGGCACCATCCAGAACGACATCCTCAAAGAGTTCATGGTGCGCAACACCTACATTTATCCACCCGAGCCCAGCATGCGGATCATTGGCGACATCATCGAGTACACCGCCAAGCACATGCCCAAGTTCAACTCGATCTCGATCTCGGGCTATCACATGCAAGAGGCCGGCGCAAACCAGGCGCTGGAGATGGCGTTCACTTTGGCCGACGGCAAGGAGTACGTGAAAACAGCCATCGCCAAAGGCATGGATGTGGACGATTTCGCGGGGCGACTGTCTTTTTTCTGGGCGGTGGGCATGAATTTCTATCTGGAAATTGCCAAGATGCGTGCGGCCCGCATGCTGTGGTGTCGCATCATGAAGGGATTCAATGCGAAGAATCCCAAGAGTCTGATGCTGCGCACCCACAGCCAGACCTCAGGCTGGTCGCTGACCGAGCAAGACCCCTACAACAATGTCGTGCGCACCACCATCGAGGCCATGGCGGCGGTGTTTGGCGGCACCCAATCGCTGCACACCAATTCGCTCGACGAGGCCATCGCGTTGCCCACCGAGTTCAGCGCCCGCATCGCTCGCAACACCCAGTTGATCATTCAGGAGGAAACCCACATCACCAACGTGATCGACCCCTGGGCCGGTTCGTACATGATGGAAAAGTTGACTCAGGACATGGCCGACGCCGCTTGGCAGATCATCGAAGAAGTCGACGCCATGGGTGGCATGACCAAGGCGGTGGACAGCGGTTGGGCCAAACTGAAAATCGAGGCGGCCGCCGCTGAGAAGCAGGCCCGGATCGATTCGGGTAAAGACGTCATCGTCGGTGTCAACAAATACAAGTTGGCGCAGGAAGACCTGGTGGAAACGCTGGAGGTCGACAACGTCAAGGTGCGCGATTCGCAAATCGCGCGTTTGCAGCAGATCAAGGCCAAGCGCGACAATGTCGCGGTGCGTCAGGCGCTCGATGCGCTGACCCGAGCGGCCGAGAGCGGGCAGGGCAATTTGCTCGATCTCTCGATCCAAGCCATTCGTTTGCGCGCCACAGTGGGCGAGGTCAGCGACGCATTGGAAAAAGTATTTGGGCGCCATCGCGCTGATACGCAAAAGGTGACCGGAGTGTATGCAGCCGCTTACGACAGTGCCGAGGGTTGGGAAAAGCTCCAAGGCGAAATTGCTCAGTTCGCCCAGGAGCAGGGGCGCCGCCCGCGTGTGATGATCGCCAAACTGGGTCAAGACGGACACGACCGGGGTGCCAAGGTGGTGGCTACGGCCTATGCCGATTTGGGCTTTGACGTCGACATGGGACCGCTGTTTCAAACCCCTGAAGAATGTGCCCGCCAGGCGATTGAAAACGATGTCCATGCCGTGGGCGTCTCGACACTGGCGGCCGGACACAAGACCTTGGTGCCGGCCATCATTGCCGAGCTGAAAAAACAAGGTGCTGATGACATCATCGTTTTTGTGGGCGGTGTGATTCCGCGCCAGGACTACGAATTCTTGTACGAGGCCGGGGTGAAAGGCATCTACGGCCCTGGCACCCCGATCCCGGCCAGCGCCAAAGACGTGCTGGAACAAATCCGCAAGTCTTTGGCCTGACCTGTCCATCGACACCTTGCATCAAGCCCCCCCATATGGCCCTGACCACCATCGCCACTTTGCAGCACGATGTGCTTGGGGGCGAGTCCATGGCGCAACGCCGCGCCATGGCCAAGGCCATCACGCTGCTTGAATCCACCCGCAGCGATCACCGTCAGCAGGGCGACCAGTTGCTGACCGCCTTGTTGCCGCACACAGGGCGCTCTTTGCGGGTGGGCATCAGCGGTGTGCCGGGTGTGGGCAAAAGCACTTTCATCGAAGCCCTGGGCCTGTACCTGATCGCACAGGGCCATCGGGTCGCCGTCCTGGCCATCGACCCGTCCTCCAGCATTTCGGGCGGATCGATTTTGGGCGACAAGACCCGCATGGAACATCTCTCGGTCCACCCCAAGGCCTACATTCGACCCAGCCCATCCAGCGGGACGCTGGGCGGCGTCGCCGAAAAAACCCGCGAGGCCATGCTGGTCTGCGAGGCCGCCGGTTACGACGTGGTGCTGGTCGAGACGGTGGGCGTTGGCCAGAGCGAAACCGCTGTGGCCAATATGACCGACATGTTCTGCCTGTTGCAGTTGCCCAATGCGGGCGACGATTTACAGGCCATCAAAAAAGGCGTGATGGAACTCGCCGACCTGGTGGTCATCAACAAGGCCGATATCGATGCCGCCGCTGCCACCCGGGCCCAGGCCCAAATCACCTCGGCCCTGCGCCTGTTTGGCATGCACGGTCACCCCGACCATGCCCACCACGACACCACGCTGTGGCACCCCACGGCCATTCAAATGAGCGCACTGCAAGGGCAGGGCATCGAAGAATTCTGGCGTCAGGTGCAGCAATTCAAAGACACCCAAACCGCCAATGGCCGTCTGGCCCAGCGGCGTCAACAACAATCGCTGGCCTGGATGTGGGAACGCATCGAATCGGGCTTGCGACAGCAGTTTCGAGCCGTTCCCCAAGTGCGCGATCTGTTGCCCGAGATCACCGCGCAAGTCGCTTCGGGCCAATTGCCCGCATCCACCGCCGCCCGCCAATTGCTGGCCTTGGCCCAGGCGAAATAAATACCGGAGAAAACCATGCAAGGCATCATTCAACAACTGGAGAATAAGCGCGCCGCCGCCCGCATGGGTGGAGGTCAAAAGCGCATCGACGCACAGCACGCCAAAGGCAAGCTGACTGCGCGCGAACGGATTGAAGTTTTGCTCGACGAAGGAACCTTTGAAGAGTGGGACATGTTTGTCGAACACCGATGTACTGACTTTGGCATGCAGGACAACAAAATTCCTGGCGATGGCGTGGTCACCGGCTACGGCATGATCAATGGCCGTTTGGTTTTTGTGTACAGCCAAGACTTCACCGTCTATGGTGGCGCCCTGTCCGAGACCCATGCCGAGAAGATTTGCAAGATCATGGACCAAGCCATGAAAGTGGGGGCACCTGTCATCGGTCTGAACGATTCGGGCGGCGCTCGCATTCAGGAGGGAGTGGCCTCGCTGGGCGGCTATGCCGATGTGTTTCAGCGCAACGTCATGGCTTCGGGTGTGATCCCGCAAATCAGCCTGATCATGGGGCCATCGGCTGGCGGTGCGGTGTATTCGCCAGCACTGACGGACTTCATTTTCATGGTCAAGGACACCTCTTACATGTTTGTCACCGGGCCCGAGGTGGTCAAGACCGTGACGCACGAGGAGGTGACCGCTGAAGAGTTGGGCGGGGCACTGACCCACACCACCAAGAGCGGCGTGGCCGACATGGCTTTTGAAAATGATGTCGAAGCCCTGTTGATGTTGCGCCGTCTGTTCAATTACATCCCGCTCAACAACAAAGAGAAAGCGCCGGTGCGTCGCAGCGGCGATCCGATCGATCGAATGGATATGTCGCTCGATACATTGGCGCCAGAAAACCCCAACAAACCCTACGACATCAAAGAGCTGATTTTGAAGACTGTCGACGATGGTGACTTCTTCGAGTTGCAGCCGGATTACGCGAAAAACATCATCATTGGTTTCGCCCGAATGGACGGACTGACTGTGGGCATTGTTGCCAATCAGCCCTTGGTGTTGGCCGGTTGTCTGGACATCAAGAGTTCGATCAAGGCAGCACGTTTCGTGCGCTTTTGCGATGCCTTCAATATCCCCGTCATCACCTTTGTGGACGTGCCCGGATTCATGCCCGGCACCAGCCAAGAATACGGCGGCATCATCAAGCATGGTGCCAAGCTGTTGTACGCCTATGCCGAGTGCACTGTGCCCAAGATCACCGTCATCACCCGCAAGGCATATGGTGGCGCCTACGACGTGATGGCCTCGAAACACTTGCGCGGCGACGTCAACTTCGCTTGGCCCAACGCCGAAATCGCCGTCATGGGTGCCAAAGGTGCGGTCGAGATCATCTTCCGCGAAGACAAGAACGATCCTGAGAAGCTGGCGGCCCGTGAGGCTGAATACAAGGCGCGTTTCGCCAACCCCTTCGTCGCCGGCGCACGAGGCTTCATCGACGACGTCATTCAACCCCACGAGACCCGCAAACGAATTTGCCGCTCTCTGGTCATGCTGAAAGAGAAAAACATCGACAACCCGTGGCGCAAGCACGGCAACATTCCCCTCTGATCGGTGCCAGGAGAAAAATGACCATGTTCAAGAAAATTCTGATCGCAAATCGAGGTGAGATCGCTTGCCGAGTCATCGCCACCGCCCGCAAGATGGGCATCGCCACTGTCGCCGTCTATTCCGAGGCCGACAAGGAAGCCCGCCATGTGCAAATGGCCGACGAGGCTGTGCTGCTGGGGCCCGCTGCGAGTCGCGAGTCGTATCTGGTGGCCGACAAGATCATCGCTGCCGCCAAACAAACCGGTGCCCAAGCCATCCACCCCGGCTATGGGTTTCTGTCTGAGAACGAGGAGTTCGCCGCCCGTTGCGAGAAAGAGGGGATTGTATTCATCGGTCCCAAGGCCCACTCGATTGCTGCCATGGGCGACAAAATCGCGTCCAAGAAACTGGCCAACGAGGCCAAGGTCAGCACCATTCCGGGATACAACGACGCCATCGACACCCCTGAGCAGGCGGTCGAGATTGCCAAAGGCATCGGCTACCCGGTGATGATCAAGGCCTCTGCCGGAGGTGGCGGCAAGGGCTTGCGCGTGGCCTACAACGACAAAGAGGCTTTCGAGGGCTTCAGTTCCTGTCGCAATGAGGCTCGAAATAGTTTTGGCGATGACCGCGTGTTCATCGAAAAATTCGTCGTCGAGCCGCGCCACATCGAAATCCAAGTGCTGGGCGACAGCCACGGCAACGTGGTCTACCTCAACGAGCGCGAGTGCTCGATTCAGCGACGTCACCAGAAAGTGATCGAAGAGGCCCCTTCGCCTTTCATCTCAGAAGAGACTCGCAAGGCCATGGGTGAGCAGGCCGTGGCATTGGCCAAGGCGGTTCAGTATCAAAGCGCGGGTACTGTTGAATTCGTCGTGGGCAAGAACCAGGACTTTTATTTTCTGGAAATGAACACCCGTTTGCAGGTCGAGCACCCGGTCACCGAATGCATCACTGGTCTGGATCTGGTCGAGCAGATGATTCGCGTCGCTGCCGGTGAAACACTCTCTTTCACCCAGGCCGATGTCAAGCGCGATGGCTGGGCCATCGAATGCCGAATCAACGCCGAAGATCCGTTCCGCAATTTCTTGCCTTCCACCGGACGTTTGGTTCGCTTTCAAACGCCACCAACCACCATGAAACAAGGGGATACGTCTTCGCTTTTGGGGGTGCGGGTCGACACCGGTGTGCAAGAAGGTGGCGAGATTCCAATGTTCTATGACTCGATGATCGCCAAGCTCATCGTGCACGGTCGCGATCGCAATGAAGCCATCGCCAAAATGCGCGAAGCCCTCAATGGCTTTGTCATCCGTGGCATCAGCTCGAACATCCCCTTCCAAGCGGCCCTGTTGGCGCATCCCGAATTCGTCAGCGGAGATTTCAACACGGGGTTCATCGCAGAGCACTATGGACAAGGCTTCTTCGCTGAAGACGTGCCGCACAGTGACCCCAACTTCCTGTTTGCCCTGGCTGCTTTCGTGCGCCGAAAATCGCGTGAGCGGGCCGCCAGCCTGAGCGGTCAATTGCCTGGTTACGATGTCAAAGTTGGCCAAGACTACACCGTGATCGAATGGGGCAAGAAAGGCGAGAACCGCCATGTGCCTGTCCATGTCGATGATTTTTCCGGTCAGCACGGCGTGGCGGTGATTCGCGTCGAGGACAAGAACTACGCCATCCACAGCATCTCGCGATTGAACGACATCACCATCATCGGCACCGTCAATGGCCAGCCTTTCACGGCTCAGGTCGAGCGTGGCACCGGCAAGAATTCCTTGGCTCTGCAAGTGCAGCACAACGGCAAGCGCATGGATGCCCTGGTGGTCTCTCCTCGCATGGCCGAGTTGCATCGCCTCATGCCGTTCAAAGCCCCGCCCGATTTGTCGCGCTTCGTGCTATCGCCCATGCCTGGTCTGTTGGTCGATGTCGCCGTGCAACCCGGCCAGAGGGTCCAGGCCGGCGAGCGCGTGGCCGTGATCGAAGCCATGAAGATGGAAAACGTGTTGCTGGCCACCCAAGATGCCGTTGTCAGGAAAGTGGTTGCCAGCAAAGGTGAATCGCTGGCAGTCGATCAGGTCATCGTGGAGTTTGAATAAATTGGGGTCAGACCCCAATTTCGCAAGGAAACAGACATGAGCCATCGCCCATTCAAAGTGCTGGGTGTCCAGCAAATCGCCATCGGCGGACCCGATAAATTACGCCTGCAAAAGCTGTGGGTGGACATGTTGGGCTTGGAAGTCACCGGCACCTTTCGCAGCGAGCGGGAAAACGTGGATGAAGACATCTGTGCCATAGGAAGTGGTCCTTTCAAGGTGGAAGTGGATTTGATGCAGCCGCTCGACCCTGAGAAAAAACCGGCAGTTCATGCCACCCCGCTCAACCACATCGGTTTGTGGATCGATCACCTGCCCGCTGCCGTCGAATGGCTGACGTCCCAAGGCGTTCGTTTCGCACCCGGCGGCATCCGCCGTGGCGCTGCAGGGTTTGACATCTGCTTCTTGCACCCCAAGGCCAACGATGAATTCCCCATTGCCGGCGAGGGCGTTCTGATCGAATTGGTCCAAGCCCCTCCCGAGGTCGTATCGGCCTTTCAGAAACTGGAGAAATTGGGGTGAGGAAATTGGGGTCAGAAAATTGGGGTCAGAATAATTGGGGTCTGACCCCAATTTCTTTCGGTGCTGATGACGTCATGCCAAAATCACGTTATGGCCATACTTGACGCATTCCAAAACATCGATCGTTTCGTCGCTTTGCGGCGTGATATTCATGCCCATCCCGAGTTGGGCTTTGAGGAGCACCGCACTTCGGCTTTGGTATCCAACTTGCTCTGCGAGTGGGGCCTGGAGGTACACACAGGCATCGCAGGCACCGGCGTGGTGGGGGTGTTGAAAGGCCGCAAGCCAGGTACGCGCAGCATTGGATTGCGCGCCGACATGGACGCTTTGCCTTTGCAGGAGGGAAAATCACTTCCCGCATCGGTCTCTGCACGATGGACGCATGCACGCCTGCGGCCACGACGGTCACACCACCATGTTGTTGGCAGCGGCTTGGCACTTGTCACAACACCGCGATTTCTCCGGCACGGTGAATTTTATTTTTCAACCGGCTGAAGAAATGGGCAAAGCGGTTCCTTGAAAATGGCGCAAGAGGGACTCTTCGAGCGTTTCCCCTGTGATGCTGTGTTTGCCTTGCACAACTACCCGATTGGGCGCACCGGGGGTTTCGCCGTCAATCCAGGGCCTTTCATGGCTTCCAGCAACACCAGGCGCGTGACCATCCACGGCAAAGGAACCCACGCTTCGGTGCCCCATACCGGCATCGACCCCATTGCTGCCGTGATCAGCCTGGGGCAACAATTGTAAACGCTGGTGGCCCGAGTGGTCGACTCTCGCGAGCGGGCTTTGTTGGCCGTGACGCAAATACAAGGTTCGGTCGCCCCGAACGTGATCCCTGATCTGGCTTGGGTAGGAGGCACTTTGCGGACCTTCAGCGACAGGGCCTTGGATGATCTGGAGGCTGCCTTGCGACGTCAGGCCCAGCACACAGCCGAGTCTTATGGTTGCCGGGCCGATATCGAGTTCCGCCGTGCCTCTCCGCCGGTGGTGAACCACGCCACCGAAGCCCGTTTTGCCGCCGAAGACTTTGCCCACATGCTGCGAGTCAGGCCTGGTTGCTATGCCTTCATCGGCAATGGGGACGGAGATCACCGCATGCCCGATCATGGGCCAGGTCCCTGCATCATTCACAACACCTCGCTTGGCACCACCTTGGCGCTGTCTTTGTCATCTGCGGCTTGGGCCCAGACCCGCACCATCCATCTGGTGGTGCCCTACGGTTCCGGCGCGGTTCAAGATACCATCACCCGTACCTTCAGTGCCGAATTGGGGCAGACACTGGGCGCCAATGTGGTCATTGAAAACAAACCCGGCGCCGGTGGCACCGTCGGCACCGCCCAGGTGGCCAAGTCCACGCCGGACGGCAACACCTTGTTCGTGGCTGCGGCCAGCCACCATCTGTCCGGTCATTTGTACGCCAAATTGCCTTATGACCCTTTGAAAGACTTTGTCGGTGTGTCATTGGTCGGGTTCACCGGATATGTGATTGCTGCACCTGCCAACCTGGGCGTGCAAAACCTGGCGGATTTTGTTCGAGTCATCAAAGCCAAGCCAGGAGCCTACAACTACTCATCGGCTGGCAACGGCAGTGCCACCCACCTGGGTTCAGCCTCGTTCGCAGCCCGGGCGGGCTTGCAGATGCAGCACATTCCGCTGAAGTCTACCGGTGACGCAGTCAATGAGGTGCTGGCCGGACGCACCCAGGCGGTGACTTCGGCCACCATCGGTCTGGCTGGTTTCCGCAACGACCCGCGCATCAAACTGTTGGCCTATACCGGGCAACAACGTTCGAAATTCATGCCGGAATTGCCCACTGTGGCCGAGTCAGGTTTTCCGGGCTATCGCTTTGACTCATGGTTTGGCCTGTTGGCACCGGCGGGCACCCCCAAGGTCGAGATCGACAAGATCAACGCGGCAGTGGCCAAGGCCCTGGGCGACCCGGCAGTGGCCGAACGCTTCGCCCGCCTGGGTGTGTAAATCAGCCTGATCAGCTCAGATGATTTTCAACGCATCTTGCGTGCCGATTGGGATAATGCCGCCCAAATCGTGAAGTCCTCAGGGGCTCGCATCGAATAAGTAGAAATTGGGGTCAGACCCCAATTTCATGACCCCAATTTCCAATTTCTGCAAAGGGCTTTATTTCCAGCGTTCCAGCTCGATGTGGAGTCCGTCTTTGGCGCCCGAGAATGAGACGGCGCCGTCTTGCACTGTGGCCTGTAGTTGCATGCTGCGCTCGGCCATGCGAGACATGGCTTGAGCGCTTTCTGAAGGCACGCGCCAAATCTGTAATTTGTCCAGTCGCTGTACCTTGCTCTGCATGGTGCGCCACCACACTTCGGCAGCATGGTGAAAGGCATAAAGCCTCACCACGTCGGCCTTTTGACAGGCTTTGAGCAAGGGCTTTTCTTCCGGTTGGCCCACCTCGGCCCAAAGCCGTATCGCCCCGGTGAAGTCTTTCAATGACAGGTCGGGGTCATCGGGGTCGGATAAACCGGCGCCAAAGGCCAAGGTGCCATCCCCCTGGCAGATGTCGGTCAATTCATGCGCATTGAGGGCCAAGGCCAGGATACGCACCATCATGCGCTCATCGGTCTCGTTGGGGTGTCGAGCCAGAGTCAGGGCGTGGTCGGCATAGTAACCATGATCGATGTCTGCCACCGAGAGATTGGCTTTGTAAATGGTGGATTTGAGGGCCATGGGTAAGGGGTCAAAGTCGAGGTCGTAGCATTGCAGTGTAGTCCACTGGCTAAACCCCAGTGGCAGATTACAGTCCAGTCAGGTTAGAGTGTGGTCTGTATTCGGAACCTAAGGGGGTATCCAAATGCCCAGACCCTCAACGCCATTCATGAATAAACCATCAGGCGCTGCGAGCAGCTTGGCTTTTCAATCCCGGGTGATTCCGGTGATCGTCATCACCCACCCCAACCAGGCCGTTCCGTTGGCCCACGCTTTGCTGGCGGGTGGCATTGATGTGATGGAAATTACCTTGCGTCATGCCGCAGGTTTGCACGGCATCGAAGCGGTGGCGCGTGAAGTACCCGCCATGCATGTGGGCGCAGGTACGGTGACCCAGGCAACTGAAATGCGCCAGGTGCGTGAGGCGGGAGCGACTTTCGCCCTTTCTCCCGGACTGACGCCAGAGTTGCATCAGGCGGCGCAAGATCAGGGCATGCCCTTCATGCCCGGCGTCATGACGCCTTCCGAGGCGATGCGGGCGCGCGACTGGGGCTACCGGACCGTCAAGCTGTTCCCTGCTGCCCAGGCGGGGGGGCTGTCGATGGTCAAGGCCATGGCTGGGCCGTTGGCCGATATCATGCTGTGTCCGACTGGCGGGGTTTCAGCCGCGAATCTGGCTGAGTTTTTGAGTCAACCCAATGTGGCCATGGTAGGGGGCTCATGGCTCGCTCCCTTGTCACTATTGGAGGCTGCCGACTGGCTCGCCATCACACGCCTGGCTTGCGAAGCTTGCGCCGTTGCACAATCGGTTAACCCTTAAGGCCATCACCACGCCATGACGACCTTCACCCGCCCCGAACTCACCCCTGCTTGGCAGACCCTTGGCCGTTTGGCGAGCCAACACCCTTTGTCTTTGTCTCATTTGTTGGCTGACTCGGCGCGAACCCAGTCCCTGAACTTGCAGGCTGCAGGCTTGCAACTGGATGCCAGCCGCCAACGCGTCGATCAGTCCGTCTTACACGCCCTGCACCAATGGGCCGAGCAAATGCAAGTGATGACCCGTGCGCGTGATTTATTCGCTGGTGAACTCGTCAATGTCACCGAGGGCAGAGCTGCTTTGCATGTCGCCTTGCGTGGTTCGTTTGTGAAGAACCCACCCTGGGGAGACAAGGTGTCTGGGCTGGTTGAGCTTGAGCTGGATCGCTTTTTATCCTTTGCCGAACGCGCTCGCAATGGCCATTGGCGGGGTCTCGATGGTCAGATCATCACCGATGTCGTGAACATCGGGATCGGTGGGTCGGACCTGGGGCCGCGCATGGCATGTCAGGCCTTGGCTGTTCGCGATGGCGGCGCTGCCAGCAGTTCCTTGCGGGTTCACTTTGTGTCCAACCCCGATCCGTTGGCGCTGCAATCGGTGTTGGCTGGATTGCAGCCGGCACGCACTGGCTTTATCGTCCAGAGCAAGACCTTCACCACCCAAGAGACACTGACCCTGGCGGCATCGGCACGGCGCTGGTTGCAAGACGCAGGCTGTCCGGTTGAGCGTCAGGCCCCCCATTGGGTGGCCGTGACCGCCAAGACAGATCTGGCGCGGCAACAGGGCTTCATGCCTGAGCAGACGTTTTCATTTTGGGATTGGGTCGGTGGCCGGTATTCGGTCTGGTCGGCCATTGGATTGCCCTTGGCCATGGCCATTGGATCTTCGGCCTTTAAAGCATTTTTACAAGGTGCGAGGGCCATGGATGAGCATTTTTTGTCGGCTGATGCACAACATAATTTACCTCTGACGATGGCCTTGTTGGGTGCGTGGAATCAACATTTTCTGCAAGCCCATACCTTGAACTTGGCGCCTTATGCTTATGGCCTGTCCCTGTTTCCTGCGTTCATCCAACAGCTTGAGATGGAATCCAACGGCAAGCGCACCCACATCGATGGCAGCCCTGTGGCGGTGTCTACCGCCCCGGTAGTCTGGGGTGGCCTGGGTAGCGACGGCCAGCATGCTTACTTCCAGTTGCTCCATCAGGGCACGCACACCGTGCCGGTGGATTTCATTGGGGTGTTGCAAACCGACAGTTCGTTGCCCTTGGCCCAGTCACATCAAGAGGTCGTTCTTGGCAACTTGCTGGCCCAAGCCCAGGCCTTGGCCTTGGGGCGGGACGCGGAGCGTACCTTGGTGGCTTTGCAAGCCGAAGGAATGAGCGAAGAAGAAGCGCGGCGCTTGTGCCCACACCGCACCTATGTGGGCAACAGCCCCAACTCAATCGTGTGGATGGATCGGCTCTCGCCGCAGAGCCTGGGGACATTGATCGCCCTCTATGAGCACAAGGTGTTTTGCCAGGCTGCCTTGTGGGGCATCAACCCCTATGACCAGTGGGGCGTGGAATTGGGCAAGACCATGGTTCGAGATATGGCGAGTGGCTCGGGGGCTTGAGCATGTACACGGCTTGCTCACCCGGTGCATCGGACGGGGTCTTTTTGAATACCTAAATATTCATTATGATGGGCTTGGTGTTGACCCTATTGAGGTCAGCATCGACAGCGCATTTGATTTTTTGCGTTGTCAGGTTCCGCCCCCTTCACACCATTGAACTCGGATTGGTTGATGACAGAAGCACAGATCTTAGCGGTTGATCCCTTGGACCACTTGCCCCCTGAATGGGTCAAGCGTTGGCTGGAGAAAATCCACGATCTATCGATGTTGATCGACGTCGATGGCCAGATCCTGGATCTGTGGCATTCGGCCGATTATGAGGAGAGCGATTTGCGCTACTGGCGGGGGCGAACCATCGAGTCGGTGTTGAGTTCGGACACCCGGTTCAAACTGGCTTCCATTCTGGAACAGGAATTGGCGCCAAGCACATCGCCTACGGTTTGGCGGCACGTCAATTTGCTGGGTCATGAAGGGAATCAGCTTCCCATTTTGGCGGTTTGCATGGGCTTGTCTGAGCATGCTCAAGGCCTGAAACTGATGGTCTGTCGCGATCTGAGACCGAACCAGGCGACCCAACTTCAGTTCATTCAAGCCCATCAAGAAATAGAACAGACCTTGCTGGCCATTCGATCCGAAGCTCAAAAACCGCTCTGGAATGGCGGGCAACCCCCGCCAGATACCGATTGGGCGACATGGGTGCGGCGCACATCGCTTGCGCAGGTGTTGCAACGGACTTCGCGTTCAATAGAGCGGCAATGTTTCCAGGCCTTGTTGACCGAGGCGGCCGGAGATCATGTCCTGTGCGCCCAATGGGCCGGCATCAGCCAAGACGATTGGATGCGTCGAGTCCTTGAGTTTGATCTGGGTTAAATCCCTTCGGTGCTCAAAGCGCACGCGCGATCACTTCCTTCATGATTTCGTTGGTGCCGCCGTAGATGCGCTGAATGCGCGCATCGGTGTACATGCGTGCGATCAGGTATTCACTCATGTAGCCATAGCCGCCAAACAACTGCAAACACTCGTCGATGACCTTGCCTTGCTGCTCGGTGGCCCACAACTTGGCCATTGAGGCGGTGGCGGTGTCAAGCTGGCCGGCCAAGAGGTCATGGACGCAGCGGTCCATGAAAGCACGCCCCACCTGCAATGTGGTGGCAATCTCGGCCAATTTGAAGCGGGTGTTCTGGAACTGGGCAATGGTTTGTCCGAAAGCTTGGCGTTGCCGGGTGTATTCCAGCGTGATGTGATAGGCTCCTTCCATGGCCGCTTGTGCCCCCACACCAATGATCAGTCGCTCGTAGGGCAGGTCGCTCATGAGCTGGTAAAAGCCGTGTCCCGTGTGTCCGCCCAATACCGCATCGGCGGGTAATCTGACATCGTCAAAAAACAATTCTGATGTGTCTTGGGCTTTCAGTCCGATTTTGTCGAGTACCCGTCCGACCCTAAATCCGGGGCTGTCGTGTGTATCGAGCAGCAGGATCGACATGCCTTTGGCGCCAGCTTGCTCATCGGTGCGACAGACCACCAGCAACAGTCCGGCAAGAAAGCCATTCGAGATGAAGGTCTTTGAGCCATTGAGGGTGAAGCCGTTTTGAGTGGGCTGAGCTCGGGTGCGAATGGCTTGCAGGTCCGAGCCGGTGCCAGGCTCGGTCATGGCGATGGCGCCCACCCGCTCGCCGCGTGTCAGGCGCGGCAGCCAGGTTTGCTTTTGCTTCTCGGTGCCATGATTGAGCAAGTAATGTGCAACGATCGAGTGCACGCCGATGCTCATGCCCGACAGTCCCAGGCGAGCCATTTCTTCGTGGATGATGGCCTCGTGACGGAAGTCGCCGCCGGCGCCGCCGTACTCGGAAGGGATGTCTACGCACAACAGGCCCAATTCCCCGGCACGACGCCAGATCTCATGCCCCACATGGCCGCGTTGCCGGGCCGCTTCGTCATCGGGCACGACTTCGTCTTGTAAAAATCGCACCACCGTGTCTCGGAAGGTCGACAGGTCTTGGTCCATCCAACTGCGATTGAAAGTCACCGCCATGGGTGTGCTCCTTTTAAAGCCGCTCGATCACGGTGACGTTGGCCATGCCGCCGCCTTCGCACATGGTTTGCAGGCCGTAGCGGGCGCCGCGCTGCTGTAGGGCATGTACCAGGGTGGTCATGAGTTTGGCGCCTGATGCGCCCAGCGGGTGACCCAATGCGATGGCGCCACCGTGAACATTGAGCCGATCAGGGTCGGCGTCCAACACTTGCAGCCAGGCCAGGGGGACAGGGGCGAAGGCTTCGTTGACTTCATAGAGGTCGATGTCTTGAATGCTCAACCCGGCTTTCTTCAAAGCCCGCTCGGTGGCCGGGATCGGGGCTTCGAGCATGATCATTGGATCGTGCCCCAGCACCGACAGGTGGACGATGCGTGCCAGTGGTTTCAAGCCATGGGTTTTGATGGCCGCTTCGCTGGCGACCATCAGAGCGGCCGAGCCATCGCAAATCTGGCTGGCATTGGCGGCAGTGATCACGCCCCCCTCTTGCAGCAGTTTGACGCCTGCAATCGATTCCAGCGTGGCATCGGCGCGGATGCCTTCGTCATGGGTGTGCAACTCGGCTTCGGCATGTTGGCCCTGGCGGTGCACGGCCAAAGGCACGATTTCAGGTTGGAAGTGACCCGCCTGTGTGGACCGCAAGGCGCGGTGGTGGCTGAGCAAGGCGTAGGCGTCGAGTTGTTCTTTGCTGAATTGGTACTTGCGCGCCAGCATCTCAGCCCCGGTGAATTGGCTGAAGCGCACGCCGGGGTATCGGGCCTTCATGTTCGGGCTGGTGTACTCGCCCATGCCGGCTTGGCGATACAGTTCACCGGTGCTGAACATGGGCACGCGCGTCATGCTTTCAACACCAGCGGCCACCACACAGTCCATGGTGCCTGACATCACAGCCTGCGCGGCGAAATGCAGCGCCTGTTGAGATGAACCGCATTGCCGGTCGACCGATGTCGCAGGGACTGACTCGGGCAGACCGGCAGCCAAGACCGCATTGCGAGCGATGTTGAAGGACTGCTCGCCGCCTTGGCTGACGCAACCCATGATGACATCCTCGATGGCGGTCGGGTCGATGCCACTGTCGTGCATCACGGCTTTCAGAGTGACGGCGGCCAGGTCGGCCGGATGCCAGCCCGAGAGCTTTCCGTTGCGACGCCCCCCCGCAGTGCGGCGTGCAGCGACGATGTAAGCGGTATTCATGCGTGTCTCCGTTCTGTGTGTCAGGCGCAAGCGCCTCAAACGGCGCAAGGGGTCAGGGCAGGTTCAGCCACCAGGTGTTGAGCACGATGGCTTCGCTTTCCACCACGGCAGAGCGCAAAGTGCCCGCACGTTGCGCTTGAGGGAATTGTTGCATCACTTCGGCATCGCTGCTGCGTGTGAGCAACAAGATAGCCGGGCTCTCGGGGGTCAAGGGAAAACGCTGATCAAAGTGATTCATGGCCTGACCGGATTTTTTCCAGCCCAGGGCTGCACCGGCAGGCAGATTCAGCCCCCATTGCAACTGGGCCAGCACGGCGCGGTCATCTGCGGCCACCCGCCACTGGTTCGCGGGCAGGCGAGCTTGCAGCAGTTCGCGCGCTTGCTGGTGCACACCGGGCCAGTTGCGCAGAGCCCAATAGGGATCGGTGCGCCAACCGGCCGCCAAACCCAGAGGCTCGCGCACCAGGGTTTGGCCATGGTAGAGCAACACGGCAAACAACAGGTTCAAAGCGATGGCCACCTTCAGCCCCGTGTGGCGGCGGTGTTGCCACAGCAGGTGGATCGCGGCCATGACCATCGCAGCATGTGCTGGTGCTGCCCAATTGGCATGGGCGCGCGAAAGCATGGCTTGGGCTGAAATGACGGTCAGCATGGGCAGCGAGAGCGACATCCAGAACCAGCCCTTGGGTTCGGTGCGGCCCGAGCCACGCAACAACCAGTAGGCGTAGACGCTGACCAGCACCACGTTCCCGACCACCCATTGCTCGGCCCAAAAACCCATCATGCGCTCAATGTTCAAGGCATACGATGCCCCGCGCGAGATGTCTGCGGTGTGTTGCAGTGTGGGCATCCCGTTGTTGAAGTTCCACCACAAATTGGGTGCGAATACGATCAGGGCCACTGCTGCGGCCACATATGGGCCGGGGTGTTTCCAGTGGTGACGCCACTGCGGGTGCAGCAGAGCCAGTGCGACGCTGGGGCCGAGTACCGCCATCGAGTACTTCGCCAACAGTCCCAGACCGGCCGACAGACCCAGCCCCACCCAGCCCCAGGCCCGATCATGCAAGGCCGCCCACAAGCTGGTCATGGCCATGACCCAGCACAGCAACAAGAGTGAGTCGGTGCTGGCGGCCAGCCCGTAGAAGGTGGCCAAGGGTAAGGTGGCAAAGGCCAGTGATGCGGCCAGCGCATAGCCGTTGCCCAAGGCCATTTGTCGGGCCAAAGCGTAAATCAACAGCGAAGTCGCGCTAAAAGCCAATACCCCCACCGATCGCACGCAAGCGGTGGCGGGGCCGCACAATGCATCGGCCGCGCCTATGGCCCAGGCGATCAGTGGCGGTTTGGTCCAGTACCCCCAGTCGGGCGTGCGCGACCAGGCGAAGTAGTAGGCTTCGTCGACCGACAGCGGCAAGTCGGACGCAACCCACCAGCGCCATGTGGCCAACAGGCCCAGCGCCAGCAGCAAACACGCAAGTGGCTTCAGGTTTTGGGTTGGTGCCATGGCAGGTCACCCAGGCTGCTTTGATGCTCATTGATTTGGTACGAGCGCGACGTCCCTGATTCGAACAGAACCCGCACCAAGACTTCGGCCAGGATGCCCGCCATGAGCGACTGCACGCCGGCAATCAGGAAGAAAAAGCCCACCAGCAGCAAGGGGCGCGTGCCGATGCTCTCGCCCAACAGTTTCAGGCCCAGCAGGTAGGCCAAGATGGCGCCTGCAATGCCCAACAACCACAAGCCCAAGCCGCCAAAAAAGTGACCTGGTCGGGCCCGATAGCGCATGAAGAAATAGACAAAGAACAGATCGAGAATCACCCGGAAGGTACGGCTGATGCCGTACTTCGACTCGCCAAACTGGCGCGCGTGGTGGCTGACCGGTTCCTGGGCAATCCTGGCCGGAGATGTGACCGTGGACAGCCAGGCCGGGATGAAACGGTGCATTTCGCCGTACAGTCGAATGCGACGCAGGATAGAGGCCCGAAACACCTTGAGGCTGCAGCCGTTGTCTTTGATGTCCAAGCCGGACATGCGAGCGATCAGGGCGTTGGCCATGCGCGAAGGCAGCTTGCGCATGACCAGCGCATCTTGTCGGTTGCGACGCCAACCGGCGACCAAATCCAGATCTTCGTTGAGCAAGCGAGACACCATGCGCGGTATGTCGATGGGGTCGTTTTGCAGGTCTCCGTCCAAAGTCACGATGACGTCGCCACGCGCCTGGTCAATGCCGGCTTGCATGGCGGCAGTTTGTTTGTAGTTGCGCGTGAGTTCGATCAGACGGATGTGTCCGCCGTGCTCGCTGCGGGCGCGCTCAATCGCCTGGCGGGTGCCGTCGCGGCTGCCGTCATTGACCAGCAAGAGCTCCCAGGGGTGGGGGTAGTGTTCCAGGCATTCAGTGACCCGGGCCACAAAAGGCCTCACGCTGTCTTCTTCCTGGTACATGGGAACCACGATGGACAGATGGTGCGGGGGCAGGGCGGGCATGGGGGACACGTCGTTCATCAACAGATCTTTTTCAGACTTGATTGTGCCTTGTCACCAGAGGGCTTGGCAGCCACCAGGCCAGCAGGCCAAAAGTGACCGAACAGGCCAGCATCACCAGGTGCAGGGTGAGTGCGGCTTGCAGTCCGTCGGCCCAGGCCACGCCATGCCAGCGCAGGGCAGCGGCGCTGCCGGCTTCAAAACTGCCCAAGCCGGCCAGGCCCTGTATGGGCGAGAGGGCCGACAGTTCAGCCCCCAAGGCACCGGCCCAAGCGATGGACCAGTCTTGTTGCAGCAATTGCGCCAGCAACCAGGCTTGTAGGCTGAGTTTCAAAACCCAGTTGGAGATCGAAATGGCCCAACCTTGCAACATGTTCTGTCCGCGCTGCGCCAGCGCGTGGGTGATGCGAGTCCACAGTCCAGAGGCCACAGTGGGAATCGTGCCTTGCCCCAGGGCGCGGACCCGGCGCATGCCCCACCAGGCCGACGCCAGCAACATCAGGCTGAAGGCCAGCCGCCAGTTCCAGGCCCATCCGGGCCAGAGCCAGATGGCCAATTGAGCCAACACCATGGCATCTTGCAATCGCAACCAAAACAGCGAGGCCGAGGCATCCAGCCAAGGCACGTTCAAGGCACGCCTCATCAGCCATGGAAAGCCCAATTCGCCCGAGCGCATGGGCAGGACATTGACCATGGCGGTGTGAGCCAGCACGATGCGCAGCGCCAGGGGCCATCGCATGCCCGTCACATCGGCGAACTCGCGCCGGATGCGCCAGGCGCGCAAGCCATAACTGAGCAACATGCCCGCGGCCATGACGGCCCACCAGGTGGGTGTGACCCGACCGAGTTGTTGTTGCCATTGGCTCAACAAACCCACATGCGCCAACCAGCCCAGAAAGGCCAGGGTCAGCGCGACGGAAATCAGCAGGGGGCGTTTGGACAAAAAAGCTCGCAGCAAGTTGGGCAGGGGCAGGAAATGAGGGATCTGAGGCAAAATCGACTCATGGCATTTTATTTCAGCGCGTGTCTGATCGGCGCGGCGGTGTTCCTCATCTTTCCGCAACTCGATCTGGCCTTCAGCGCCTTGTTTTACCAGCCCGAATTCGGCTTTGTCTACAAAGACCTGCCTTGGGTACAGGCCCTGTATTGGGCCTTTGCGCGTTTGCAGTGGCCCATTCTGGCCGCATTGATCTTGGGCCTGCTGGCTGGCATTTTCCATCCCTTTTGGGCACGTCAGCGCCGCGCTTGCGTGTTTTTGGTGTTGGCGCTTTTGCTGGGGCCAGGTCTGATGGTCAACGAAGTCTTGAAAAACCACTGGGGTCGGGCGCGTCCGGTTCAGGTGACCGAGTTTGGCGGCCAAGCGACCTATAGCCCGCCTTTGGCAGTCAGCGATCAATGCCAACGCAATTGCTCGATGTCCAGCGGCCACGCGGCCCTGGGCTTTTACCCCTTGGCCATGGCTTGGGTGCGGCGCCGTCAACGGCGGCTGTGGCTGGGTGTGGGTTTGCTCAGCGGCGGTCTGGTGGGGCTGGGCCGCATCTTGCAAGGCGGACATTTTTTGGCCGATGTCCTGGTTTCGGCCGCCGTGATGTGGGGAGTTTGCTCCCTGCTGGCGCGTTGGCTACTGCCCCAGCCCGTCACCAGCCCTTCATCTCCTGGATAAAGCCCCGCAGGGCATCGGACACCCGCTCTTGCGTGATGGCAATGGCCGCTTGGTGCGTGGGTGTGAGTTGGCGTCGCGCCGACCACACCAACCTGAGTTGGCTCATCAATTTGGGACGTGTGATGCGGTGGAGGCTGAAATCGTTGCTGGGGACATGGCTGGATAAGGTATAGGGCGGGAGCACGGCAAACCCCAAACCCTCTCGAACCAATTCCAAAATCGCGTTCAATCCATCGACTTCCAGCACCACCCTTGGGCGCAATTGGGCATTGAGCATTTCACTCTCAATCAGCAAACGAAAAGCATTGGGTTGGCTGGGCAGAATCAGGGGCAGGGCGGAGACCTGCTGCAAGGTCAATTCGGTTTTGGCCTTCAGGGCGTGCTGGCGCATGGCCGCCGGACTGCCGATCAGCATCAGCGATTCTTCGTGCAGCGAACTGGTTTCCAGTTCAGGTGAAATGGTGGGGTTGTAGAGCACCGCCATGTCCAGGCGGCCCGACCGCAGGGCCTCGTACATTTGCAGCGAAAACCCCTCGGTCAGCGTCAGTTGCGCGCCGGGCAATTTTTGCTTGAAGGCTTGACACAAGGGCACGGTGATCAATCGAGACAGACTGGGGGGCAAGCCAATCGACACCCGACCGCCCAAGGCGCCGCGCACCGCACCCAGGTCTTCTCGTGCCACCTCAACCTGGTGCAAGATGCCCCTGGCGTGCTCCAACAACACCCGTCCGGCTTCGGTCAAGGTGACTCCCCGGCCATTGCGGTCGAGCAGGTTTTGCCGCAACTCGACTTCGAGTTGCCTCACATGCCGACTGAGCAGGGGTTGTTGCACCCCCAGGGCGATCGCTGCCCGGGTGAAACTGCCCAACTCGGCCACGCGGACGAATGACTCTAGCTGTTTGAGGTCCATGGGGACTCCAGTATTTGCAAAAATTTTATATCAATTGAATCGATATACTCTTATTGAATATCTGATAGTTCCCGGCCGCTCTGTTGTCAGGCAACAGCCTTTCTAAAATGAAGTCATGAACCCCAATCCGCCTCCTTTGTGTGGCATCTCTTCCATGGCCACGCGACAGCTGCTGGCCGCTCTGTCGGCGCACTATGCCCGCCAGGGTGGGCCGGCTTGGCACATCGAATCGGTCGGTGGCGTCGATGCCGCCCGCCGTGTCGCGGCCGGCGAGGCGTTTGACCTGGTGCTCTTGGCCAGTGACGCCATCGACAACTTGATTGAACAAGGCCATGTGTTGGCCGGCACCCGTTTGGACTGGGTGCTCTCGACCGTGGTGGTTGCCGTGCCCTTGGCAGTCGCCGCGCCGCCCATTGCGACCGAGGCTCAATTGCGTCAGGCGGTGTCCGACGCGCCGACCTTGGGCATTTCCACCGGCCCCTCGGGCGCCTATGTCGAAAAGCTGATCCAGGGCTGGGGCATGGGTGAATTGCTGGCCCAGCGCCGGGTGGTGCCGCCGCCCGGCACTCCCGTGGCGCAATACATTGCCCAAGGCAAGGTGGCCCTTGGCTTTCAGCAACGCAGCGAGATGATCGGCATCGATGGCGTTCATGTGCTGGGTCCATTGCCCGACCCGGTGGGCTATACCACCATTTTCTCTTGCGGCGTGCCCCGGGCCCTGGCCCAAGATCCGGCCCGACGCGCCCAAGTCGAATCCTTCGTCGCTTTCCTGACCTCGATCGCGGCGCTTCCCTTCAAACTTCAACACGGCATGTCCGCATTGTCATGAGCACCACCCAACCCCTGATCATCGACGTTCACGGCCACTACACCACCGCCCCCAAGGCGTTGGAGAACTGGCGCAACCAGCAGATTGCCGCCTTCAGTGGCGCTGGGCAACAACCCATAGTCGCCGACCTGAAGATCAGCGATGACGAGTTGCGTGAATCGATTGAGCTCAACCAATTGGCCAAGATGAAAGAGCGCGGCAGCGACATCACCATCTTCAGTCCACGCGCTTCCTTCATGGCGCACCATATTGGCGATTTTCAGGTGTCTGCCACCTGGGCCGCCATTTGCAACGAGTTGTGCCATCGCGTCTCAACGCTCTTTCCCGTTCACTTCATTGGCGCGGCCATGCTGCCGCAGTCGCCCGGCGCCGATCCCAAAACCTGCATCGCCGAGTTGGAGAAATGTGTCAGGGAATACGGCTTTGTCGGCATCAACCTCAACCCCGACCCATCGGGCGGGCACTGGACCAGCCCGCCTTTGACCGATCGGCATTGGTACCCTATTTACGAAAAGATGGTCGAGTACGACATACCGGCCATGATCCACGTTTCGACCAGTTGCAACAGTTGTTTCCACACGACGGGTGCGCACTATCTCAACGCCGACACCACCGCGTTCATGCAGTGCATCCAGGGCGATTTGTTCAAGGACTTCCCCACTCTGAAGTTCCTCATACCACATGGCGGTGGCGCGGTGCCTTACCACTGGGGCCGTTTCCGTGGCTTGGCCCAGGAAATGAAAAAGCCGCTGCTTCAAGAGCATTTGCTGAAGAATATATTCTTCGACACCTGCGTGTACCACCAGCCCGGCATCGACTTGCTGACCAAGGTGATTCCGGTCGAAAACATCTTGTTCGCTTCCGAGATGATCGGTGCTGTGCGAGGCATCGACCCGGAAACCGGGCATTATTTCGACGATACCAAGCGCTATGTGCAGGCCACGCCCAACCTGAGCGACGCTCAGCGCTATCAGGTCTTTGAAGGCAACGCCCGTCGCGTCTTCTCGCGTCTGGATATCCAATTGAAAGCGCGCGGCCTCTAACAAAACAATTGGGGTCACAACAATTGGGGTCACAACAATTGGGGTCAGACCCCAATTTCTGCTGAAAGGGATTGTCATGTACGAACTCGGTGTGGTTTATCGCAACATCCAACGCACGCCGCTGGCCACGGCCCAGGCCATGGCCGCCATGGGCTCTGCCACGATCCACGAGGCAATGGGAAGGGTGGGATTGATGAAACCCTATCTGCGGCCGATTTTCAGCGGCGTGCAGATCGCCGGGCCAGCTGTGACGGTGTTGCTGCATCCGGGAGACAACTGGATGTTGCATGTGGTGGCCGAGCAGATCCAACCCGGTGACGTGGTGGTGGCGGCCGTCACGGCCGATTGCACCGACGGGTATTTCGGTGATTTGCTGGCGACCTCGTTCAAGGCGCGTGGCGCCGCAGGTCTGATCATTGATGGCGGTGTGCGCGATGTGCGCGTGCTGACAGAGATGCCTTTCCCGGTATGGAGCAAGGCCATCAGCAGCAAGGGCACGGTCAAGGCGACCTTGGGTTCGGTGAACATCCCTGTGGTGGTGGCTGGCGTTTCGGTCATGCCCGGCGATGTCATCGTGGCCGATGACGACGGTGTGGTCTGCGTGCCCCGAACCCTGGCCGACAAAACCTTGCAGGCCGCGCAGGCACGAGAGGCCAACGAGGGGGACAAGCGCGCCAAGCTGGCATCGGGCGTTTTGGGGCTGGACATGTACAAGATGCGCGAGCCGCTGGCCCAGTTGGGTCTGCGTTACATCGATTGAAGCCGATGATTGATTTCAAGCGTCGCAGGCGCAGGCTCGCCATTTCCTTTGGTGCGAGAAGCACAAATCAAACCCGATTGACACATTGCCAGGACAAACGACCATGAGCTTTGACAAAACCCCCGGCTGGTTGGATTGGTACAACGCACCCAGTCGCCCACGTTTTCAGTTGCCTGCGGGCAGCGTGGATGCCCACTGCCACGTCTTTGGGCCCGGAGATCAATTCCCTTATGCGCCCGAGCGCAAGTACACGCCCTGCGATGCATCCAAAGCACAACTCTTTGCCTTGCGCGACCACCTGGGTTTTGGACGCAATGTCATCGTGCAAGCCACGTGTCATGGCGCCGACAACCGCGCCTTGGTCGATGCCTGCCTGACCTCGGGGGGCAAGGCGCGTGGCGTCGCCACAGTGCGAAGAAGCGTCACCGATGATGAGTTACAGCAGTTGCATGCGGCCGGTGTGCGTGGCGTGCGATTCAATTTTGTCAAGCGTTTGGTTGATTTCACGCCCAAGGACGAGTTGATGGCGATCGCCGCACGGGTCGCCAAATTGGGCTGGCATGTGGTCATTTATTTTGAGGCTGTCGACCTGCCCAAGTTATGGGATTTTTTCACCGCTTTGCCCACCGCCGTGGTCGTCGACCACATGGGCCGACCGGACGTGAGTAAGCCCGTCGATGGCCCTGAATTCGAGCTTTTTTTGAAATTCATGCGCCAGCACCCCAATGTGTGGAGCAAGGTCTCTTGCCCCGAGCGATTGTCTGTGGCCGGCCCGCCCGCCCTGAACGGCCAGCAAGCCGCTTACCGCGACGTGGTGCCTTTTGCCCGGCGCATCGTCGAGACCTTCCCCGACCGCGTCTTGTGGGGTACCGATTGGCCGCACCCCAATTTAAAAGACCACATGCCCGATGACGGCCTGTTGGTCGACTTCATCCCCCACATCGCCCCAACCGCCGAGCTACAGCGCCGTTTGTTGGTTGACAACCCCATGCGCCTGTATTGGCCGGAAGAAGTGAGCTGAGAAATTGGGGTCTGACCCCAATTTCGTGAACCCAATTTCGTTGAGGAGAACTCCATGGCATTGAACAAACCTTATCTCGACATTCCGGGCACGATCATTTTTGACGCCGAGCAAAGTCGCAAAGGCTATTGGCTGAATCAGTTTTGCATGAGCCTGATGAAAGCCGACAACCGCGAGCGTTTCAAGGCCAATGAGCGCGCTTATCTGGATGAATGGCCGATGAGCGAAGATCAAAAGCAGGCGGTGTTGGCGCGCGATTTGAACTGGTGCATGCGCACCGGGGGCAACATCTACTTCTTGGCCAAGATCGGCGCCACCGACGGCAAGAGCTTTCAGCAGATGGCCGGCTCAATGACGGGCATGACTGAGGAAGAGTACCGAGAGATGATGGTCCGAGGTGGTCGGTCGGTCGAAGGAAATCGAAAGGTGGGCGAGGGCGGTGACGCCCAGGTCCACCGTCAGCCGCAAGGCAAGGCCGGCATGGCCGCACAGAAAGGACAATGAAATGGCACGCATCAGCGCATCGGTGTATTGCTCGCACGTGCCCGCCATCGGCGCGGCCATGGACTTGAAAAAAACCGCCGAACCTTATTGGCAGCCGTTGTTCAAAGGATTTGAATTCTCGCGCCAGTGGATCAAGGACAACCGCCCCGACGTGGTTTTCCTGGTCTATAACGACCACGCCACTGCCTTCAGTTTGGATATCATCCCCACCTTCGCCATAGGCACCGCCGCCCAGTACCAACCGGCCGATGAAGGCTGGGGGCCGCGCCCCGTGCCCGTCGTGAATGGTCACGCTGAGCTGGCCTCACATATCGCGCATTCGGTGATTCAGGAGGACTTTGACCTGACCATCGTCAATAAGATGGATGTGGATCATGGCTTGACCGTGCCGCTGTCTTTGATGTGTGGCGAGCAAGACCCCCAGCAGGGCGCTTGGCCCTTCAAGGTCATCCCCTTCGCTGTCAATGTGGTTCAGTACCCGGTGCCCAGCGGTCGCCGTTGCTACCAGTTGGGGCAGGCCATCCGGCGTGCTGTCGAGAGCTTTGACGATGATCTGAATGTGCAGATCTGGGGCACCGGTGGCATGAGCCACCAGTTGCAGGGCGCACGGGCCGGACTGATTAACCGCGAGTGGGATAATGCCTGGCTGGACATGCTGATCAATGACCCCGCTGCGTGCGCCGCCATGCCCCACATCGACTATGTGCGTGAGGCTGGCAGCGAAGGCATTGAGCTGGTGATGTGGCTGATCGCCCGAGGGGCCATGGCCGATTTGGCCGGTGGTCCGAAGCCCCGTTTGACGCACCGTTTCTACCATGTGCCGGCCTCGAACACGGCGGTCGGCCACGCCATCTTGGAAAACACCTGAAAGTAGCATCATGAGCAAATCCATCAAAGTCGCGCTGGCTGGTGCCGGAGCCTTTGGCATCAAGCACCTCGACGGCATCCGTCTGATTGACGGAGTCGAAGTGATTTCGCTGATTGGGCGTGAGCTGGACAAAACCCGTGAAGTCGCCGCCAAGTATGGCATCGGCCACGTCACCACCGACTTGGCTGATTCGTTGAAGCTGCCGGAACTGGACGCGGTGATTTTGTGCACACCGACCCAGATGCACGCCAGTCAATCGATTCAATGCCTGAAAGCCGGCAAGCACGTGCAGGTCGAAATTCCGCTGTGCGATGTCTTGCGCGACGGCCAGCAAGTGGTCGATTTGCAGAAATCAACTGGTTTGGTGGCCATGTGCGGTCATACTCGACGCTTCAACCCCAGCCACCAGTGGGTGCATCACAAGATCAAGGCGGGCGAGTTCAACATCCAGCAAATGGATGTTCAGACTTATTTCTTCCGTCGCACCAATATGAACGCATTGGGTCAGCCGCGCAGCTGGACCGATCATCTGCTGTGGCACCATGCCGCCCACACCGTCGATTTGTTTGCTTACCAGTGTGGCAGTCCGGTCGTGAAAGCCAATGCCATTCAGGGGCCGATACATCCTGCGCTGGGCATTGCAATGGACATGAGCATTCAGTTGCAGGCCGCCAATGGCGCCATTTGCACATTGTCGCTTTCGTTCAATAACGACGGCCCTTTGGGCACCTTCTTTCGCTACATCGGCGACACTGGCACCTACATCGCCCGCTACGATGACCTGTTCAACGGCAAGGAAGAGAAGGTGGATGTCTCGAAAGTCGATGTGTCCATGAATGGCATCGAATTGCAAGATCGCGAGTTCTTTGCCGCTATCCGCGAAGGCCGAGAGCCCAATGCCAGCGTGACCAGCGTGTTGCCCTGCTACCAGGTGCTGCATCAGTTGGAACAACAATTGATCTGAGTGTCATGAGAGAGCGTTACGCTGTCATCGGGAACCCCATCGAGCAGAGTAAGTCGCCGTTCATTCACGGCGAGTTTGCCCGTGCCTGTGGCCAGCAAATCGAGTATGACCGCATCTTGGGTCCAGTCGGAGGCTTTGTCGCCAGCGTGGATGCGTTTCGCGCCCAAGGCGGCTTGGGGATGAATGTGACGGCTCCATTCAAGCTCGACGCTTGCGCATATTGCACCGAACTGTCGCTGGACGCCCGCTTGGCCGGGGCGGTCAATGCCATGAAATTTGAAGGCAAACGCGTGCTGGGGCAAAACTTCGATGGTGTGGGTCTGGTGCGGGATTTGCAAGTGAATTTAAATATGCCGCTGGTGGGCAAGAGGGTGTTGATCGTTGGGGCGGGCGGTGCCTCGCGAGGCGCTTTGCTGCCCTTGCTGGCTTGTGCGCCAGCCGAACTGGTGGTGGTCAATCGCACACTGAACAAAGCCAGTGAGTTGGTCGATATCGCGCGTCTCCATGTGCCTGCGCAAGCCCAAGCATCGCAGGTGCAGGGTGTGGGTTATGCTGACTTGCAAGACCGTGCTTTTGACGTGGTGTTGCATGCGACCTCTGCGGGCTTGAGTGGTCAGATGCCGCCGCTGGCTAACTCGGTATTCGCCCCTCGCGCCTTGGCCTATGACCTGACCTATGGCAAGGGCCTGACGCCCTTTTTACGCCTGGCCCGCGATGCCGGTGTGTCAAACCTGGCCGATGGGGTTGGCATGTTGGCCGAGCAAGCGGCCGAGGCCTTTACCTGGTGGCGCGGCGTGCGCCCGGACACTGCGCAGTTGATCCGACAACTGACGGTGCCGCTGACCTGAAAAAAAAGACCCTGCCGCCAGGGCAGGGTCTGTTTCAGTGCGAAGGGCTCAGACCAAACCCGGCCACTGGCCGAGTCCATCAGATGCTTCAAAGTGAATCGATGAAGCTGCGCAGTTTGTCGCTTCGGCTGGGGTGCTTGAGTTTGCGCAGGGCCTTGGCCTCGATTTGACGGATGCGCTCGCGCGTGACATCAAACTGCTTACCCACTTCTTCCAGGGTGTGGTCGGTGGACATTTCGATGCCAAAACGCATGCGCAGCACCTTGGCTTCACGCGGGGTGAGGCCATCAAGGATTTCCTTGACCACGTCGCGCAAGCCGGCTTGCATGGCGGCCTCAATCGGTGCGGTGTTGACCGAGTCCTCGATGAAATCGCCCAGGTGCGAATCGTCATCGTCTCCGATCGGGGTTTCCATCGAGATCGGCTCTTTGGCGATCTTCATGATTTTGCGGATCTTGTCCTCGGGAATCGCCATCTTTTCGGCCAGGATGCCGGCGTCGGGCTCGAAGCCGAACTCTTGCAGGTGCTGGCGGGAAATGCGGTTCAGTTTGTTGATCGTCTCGATCATGTGCACCGGGATGCGGATGGTGCGGGCTTGATCAGCGATGGATCGCGTGATGGCCTGACGGATCCACCAGGTGGCATAGGTCGAGAACTTGTAGCCCCGGCGGTATTCGAACTTGTCGACCGCTTTCATCAGGCCGATGTTGCCCTCTTGAATCAGGTCGAGGAACTGCAGGCCTCGGTTGGTGTACTTCTTGGCAATCGAGATGACCAAACGCAAATTGGCCTCGATCATTTCTTTCTTGGCATCGCGCGAGGCAGCTTCGCCTTCGTTCATGCGCTTGTTGATGTCCTTGAGTTCGTCGAGCGGCACTACGACCTGGGCTTGCAGATTGATCAGCTTTTGCTGTAACTCTTGCACCGGTGGAATGTTGCGTGCCATCACCAGGCTCCAGGGTTTGCCGGCCGCGGCTTGCTTCTCGACCCATTTCAGGTCGAGCAAATGCGAGGTGACGCGTTGCCCGCTCTTGTCACGGCCACTGAATTCGGCCACGAACTGAGGCTGGGGGTAGCCACACTTGTCGACGATGATGCGGCGCAGATCGCGTTCGACCTTTCGTACTTCATCGACCTGGGCGCGCACCGTGTCGCACAGCTTTTCGATGGTGCGGGCGGTGAAGCGGATGATCATGAGATCATCGCTGAGGGCACGCTGCGCCTTGACGTATGAGGGAGATCCGTAGCCATCTTTGTCGTAGGCTTTGTGGACTTTCTCGAACAACTGGGCGATGCGGTCAAAGCGCTCAAGTGCGGCGCTGCGCAACTCTTCAAGCTTTTTGGTCAATGCGCGCGAGCCGCCTTGACCGTCGTCATCGTCCGAATCGTCGAATTCGTCGAAATCTTCCTCGGCCACATAGTCGTCGGCCTCGTCCGATTTGGCAAAACCGTCAACTACGGTCGAAATGACGACCTTGCCTTCGCGTATGTCATGCGCCATGCGCAGGATTTCGGCGATGGTGGCAGGAGATGCGCTGATCGCCTCCATCATGGCCATCAGACCGCCTTCGATGCGTTTGGCGATTTCGATTTCACCCTCGCGGGTCAGCAGTTCGACAGTGCCCATCTCGCGCATGTACATGCGCACCGGGTCGGTGGTGCGGCCAAATTCGCTGTCAACGGTAGACAGGGCGGCTTCGGCGGCCTCTTCGGCCTCTTCCTCGGTCGAACCAGTGGGCGCGTTGTCGGTGATGATCAGGGTTTCAGCGTCCGGGGTTTGCTCGTACACCGCCACGCCCAAGTCATTCAGGGTCGCGATCACGACCTCTAAGGTTTCGGCGTCGACCAGCTTGTCGGGTAAGTGGTCTGAGATCTCGCCGTGGGTCAAGTAGCCGCGCGTCTTGCCGAGCTTGATCAGGGCCTTCAAGCGAGCACGGCGCTTGGCCATGTCCTCTTCGGACAGGATGGTCTCGTCCAGACCAAACTCTTTCATCAAGGCGCGCTCTTTGGCCTTGCTGATCTTCATGCGCAGGGGTTTGACCTTTTCGGCGGTCTCGATGGGCTCGCCTTCCAACTCCATTTCGGCATCATCGACGGTCAGCTCTAGATCGTCTTCCAGGGGCTTGACCTCGGTCTTGGGCTTGCGACCGGGCTTGCCGGCGACTTTGGGTGGCGGTCTTTTTTCAGCCGTGGCCTGCCCGGAGGCCTTGGCTTTCAATTCGGCTTTGGCCTTGGGCGAATCTTTGGCTGCTTTCACAGCAGGCTTGGCAGCGGGTTTAGAGGCCGCTTTGACTGGCGCGGTTTTGGGGAGCGGTTTGGCGACGGCCTTGGTCGGCGCTTTGGCCGCGGCCTTGGCGGTAGGTTTGGAAGCGGATTTGGATGCAGTCACGGATGGAGAAGTTTTTTTGGCGCTGGGCGCTGGGGCTTTGGCGACCGGCTTCTTGGCCGTCGTTTTGGCTAGGGGTATGGCGTTCGACGCCTTGACAGCAGTCTTGGTGGCCTGTTTTTTGGGGGCATTCACTTGGATTTTTTTCGTCGATTTCGTGGCCATGACCATCCTCTTGGCAAAACAAAGGCACCCTCAGCACAGGCGCGGGTGTTGAAAGAAAAAAGGGATCACCGGCAAGTGGGATGGGCGAACATTTGGTATGCAGTCCTTGCGGTGAAGGTGGCGAGTCGTGCCATTGTGGTCACTGTTGGCCGGGCCCGGAGGTGCTGCTGTCGCGCTTGCCTGAAATTGGATTATACCGCAGGACGTTGATTGATGGGGATTTTTTCATGTCCCCTGGCCCCCAGGCGACTCAGCTCTGGCCTGATTTGAGTTGAATGAGTCGTTGATTCAATTGGCGAAAGCGTTCGAACAAGGCGGGGTCGCGCCCGACCTCGGGGGTGATGGCGTTGAGCTCAGCTGCGACCGCGATTTTTTCCAGTTCCAGCAAGATGCTGTGCAGCTCGGCTTGGTCAAACTCGACCTCGGCCGGGGCGGCCAGAACGATGCGGGCAATCCAATCGCGCAACGGGTGATCGGTCAGGGTCTCGTACAGCGCCGACCATGGCATGGCGCCGTGTTCGTGCAACTGTAGCTCCAGCCAGCGCAAGGCCACGCCGTGGGGATCAGGCAAGCCGCACAGCAGGGCGTGCTGGTTGGCCGACAGGTCCTCCCAGGCCGACATCTGGATGAACAGCAATTGGATGGCTCGATCCTCTCGGCTGCTGGCCTGGCGTCGCAAGCCACCGCTGGCACGATGGGCGGCGTTGGTTCCCGAGGATGAAGCAGGACGACGCCCCCATTTGGCGCCCTGGCCAGCACCGCTGGAGGGCTGCCCTGACGCTGGGCGGCGAAATTCGCTTTTGGCGGACGCACCCGCGCCACCAGTCCCCCACAAGCGAAGCAACTCATGCGCGCCGATTTGGACCATGTCGGACAATTCAGACACCAATTGAGACTTCAGTACCCCTTCGGGCATGGCGCCCACCAGGGGTTTGGCCTGACTGGCCAACAGGGCACGGCCCTCGGAAGTGTCGAGGTCACAGCCTTCGCGCGCCGACTCCATCATGAAGCGGCTCAGCGGCATGGCGCTGCCCACACTGCGAGCGAAGGCGTCGGCACCGTGGGCACGGATGAAGCTGTCGGGGTCGTGCTCGGGGGGCAGGAATAAGAATTTCACGTTGCGCACATCGGTGGCGTAGGGCAGGGCACCATCCAGCGCCTTGCGGGCCGCGCGTCGTCCAGCCGCGTCGCCGTCAAAGCTGAACACCACCGAGTCGGTGAAGCGAAAGAGTTTGTGCACGTGATCGGTGGTGCAGGCTGTACCCAGCGTGGCCACCGCGTTGGGAAAGCCCAGTTGCGCCAAGGCAACCACGTCCATGTAGCCCTCGGTCACCAAGACATAACCGGCTTCACGGATGGCTTGGCGTGCTTCGTACAGGCCGTACAGCTCGCGCCCCTTGCTGAATACCGGTGTTTCGGGCGAGTTCAGGTACTTGGGCGTGCCATCACCCAACACGCGACCGCCAAAGCCGATGCACTCGCCTTTGACGTTGCGGATGGGGAACATGATGCGGTCGCGAAATCGGTCGTGGCGGCGGTGTTCCGACTGGCCGTCGGCGGACTCGGCTTGCGCGTCTTTGTCGATGACCATGCCTCCATCCAGCAGCATGGGGTCGGCGTAGTCCGGCCATACGCTTGCCAAGAACCGCCAACCCGGTGGTGCGTAACCCAAACCAAATTGACGCGCGATTTCACCGGACAGTCCACGGCCCTTGAGGTAGTCTATGGCTTTGGTCGATTGCCGCAGTTGATGGCGATAGGCAGTGTTGAATTTCTCCAGCATCTCGGTGAGTGTGGCTTGCTTTTGGCGCGCCTGTTGGGCTTGTTCGCGCTCTAGCGGTGAGCGCTGCTCTTCAGGCACGGTCATGCCGCAACTTTGCGCCAGCTCTTTGACGGCTTCAATGAAATTCATGCCCGCGTGGTCCATCAGGAAACCGATGGCATTGCCGTTTTTGCCGCAACCGAAGCAATGAAAGAACTGCTTGCTGGGGCTGACTGTGAAAGAGGGGGATTTTTCGGTGTGGAACGGACACAACCCCGAATAGTTGGCACCAGCTTTTTTCAGTTTGACATGGCGACCCACCACATCGACCACGTCGACACGGGCGAGCAAGTCTTGGATGAAACCTTGAGGGATGGCCATGGTGCGTGGGGCATTGTATGCCGCCACCAACCACGGGGGGGCTTCAGAGACCGGCGCCCAGGCCCTCACGGCGCGGGTCGGCCAGCGTCACCCAGGCCCCGTCTGAGCGGCGCCACAGCAGGTGGGCGCCGCTGCTCATCTCGCTCACCCGGGCAGCGTGCCCTCGGCTTTGCAGCTCAGTGACCCAATCGGCGGCGCGGGTTCCGGCCTCAAGCCAGATGGGGCCTTGCGGGTCGGTCAACCCGAAGCGGGGCAGGTCGGCAATGCGTTCGGGATCGTCCAGCCCCTGGGCCAAGGCCCACAGCGATTGCGCGACGTGGTGGATGATGAACGGCCCGCCGGCACTGCCCAGCGCCATGGTCACTCTCTCGGTCGATCCTGGGGTGGCCGACAACACCAACATGGGGGTCATCGAAGAGCGAGGGCGTTTGCCGGGGCCGGGCGCGTTGGCCAGCATCCGCCCCTGCTCGTCTTTGGGTTGAAGGGCGAAGTCGGTCAATTGGTGGTTTAACAAAAACCCGCCCTTTCGACCCGCGCCGGTGTTGACCATGCGGCGGGCCCCAAAGGCGCTTTCGAGGCTGCTGCTCAGGGCCACCGCCAGGCCTTGCGCGTCAACGACATTCAGGTGCGTGGTGCCGTATTCGGCCTGGTCGGGCATTTGACCACCGGCGAAGGGTACCCAAGCCGGCTCACCCGGCTCGGCTCTGGGCATGCGTGGGCCTTGAATCAGCGCCGCACGCCGGCCCAAATAAGCCGGGTCCAGCAAGACCGGCCAGCCGCCGCTGGGGGCGACCACCTGGGCTGGGTCACCGATGTAGGCTGCACGGTCGGCATAAGCCAGGCGTGCGGCTTCAATGTAAGCATGGCGGGGCGCGGCTTGATCGGGGTGGCTGCCTTGGGTCAGGCCGAGTCGGTCCAATAGATTCAGCAGTTGCCCCACCGCCAGCGTGCCCGAACTGGGGGGCGGTGCGCCGCACAAGCGCGTTTGCGGCAGAGCTGGCCATTGAAAACACAAGGCGGGTTCGACCCGCACCGTGTAGTCGCGCAGATCGCGGGCCGTCAATACGGGGTCATGGCCTGCCCCATCTCTCAAGCGACGCAAAAGGGCTTGTGCCACAGGCCCCTCGTTCATGGCGCGTGGGCCCAGGGCAGCGATGCGACGCAGCACCCAAGCCAACTCGGGGTTGCGCAGCACTTGACCCACGGGGTGGGCCAGTCCTGCGTCGTTGTAGTACAGCTTCAGCGACCAAGGATCTTGGCGCAGCAGCGGGTCGATTTGCAAGAGTTGGTGCAAACGCGGCGTGATGGCAAAACCCTGCTCGGCCAGTTCGATGGCGGGTGACAGCACAGAGGCCCAGGGCCTGCGTCCATGCCTTTGGTGCATGGACCACAGCATCGGTACCAGACCGGGAACCCCCACCGAGCGCGGGCTGCGCCGTGCGGCCTCAAAGCCCAGGGCAATGCCCTCTTTCATGAACCAGTCGGGGGTGGCCGACTGAGGGGCGGCCTCGCGCCCGTCGTAGGCCCAGGCTTGTCGGCCATCGAACACCACGGCAAACCCACCGCCACCCAGGCCGCTCGATTGCGGTTCGACCACCGACAAGACCCATTGCGTGGCCACTGCGGCGTCGATGGCGTTGCCGCCTTCACTCAAAACGCGCTCGCCGGCGCGGCTGGCCAAGGCATGGGCACTGACCACGGCGCGATGTTGAAACACCCCAATGGCCGTGGCTTGGCGCGCCGTGGCGGCCTCTGGTTGGGCAGGGGTGAGGGGCGCTGTGTGTTGGGCCTGGGCGCAGTTCAGTGCCGCCCAGGTCAGGCAGGCGCAGGCCCGGTGCCAAGACCAACGGCTGGATCGGGCCCGTGTGCTCATGAGGCTGTGATCACTTCGGTGCCATGCGAATGGCACCATCCAATCGGATCACCTCACCGTTGAGCATGTCGTTCTCAAAAATATGCTGCACCAGGCGAGCGTAGTCTAGCGGGCGACCCAGGCGTGAGGGGAAGGGCACGCTGGCGGCCAGTGCATCTTGCACTTCCTGGGGCATGGTGAACAGCATGGGCGTGCCAAAGATGCCTGGGGCGATGGTCATGTTGCGGATGCCACTGCGCGCCAAGTCGCGGGCGATGGGCAGCGTCATGCCGACCACGCCACCCTTCGAGGCGCTGTAGGCGGCTTGGCCGATTTGGCCGTCGTAAGCCGCCACTGAAGCGGTTGAGACGATGCAGCCGCGCTCGCCGGTGGCTTCGGGCTCATTACGCTCCATGGCGATGGCAGCCAAACGGATCATGTTGAAGGTGCCCACCAGATTGACCATGATGGTGCGGGTGTAAGTGTCCAGCGAGTGCGGGCCTTTTTTGCCCGTGGTTTTTTCGGCTGGGGCGATGCCGGCGCAATTCACCAAACCCATCAGCTTGCCCATCTTCACCGCTTGGTCGACCACGGCTTGGCCCTGCGCCTCGTCGGCCACATTGCACAGCATGAATTGGCCGCCGATCTCGCGCGCCACCTGCTGGCCACGCTCTTGCTGCATGTCGGCGACCAGCACCTGACCTCCCTGCTGGGCCAAATGACGTGCCGTGCCTTCGCCCAAGCCTGATGCCCCGCCGGTGACGATGAAAACCTTGCCTTGTATTTCCATGGTGAATTCCTTGTTGTAGATTCAAAAATTATGCTTGATTCGTCCGCCATTTGGCTGACAAGCGGCCGCACCGCAGCCACTAAACTATGGGGCATGAACTCACCGACATTGAATGAATCACGTCACCGCATGGGGACCCAGCGTCTGGCTTGGGTCTGCTTGTGCGTGTGGTTGGTGGGTTGTGCCACCCCGCCGCAGGGCACGGTCCGCACTGAATTGCCTTCCCCAGTGGTCAGTGCTCCCGATCCGGTCTCCCAGCCTGCCACGCCGCGCAAGCCAGTCAAACTGGGGTTGGCGCTGGGAGGCGGCGCTGCACGCGGTTTCGCCCATGTGGGCGTGATTCAGGTTTTGGAAGAGGCCGGTATTCGTCCCCAACTCGTGGTGGGTACTTCTGCCGGCAGCATGGTCGCGGCGTTTTACGCATCGGGTCGCAACGGCGCCCAGTTGCAGCGCTTGGCTGAGACGATGGAAGAGGCTGCTTTGACCGATTGGAATCTTCCGTTATCCTCGCGCGGTTTGATCAAGGGCGATGGTCTGGCCAAGTACGTGGCCTCGGTGACGGGGCAAAAGCGCATCGAAGACCTGCCCGTGCCTTTGGGCATTGTCGCCACCGATTTACATTCAGGGCAGGGCGTTTTATTCCAGCGCGGCGACGTCGCCACGGCAGTGCGGGCGTCCAGCGCTGTGCCGGCCATGTTCGACCCGGTGCGCATCGCCGGGCGAGACTATGTCGACGGCGGTTTGGTATCGCCGGTACCTGTGCGCTATGCCCGTCAGATGGGCGCCGACATCGTGCTGGCCGTGGACATCTCGAGCACCCCCGAATCGAACAAGGCCAGTGGCATGCTGCAGGTCTTGTTGCAATCCTTCACCATCATGGGCAAAAGCATCAAAGAGTTCGAATTGCGTGAGGCTGAGGTGGTGGTCAAACCCGCCTTGGACGGGGTTGGTTCGGCTTCGTTTGGAGAGCGCCAGCGTTCGATCCAGGCTGGACGACAGGCCATGATTCAGGCTTTGCCCGAGATCAAACGCTTCTTGTCACCTTGAAACGCCCCCACTTTTTAGAAAATCGACTCTAAAAATGCTGCGGCGCAGCAAAAAATGCTTGCAAAGGCTTGGGTAAACCCTATACTTCATACCATGCTGCACCGCAACATTTTCATCGGTTGAAGTGTGCAGAGACCACAAAACACCCATTAGGAGTTTCTCATGTTGACCGTTGAACAAGTTGCTGCCCTGAACAAAGCCAATCTGGATGTTTTCTTTGGCTTGACCGAAAAAACCTTCGAAGGCGTGGAAAAGCTGACCCAGTTGAACCTGGCCGCCGGCAAAGCCGCTCTGAACGAATCCGCCGCCCACGCTCAAGCCCTGTTGAACGTCAAGGACGTGCAACAATTCGTGGCCCTGCAATCTGAGGCTCTGCAGCCGGTCGGCGAAAAAGTCAGCTCTTACAGCCGCCATGTGTATGACATCACTGCCGGCACCCAGGCCGAGTTCACCAAGGCCGTGGAAGCCCAATTGGCTGACGCCCATAAAGCCGTGCTGAACATGGTTGACGCCGCAGCCAAGAACGCTCCCGTCGGCTCTGAGTCCGCTGTGGCCCTGTTCAAGACCGCCGTATCGGCCTCTAACAACGCCTACGAATCGGTCCAGAAAGTGGTCAAGCAAGCCACCCAAGCTGCCGAAGCCAATCTGCAAGCCGTGGCCCAAAACGCGGTCAACACGACCAAAGCCACCACCGCTCGAAAGCGTTGATGGACTGCGGTCCGAGGCCGCAATCCCTGATTGTCTCCCCGGATCCTCTTCGCGGTCGTTTGGACCCAAGGATCCCTTCAAGGGGTGCCTCACGGCACCCCTTTTTTTCAGAAGAAATTGGGGCGGAAATTGGGGTCAGACCCCAATTATTTCTTCACGTTTCCTTAACTTCACAGTCACATTAAATAATTGGGGTCTGACCCCAATTTCCGCCCCAATTTCTGCCGGGTTTCGGTCTTGCCCGACAATGTGGGGGTGAAGGTTTATTACGCCACTCCGTAGGTGCAAAAGTTGCCGCCAGGCCATCGATTCCCTATGGGAAAGTATGAAATACTGCGTGAGCGGTTGGATGAGATGCCCGAGATCCAGTGGATTTTGTCGGAGCCTGCGACCGATGGGCAGTTGGCGCTGGTGCATACGCCTGAATACGTGAGGTCGGTGGTGTCGGGCGTGTTGAGTCCGAGCGCCCAGCGCGAGATCGGTTTTGAGTGGACCCCAGGCATGGTGATTCGGGCCAGAGGGTCGAGCGGTGCCACGATCCAAGCGGCTCGCACGGCGTTGTCTGAGGGGGTGTCTGGTAATCTGGCCGGTGGCACGCACCATGCCTATCCAGACAAGGGCAGCGGGTTTTGCGTCTTCAACGATGTGGCTGTCGCTGCGCGTTTGATGCAGGCCGAATGGTCGCGCAGTCGCCCGCGACAAACACTGAAGGTGGCCATCATTGATTTGGATGTGCACCAGGGCAACGGGACGGCGCGGATTTTTCAGGGTGATGAAAGCGTTTTTACCCTGTCGCTGCACGGCGTGCGGAATTTCCCGTTCCGCAAAGAGGCGGGCGACCTCGATATTGAATTGGCCGACGGTACCGGTGAAGACGCCTATTTGGCCGCCTTGGAGCAGGCCCTGCTCACCTTGGAGCAGCGGTTCGAGCCCCAATTGGTGTTTTACTTGGTGGGGGCTGATCCGCATGAGGGCGATCGCTTGGGGCGGTTGAAGCTGAGTTTTGACGGACTTGAGGCGCGCGACCGTCGGGTGTTCGATTGGGCCTGGCAGCGGCGCTTGCCACTGGCTTTTGCCATGGCGGGCGGCTATGGACGTGACATCACTCAAACGGTGCAGGTGCAGGTTCATACTTTTGGTATCGCTCTGAGCTATTGGCGCCGCTGGCAGGCCAAGCGCTGAAGCTGCGGCACAATCCAACCAAATGAATGCCCCGACTCGACCCGCACCAGAACTGCGTTCGGCCTACCGAGCGTTTTGGACCATTCCGACCCGCTGGGAAGACAACGACACCTATGGCCATGTCAACAACGTGGTGTACTACAGTTGGTTCGACACTGCGGTCAACGCCCTGCTGATCCAGCAAGGTGTGCTGGACATCCACCATGGCCGCACCATCGGACTGGTCATCGAGACGCAGTGCAATTACTTCGCCCCGGTCACCTTCCCTCAGGTGATCGAGGCCGGCGTGCGGGTGGCCCGCATCGGTGGATCGAGTGTGCGCTACGAGGTGGGTCTGTTCATTCAAGGTGAAGCCGAGTGCGCCGCGCGAGGCCATTTCATCCACGTGTACGTCGACCGTGAAACGCGTCGACCGGCACCGCTGGCGGCTGAATTCAAACAATTTTTGGAGACCCTGCAATGACCCCCCAGCAAGCCGTTGATGACGCGATCACCTCGCGGATGTCGGCCCGAGCCTTCACCCAACAACCCGTCGAACGCGCGATGATCGAAGACATTTTGCGTGTCGCCAGTCGCGCTCCTTCGGGCACCAATACCCAACCCTGGCGCGTGTACGTGTTGCAAGGACAAAAGCGCGACAGCCTGGTCGAACAAGTGTGTGCGGCGCACGACGCGCAGCGCGCTGACCCCAGCTTGGCGACCCAGTACCGCGAGGAGTACGACTACTACCCGACCCAATGGGTCAGCCCTTTTATCGACCGCCGCCGCGAGAATGGTTGGAGCCTTTATGGCCTGTTGGGCATTGGCAAGGGCGAAAAAGACAAGATGCACGCCCAACATCAGCGTAATTTCCGCTTTTTCGATGCCCCCGTGGGATTGATTTTCACCCTGGATCGGGTGATGGGACGTGGCTCGCTGGTGGACTACGGCATGTTTTTGCAGAGCATCATGGTGGCCGCGCGCGCGCGGGGCCTGCACACCTGCCCGCAAGCGGCCTGGAATCATTACGCCCGCATCATCTTGCCCCACATCGGTGCTGGCGACAATGAAATGATGGTCTGCGGCATGGCCCTGGGTTGGGCTGATACCCAAGACATCGTCAACACCTTCATCACCCCACGCGAACCGGTTGAGTCATTCACCCATTGGGTTGAATGACGCGGTACAGACCATGATCATCACCAGCCTGCTCGATACAGACCTCTACAAGTTCACCATGATGCAGGCCGTGCTGCATCAATTCCCTGGGGCACAGGTCGAGTACCGCTTCAAATGTCGCAACCCCGGTGTCGAGCTGGCTCCGATGGTGAACGAAATCCGCCAGGAAATTCGCTCCCTTTGTAGCCTGCACTTTCAAGATGACGAACTGGCTTGGTTGCGCGAATTGCGTTTCATCAAAAGCGATTTTGTCGATTTTCTGGGCTTGTTCAAGCTGAACGAAAAGTACATTGATGTGCAACCGCGCCTGGACGGTGAAATCGACATCACCATCCAAGGCCCATGGCTGCACACGATTTTGTTTGAAATCCCGGTGCTGGCCATTGTCAACGAGGTCTACTTCCGCAACGTCCAGCGGGTGCCCGACTTTGTAGAGGGCCGCAAGCGGTTGGCGGACAAAATGGTGGCCTTGAAAGCGCCCGAATTGCATGAACTGCGCATTGCCGACTACGGCACCCGGCGGCGTTTTTCACGGGCTTGGCACGAAGAAGTTTTGCGCGTCTTGTCGGCACAGCTGGGCACTGGCGCGGGCGGTCAGTTCGCCGGCACAAGCAATGTGCTGTTGGCCATGAAGCTGGGACTGACTCCCCTGGGCACCATGGCGCATGAATACCTGCAGGCTTGTCAGGCGCTGGGCCCGCGTTTGCGCGACAGCCAGGTGTTTGGTTTTGAGTCGTGGGCCCGCGAGTACCGGGGCGACCTGGGCATCGCCTTAAGCGATGTCTACGGGATCGAACCCTTTTTGCGCGACTTCGACATGTATTTCTGCAAGCTCTTTGACGGCGCGCGCCACGACAGTGGTGACCCCTTCGCCTGGGGTGAGCGCATGATCGAGCATTACCGTCGCAATCGGGTCGATCCGCTGACCAAGACCTTGATTTTCAGCGATGGCCTGACCGTGCCGCGCACCATTGAGTTGTTCCGTCAGTTCCATGGACGCACCCAACTGGCTTTTGGTATCGGCACCAACCTGACCAATGACCTGGGCTACGAGCCTTTGCAAATCGTGATCAAGATGGTGCGCTGCAATGGACAACCCGTAGCCAAGTTGTCTGACACACCAGCCAAGAACATGTGCGAAGATGAAAAGTACCTGGCCTATTTGCGCCAGGTCTTTGACATCTGATTCATCCGCGCTTCAAATGAAGCGCATGCAAACGATGGCCACCAGCGTGGCCGGAAAGGCCGCCAGCAAGAGGTCTTTGGCACTGATGGACTGATCGCTGAACTTGACTTTCAAGATTGCTGCCCCCGCCGGGTTGGGGGCATTGGCGATCAGGGTCAGGCCACCGCCGGTGACTGCGCCCATCACCAGCGATAATTTGAATTCTTCGCTCAGACCATCGACCAGAGAGCCGAGATAGGTCAGGGCGGCGTTATCGGTGATCGCTGTCAGTGCCGTGGCCCCGTAGTACACCAGGGTGCTGTCCATCGACAAAAGAGCCGGTCGCAACCACCAGTCCTGCATGCCACCCAACACCACCAAGCCGGCCAGGAAGAACGCCACCATCAATGCCTCACGCAGGATCAGGGGGTGCTGGTAGGCCTTGTAGGCGACGGTGTAGCCCAGGAAAAACAGGAACAGACCCATGAAGATCACCGGGTGGTGAGCGAACACCACGACACCGGCCAGAAACAGCACATGCACCAGCGACACGCTCATGGGTACTTCGCGTTTGCGGGTCTGATGCAAGAAGGGCTGGGCGCACAACTCGCGGCGGAAGATGAAGACCAGCACCGCAGCGTTGATGAAGCATGCGATGGTGGCACGCCAACCGATGTGCGTCATCGTGTAGACCATGTCCCAGTTCCATTTGGCCGCGACCATCAGTACCGGAGGGGCGGCAAAGCTGGTGAGCGTGCCGCCGATCGAGACATTGACGAACAGCACGCCCAGGGTGCCATAACGCAGCCAATGCGAAGCGTGCTGGTTGAAGATGATGTCGCGCAGGAGCAAAGCGGCCAGCGTCATGGCTGCGGGTTCGGTGATGAAAGAGCCCAGCAGGGGCACCAAAAACAAAATCAGGAACATCAGCGCCATGCGGGTGTGCATGGGCGTGCGCAACGCCAGGCCCAGCACGCTGTCTTGCACCAAGGTCATCACAGGGCGGCTGGCAGCCACCACCATGATCACGAAGACGAACATGGGCTCGGTGTAGTTGCGCCCTTCGAGGTAGGTGATGGCCTGGTATTGGCCTGCCATCACCGCCATGATCAGCACCAGCACCAAGGCCCAAAAGCCAAACACGGCCTCGACTTCGCCAAGCAGATGGAATACACCGACGTGGCGCGGGTAGATATGGGCCATGCGCTCGAAGTACTTGGTGAGGAAGGTGTGTGCCACAGCGATGGCAAAAACCACCGACGCGACCAATTGCAATGGGGTGAATTCCACGCTGAGCCTCTCGTCAAAATAGAATGGGTGCAAACGCTGTGCCAGATTGTGGCACAGCACCTCAAAACCTCATCAGTTCAGGAATATCTGTGAAACCCCGCATTCTCGTCGCTCGACCCATCTTCCCCGAAATACTCGATCTTTTGGTGTCGCATTTTGATGTGCTGTCCAACCAACCCGACTCGGTTTGGACACCCGAGAGCTGGAAACAGGGCTTGTCCCAGTGCCACGGTGCTTTGACCACCGGGGCCGACCCCATCAATGCCGATGTCTTGGCGGCCTGCCCGAACTTGCGCATCTGCGCCAATATGGCGGTGGGCTTCAATAACTTTGATGTCCCGGCCATGACAGCCGCCCGGGTGCTGGCCACCAACACCCCCGATGTGTTGACCGAGACCACCGCTGATTTCGGTTTCGCCCTGCTCATGGCCACCGCCCGTCGCATGGCCGAGAGCGAGCACTTTCTGCGTGCCGGACGCTGGACCCAATGGCGCTACGACTTGTTCGCAGGCGCCGAAGTGCACGGTTCGACTCTGGGTATTTTGGGCATGGGGCGCATCGGTCAGGCCATCGCCCGTCGGGGCGCGCATGGTTTTGGCATGAAGGTCATCTATCACAACCGCAGCCGTTTGCCGCAGGTCACCGAGGGCGAGTTGCGCGCCACTTGGGTTGGCAAGGAAGACTTGTTTCGTCAGGCCGACCATGTGGTCTTGGTGTTACCGTACTCGCCCTCGGTGCACCACACCGTAGGCGCATCCGAGCTGGCGCTGATGAAGCCCAGTGCCACGCTGGTGAATATTGCTCGTGGAGGCATCGTCGATGAAGCCGCGCTGATCGCGGCCCTGCGCGAACGCCGCATCAGCGCCGCCGGCTTGGATGTGTTCGAAGGAGAACCCCAGGTCAACCCCGGTTTGTTGGCCCTGGACAACGTGGTGCTTACCCCGCACATTGCCAGCGCCACCATCGCCACCCGCATGAAGATGGCGAAGTTGGCTGCGGACAATCTGATCGAGTTTTTTAGCCGAGGCCAAGCCATGACCCCCTTGAACGAGGTGTCGGCTTGAGTTTTCTCGATCTGCTGCCCACGTTGGTGGTGGTGGCTGTCGTGGCGGCCGCCATGGGTTATGCCTGGGCGAGGCGAGATGCAACTTCCTCGGACCCGGCAGGCGCACAGGCCTGGTCCGATCTGTTGGCCCAAAGTGAGCGCACCGAGCGCGAATTGCGGCGCGAGATCCAGGAGGCAGCCCGCTACGCTCGCCAAGAGCAGCAAGAAAGCCTGGCGCTGTTTCAGCGCAATCTGAACGAGCAATTCAGCTTGCAGCAAAAGGCCTTGACCGAGACTTTGCAGCGGAGATTGGAAGAGATCCGACGCACGGTAGACGAGCAGTTGCAAACCCAGCTGGAAGCCAAGCTCACGCAAAGTTTCAAGCAAGTGGCCGACGGCTTACAACAGGTCCAACAGGGCCTGGGGCAGATGCAAGTCATGGCCCAGGATGTCGGCAATTTACAGCGTGTGCTCTCAAATGTGAAAACCCGGGGCATCTTTGGCGAAATTCAACTGCATGCCTTGCTTGAACAGGTGCTGACCCCCGAGCAGTTCGCCAGACAGGCGGCCATCATTCCCGGCAAAAGCGTCAATGTCGACTTCGCCGTGCGTTTGCCTGGGCGGGGTGATGAAACCCCAGTGTGGTTGCCAATCGACGCCAAGTTCCCGCGCGAAGATTTTGAGCGCTTGCTCGATGCCCAGGCGCAGTCCGATGTGGCTGGTGTCGAGGCGGCGGCCAAGGCGCTCGAGAACCAAATCTGGTCTGAAGCCAAGTCCATTGCGGACAAATACATCTCTGTCCCACACACCACAGACTTCGCGATTTTGTTCTTGCCCTCAGAGAGTTTGTTTGCCGAGGCATTGCGCCGCCCGGGTTTGATGGACGGATTGCAGCGCAAACACCGAGTGACGCTGGCCGGACCGACCACCATGCTGGCTTTGCTCAACAGCTTGCAAATGGGCTTTCGCACGCTGGCGCTTGAGCGCCAAGCCTCTGAAGTGTGGCAGGTCTTGGGCGCAGTCAAGACCGAGTTTGAACGCTATGGCAAATGGGTCGACAAGGTGCGCGATCAGGTGCATCAGGCTGCAAATACGCTCGATCAGGCCGAGACGCGCAGCCGACAAATGAGGCGTGCTCTGAATCGGGTCCATGCCTTGCCCGCCGAGCAGGCGCAAGACTTGCTTCCCCCTGAATCCGAGGGCGAGGGCGCATGAAGCGTGAACTGGCCCGTTTGGTCAGCGCTCAGGTGTGTCTGCATTCGTGCATGACCGGTCTGCGCATGGCGGCGCCGCTGATGCTTTTGCGGCAAGGGCAGACCGAAGCCGCAATCGGCGTGCTGTTGTCCCTGTTCGCTCTCAGTCAGGTGTTCCTGGCATTGCCTGCGGGGCGATTATCGGATCGCTGGGGCTTGCGCAACTGTTTTTCCTTATCGGTGGTGGTGGCCAGCAGTGGGGCCTGGCTGGCTGCTTTGTGGCCCCGGACCTGGATGCTGAGCCTGGCGGCGTTGCTCACGGGGGCCGCCTGCGGGTTGGTCATCATCGCTTTGCAACGTCACGTTGGGCGCATCTCTCAAGACGTGGATGAGTTGCGTCAAGCCTTCAGTTGGTTGTCCATCGGGCCCGCGGTGTCGAACTTCATCGGCCCTTTGAGTGCTGGTGTGGTGATCGACTTGCTGGGTTTTCGCGCCGCCTATGTCTTGTTGGGTGTCTTTCCCTTGGTCAGTGCTTGGCTGGCGCGTGGCGTGCGGTCTAAAGCGTCGCCCCGGTTGGCCGATGCGCCCAAACCCGGCCCCGCCTTCGAGTTGCTGCGCGATGCGCCATTGCGCCGATTGTTGCTGGTGAACTGGTTTTTGTCGTCTTGCTGGGACGTGCACACCTTCATGGTGCCCATCCTGGGCCATGAGTTGGATGTCAGCGCCTCGGCCATCGGCACCGTGCTGGGCATGTTCGCCTTGGCCGCGACCTTCACGCGGACCGTGTTGCCTTGGGTGGCCAGGCGCTTCAAAGAGCGTCAAATCATCCGCGCCGCCATGTGGGTCACTGGCGCCATGCTGGCCCTGTATCCTTGGGCGCCCAACGCCTGGGTGATGGGGGCGGGGTCGATCGTCTTGGGGTTGTTCCTGGGTGCGGTGCAACCAATGGTGATGAGTGCTTTGCACCAAATCACCCCCGAGCATCGATTGGGTCAGGCTTTGGGACTGCGCCTGATGACCATCAACGCATCGAGCGTGGGCATGCCGCTGTTGTTTGGCGCGGCCAGCGCGACACTGGGCGCCGCACCGGTGTTTTGGATCATGGCCGCTTCGGTCACCCTGGGGTCACACTTGGCCCGCAAGCTATGAATCAGAGATGGTAGAAATTGGCGATTGCTGCCCAAGCTTGATCGACGGTGTCGACATACTGGATCAGATCTAAATCTTCGGCCGAGATTGCGCCTTCTTCGACCAGTAAGTCCAGGTCCAGCAAGCGTTTCCAATGCTGGGAGCCGAACAGCACAATCGGCACGGGTATGGCTTTTTTGCATTGCACCAGCGTGAGGGTTTCGAATAGCTCGTCCAAGGTGCCAAATCCGCCGGGAAAGGCCACCAGTGCCTTGGCCCGCATGACGAAGTGCATCTTGCGCAAAGCGAAGTAGTGGAATTTGAAGCTCAGCCCGGGTGTGATGTAAGGGTTGGGCTGTTGCTCGTGGGGCAGAGCGATGTTGAGCCCGACGCTGATGCCGCCGGCTTCAAAGGCCCCCCGATTGGCCGCTTCCATGATGCCTGGGCCACCCCCGGTACAGATGTACAAGCGCTCGGATGCGGGTTGCCGGGTCGAGCGCTGCGCCACCAAGGCGCTGAATTCACGCGCTTGCTCGTAGTAGTGGGCATTGCGCCGCAACACTTCTGCGCGGGCCAGGGCCGTGGCATCGTTTTTTTCTTGGGCGGCCAGCCAAGCCGCATCGGCGTCTTGGCGGCTGCGGTAGCGGGCGCTGCCAAAGACCACCACGGTATGTTCAATGCCATGGGCTTTCATGCCCAAATCGGGTTTGAGCAACTCCAACTGAAAGCGAATGCCTCGGGTTTCTCGGCGCAGCAAAAATTCTGGGTCGGCAAAGGCCAAACGGTTCGAGTCAGGCTCAAGACAAAGGCCCAGATCTTTCTGGGCCTGAAGGGTTTCCCAAGCTTGCACCAGCCTGGAATCGTTGGGGTCGAGTATGCCGTCCATGTCGCTATGTTAGTGCAAGCACGAAGGCAAAGGGGAAATATCCCCAAGTCAGATCAGACGCGCTTGCGGTATTCGCCGGTGCGGGTGTCGATTTCGATTTTGTCGCCTTGGTCGACAAAAAGAGGCACCGCTACTTCGTAGCCGGTGGCGATCTTGGCCGGCTTGAGCACCTTGCCCGAGGTATCGCCCTTGACAGCGGGTTCGGTCCAAGTGATTTCGCGCACTACTGTGGTGGGGAGTTCGATCGAGATGGCCTTGCCGTCGTAGAACACCACTTCGCAAGCCATGCCGTCTTCCAAGTAGTTCAGGGCATCGCCCATGTTGGCAGCTTCCACTTCGTACTGGTTGTACTCGGCATCCATGAACACGTACATGGGGTCGGCGAAATACGAATAAGTGCACTCTTTGTGGTCCAGAATGACCTGGTCCATTTTGTCGTCGGCCTTGAAAACGACTTCAGCGCCCATGTTAGACAGCAGGGCCTTGAGTTTCATGCGGACGGTGGCCGCGCCACGACCGCCACGGGCGTATTCGGTGCGCAAAACGATCATGGGGTCTTTGCCTTGCATGATGACGTTGCCGGCGCGGATTTCTTGGGCGATTTTCATAGTTGAATCAAGTCTGGTATGTGCAAAACCTTGTATTTTATCGTTTTTTTGAGCCGATCGGGAGAGTCAGTCTTCTAGCGCCCCGCCATGGTCATCAGTTGGGTCAACAGATCGTCTTGGGCCCACAAACGGCGGCGTGCTGCATCGATGCAAGCGGCCCATTCGGCCAGCATTGGCCCACCGAGGCTCGGCATGGGGCCGGCCTCGATGCCGTTCCAGACCCGGTGCGCACGGCGCAGGCTGCTCGGGGCGTCCAGCCATGCCAAAAAAGCCTCTAATTTGTCATGGTGGGCGGCGTCTTCTTGGGGGTAGATGTGCCAGACCAGCGGCAGCCCCGACCACAGGGCGCGAACCAGAGAATCTTCACCCCGCACAAAATTCAGATCGCAAGCCCACAGCATGCGGTCGAAGCCGGCTTGGTCGGTGGCGGGCAGGACCTGCCAGCTGGGTTGGGCTCCGCCGACCTGGCGCAGCGCTTGGAGGGCGGCCCAGGCCCGACCGGGGGTGACCAAAAGGTGGTCATTGGGACCGAGTTGCCGCCACACATCGCCCAAACCGGGCGGTTCGTAGCAAAACAGGCTGATGAGTCGCTGCGCGCCCGGATGCGCATGATTGGAGCGCCAGGCGATCCGGTCAAAATGACGCTGCTGGTCCTGCAAATCGACCTCACGCAAAAGGCCACCGGCTTGTCGGGTGAAGCCTGGGTAAAAAAAACGCTTGACCCAGCCTCGTGCCGGTCCACTTTGCACCGGCGAGGGGAGCCCGTGCGCGCGCTCGACAAAGGCCTCAGCGCTGAGGTACTCCAGGTTGATCCAGGCGGGTTGGGGGCGCCCGAGTGACTGGGCTTGGGCCACGCCATGGGCGACAAAGGCTTCGGGCAACTCACAGCCAAAGGCCTCGATCCAGACCTCTGAAGGCGCCAGACCAGCCAGCACGCCGGGTTCGCTGGCCTGACCCCAAGGGTGCCACTGCACCCCGTGCAAGCGGCACTGGGCCAGATCCGGGGCCATCCAGGTCAGGGCGCTGGCTTCGTCCACCCACAATCGCACCAGTTCGCCCCGGTCGGCCAATTGGCGAGCCAGGCGAACGCATACCCCCAGGTCGCCATGGTTGTCGATGACGCGGCAAAAAACATCCCACATGCCTCGCATAATAGCGGGCATGTCCATCGAGCCCTCTGAACATCGGCACGAATTCCCGCCCGAATTGCTGGCCCAGGTCGCTTCCTTGCCCGGATTGCCTGGGGTTTACCGCTTTTTCGATGCTGCCGGTCAGGTCTTGTACGTGGGCAAGGCCATCCATTTGAAGAAGCGGGTGTCGTCCTACTTTCGCAAGGGCAACGATGGCACGCGCATTGGACACATGGTGGGCAAGATCGCTCGCATGGAAACCACGGTGGTGCGCTCCGAGGCCGAGGCCTTGCTGCTTGAAAACAACCTGATCAAGACGCTCAAACCGCGCTATAACATTTTGTTTCGCGACGACAAAAGCTACCCTTATTTGAAGCTGACCCGGGCCGACAGCCCGCGCATGGTGTACTACCGTGGTGCGGTCGACAAGAAACACGACTACTTTGGGCCGTATCCTTCGGTGTGGGCAGTGCGCGAGACCATTTGGCTGATGCAAAAGGTATTTCGCCTGCGCACTTGTGAAGACAGCGTCTACAAACACCGCACCCGACCCTGTCTGCTGTACCAGATCAAGCGTTGTTCGGCCCCATGCGTGGGCCACATTGGCCCCGAAGATTACCAAGCCACGGTGAGCAGCGCGGCGAGATTTTTACGCGGTGAGACGCGCGAGGTGCTGCATGACCTGGAGTCACGCATGATGCAGCATGCCGATCGGCTGGAGTTCGAGCAGGCTGCCGAGGTGCGCAACCAGATGGCGGCCTTGAGCAAAGTTTTGCACCAACAGTCGGTCGACACGGTGGGGGATCAGGATGTGGACATCTTGGCTGTGCATGTGCAAGGCGGCAAGGCTTGCGTGAATTTGGCCATGGTGCGCGGCGGGCGCCATCTGGGGGATCGCCCTTACTTCCCGCTGCACGTCGAGCAGGCCGAGCCCAGCGAAATCCTCGAGGCTTTCGTCGGTCAGCATTACATCGACACCCCGATGCCGGCGGCCTTGGTGTTGAGTCACAAGATCGATCCCGAGCTGGGCTTGGCCTTGGCCGAGCAAACCGGCGTCAAGGCCAGCTTGGTACACCAGCCTCGCGGCCAGCGGCGCGATTGGTTGGACATGGCGCAGCAAAACGCCCAAATTCAGCTCACCCGTTTGTTGGCCGAGGAGGGCTCGCAACAGGCGCGCACCCGTGCCCTGGTGGAAGCGCTGGACTTGGCCCCGGAAGACCTCGATCAGTTTCGCGTCGAGTGTTTTGACATCTCACACACCGCCGGGGAATCGACTCAGGCGTCTTGCGTGGTGTTCCATCACCACAAAATGCAGTCGTCCGAATACCGGCGTTTCAACATCGAGGGCATTACCGGCGGCGACGACTATGCCGCCATGCGCCAGGTGCTGACGCGACGCTACAGCAAGTTGGCCGAGGCCGAGCGCAATGGCCAAGGGCGCATGCCCGACTTGGTGTTGATCGACGGTGGCAAGGGGCAGGTGTCGATGGCGCGCGAAGTGTTTGAAGCGCTGGTTCTGGACATCTCGCGCATCGTCGGTGTGGAAAAGGGCGAGGGTCGTCGGGTCGGGCTTGAAGAACTGGTCTTTGCCGATGGCCGCGACAAGGTCTATTTGGGCAAGGATTCGGCGGCGCTGATGCTGGTCGCACAAATCCGCGACGAGGCCCACCGCTTCGCGATCACTGGCATGCGAGCGCAACGCGCCAAAGTTCGGGTGGGGGGCAGCAAGTTGGAAGAAATTGCGGGCATCGGTCCGAAAAAACGTGCTCGTCTGTTGCAGCGTTTTGGTGGTGCGCGCGGTGTGGCTGAGGCCAGTGTGCAAGACTTGAGCAGCGTCGAAGGCATTTCGCCCGAATTGGCTCAGAACATATACATGGCCTTGCGCTGAAATCATTGCAGCCCGCAGCGGGCAGTTTCTGAACTCATTCAGCTTGCGATTCTGGGCGGATGTCGCGATCGACGGATCTCTGCTGCGAAATCCGCTTTGGATGGCGCCGGATTATGGGCGCAGCTTGCAAGCAGCAAGCAAGGCCGCACTGCCTTGACGAAATGATTCCCCAGGACATGGGGTTGCAGATCAAACCGCCTCTGGTAGCGCCACCCCCAAAGCCTGCGACAGCGGCAGCAGTTGCGGCCAAATGCTGGGGTGCAGGATCACGCCCAGTGCCGATTGTTCGTGCATTTGCTTGTAACCCTTGTCGCCCGGCATTCGCACCGGTTGCTTGGGATCCAACGGGCGGTTGCCTCGGCACATCTGCGCGACGCGATCCATTTGGCGCAGAAACTCGGGCTGGCCGCAAAAAGAATCGATGTCATACAGGGTGATGTGTACCGTTGCGCCCCAGCCTTCCTTGGGGTCGGCTCGACCGCGCCCGGACAGACCGGCGGTCAGAGATTCGACCAGCAGGGCCAAACCATAACCCTTGTGACCGTGCGTCAAGCCCCCTACGGGCAAGAGCGTTCCGGGAGGTTGTTCCGACAACACTTTGGGGTCATTGGTGGGCTTGCCTTGGGCGTCCATCAACACATCGTGGTCATAGCGCAGGCCGGCAGCGCGTTTGCGGTTGAGCATGTTGTTGGTGGTGATCGAAGCCGAAATGTCCACCATCACGCCGCCATCGGACAGCGGGTAGCCCAGCGCCAAAGGGTTGGGTGTGAACACGGCTTCGGTGCCACCATAGGGGGCCACGCTGGCCGAGTTGTTGTCTGACGAGGCCAGCAGCATCAAAAAGCCTTGCTCCAAAGCCCATCGCAAATACACCGCCAGACAGGCAATGTGGTGGCTGCGTTTGATCACCAAAGAAGCACAGCCCAAATCGCGAGCGCGCGGCATCAGGGTGTCCATGGCCCGACGCACCAGCCAGGGGCCGGGCAGTCGCTGGCCGTCCCACCACAGTGCGGCAGGTTTGTCGCGCAGCACCAGCGGCTCGTCCGTGCGCGACATGGTGCCGTTTTGCACTTCTTTGACGTAGGGGGCCAACAGGTTCAGGCCGTGGGTGTCGTGGCCCAGCAAATCACCCTCGACCAGGGTGAGCGCCACACAATCGGCTTTTGCGGGCTCCATACCGACAGCTTGCAGGGTCCGGGTCGCGAAATCGATCAGTGACTGCGGGGTGTAGCGGGGTGCGTTCATGTCGGGGTCTCCTGCGGGGCTGTTTCGGCGCATGGTAGCGCAAGATGGTTTAGCATAGCCCACAAGCCACCACCTGCGAGACACACCATGAAACCTTTCCGTCAGATCCGTTCCATTCTGTTGGGCTTGTCCCTGATTCTCTCCTGCGCACTGGCCTCTGTCAGTGCCCACGCAGGCGACAATGTCGTCTACCACATCGACGACGCGGCGGCACAGGCCACCAAGGGTTTGCGCAACATCCGCAATCACCTCGATGTTTTGCCCGACACCCAAATCACCGTGGTGACGCATGCCAATGGCGTTGACTTCCTCATGGAAGGCGCGCACGACGCCAAGAACTCCAACATCGAGTATGCCCCTTTGGTTTCGGCGCTGAAGGCGCGCGGGGTCAAGTTCGAGGTCTGCGAGATCACATTGCGTAACCGCAACCTGAAAAAAGAGCAGTTCACCTTTGATGCCGATTTCACCCCCTCGGGAGTGGCGCGGATCGGGGAATTGCAATTCCGGCAGCGATACGCATACATCAAGCCGTGAGACTGCGCGCTGTTGCCCTCTGTCTGTCGGCCATGGTTGGGCCTTGGGTCGGGGCCAGCGCTCAATCGGTGGAATGTGAGACCGAGTAGGCCATTTTTGGCTGGCGCCATGTGTTCGTCCCCGATCCTGATGAACCTTACGCTGCAGCGACCCGCGAGGTCGGTCAGCGATTTCGTCTGAAAGTGTCTTGGGCCAGCGTCCATGCTCGGGCCGACACCCTGGTGATTGATGTTCAGTATTGGGATGGCAGTCAGTACATCACGATGCAACACAGCACCTACGGCCCAGATATCCTGGCGGCTGCTCGTGCAGCCAATGGCACATTGGGCCCCGAGCAGTGGTTGTACTCGCCCGATTTGGGGCGCGCCTTGCGTTACCAGTGCCAATTGTCTCGGGCCACTCCATGAACTTGTGCATGGCTCTGGGGCGCGTGTGCTGGGCTTGGGTCTTCAGCGCATGGGTTTGGAGTGCATGTGCCCAGTCTCCCGCGACGACGGTTTCGATGATCTTTGTTGGTGATTTGATGCTGGCTGAAACGCCAGGGCAATTGATTGCACGTGGCGTCGATCCGTTGCGCCATGTGGCTCCTTTGTTGCGCGAGGCCGATGTGCGCATCGCTAATCTTGAGACCGTGGTGGCCCGATCCGGACAAGCGGTACCCAACAAAATTTATACTTTTCGCGCACATCCTCGGGTCTTGCCGGTACTCAAGCGCCATTTTGATGCTGTCTCTCTGGCCAACAACCACACCGGCGATTTTGGCAGGGTGGCATTGACCGAGATGTTGAGTTTGTTGCATGAGGCCGGACTTCCCTGGTTTGGGGATGGGCTCGATTTGGCGCGCGCGCATCGCCCTTTGATCATTGAGCGCAAGGGCGTGCGCATCGCCCTATTGGGTTACAACGAGTTTTTTCCACGCAGCTTTGAGGCCGACCATGACCGGGCAGGTGTCGCCTGGAGCGATGATGAGCGGGTGGTGCGGGATATTCGGCTGGCTCGCACGCACGACCGCGCCGATGTGGTCATTCCGTTCATGCATTGGGGGGTCGAGTACGAGCCCTTGGCCAGCGAACGACAGCGCCGTTTGGCTCGACGAATGATCGATGCGGGGGCCGATGTCGTCATTGGTACACATCCGCACGTGACGCAAGAGATTGAGACCTATCGGGGCAAGCCGATCTTTTACAGTTTGGGCAATTTTGTATTTGATGGTTTCACACGCACCGAAGAAAACACCGGTTGGATGCTGCGCTTGCAAGTCGACCGCAGTGGTGTGCGCCAATGGGGGGTGCATGTGGTTCGCATCGACCACCAAGGCAGTCCGCAACATCGGCCGGCCATGGACTTTTCAGCAGAGATGACGCGCTGAACTCAGCGCATGAACTCCAGCAAAGCCTGGGTGGTGACTTCGGGCAGCTCTTCCGGGATGTAATGCCCTGAGGGCACGGACCTGTAACTCACCCGACCTTGGCACTGTGCCTGCCACAGGCCAGCGGCATCGAACAAGCGGTGAACCACCCCACGGTCGCCGCACATCACCAACAGGTCGCAAGGAATTTTTTCACCCTTGGCGCGTGAGGCGCGGTCATGCTCTAGGTCGATGCCGGCGCTGGCGCGATAGTCTTCGGCTTTGGCATGAACGGCGGCACGCCAACCTTTCTCATTCAGCGTGGGCTCGGAAAAGCAGCGCACGTACTCATCCATGGCTTCGGGCTCAAAAAACGAGCCGCCGTTGCTGCCCCAGCCCTTCATCTTCAAGCGCAGATAACCTTCGGGGTTCCCACCGATCATCACTTCGGGTACAGGCGCGGGTTGGATCAGATGGAACCAGTGGTAGTAGGCCTGTGCGAACTCGAAGTTCGTGCCCTGGTACATGTCCAGCGTGGGGGCAATGTCCAGCACGCACATCTTGCGCACCCTGTGGCCGTGCTCCAGTGCCAAGCGGTGTGAGACCCGGCCCCCGCGATCATGACCGCACAGGAAGAAGTCATTCACGCCCAGGCTGTCGAGCAGGTCGATGATTTCTTGCGCCATGACGCGCTTGCTGTAGTTCGAGTGGTCGGGTTCGCCCAACTCACAAGACGAACCGCCGTAGCCCCTCAGGTCGGGCATGACCATGCGGTAATGTCCGCGCAGCTGCTTGGCGACGCGGTGCCAAAGGACATGGGTCTGAGGGAACCCGTGCAGCAGAACCAGCACCGGCAAATGGTTTTGGGACTGCCAATCAGCTTGGTTGGTGACGCGAAAACGCACTGGGCGTGTGCCGATGGTGCGGGTATGCAAATCATAGCCTTCAAACCATGCCATGGGGAGCCTCCTTGATGCCCATTATCGACGTGACTTCAGTCTGGCGAAATCCCGCGCGTGTCACCCGGCATTAATTGCATTAATTGGGGTCAGACCCCAATTTCGGGTCAGACCCCAATTTCTTTCGATTGAATGCGGCGAACGCCTTTGGCCAGCATGGCCTTCCACGCCTGATCGAGCGAGCCATTGAGGTCGATGGCGCGGCAAGCGTCTTCGATGACATAGGTGGCAAAGCCCAGGTCGCGTGCATCGAGGGCCGTCCAAGCGACGCAAAAATCGGTGGCCAAGCCGCAAACGAATACATCGGTGATGCCCCGTTGCCTGAGGTAGCCCCCCAAACCAGTGACGGTTTTGCGATCGGCCTCAAGGAAGGCCGAATAGCTATCGACAAGTGGGTGATGGCCCTTGCGCAAGATGACTTGCGCGGTGGGCAATTTCAGGTCTTTGTGCAATGCCGCATCTTCGCTGCCCTGTACGCAATGGTCCGGCCAGAGCACTTGGGTACCGTAAGACAGGTTGGTAGTTTCAAAGGGTTTTTTGCCGGCATGGCTGCTCGCAAATGAGGCGTGCGCCGGGGTGTGCCAGTCTTGGGTGACCACGATATTGGCAAATTTCGGGGCCATGGCATTGATGATGGGCACCACCTCGGCTCCCTTGGCCACGGGCAGTGTTCCACCGTCGATGAAACAGTTTTGAACATCAACCACGATCAGGGCCGATTGAACCCCAGGCCTGAGGGGTTGATTGGCCCAGGCTTTCCACCCCAGCGGTACGGCCGACGCGATCAGACCCAAACCCGTTGCGCGCAAAACGGCTCTCTTGCTGGAAACAATGTTCATGTCAGGCTCTCAAATATGAAATGAATTCTTTCATATTACATGACAAGTCCAGACCTGAAATTGGGGTCTGACCCCAATTGATGGTTGGTTTTGAGCAACAGCGCTGAAATTGGGGTCTGACCCCAATGAGGTGACTCGAATTAAAGGGGGAGGATTTCGAGCAGGCGGTCGAGGCCGCCGGTCTCGATGGAGACCATGGCTTGTTCACGGACTTTGGGTTTGGCGTGGTAGGCCACAGACAGGCCGCCGGCATCGGCGCAGGCTTTCATCATGGGCAGGTCGTTGGCACCGTCACCCATGGCGATGGCGCGCGACGGGGTGATGCCCAGTTCGGCGCAGGTTTGCAGCAGCATCCGTTTTTTTTCTTCACCGTCGCAGATGTCCCCCCAACTTTGGTCGACCATGCGCCCGCTCAGGTGGCCATCGATGATCTCAAAGACGTTGCTGCGGGTGTAGTCTATGTGCAGGGTGTCTCGCACGCGGTCAGTGAAGTAGGTGAAGCCGCCGCTGACCAGCAACACCTTCATGCCTACCGATCGGCAGGCTGCGACCAGTTCGCGGGCACCGGGGTTCAGGCGCAGGCGCTGTTCGTAGACTTCTTGCAAGGCGCTGGCGGGTACGCCGCGCAGCAGGGCGACGCGTCGGCGCAGGCTTTCTTTGTAGTCGCTGATCTCTCCGCGCATGGCGGCTTCGGTGATGGCGGCCACTTGGGATTTGCGGCCAGCGGCATCGGCGACTTCGTCGATGCACTCAATGTTGATCAGGGTCGAGTCCATGTCAAAGGCGATCAGGGCGAAGTCACACAGGGGGCGTGGCGAATGGATCCCGCGCAGGGTCAGCCCGGGCTGAGGAGTGAAGCTCATGCATTTTCTTTCACAAGGGGCTGGCCCAGCTGGCGCAGGATGTCACGCACCAGTTGGGCCCTTTGTTTGACGTCGGGCAACTCGCGCTCGACGCGCAGTTTGTCGTTTCCCGCTAGCTTGATGTGTCGATTTTTTTGCACCATCTCGATGATGCGGGCCCCGTCGACAGGGGCGTGGGGCCGGAAGGCGATGTTTGTCACGCCCGGTGCAGAATCAACTTTGGCCACACCATAAGGCTTGGCCAGCACGCGCAGGCGGTGCACATCAATCAGGGTTTGGGTGGCGGTGGGCGGTTTACCAAAGCGGTCGACGATCTCTTCCAGCAACTGCTCCACTTGGGCCGTGCTTTGCGCCATGGCCAGTTTTTTGTAGAAAGAAAGACGCAGGTGTACGTCGCCGCAATAGTCGTCGGGCAACAGGGCAGGCGCATGCAGGTTGATTTCGGTGGCAGCCTGCATCGGCGCCATCAGGTCGGGCTCTTTGCCGCTCTTGAGCGCACGCACCGCCTCAGAGAGCATTTCGTTGTAGAGCTGAAAACCCACTTCCACCATGTCGCCGCTTTGGTTCTCGCCCAAGACCTCGCCCGCACCACGAATTTCCAGGTCGTGCATCGCCAGGTAAAAGCCTGAGCCCAACACTTCCATTTGCTGAATCGCTTCCAGTCGCATTTGCGCCTGCTTGGTGAGGCCATCTGTGTCGGGCACCATCAGGTAGGCGTAAGCCTGGTGGTGGCTGCGCCCGACGCGTCCGCGCAACTGGTGCAGTTGCGCCAAGCCGAATTTATCGGCGCGGCTGATCAGGATGGTGTTGGCGGTCGGCACATCAATGCCGGTCTCGATGATGGTTGAGCACAGCAGCACATTGAAGCGTTGCGAAACAAAGTCACGCATGACGCGTTCGAGTTCGCGCTCTGGCATCTGGCCGTGGGCAATGGCGATGCGGGCTTCGGGCAAGATTTCTTCCAGGCGCGCCATGCGGTTCGCGATGGTTTCGACTTCGTTGTGTAGAAAATAACACTGTCCGCCGCGCTTGATTTCACGCTGCACGGCCTCGCGGATCACGCCGGTGCCCTCGGTGCGCACAAAGGTCTTGATGGCCAGACGGCGTTGCGGCGCGGTGGCGATCACGCTCAGATCGCGCAGACCCTCAAGCGCCATGCCCAGAGTCCGAGGAATGGGGGTGGCGGTCAGGGTGAGCACGTCGACCTCGGCACGCAGGGCCTTCATGGCCTCTTTGTGGCGCACGCCAAAGCGGTGTTCCTCGTCGATGATCAATAAGCCCAGGTTTTTGAACTTCACCGACTCGCTGAGCAATTTATGGGTGCCGACCACGATGTCGATGGTGCCCTCGGCCAGACCTTTGACGGCGGCATTGATTTCCTTGGTGGTGCGAAAGCGGCTCATCTCGGCGATGCGCACCGGCCATTTGGAAAAGCGATCGGTCAGGGTTTGGTAGTGTTGTTCGGCCAGCAAGGTCGTCGGGGCCAAAAAGGCGACTTGCTTACCGCCATTGACGGCCACGAAGGCGGCGCGCAGGGCCACCTCGGTCTTGCCAAAGCCGACATCTCCGCAGACCAAACGGTCCATAGGGCGTGGGCTGACCATGTCCTGGATGACAGCGTGGATGGCGGCGCGCTGGTCGGCGGTTTCCTCAAAGCCAAAGTCGTTGGCAAAGGCCTCATAGTCTTGTTCAGGAAAGCGGAAGGCATGGCCTTGGCGGGCGGCGCGCCGGGCATACAGATTGAGCAGTTCGGCGGCAGCGTCGCGCACCTGCTCGGCGGCCTTGCGACGGGCCTTGTCCCATTGGCCCGAGCCCAGTCGGTGCAGGGGGGCTTCGTCGGCACTGACCCCGGTGTAGCGGCTGATCAGGTGTAACTGGCTGACGGGCACATACAGCACCGCCTGCTGTGCGTACTCGAGGTGCAAGAACTCTTGCAATGCGGGCTGACCTTCGGGGCCTTTGTCGCCCATGTCCAAATTGACCAATCCTCGGTAGCGGCCGATGCCGTGGGCGCTGTGCACCACCGGATCGCCCACTTTGAGTTCGGCCAGGTCTTTGATCAGCGCTTCCACATCGCTGACCTGTTCTTGCTTTTTCTTGCGTCGCGTCGCGGGGGAGGCCGCAAACAATTCGGTCTCGGTCAGCCAGGCCAACCCCGCTTGCGGCAGCACGAAGCCCACTTGCAGGGGACTGGTGGCCAAGGCGACGCGCGCATCGCTTTGCAAAAACTCTTCCAGCGAGTCGACCAAGGGCATGGACAGGCCACTGGCACTGAGGAAGTCGTGCAGGCTCTCGCGGCGTCCATCGCTCTCGGCCAGCACCAGCACGCGCTGGGGGTGGCGGGCCAAGTGGTCTTTCAGTCGCAACAGGGGGTCATCGGTCCCCCGATCGGCATGCACATCGGGCCAGGCCATGGCCCAAGCGCCGGGACCTTGATCGGCCTCGGTTGCTGCAGGGTTCGGGCGCAATGAGAACTGGGCGAATGGTTTGGCCAGGGCGTAGAACTGTTCGGCCGACAGGAACAAATGTTGCGGCGGCAAGACTGGTCGTTCGGGGTCGCCCTGAGCCAATCGATAGCGGTCTTGGGCGTCTTGCCAGAAGGCCGCCATGGCGGGTTCCAGATCGCCATGCATAACCAGGGTAGGGGCTGTGCCCAGGTAGTCAAAGACGGTGGCGGTTTGGTCAAAAAACAGCGGCAGGTAGTATTCGATGCCAGCGGTCGCTACCCCTTGCCCCATGTCTTTGTAGATTCGGCTGCGGGTCGGGTCGCCGTCGAGCATTTCCCGCCAACGCTGGCGAAACTTCTGTTGTGCCGCCTCGTCCATAGGGAATTCACGCCCGGGCAGCATGCGTACCTCGGGTACGGGGTATAGACTGCGCTGGCTGTCGGGGTCAAAGGTGCGGATCGAATCGATTTCCTGGTCCCACAGGTCGACCCGAAAGGGCATGCTGGCCCCCATGGGGAAGAGATCGATCAGTCCGCCTCGAACGGCGTACTCGCCTGGGCTGACCACTTGGGTGACGTGTTGGTAGCCCGCCAAGGTCAGTTGGGCACGCAACTCGGCCTCGTCGAGTTGCTGTTTGACCTTGAAATGAAAGGTGTAGCCAGCCAGGAAAGAGGGCGGCGCGACGCGGTACAGGGCGGTCGAGGCCGGCACCAGCACCAGATCGGCTTCACCGCGAGAAATTCGCCACAGGCTCGCCAAACGCTCGCTGATCAGGTCTTGGTGGGGCGAAAAGGTGTCGTAGGGCAAAGTCTCCCAATCGGGAAACAGCACGCAGCGCAGGTCAGGCGCAAAAAAGGGCAACTCGTCGAGCAAACGCTGGGCATCGCGCGCGTCAGCGGTGACGATGGCCATGCGGCGGCCAGCGGCGCATTCGCGTTGCGCCAAGCGCGCCAACAGCAAGGCGTCGGCCGAGCCCAAGGGTCGCGGCCAGGCAAAACGTTGACCGACGCTGAGCGGAGGAAGTGGAACGGAGAGGTCGAAATCGGGCATGACAAAGAGCAAATCTCACCCCGTTTGGAAAAACGGGGAGGGGAACACGGCATTGTAGGACTTTGCGTCAACCAACTGCCGCTCTGGGGGGGAGTCCGCCGCCTACAATGTGACCATGGAATTGACACAACGCTTGCATGTGCTGGTGCCCGCCGCCGGGTCGGGTTCCAGGGCTGGCACGTCGAAGCCAAAGCAGTATCAAGCCCTGGCCGGTATGCCCCTGGTGGTACACACCTTGAAAGCCATGGCGCTCATTCAAGGCCTGGATAGCTTGAATGTGGTGGTGAGCCCTGGCGACAATCAAATGGGGGGGGTGCTACAGTGCCACCCTTCTTTGTCGCAGGTGCGCGTTTGGCCCGTGGGTGGCGAAACCCGTGCGGCCAGTGTCGGCGCCGGGCTGCAGGCTTTGCTGGATCATGGCGCAGCCCCGGGGGACTGGGTGCTGGTGCACGATGCTGCCCGCTGTCTGATCCAGGCCCCATGGGTGGAAGAGTTGATCCGATGCTGCCGCGATGATGCGGTGGGTGGCCTGTTGGCCTTGCCCTTGCCTGACACCCTCAAGCAAGCCGATGCGACGCTTCGCGTGCGAGCAACGCTGGAGCGCACCGACAAATGGCTTGCCCAAACGCCCCAGATGTTTCGTTTGGGCTTGTTGCAAAACGCCTTGAAGCACGCCGGCAGCAGCGTGACTGACGAGGCCAGCGCCATCGAGGCGCAGGGTCTGCAACCCTTGCTGGTGCGCGGCAATGCCTTGAATTTCAAAGTAACTTACCCCGAAGACCTGCTGTTGGCGCAATGTGTCTTGCAGGCCCGATCACAGGAGAACCCCGCATGAGCCCCAGGATGCGCATTGGTGAAGGTTGGGATATCCATGCCCTGGTGCCGGGCCGACCCCTGGTGTTGGGCGGCGTGCGCATCGAGCACAGCAAAGGCTTGTTGGGGCACTCAGACGCCGATGCCCTGGCCCACGCCATCACCGATGCCTTGCTGGGTGCTGCGGCCTTGGGCGACATTGGGGGCATGTTCCCGGACACCGATGCCGCCCATGCCGGTGCCGATTCGCTTCACTTGCTGGCTTTGGCCGCTGAACGGGTGCGCAATGCCGGTTGGCAGTTGTGCAATATCGACGCCACGGTGGTGGCGCAAGAACCCCGCTTGGCGGCACACATGCCCGAGATGGCGCGCCGTTTGGCGGTGGCCATGGGCGTCGAGCCCGGGCAGGTCAATGTGAAAGCCAAAACCGCCGAACGCTTGGGGCCCGTGGGTCAGGGGCAAGCCATTGAAGCGCGCGCAGTGGCTTTGATCAGCCAGCCCTGAAGACCTGAGTCGATGGCGAAGCACGCGCAAGGCGCTGCCAGGCCATGCGCTCGATCTCGGCTTGATCCGACCAGGATAATCGACGCAGGCATTGGACGATGCGGTGCTCGCGTTCGCTCAACACCCAGGCGGGACTGCCTTCCCGCACTTCGTGACGCCGATAAAACTCGCCATACATCAGTTGATGCGGCGGTACGCCCAAGCACTGCGCCAGGCTGATCAATCGAGCAGGTCTGGGCAGATATTCGCCCTGCAACCAACTGCGGGTGGTGTATAGGGTGATGGGATCGCCCGGATGTACCCTGTTGAACTGCCTCATCAACTCGCTGGGGATAGGCCGCCACCCCCGGGCTACCATGGCCGAACCGAGTCGCAGCCCAAAGGCGTGCACCAAATCGGCGTGCGAGGTGGCGGGGTTGAGCAATTCCATGACCACATGCTATGACCGAAATATAAAAAAGGGGCCCTCAGGCCCCTGAAATGTGCACATCGCACGTTGATGCGACACCCACACACTTCACATTTGCGTCATTGGGCGGCCCATCCGCCATCCATGTTCCAGGCCACACCACGCACGTTCTTGGCCGCGTCCGAACAGAAGAAAACAGCCAACTCGCCCAGTTCGGCAGGGGTGGTGAATTGCATGGAGGGCTCTTTCTCTCCCAGCAGTTGACGTGTTGCCTCGTCGTTGCTCAGGCCCAGGGCTTGTGCCTTGGCGTCGACTTGTTTTTGTACCAGAGGGGTCAGCACCCAACCCGGACAGATGGCGTTGCAGGTGATGTCACGGGTGGCGTTCTCCAAGGCGGTGACCTTGGTCAGACCCACAATGCCGTGTTTGGCCGCCACATAGGCGGCTTTTTGCACCGAGGCCACCAGTCCGTGTACCGACGCGACGTTGATGATGCGGCCCCAGTTGCGGTCTTGCATGACGGGCAGCGCCAAGCGCGTGGTGTGAAAGGCGCTGGAGAGGTTGATGGCAATGACGGCATCCCAGCGCTCGACGGGAAAGGCCTCGATCGGGGCGACATGCTGAATGCCGGCGTTGTTCACCAAAATGTCGACTCCGCCCCACTGGCGAGCGATGTTGGCCATCATGTCCTCGATTTGGGTGACTTTGCTCATGTCGGCGTCTTGGTAGAGGGTTTCGACGCCCAGGGCTTCAATCTCGCGGCGTGCGCCATCCACATCGCCAAATCCATTGACCACGATGCGTGCGCCGTGCCGAGCCAGCGCTTGAGCAATGCCCAGGCCGATGCCACTGGTCGAACCCGTGACGAGGGCGGTTTTGCCGTTCAAAAAACCTTCTGCCATGACTTGTTTCTCCTCGCGGCCCTAGAGCCAGACTTCGTTTACGATCAGAACTGAAACATTATCTCGCCTGCACCTGACGCCGAAATGAAAAGTCTGGCCTCCACCGATCAGCCAGCCGCCCAAGTGGTGGCCTTGGCCGCCGAGCCCCTGGCTCAGGGGCAGGCCGGGCTGAGTCTGGCCCAGGCGCGGGCTTTTGCCCTGCCTTTGTTGGCTCCCTAAACCCTGGATTCGGGCGAAAATGCCTTGGCTCACGCCGAAGGCATGGCGACCATTCTGCGCGAGATGGGCGGTGATGAAGGCTTGCAAGCTTGTCCCTACCTGGTCTATGCCAGCGACCACCTGCAACGCGCTGCCGAGACCTTGGCCAAGGCGTTTGGCCCCGATTACGCCCGACTGGCCCAGTCGGTCACGCAACTCAACCATTTGCAAAGGCAGGCCCGTGCCAGTGCCGAGGCCTATGGCGCGGCCGGCGCACGGGGCCGCAGCGAAAACATTCGCCGCATGTTGCTGGCGTTCTCACGCGATTTGCGGGTGGTGCTGGTGCGTCTGGCTTCTAGGCTGCAAACCGGCACCGCCCGACCCTATCAAAGGCTTTGTCACACGCGGCAAGGGCGTGAGCGTTCACCGCATGGGCTGCCCCAGCTTGACGCAGCTGCTGTTGCGCCAGCCTGGTCGCGATATCGAGGTGCAGTGGGGCGCTCCGCGTGCCGGTGAAGATCGCCAGTACCCGGTTGACGTTCAGGTGCTGGCGCTGGATCGCCCGACCTTGCTGCGCGATTTGTCAGAAGTGTTTGCCCGCGAGAGGTTGGCCGTCACCGGCGTGCAGTCTCAGGTGCTCAAAGGACAGGCATTGATGACCTTCACCGTGCAAACGCCCGATACCGCCCGTTTGGGCAAGGTGCTGCAATGCGTGACCGAGGTCAAGGGTGTGCGCACGGCCAGACGGCGCTAGGGATTTGCTTTTGATCATTCCTCGGTATCATGAGCACATCTTGTGAAGGCCAAATATGAATTCCATAGAAATTAGAAAACAAATCCTCAGCGTTGAGAAAACCTTTCATGAAGGTGGTGCGGTCGCTGCGCAGCCTTTGAAAATGGGTGTCATCGCCAATGTCGTTAAAAATCATTTCGTGGGGCGTTACGCCTCGGAGGAAGAGTTGCAGGTGTTTGTGAAACTGGCCCGCGACATGGCCAATGACATGGTGCCGTTGTTGGTCGAGGCCTTGGGCGGGGTGGACGCCATCGAGGCCTATGGCAAGGGCGCCTTGGTGGGCGTCAATGGCGAGTTGGAACACGGCGCCATTTGGCATGAAGGCGGTGGATGGGCCATGCGGGCCGTGCTCAAGAAAGCCAAATCCATTGTTCCTGCGAATAAATTCGTGGGCTCGGCTGGCAGCCGCTTGCACGTGCCTTTGCACCACATCGAGGCATGCTACGTGCGCAGCCATTTCAACACCGCAGAGGTCAGCATCAGTGACTCGCCGCGCCCCAATGAGATCTTGTTTGCTTTGGCCATGTCCACGGGCCCGCGCATCCACGAGCGTCTGGGTGGCCTGCGGGTTGACCAGATTTCGGTCGGGGACGGCCAGCGCTGAACCAGGGCAAGGGTCTGGGTCTCGATGAATCGGAGTTTTCCTGCTACAATTTGAAATCAGCGACAGGCGCGTAGCTCAGTTGGTTAGAGCACCACCTTGACATGGTGGGGGTCGTTGGTTCGAATCCAATCGCGCCTACCAAATTTTCTAATTAAATCAATAACTTAGGAAATTTGGAAAACTCGGGAAAGCCCGTAGTTATGACAGATTTAGACAGTTTTTGACCCTTCAACTGTCTAAATAGTGTCTAAGATTTGCCTATGTCTTCCTCATCTTTTTCCCCTTGTGAGTCTCAAAACCTCGCTCTCATTAGCGAAAGGTTCGGGGCTGCTCTGCTATTGACCGTTGAACAAACGGCTCAACTGTTGGGAACAACGGGCAACAACGTCGCGCAAATGCTGCGGCGTGGTCATGTGCCCTTTGATGCCGTGCGCGTCGGCTCGCGTGTTCTTTTTCCTGTGCCGCTCGTCGCTGCTTGGCTTTGTGGTGCGATTGTTGAAAAGCCTTTGGCCGTCGCTTTGCCTAAAAAAACCGCTTCCCGTGTTCGCTCGTCGTCAGACTTGCGGGCTCGATTGTTCGCGCTGCGCGTGCTGGTCGAAAAAAGGGCGAAAGTCCTGCGCGAATTGGAGGACGCGCCAGACTACAAAGAAGCCCGCGAAGCCCACGCCCATGCATCGGCGCAACTGGTGGCACTCGTTGAACGCGAAGCCCTGCGAAAGCGGGCAGGGCTAGGGCAGACTGCTCAAGATTCCGCGCTTTAACGTTCCATCTCAGCCCCTTGGCGCTGGATGCTTGCTTGCTGCTTTGCGTGGCTTTGCGTCTGGGCTTCGTGCTGCTCTGCTGCTGCGCTTGCCCCAGCCGCGATTGACTCGTACAAAGGTAAAAGCGAAGCGTTCCCGCTTGCGCCTTGCGCCATGCTGATTTTTAGAAAGTTCGCCATTCCTGGACTTGTTCGTTCAATCGCCGCCCAATTGATTTTCTGCGCGGGGTTCGTGCTGCTTTGCTGAACCCCTCCTGCTGGTCCTGCCTGTGGGGGACTGCTGCTCCCTACCTGCGCCCCTTGCGTGGCTTGTGCGCCTACTTTGGGGGCTTGCTGGGGCATCTGTTCGCCCGTGGCGGACTGTTGCCCTTTCCCTGCGCTCGAAGCCAAGCCCTGCGCCGTGCTTGGTGCGCTGCCTTTCTCTTGCGTGTTTGCCTGCTCTGGGTTGACCTTCGTCAATTCGGGCAGGTCTAACGTCGTGCCTTTGAAATTCGCCTTGCTGAATTTTTCGGCCAATTCGGGCTTGTCCGCTTCCGTGGCGTACAGCGTGGCACGGTCTTTGTGCCGCGTCATGGAGACATAACCCCACGACAAATCTGCAGTGCCTCGGTTGAACAAGACAAACGATTTTTGAACGGTTGAGTGAACCAATACCCGCCCCACAGTCCAACAGTTTGGCGCGGCTTGATTTGTCAAACAAACCCGCCATGAAGTCCGCAATGACGCTGGGGGTCATGTATTGCCCTAGGTTGACCTTCTTTTGAGGGTCTAACGTGGCGTTGACTGTTCGCCGCACTGCGTCAATTTCAAGGGCGTTCATGGGGTAGGCATTCGGGTTTCTATTTTTTTCATCTGTGCCGCGATTTGCTCGGCTTTATTGTTTACATATCTTGCCAGACTTCTAATGTCTTTGTGCCCTGTGATGGCCTGTAGGTCGAACGGATTTTTGAAGTCGTCGCTCCACCGCGTGGCGGCGGTGTGTCGCAAGTCGTGAAGTCGTAAATTCAAGGCGTGCCCCTTTTCTTTCTCGATTTCGTCTCTGACGCGGCGAAAGGCGCGGCTAATCGTCGCGGGTTGAATGTGCCCATTTTCTGCGGCTTCACGCTGTGAAGTGAACACGTATTCCCCGCGCCCCCTCGCTCCTTTTCGCTCCGTCAGGATTTTGAGGGCAAGGGGGGAAAGTGGCACGTCTCGCGCCTCCCCATTTTTCGTGTCCTCAAGCCGTGCGATTGACTTATTGAAGTCAATGTCTGCCCATTTGAGTTTGACCAGTTCACCGCGTCGGCTGGCCGTCTCGATGGCTAAAAAAATGTAGTCTTGCAGGTGTTGAACCTGTCGGCGTTGATTGCCTTGATGTTTGGCGCTGCGGTCAGCTTCGTCTTCGTGGTGTTGCTCTTTATCCGGGTCGCGGGCGACGCCGGCAAGGCCTTGGCGATGTTGCTCTTGGCTTTGCAAATTTCCGCCTCGGGAGGGGTGGTGCCTATCGAACTCAGTGGTGAATTCTTCTCGGCTCTCAGCCCCTTGTTGCCCATGACATGGTTGGTGCAGGGGCTCAAGGCCGCCATGTTTGGTGCCTATGGTGGCGATTGGTGGCACCCTTTGCAATTGACACTGTTGTTGGGGGGGGCAGTGCGCTCTTGGCCATCTTTTTGGGGCGTTGGCACCATGTGCGCGCCAGCCGCCTGCGACTTGCATTGGATGTTTAAGGGTCACTTCAATCAGGTCGTTGTCGGCCAACGGTTTCGGTGCTGATATCCTCTGCGTCATGACGCCCCAAGATCCTTCCCGCCCACCTCGGCGCCCACTGGACGTGGTCGCATTGGGCGAGCCGCTGATTGAGTTCAACCAGGTGCAGGCTGACCCGCCGATGTACCTGCAAGGGTTTGGCGGCGACACCAGCAATGCCATCATCGCGGCCGCTCGCGCCGGCGCGCGCACGGCGTATTTGAGTCTGTTGGGGGACGACCGCTGGGCCGATGCCTTGCACCAACTCTGGCAGGCCGAAGGGGTCTCAACGGCCGGTTTGCGACGCATGGCGGGACAGCGCACCGGCTTGTATTTTGTGCATCACGACGAGCGGGGGCATCATTTCAGCTATGCCCGTGCCGGTTCAGCCGCCAGTCGCATGAGACCGGCCGATTTGGGCGGCGAGTGGCAAGACCTGATCGCCGCCAGCCACTGGTTGCATGTGTCTGGCATCTCGCTGGCCGTTTCCGACAGCACCCGCGATACCGTGTTGCAAGCCATGAGATGGGCCAGGGACCACGGCACCCGGGTTTCGCTGGACACCAATCTGCGCTTGTCCTTGTGGTCGCTGGACGCGGCCCGAAACGCCTTGCGACAGGCCATGGGCTGCTGTGATTTGCTGCTGCCGAGCCTGGAGGACACGGTACAACTCAGCGGCCTGAGCAGCCCGGCCGACAATTTGCGCTGGTGCTTGGATCAGGGGGTCGATACCGTGGTTCTGAAGTTGGGGCCCGAGGGCGCCTTGATCTCTCAAGACGGCCAGACCCAGACCGTGGCCGGGCAGGTGGTGCAGGTGGTGGACGCCACAGGGGCGGGCGACTGCTTTTGCGGCAATCTGTTGGCGCGACTGGTGCTGGGCGACCCATTGGTCCAAGCCGCCCATTGGGCCAACACGGCCGCCGCCTTATCGGTGCAAGGTCATGGGGCGATCGCACCGCTGCCTCGCGCCGATCAGGTCCGTCAGGCCTTGGCTGCCTGCTGACGGCTCAGGGAACTCCCGCAAACGCCAAACCTGATTTGGGGTTTATCAATGAAGCACCGTTGCCACTCAGAAGGCCGGGCTGATACTACAAAAGGAGACCCCTATGTTGAAGAAGTTTGGTGCGCGCGCCTTGGGCATTCTGTTGGGCGGACTGCTTTTAGGGCCTCTGGCCTGGGCCCAAAACTACCCGAACCGACCGATCACTCTCGTGGTGCCTTGGGGCGCAGGTGGCGGGACGGACGCCGTGGCGCGCATCATCGGCGCCTTATTGGAAAAAGACCTGGGGCAACCGGTGAATGTGGTCAACCGAACCGGCGGCAATGGCGTGGTGGGTCATTCGGCCATCGCCACCGCCGCGCCCGATGGCTATGTTCGCCATTTCAGAGCTGTTGCGCTACATCACCAACCTCGATCCGACGCCGGTGCTCGTGACCGAGAAGATCGGCAATTTTTTTCTGGCATGTGGCATTTGCTCAAAATCTACCACTGTCCGTTGCTGCGCGGTAGTGCCTTGGGCACAGTCATTGGCATACAGCCCGGGTCGGGTGCCGACATGGCTTCTTGGATGAGTTACTCCATGAGCAAGAAGTTTTCAAAAGAGCCAGAAAAATTCGGGACAGGCCACGTCGAGGGCATCGTCGAGTCCGGCGCTGCCAACAATTCCTCTCTGGCGGGAGCTTGGATCCCGGCCATTGTCTTTGGCATTCCGGGCGACTCGATCACCGCAATTGCGATTGGCGTGCTCTACCTGAAGAACATGAATCCGGGGCCGATGATTTTTGTCAACCATCCCGAGAACATTTACGCCATTTTTCTGGTTTTTATTCTGGCCAACCTGATCATGGTGCCGCTGGGCTGGCTGACGGTGAAGGTCGCCACGCGCATCCTGAAAGTGGCGCGCAACATCCTGATGCCCACCATTTTGTTGTTCTGTTTCGTCGGCTCGTTTGCCATCAACAACTCGGTTTGGGGTGTGGTATTGATTTTGTTTTTCGGCGTGTTGGCCTTCTTGATGGAAGAAAACGGTTTTCCGGTTGCGCCGGCAATTTTGGGCGTGGTGCTGGGCACCATGATGGAAGAAAACTTCGTGACCTCAATGATCAAGTCTGACGGCGACCCTTGGGTGTTCTTCACCCGCCCCATCGCCATGTGGCTGGCTGCCGCTACGCTTTTGATCTTGTTTTGGCCGGTGCTGGCTTGGACGCTCAGAGCTCTCCGCCGCCCAAGGCCTTGAACAACTGGGTGCTGACGCTCAGCCATTGACGCTGGGTTTGCACCAGCGACTGTTCGGCTTGCAGCACTTCGCGCTGGGTGTCGAGCCATTCTGAAAGGCTGGCGGCACCATGGCGAAGGCGCAAGCTGGTCAGACGCTCGCGCTCTCGCAAGCTGCCCAGGCTGGCCGTTTGCTCGCGCAGTTGTTCACTCAGGGTGTCGCGTGCGATCAGTGCGTCGGCCACTTCGCGAAAAGCCTGTTGCAAGACCTTTTCATAATTCACCACGAACTGGTTTTTGCGTGCCTGCGCCAGGTCCAGTCCGGCTTCGGTGCGGCCACCGTCAAAGATGGGCTGTTGCAAGCCGGGCACCAGGCTCCAAGCTTGCGAACCACCACCCAGCAAATTGCCCAGCGCCGGATTGGCGCTTCCCAACAGGCCGGTGAGTTGCAGGCGAGGCAAGAAGGCGGCACGGGCGGCGTGGATGTTGGCATTCGACGCCATCAGGCGCTGCTCGGCGGCGCGTACATCGGGACGGCGCAACAAGATCTCGGAAGACAAATCTGCACCCCAAGTCAGGTCCATGGTTTGCAGTGGCCAGGGCAGCCCTTCAGGCAACTGCGTCGGCCACTGACCGCCCACCATCAGATTCAGTGCCGAGCGGGCCTGTTCGGACTGGCGGCGCATGGCATTGCGCTCAGCGCGAGCGCTGAACAAGGCAGACTGCGCTTGCACCACTTCCAGGTCGCTGGCGGCGCCCAGGTCGCTGCGGCGCTGAACCAAGGCCAAAAGCTGTTCGCGGTTGTGTTCGGTCTGCTGCAACAGGGTGAGTCGCTGCAGCGCCTCCAGCCAGACATAGTAGGCTTGGGCCACTTCGCTGATCAGGCCCATGCGGATGGCGCGACGGTCCTCTTCGCTGGCTTGAAAGTTCATGCGGGCTGCTTCGCTCAAGCTGGCCACCCGACCCCATGCGTCGATCTCGAAAGACAGGAGGTTCAGGCCCAGGTCATAGCGGCGCACATTGACTGCGCTGGGGTTGCCCTGGACCATGGGTGGGGTGCGAGCGCCAGTGTGGCTGCCACCCACATTGACGGTAGGAACCTGATCGGCGCGCTGTACACCCCACAAGGCGCGTGCTTCGTCGATGCGGGCCAGTGCCAGTCGCAAATCGTGGTTGCGTTCCAGTGCGGTGCGGATCAGCGCTTGCAAGCGCAGGTCGGTATAGAGCGACTGCCAGGGCAGGGGAGCGGGCAGGGCAGCGGGGTTGACTGCGCCAAGGGGGCTCCAACTGGCGGGTAACCCGGCATCGGGGCGGTGGTAGGCCGCAGGCTGGGACGAGCAAGCCCACAACCCCAAGCTCAGAGCACAGACCAGCCCGGCACGCAGAGGGTGTGAGAGGTGTAAATCAGCCACGCGGACCTCCTTGTTCTGCGCTGCCCGACTCGGCGGTTTCACTGCCGTCCGAGGACGGGGCCTCTAAGGCCACTTCAGGGGTGGCTTGGGACTTGCCGGGGAAGATGCGTCGCACGATGACGAAGAAGATCGGCACCAAAAACACCGCCAACACTGTGGCGCCCAGCATGCCCCCAATCACCCCGGTGCCCAGCGCCTGACGGCCTTTGGCCCCTGCGCCAGTGGACAGGGCCAGGGGCAGCACGCCCAAAATGAAGGCGATGGAGGTCATCAAAATTGGTCGAAAACGCAGGCGGCAAGCTTCGAGTGTGGCGTCTCTCAGATTGCGTCCGGCCTCATTGAGCGTGCGGGCGAATTCGATGATCAGGATCGCGTTTTTCGAGGACAGTCCAATGATGGCGATCAAGCCGACTTTGAAGAAGACATCGTCAGGTAGACCGCGCGCCATGACCGCCAGCACCGCGCCCAGCACCCCCAAGGGGACCACCAACAAGACGGCAAAGGGGATGGACCAGCTCTCGTACAGGGCCGCCAAGGCCAGGAAGACCACCAGAATCGAGACGATGAACAGGGCCGGGGCCTGGTTGCCCGAGAGCCGCTCTTCAAGCGAGGTGCCTGACCACTCAAAGCCAAAGCCCGGTGGCAGTTTGGCGGCCATCTCCTCCAGGGCCAGCATCGCGTCGCCAGAACTTTTGCCCGGGGCGGGCGTGCCCGAAATTTTCACCGAAGGCAGGCCGTTGTAGCGGTCCAGTTTGGGCAGTGCCACCGACCAGCGGGCGGTCGCAACCTCGCCCAATACCACCGATTCACCCCGGGTGTTGCGCACCGGCAGTTTCAAAATGCTCTCAGGGGTGCTGCGCAATTCGGGGTCGGCCTGCATTTGCACGCGCAAGATGCGCCCAGCACGCACGAAGTCATTGACATAGGCTACGCCGAGCGTGGCTTGCAGGGTCTCGTTCAAGCTGGCCAAATCGATGGACAGAGCGCGGGCCTTGGCGCGATCGAGCTCCAACATCAGTTGAGGCGCAGGCTCTTGGCCTTCAGGCCGCACGCTGGCCAGGCTGGGATGTTTCGAGGCCATGCCCAAGAGCATGTTGCGGGCATCCAGCAAGGCCTCACGGCCTTGGGCCGAGCGGTCTTGCAAGCGGAAATCGAAACCGCCCACCGCGCCCAATTCGGGAATGGGCGGCACATTCACCGCCAAGGCAAAGGCCGACTTGATGGAGAACAGGAACATATTGGCACGTTGAATCACCGCCTGCACCGAGTTGTCGGGGTTGGGGCGCTCGTCCCATCTTTTGAGTTTGACAAAGGCGAGGGCGGCGTTTTGGCCTCGGCCAAAGAACGAGAAGCCCAACACGCCAATCACATGTTCGACTTCGGGCTGTTTCAGGAAGTAGTTCTCGGCTTGTGTCAAGACCTCGCGGGTGCGTTCGGTCGAAGCGCCAGGAGGCAGTTGCACGATGCTGATGAAGTAGCCTTGGTCCTCATCGGGCAGGAAGCTGCCTGGCAAACGCGGAAACAACCAGGCGGTGGTGGCGCAGATCACGCCGTAGACCACCAACCATCGCCAGGGCCGACTGATGATGCGCCTTACGCCGCCCACATAGGCATGGCTGGTGCGTGTGAAGCCACGGTTGAACCAGCCCAAGAGGCCGCTTTCGGCAGCGGCATGGCCTTTGGCAATCGGCCGCAAGACGCTGGCGCACATGGCTGGCGTGAGAGTGAAGGCCATGAGGGCCGATAACAACATGGTCAGCACCAGAGTGACGGAGAACTGGCGGTAGATGGCCCCGACCGAGCCACCAAAAAAGGTCATGGGGACGAAGACTGCGCACAAAACCAAGGTGATGCCGATGATGGCAGAGACGATCTGCCCCATGGCCTTGCGGGTGGCCTCGCGCGGCGGCAGGCCCTCTTCGCTCATGATGCGTTCGACGTTTTCTACCACCACAATGGAGTCGTCGACCACGATGCCAATGGCCAGCACCATGGCAAAAAGCGTCAACACGTTGATCGAATAACCCAGCAGGTACAGGCCGCTGAAGGCCCCCAGCAAGGCCACTGGGACCACCACGGCCGGAATCAGCGTGGCACGGAAATTTCCCAAAAACAGCCACATGACCAAGAACACCAAAACCATGGCTTCCAACAGGGTGTAGACCACTTCTTTGATCGAGATCTCGACGAAGGGTGAGGTGTCGTAGGGTACGTCCCAGGCCATGCCTTCGGGGAAGTAGGTTTCCAACTCTTTCATGCGTTGGCGCACCGCCTTGGCGACATCGAGCGCGTTACCCGCGGGCGAGACGCGCACGCCAATGGCCGCCGATGGTTTGGTGTCAATGCGTGCCGACACGTTGTAATCTTGCGCACCCAGTTCCACTCGGGCGACGTCCTTCAAGTACACCGCCGAACCATCGGGTTGGGTCTTGACCAAGATGCGCTCGAATTCTTCGGTGCGCGTCAAGCGAGAGCGCAACACCACCACGGCATTGAGCTGCTGCCCGGGTGCGGCCGGGTTTTGACCCATCTCGCCGGTGGCGAGTTGGATGTTTTGCGCGCGCACCGCAGCCGTCACGTCGCTGGGTGCCAGGCCAAAAGATTGCAGTTTGTAGGGGTCGAGCCAAATGCGCATCGAATACTCGGTGCCGAACAAGTTGGCTTCGCCTACGCCAGGGACACGGCGCAATTGGTCCAATACGGTGGTGGCGGCAAAACTGCCCAAGGCCACCGAATTCATGCTGTCGTCTTTCGAGGTCAGCACCACGAACATCAGGTAGTTGCGTTGGGGCTTGGTGACCGGCACGCCCAAGCGGCGCACATCGTCGGGTAGCCGTGCTTCAATGCGCTTGAAGCGGTTTTGCGCTTCGACCGATGCGATATCGATATTGGTCCCTGCTTCAAAGGTCAAGGTCAACGTGCCAGTTCCCAACTCGGAGGAGGCCTCCATGTAAATCAGCCGCTCGATGCCGTTCATCTCCTGCTCGATGAGTGCGGTGACTGTTTGTTCAATGGCTTCGGCAGAGGCACCGGGGTAGGTGATGTTGAAAGCAATCGAAGGTTGCGCCACCTGGGGGTACTGCGCCACGGGCATACTGCGCAGTGCCAAGGTGCCGGCCATCACGATGAAAATCGCAATCACCCAGGCGAAGATGGGGCGATCGATAAAAAATTTGGCCAGCATGCTTATTTCGCCACGTTCAATTCAACCACTCGGACCACAGTGCCGGGCCGGGCCTTTTGCAGGCCATCGACCACCACCCGCATGCCCAATTGCAAACCCGACTTCACCACCCACTGGTCACCGCTCATCGCCCCAGTTTGGATCGGTACCGGAGCCACCTTGTCGCCTTCGCCCACCACCAACACATAGGGGCCTTGAGGGTTCATCATCACAGCGCGTTGCGGTACCGTGATGGCAGCGGGCATGCTGGCCTGTTCCAGTCGAACGCGCACGAAACTGCCCGGCATCAACTCACCCTTGGGGTTGGGGAACTCGGCACGTAAAAAGACGGCACCAGTGTTGGGGTCGACGGTGCGCTCAGCCAACTTCAGTTGGCCGTTCAAAGGATAGGGGCGGCCATCGGCTTGCAGCAATTGGACTCGCCACTGAGCATTGGCTTTCAATTCGCCTTTGTCCATGGCCCGTCGCAGGGCCTGCCATTCACTTTCGGTCTGGCTGAAGTTGACCCAGATCGGGTCGAGCTGATCGATGCTGGCCATCGGGGTGCTGTCGCCCCGACCCACCAGTGCGCCTTCGGTCACCATGCTGCGACCGATGCGACCGGAAAGGGGGGCTTGCACCAAGGCGTTTTCCAGATCCAGATCGGCTTTGGCCAAGGTCGCTTGCGCTTGTTTGTGGCGTGCCAGTGAGGCGTCGAATTCCAATTGGCTGACGGCCTTGGCCTCGACCAGGGCCTGGTTGCGCAGCCAGTTTTGCTGGGCGGCGGCAGCCTCGGCGCGTGCCGCTTCGGCAGCGGCGCGGTAGGTGCGCGGATCGATCTCGAACAGGGGGGTGCCGGCACGCACGTCGCTGCCTTCGATGTAGCGGATGTGTTGCACCACCCCTTCCACCCGGGCGCGCACCACGGCGGTTCGCACCGCCTGCAAGCGGCCCGAGAGATCAGTGGTCAAATCGACCGTGCGCTCGCTGACTCGAATCACGTTCACTTCGGGGGCGGGCGGGGGGCCACCGGTGCCGGTTGGGCCGGCGGGGCCCGATGGCAAGCCAGATTGGGGGCCACAAGCCACCAACAGCCCCAGGGACAGGGTCAGACCGAATCGAGGGAGAAATCCAAAAGCGTGTCGCATGCGCAAAGTTCCAGGGGATGTAGAGGTCGGTAGCGCCAAAGACTGAGGCACCTTCGGCCCATAGGCCGCCTAATACGTAAGGTTAACACCAAGCCGTTCTCGATGTTGGGTGCAACCTGCATGAAGCGTGTTTTGTAACACTTCCTTAGATCTTGCCACGCTGCTTGAGTCGGCTGAGCGTTTCGGCCGACAAATTCAAGTAAGCCGCCAACTCTTTTTGAGGGATGCGGTTGAACATCTCGGGGTGCTTTCGCTTGAAGCGGTGAACGCGGCCGGGGGCGTCAAGCAAGTGCAGAGTGATGGTGTGGGCCATGATTTCACTCATCAGGTTCATCACATATCGCTCGAAGGCTTCGCGTACCTGCGGTCGACGCTGCAAAAAATCGACCCATTGCGGCATCGGCAATTTGGCGACCCGGCATTTGGTCATCGAGACGATGCTGTAGGGCGTGGGCGTGCCCAGACACCAGGCGGCATAACTGGTTTCCATCTCGCGCTCGTCGGCAAAGCGCAGGATCATCTCTTTTGCCTCGAGGTTGGCCACCACCCGTTTGAGTAAGCCCACCACGATGAAGTAGTGCTCCATGTCGCGCACACCCTGATGCAAAAGGTATTCGCCTTTGGGGCAATCGACGACGGTCAGCATCGCCTCGAGTTCCAGCAACGATTCGACGTCCAAGCCCGACAGCAGAGGGGTCTGCTTGACTTGCAGGCGGATCACGTTGCGCTCGGGGTGCTGTCCCAGAGCGACCGATTTCACACCCGAGCTACCACGCACGCCTTTGCCCTCGGGCAAGTGACCCAGTGGTCCCGAGGATTTGGCGCCGGAAGGGGCTGAAAGACCACCTGGAAGTGAAGGGGATTGGCTCATCGTCCCTGCGTAAAGCCCTGCATTTTGAAAAAGTTGACTTTGATCAATGGAGAAATCAAAGCCTCGCTCCTACGATTACGCCAGTTTAAATCAACAAGGGCTCCAACCCACTCCAAATCCCCAAGGATATTTAAGCATGACTGATTCAATACAAGTCGCGGAAATCGATAGCTTCCATTTGCTGATCGAGGGTCTGAAGCTCAACGGCATCGAAACCATTTACGCTTTGCCTGGCATCCCCATCACCGATCTGTGCCGCAAGGCCCAGGCCGCCGGGATGCGCGTCATTTCTTTCCGCCATGAGCAGCACGCCGGCAACGCCGCCGCCATCGCTGGTTTTCTGACTCAAAAACCCGGCGTCTGCTTGACTGTCTCGGCTCCCGGCTTTCTCAATGGCCTGACCGCTTTGGCCAACGCCACCACCAACTGCTTCCCCATGATCCTGATTTCGGGTTCGTCCGAGCGTGAAATCGTTGACTTGCAGCAGGGTGACTATGAAGAAATGGACCAGTTGGCCATTGCCAAGCCCCTGTGCAAGGCCGCCTATCGCGTGCTGGAAGCAGAGGACATTGGCGTGGGCATTGCCCGCGCCATCCGCTCGGCCCTGTCGGGTCGGCCTGGTGGTGTTTACCTGGATTTGCCCGCCAAGCTGTTCACTCAAAGCCTGCCGATAGAAGAGGGGCGCCAATCGCTGATCAAGGTGGTGGACCCTGCGCCACGCCAGATTCCCGCCCCCGAGGCTGTTGCGCGTGCCCTGGAGTTGCTCAAGGGTGCAAAAAAACCTTTGATTTTGTTGGGCAAAGGCGCTGCCTACGCCCGCGCCGAAAACGAAATTCGCCAATTGGTCGAAAAAACCGGCATCCCTTACCTGCCGATGTCGATGGCCAAGGGTATCCTGCCCGACACCCACGAGCAATCGGCCGCTGCAGCTCGTTCCTACGTGTTGCCCGAGGCCGATGTGGTTGTGCTGATTGGCGCGCGCCTGAATTGGCTGTTGTCGCATGGCAAGGGCAAGACCTGGGGTGGCAAGACCTCGAAGACCTGGGGTGGTCAGCAGTACATCCAAATCGACATCTCACCCATCGAGGCCGACAGCAACGTGCCCATCGCCGCGCCCTTGGTCGGGGATGTCGGCTCTTGCGTCTCCGCCCTGTTGGCCGGTATCGGCAACAACTGGGCCAAGCCGCCCGCAGACTGGATCGGTGCGATAGCGGATCGTCGCACCAAGAACGTGGCGAAGATGGCCGAGACCTTGGCCAAGAACCCCAGTCCGATGAATTTCCAAAGCGCTCTGGCCGTGGTGCGCGATGTCCTGCGCGATCAGCCCGATACCGTGCTGGTCAACGAAGGGGCCAACGCCCTGGACTTCACACGCAGCATCGTCGACATGTACAAGCCTCGCAAGCGCCTCGATGTCGGGACCTGGGGCATCATGGGCATCGGCATGGGCTTCTCTGTGGCGGCCGCCGTCGAAACCGGCGAACAAGTGCTATCCATCGAAGGCGACAGTGCCTTCGGTTTCTCAGGCATGGAAGTCGAGACCATTTGCCGATACAACCTTCCAGTCTGTATCGTGGTGATGAACAACAACGGCGTCTACAAAGGCACCGATGTCAACCCCACCGGTGGCCCCGACGTCGCTCCCACCGTGTTCGTGAAGAACGCCCGTTACGACCAGATGATGGTCGCCTTCGGCGGTGTTGGTGTCTACGCCACCACGCCCGAAGAGTTGCGTCAAGGCATCGATGAAGCCTTCCGCAGCCGACGTCCGACCTTGATCAACGCAGTCATCGATGAGACCGCCGGCACCGAAAGCGGTCGCATCACCTCCCTCAACCCCACTGCGGCCAAGAAAACCGCCTGATCAACCTTTTCACACCAAGGAGAGAAGCCAAATGGCGAACAATAACCTGCCCCTGAGCGGCATCAAGATCATCGACTTCACCCACGTCCAGGCCGGTCCGGCCTGTACCCAGCTGTTGGCCTGGTTTGGTGCCGACGTCATCAAGGTCGAGCGTCCCGGCGCCGGCGACGTGACCCGCAGCCAGCTGCGTGACATCCCTGATGCCGACGCCCTGTACTTCACCATGCTCAACAGCAACAAGCGCTCGTTGACTTTGGATACCAAGACCGCAGAGGGCAAGGAAGTCTTGGAAAAGCTGATCAAGCAGTCGGACGTCATGGTCGAGAACTTCGGCCCTGGTGCTCTGGACCGCATGGGCTTCACCTGGGAATACATTCAAAAGCTCAACCCTGGCATGATCCTGGCCTCGGTCAAGGGCTTCAGCGAAGGCCACCACTACGAAGACTTGAAGGTCTACGAGAACGTGGCCCAATGCGCCGGTGGCGCGGCCTCGACCACCGGCTGGTGGAAGGGCGGCAACACCGAGCCCACCATTTCTGCTGCTGCCTTGGGTGACTCCAACACTGGCATGCACCTGGCCATTGGCATTTTGACCGCCATCATCGGTCGTCAAAAGTCGGGCAAGGGTCAAAAAGTGGCCGTGTCCATGCAAGACGCCGTTCTCAACCTGTGTCGCGTCAAAATGCGCGACCAGCAGCGCCTTGAGCGTGTGGGCTATCTGGAAGAGTATCCCCAGTATCCGCACGAGTCGTTTGGCGACACCGTTCCCCGTGGCGGTAACGCTGGCGGTGGCGGTCAGCCCGGCTGGATTTTGAAGTGCAAGGGATGGGAGACTGACCCCAACGCTTACATCTACTTCACCATTCAGGGCCACGCTTGGGAACCCATTTGCGACGCTTTGGGTAAACCCGAATGGAAAACCGATCCCAACTACACCACCCCGCGTGCTCGTCAGCCGCACATCATGGACATCTTCCGCACCATTGAAGAGTTCATCTCTGACAAGACCAAATTCGAGGCCGTCGACATCTTCCGCAAGTTCGACATTCCTTGCGCTCCGGTGTTGTCGATGAAAGAATTGCTGCGTGACGAGTCGCTGCGCATGAGCGGCTCGATCGTGGAGGTGCCGCACAAGGTGCGTGGCAGCTACTACACCGTGGGCAGCCCGATCAAGTTCTCGGACATGAAGCCGGAAGTCACGGCTTCTCCGCTGCTGGGCGAGCACACCGACGAGGTGTTGGTCGAGCTGGGCTACTCGGCCGATCAGATCAAGGCCATGCACAGCAAAAAAGCGGTCTGATGTCCGCTGCCCGCACAAGCGACCAGGCGCTGGCGGGCTGGATGCAACAGGTCGTGTGGCCGGACTCGACGCCAAGTTGGGTTCGGCTTTTTTTCAGGGCTTTTAGCGCATAAAACTAGGGTTTCCCCTGGAAATTGAATGCATTGGACAATATGGGCATCGGAACCTCACCTGAAAAGGCACCATCATGACCAAAGCTCTACAAGGCGTACGCATCCTCGATTTCACCCATGTCCAATCGGGCCCCACCTGCACCCAGTTGCTGGCCTGGTTCGGGGCTGACGTGATCAAGGTTGAGCGCGCCAAGGTGGGCGATGCCACCCGTGGACAACTTCGTGACATCCCCGGCGTGGACAGCCTGTACTTCACCATGCTCAACCACAACAAACGATCGATCACGCTGGACACCAAAAAGGCATCTGGCCGCGAGGTGCTCGACCGCCTGATCAAAGAGTGCGATGTGTTGGTCGAGAACTTTGCCCCTGGGGCCCTGGATCGCATGGGCATCACTTGGGAGCACATCCAGTCGATCAACCCGCGCATGATTCTGGCCTCGGTCAAGGGTTTTGGCCCTGGCCCATACGAGGATTGCAAGGTGTATGAGAACGTCGCCCAGTGCACCGGCGGTGCCGCATCAACCACCGGCGACGAAGACGGCTTGCCAATGATCTCGGGCGCCCAGATCGGCGACAGCGGCACGGGCTTGCATTTGGCTTTGGGCATCGTCACCGCCTTGTATCAGCGCACCCTGACCGGACGTGGCCAAAAGGTTTTGGCTCCGATGCAAGACGCCGTGCTGAACCTGTGTCGCGTCAAACTGCGTGACCAGCAGCGCTTGGAGCGCAACGGAGTGCTGCAAGAGTACCCCCAATACCCTGATGGCCAGTTCAGCGACACCGTGCCGCGTGCCGGCAACGCATCGGGCGGTGGTCAACCGGGCTCAATTTTGAAGTGCAAAGGCTGGGAAAGCGATTCGAACGCTTACATCTACTTCATCGTCCAAGAGGCGGTGTGGCCTGCCATTTGCAAAGTGATTGGCGAAGAGAGTTGGTTCACCGACGATGCCTTCGCCACTGCGCCGGCGCGTTTGCTGCACCTCAAACCCATTTTCGCCCGCATCGAAAAATGGACCATGACCAAGAGCAAGTACGAGGCCATGGAGATTTTGAACCAGTACGACATTCCGTGCGGGCCGATTTTGTCGATGAAAGAGATCGTCGCTGACGAGTCCTTGCGCCAGACCGGCACCATTGTCGAAGTCGAGCACCCCGCGCGAGGCAAGTACCTCAGCGTGGGCAACCCCATCAAGCTGTCGGACAGTCCGACCGAAGTGGTGCGCTCACCTCTGTTGGGTGAGCACACCGAAGAAATTTTGACCCAGTTGGGCTACACCACGGATCGCATCGAAAGCCTTCGAGCAGAGGGCGTTATTTGAGAGCCACCATGAACCATCCCATCATCCCCATCGCCGTGCAAGCCGCGTCCAGAGAGCGCAAGCGTCAAGGCCCCAAAGGCCGGCGCGCCTCGCCCCAAGGCCTGCAGCAAGTGCGTGAGTTGCTGGGGCAGGCCTCGCGCCAACGCGATCTGCTGATTGAGCATCTGCACAAAATTCAGGATTGTTTTGGCCATTTGTCGGCCGACCACCTGGCGGCTTTGGCAGAAGAGATGAAATTGCCCCAGACGGCGGTCTACGAGGTCGCGACCTTCTACCACCACTTTGACGTGGTCAAGGAAGGACAGGCCGCCCCCGCGCCGCTGACGGTGCGGGTGTGCGACGGTCTGTCTTGCGAGATGGCCGGAGCTCAAAGCCTGTTGGCCAGGCTGCCCGCGCTGCTGGGCCGTGATGTGCGTGTGATTCCTGCCCCTTGTATCGGCCGCTGCGAGCAAGCCCCGGCTGCGGTGATCGGGCAACACCCCATCGCCTGTGCGACGGTGGAGAAAGTGACCCAAGCCGTTCAAGCCGGTCAGACCCGGCACGAACCGGCCCCGTACATCGAGATGGCGGCCTATGTCGCCGACGGTGGCTACCAACTGCTGAAAGACTGTGTGGAGGGGCGCTGCGACGTCGAGTCGGTTCTCAAGACCATGGAAGGTTCTGGTTTGCGTGGTTTGGGCGGTGCCGGTTTCCCTGCCGGTCGCAAGTGGCGCATCGTGCGTGCCGAAGCCGGCCCGCGCCTCATGGCCGTTAACATCGACGAGGGCGAGCCCGGTACTTTCAAAGACCGCCATTACCTGGAGCGTGACCCTCACCGCTTCCTCGAAGGCATGCTGATCGCCGCTTGGGCCGTGGGCATTGAGCGCATTTACGTCTACCTGCGCGACGAATACCATGGCTGCCGCGCCTTGCTGGAAAAAGAGATTGCCCGCTTGCAGGCGCACCCTCCCATGGCCCATATGCCGAACATCGAGTTGCGCCGCGGGGCAGGGGCCTATATTTGCGGCGAGGAGTCGGCCATGATCGAATCGATCGAGGGCAAGCGCGGCATGCCCCGACTGCGCCCGCCTTATGTGGCCCAGGTGGGCCTATTTGGTCGCCCGACTTTGGAGCACAATTTCGAAACCCTGTTTTGGGTCCGAGAGATTCTGGAAAAAGGTGGCGAGTGGTTCGCCTCGCATGGCCGCCACGGTCGCAAGGGTTTGCGTTCGTTCTCGGTCTCGGGTCGTGTGAAACAACCCGGCGTCAAGCTGGCTCCTGCGGGCATCACCATCCAGGAATTGATCGATGAATATTGCTCAGGCATGCAAAACGGCCATCGCTTCTACGGCTATTTGCCCGGCGGTGCCTCGGGTGGCATCTTGCCCGCCCAGATGAACGATATTCCGCTCGATTTCGACACCTTGCAACCCCATGGTTGTTTCATTGGCTCGGCGGCAGTCATCGTGCTGTCAGATCAAGACAGCGCGACGGCGGCGGCACGCAATATGATGAAATTCTTTCAGCACGAGTCCTGTGGGCAATGCACCCCGTGTCGGGTGGGCACTGCCAAGGCCGTGTCCTTGATGGATCGACCGAAATGGGATTTGGCCTTGTTGGCCGACCTCTCGCGCGTGATGCGAGATGCCTCGATTTGCGGCCTGGGGCAAGCGGCCCCCAACCCCATGGATTGTGTGATCAAGTACTTCCCGCAGGAATTGGCCTGATCCCCCATTGGAGCATTCATGAGCACCACTGCCACACCCATCAACGCCACCCAGGTCGTGCGTTTTCATTTGAACGGCCGCGAGATGCAGGCCCAAGCCGGGGAGACCTTGTTGAAGGTTGCCCAAAGCGCCGGCATCGAGATTCCACACCTTTGCTACAAAGACGGTCTGGAGACCGCTGGCAACTGCCGCGCCTGCGTGGTGGAAATTGCCGGTGAGCGCGTTCTGGCGCCTTCGTGCTGCAGGGCTCCCACCGAGGGCATGAAGGTCACCACCGACAGCGAACGCGCCGTGGGAGCCCAGAAGATGGTGTTGGAACTTTTGCTGGCCGACATGCCCGAAAAAGAGTACACCCGCCACAACGAGGTCGACCAATGGGCCGAGCATTTGGACGTGGGCCAACCGCGTTTTGAGTCGCGCACCCAACCCAACGCCGATCTGTCGCACCCCGGCATCGCCGTCAACCTGGACGCTTGCATCCAGTGCACGCGCTGCCTGCGCGCTTGCCGTGAGGAACAGGTCAACGACGTGATCGGTTTGGCGATGCGCGGTGATCATGCCAAGATTGTGTTTGACTTGGACGACCCCATGGGCAACTCGACTTGCGTGGCTTGCGGCGAATGTGTGCAAGCCTGCCCCACCGGCGCTTTGATGCCAGCGCGCGAAGTCGCTCTGAGCGAACCGGATCGGCAAGTGGATTCGGTGTGCCCCTTCTGCGGTGTGGGTTGCCAATTGACCTTCAATGTGCGCGAGGATCGCATCACCTATGTAGAAGGCCGAGATGGACCGGCCAACCATGGCCGCCTGTGCGTCAAAGGCCGATATGGCTTTGACTATGTGCACCACCCGCATCGCCTGACCAAACCCTTGATCCGCCGCGCCGACGCGCCCAAGAGCGGTGACTTCAGCATGGACCCCGAACGCATTTCGGATGTGTTTCGGGAGGCCACCTGGGAGGAGGCGCTGGAATTCGCCGGCGGTGGTCTGCGCCAGAACCGCGACCGCCATGGCAAATATGCGCTGGCTGGTTTTGGTTCGGCCAAGGGAAGCAACGAAGAAGCCTATTTGTTCCAAAAACTGGTGCGCACTGGTTTTGGCACCAACAACGTCGACCATTGCACGCGCCTGTGCCACGCCTCTTCGGTATCGGCATTGCTCGAAGGCATCGGTTCGGGTGCAGTGTCCAACCCGGTGATGGACGTGACCGAGGCCGAGGTGGTCATCATCATCGGCGCCAACCCCACGGTCAACCACCCGGTGGCGGCGACTTGGATCAAGAACGCAGCGCAGCAGGGCACCAAGGTCATCGTTCTTGACCCGCGCCGCACCGACTTGGCCCGCTATGCCCACCGTTTTTTGCAATTCAAGCCGGACACCGATGTGCCTTTGCTGAATGCGATGATGAACGTCATCGTCACCGAGGGTTTGGTCAATCAGGCCTTCATTGACAGCCGCACCATTGGCTTTGAAGAGTTGCGTCGCAACGTGGCCCAATACACGCCAGAACTCATGGCCCCCATTTGTGGCATTGATGCCGAAACCATCCGCGAGGTGGCGCGCTTGTATGCCACTTCCAAAGGTTCTATGATTCTGTGGGGCATGGGGGTGTCTCAGCACGTGCACGGCACAGACAACGCGCGTTGCCTGATCTCGCTGTCTTTGATGACGGGCCAGATTGGACGCCCCGGCACTGGCTTGCATCCCTTGCGAGGACAAAATAACGTCCAGGGTGCCTCCGATGCTGGTCTGATTCCGATGATGTTCCCCGACTACCAGCATGTCTCCAAGCCCGAGGTCCGTGCGCAGTTTGAGCGCAGTTGGAACCTGACCCCAGGGACGCTGGATGACAAACCCGGTCTGACCGTGGTCGAGGTCATGAAGGCCATCGACCAAGGCCAGATCAAGGGCTTGTACGTGATGGGTGAAAACCCCGCCATGTCCGACCCCGACGCCAACCACGCACGGCACGCATTGGCCCATTTGGATTTGCTGGTGGTTCAAGACATTTTCTTGACCGAAACCGCTTACCTCGCCGACGTCATCCTTCCCGCCAGCGCCTTCCCCGAGAAGGATGGCACCTTCACCAACACCGATCGCCTGGTGCAGATGGGTCGCAAGGCCATCGAACCGCCGGGCGATGCCCGGCAAGACCTTTGGATCATTCAGCAGATCGCCAACCGCTTGGGCTTGGACTGGAACTACGGTCATGTTTCGGAAGTCTTTGACGAAATGCGCCACACCATGCCCAGCATTGGTGGCATCACTTGGGACCGACTGCAGCACGAGCACGCGGTGACTTATCCGTGCCGAGCCGAGGGCGACCCCGGCGAGTCGGTGGTGTTTGTCGACGATTTCCCGCGTGAGGATGGAAAGGCGCGCTTCGTGCCCGCCGACATCATCCCGGCCAACGAGAAGCCCGATGCCGAGTACCCCATGGTGTTGATCACCGGTCGCCAGTTGGAGCACTGGCACACCGGCAGCATGACCCGCCGCGCCTCGGTGCTCGATGCCATTGAGCCCGATCCGGTGGCCCTGGTGCACCCGCTAGACTTGGCCGAGTGGGGCGTCAAGCCGGGTCAGGTGATCACTCTGCAATCCCGACGCGGCAAAGTGGCGCTTTACGCACGGGCTGACGATGGCTCGCCGCGCGGCGCGATCTTTGTGCCGTTTTGCTACTACGAGGCAGCCATCAACCGGCTGACCAACTCGGCGCTGGACCCGTTTGGCAAGATCCCCGAGTTCAAGTACTGCGCCATCCGGGTCACACCGGGCGGAGAGGTGATCCCTGCCGGCAGTTACGGTGGCGGTCAGGTCATGGCCCGCCTGCAGTCCGAGACCGCCTGAATTGGCTTGCCCCATGAACTGACGCCGGTGTGACCGCCCGAGGCTGGGTGGGCAGATATCATCTGCGCCATGCACATCGAAGGTTTTCTGGTTCTTGCGGCTGTGGGCGCTTTTGCCGGTTTCATGGCCGGCTTGCTCGGCATCGGCGGTGGCCTGCTGATGGTGCCATTCATTTCCTACTACCTCGCCCAACAAGGCGTGGGCCCGCAACTGGGCGTGAAAATGGCCATCGCCACCGCCATGGCGACCATCGTCGTTACTTCCATCTCCAGTGTGCGTGCGCACCACCGTCTGGGTAAAGTGCGTTGGCCGGTGGCGGCTTCTTTGGTCCCCGGGGTTGGATTGGGCTCGGTGGTGGCCAGCGTTTGGATTTTCTCCAACATCAAGGGCGGCACTCTGGCCGTGGTGTTTGCCCTGTTCGTGGGCTTTTTGGCCACGCAAATGTATTTTGACCGCAAACCCCAGCCTGCGCGCCAGCTGCCCGGCGCCATGGGGCTGGGGGCGGTGGGATCGGCCATCGGGCTGGTCTCGGGATTGGTGGGCGCGGGCGGAGCCTTCATCACCGTGCCTTTTCTGACCTGGTGCAATATGCCCATCCACCAAGCGGTGGCCACCAGTTCCGCGCTGGGTTTCCCCATCGCCTTCTTCAATGCCGTGGGCTACATCTACAGCGGTTGGGGCATCCAAGGCCTGCCCTCGGGCTCTCTGGGGTATGTCTGGGTGCCCGCTTGTTTGGCCATGACCAGTTGCAGCATGCTCACGGCCCCCATGGGCGCGCGTGCGGCGCAAAAACTACCGGTGCAAAAGCTCAAGCGCATTTTTGGCACCATGCTGATCTTCATCGCCGCCTACATGCTGAACACTGGCTTGCAGCAGTGGTAAAGCCCTTCGCGCAGGGTGCATGCCGTAAAATGCCCTTTGTTCAAAGAATGTGGAGTGGCCGTGGCCCGACAAAAGCAGAAATCGTCCGATGCTGACGGCGGCGGTCGCCGCGTGATCAAAAAGTACCCGAATCGCCGTTTGTACGACACGGCCACATCGTCTTACATCACCCTGAGCGATGTGAAAAAAATGGTCATGGACCATGTCGATTTGGTGGTGCAGGACGCCAAGACCCAGGATGACCTGACGCGCAGCATTTTGTTGCAAATCATTCTGGAAGAAGAAAACGCCGGCGTGCCGCTGTTCTCCGAGAGCGCCCTGGCCAACCTGATTCGTTTTTATGGCCATGCCATGCAGGGTCAAATGGGCAACTTCCTAGAGAGTAATGTCCAGCAAATGATGGACTTCCAGCGCAAGATGGCCGAGCAGGCCGTGCCTTTCTCCTCCGACGCTTGGCTGAAAATGGCGCAGACCCCCCATCCGTTTTTACAGGGTTTCAATGCCTACACCGAGCAGATGCTGGGTGCCATGGGCATGAAACGCCCCAACCCTTAAGGCCGTTATGTCGACTGTGACTTCACCCAAAGTCGGTTTTGTCAGCCTGGGTTGCCCCAAGGCGCTGACTGACTCGGAATTGATTCTGACCCAACTCAGTGCTGAGGGCTATCAGACCAGCAAGACCTTTCAAGGGGCCGATCTGGTGATCATCAACACCTGCGGCTTCATCGATGATGCAGTCAAAGAAAGTCTGGACACCATCGGCGAAGCCCTGGCTGAAAACGGCAAGGTCATCGTGACCGGGTGTTTGGGCGCGCAAGCCGACGCCAGCGGCGACAACCTGGTGCGTCAAGTGCATCCCAATGTGTTGGCGGTGACCGGCCCGCACGCCACCCAAGAGGTCATGGATGCGGTACACCAGCATCTGCCCAAACCGCATGACCCCTATACCGATTTGGTGCCTCCGCCCCAAATCGGCCCCGCCGGCGTCAAACTCACGCCGCGTCATTACGCCTACCTGAAAATTTCCGAGGGCTGTAACCACCGGTGTACCTTTTGCATCATTCCGTCCATGCGCGGCGATCTGGTCAGCCGCCCGATTGGCGACGTGCTCAAAGAAGCGCAGGCGCTTTTTGAGACCGGAGTCAAAGAGTTGCTGGTGATCAGTCAAGACACTTCGGCCTATGGCGTGGACGTGCAGTACCGCACTGGCTTTTACGAAGGCCGTCCGGTGAAGACTCGCCTCTTGGAACTGGCGCGCGCTTTGGGTGAGTTGGCGCAACGGCACGGCGCTTGGGTACGCCTGCACTATGTCTACCCCTATCCCTCGGTCGATGAGTTGATTCCACTCATGGCCGATGGTTTGATCTTGCCCTATTTGGATGTGCCTTTTCAGCACAGCCACCCTGATGTCTTGAAGCGCATGAAGCGACCCGCCAGCGGCGAGCGCAATCTGGAACGCATCGGGCGTTGGCGCGAGTTGTGCCCGCAGTTGGTGGTTCGAAGCACCTTCATCGCCGGCTTCCCCGGTGAGACCGAGGCCGAGTTCGATCACCTGCTCGACTTCATGCGCCAAGCCCTCATCGACCGTGCCGGTTGCTTCGCCTACAGCCCGGTCCAGGGCGCGCTGGCCAACCAGTTGCCTGGCATGCTGCCCGCGCAAGAGCGTGAGGAGCGTCGCGCCCGCTTCATGGCCGTGGCCGAAGAGGTGTCGATGGCTCAGTTGCAGCAGCGCGTGGGACAGACTTTGCAGGTATTGGTCGACTCGGCCGCCGGCGCGGGGCGCCAGGGGGGAGTGGGGCGCAGCTATGCCGATGCCCCCGAGATCGACGGCGTGGTGCACTTGTTGCCGCCGGAAAAAATCAGCAAACGCATCGCGGTGGGGGAATTCACCCGAGCCCGCGTGGTGGCAACCCAAGGGCATGATCTGGTGGCGGTGCCCATTTGAGGGAAACACCAAAGAATAAGGCCGTCACGTGCGACGGCCTTATTCATTTAAATTTGTCTTGTAAGATTGGTGCCCAGGAAGGGACTCGAACCCCCACGATGTTACTCGCTAGTACCTGAAACTAGTGCGTCTACCAATTCCGCCACCTGGGCATTTCAGGAAAGAAAGGCATTGTATCAAAAAATTGAGCCCATCCAACACCGTGTTGGAAGAATTCGAAGGGACCGTGCTGGGTCATCGGGATGGCCACGGCTTCATCCAAAAAGATGACGGATCGTCCGACATTTATCTGCCTCCCAATGAAATGCGTGCCGTGTTGCACCGCGACCGGGTGCGTGCCCGGGTGGCGCGCACCGACAATCGAGGCCGTCCCGAGGGCAAGGTCCTGGAGATCGTTGAGCGCCGGGATCACCCGATCATTGGACGTTTGTTGCAAGAAAACGGCATCTGGCTGGTGGCGCCTGAAGACAAACGCTATGGGCAAGACATCATCATCCCCAAATCCGCCACGGGACCGGCCAAGCCGGGCCAAGTGGTGGTGGTGGGTTTGACCGAGCCACCCAGTCTCTACGGGCAACCCGTGGGGCGGGTCACCGAGGTCTTGGGCGAGGTCGATGATCCTGGTATGGAGATCGAGATCGCAGTGCGCAAATACGGGGTACCGCACGAGTTTTCCGCCGCTTGCCTCGACATGGCCAAAGGTCTGCCAGATCAGGTCTTGGGCGCTGACCTCAAGGGTCGCGTCGATTTGCGTGACGTGCCCTTGGTGACCATCGACGGCGAGGACGCGCGCGATTTCGACGACGCTGTTTATGCCGAGCCCACCAAGATCGGCCGGCGCAAGGGTTGGCGTGTGTTGGTGGCGATTGCCGATGTCAGCCACTATGTGCAGTCGGGTTCGGCCATCGATGTGAACGCCTTTGACCGCGCCACCAGCGTTTATTTCCCGCGCCGGGTCATTCCCATGCTGCCCGAGAAGCTTTCGAATGGCTTGTGCTCTTTGAACCCCGATGTCGATCGCTTGTGCATGGTCTGCGACATGATGATCGATGCCCAGGGGGATGTGGCGGCGTATCAGTTTTATCCGGCAGTCATGCACAGCCACGCTCGTTTCACCTACACCGAGGTGGCAGCGATTTTATCCAACACCCGTGGACCCCAGGCCTTGGACCGGGCCGAGCGGGTTCAAAACCTGATACATCTGCACGATGTGTACCGCGCTTTGCTGGGCGCTCGACAGCGGCGCGGGGCGATGGATTTCGAGACGACCGAGACTCAGATCATTTGCGATGAGCAAGGGCGCATCGAGAAAATAGTGCCACGTGTGCGCAACGATGCCCATCGATTGATCGAAGAGGCGATGCTGGCAGCCAACTGCTGCAGCGCCGACTTCATCATGCAGGCCAAGCACCCCGGTTTGTTTCGGGTTCATGAGGGGCCAACCCCCGAGAAATTGGAGTTGTTGCGCAGTTACCTGAAAGCGCTGGGTTTGAATTTGAGTGTCAGCGATGACCCGCAACCCAGCGAGTTCCAGGCCATTACCAAGGCCACCGAGGGGCGGCCCGACGTCCAGCAAATTCACACCATGTTGTTGCGCTCGATGCAACAAGCCATCTACACCCCCACCAACAGTGGTCACTTTGGCTTGGCGTTTGAGGCCTATACCCATTTCACCAGCCCGATCCGGCGTTACCCCGATCTCTTGGTGCACCGGGTGATCAAAGCGATTCTGAGCAAAAAGCGTTATGAATTGCCCCAATTGCCCGTGCCGGGCGAGGCACACGCCAAACTGTCGCGCCGTTTGGCGCAGCGCGGTCGAGCCCCCGCAGCGCCTGTCGTCAAGGGCAAGGCCGGCGCCACCCAGTCGGCCTGGGAAGCGGCGGGCTTGCATTGCAGCGCCAACGAGCGTCGAGCCGATGAGGCCAGCAACGACGTCCAGGCTTGGCTCAAATGCAAATTCATGCGCGATCACCTGGGTGAAGAATACGCTGGCGTGGTGTCGGCGGTGACTTCGTTTGGACTGTTCGTGACCCTGGACGCTTTGTATGTCGAGGGTCTGGTGCACATCACCGAGTTGAGCGGAGAGTATTTCCGTTTTGACGAAGTGCGACAAGAACTGCGCGGTGAGCGCACCGGCATCCGCTATGCCATCGGCTCGCGAGTGCGCATCCAAGTCAGCCGCGTGGATCTGGATGGTCGCAAGATTGATTTCCGCTTGGTGCACGACGACATCGAGCGCTCGATGCGGCCTGTCCGTTCAGAGCGCAACGACCGTCGATCAGCCATTTCCGAGGGCAAGTCCCAAGAGCAGGGCCGTGGTGCCAAAACCAAAGGCGCCAAGGCCGCTGCCGATGCGGCCCGGCTTTCGCCCATTCAGGCACTCAAGTCTGCGGTGAAAAAAGCCGTGGCCAGCAAAAAAGGAAAAGCGAAAAAAGCCAGGCGTTGACCCACTGCCCCCCCCGCCTGGTTTCCTCGCTCGGCTGGGTCGCGGTTGGCGACCCAATTTCTTGCTGGGGGATTCATCTGTACACAGGTTCGCCCAGGTTGAGCATGAGGCGGTTGGCCCAGGCAAAGATGGCCACGGCGTGGATCAAATCCAGCATCTCCAGCGGGCTCAAGCCCACATCAGCCATGGCTTGGGCTTGGGTGGCGCCCAGTTGTTCAGGTTGTTCAGTCATGTCGATTGCGAATTGGATCAGTGCTTTTTCGCGCGCGGTGGTTCCAGCCCCATGCGGCTGTTCAAACACTTGGGCAATGACATCGTTTCGCTTGCTCAGTTGCTCAAAACGCAAGGCGTGGACAGCGGCGCAATAGACGCAGCCGTTGACGCGTGAGACCACGGTACTGGCCAGTTCGCGTTCGGCGCGATTGAGGCCGCCGGGGGCATACATGATGGCGTTGAAGGCGGCTGAGCGATGCTCCAGGATGACCGGTTGGTGGGCCAGCAACAGATAGTAATCCGAGGTCATGGCGCTGGGGTGGCTGGCTTTAAGCACGCCCAATTGCTGATCAGTGGCTTGTGCCGGATTCAGCACGGGCAACCAGGCACGCCATCCCAGCTCTTCGCTGGTGAAGCCGTTGACGCGCACGGGTTCGCCCGGTTTGGGGCATTGGGTCGGGTGGACAAAAGTGCTGTCTTCGATGGCAGGGATTGCGGCAGTTGCAGGTGCGGCCTGCCACTGAGACAGCATGCGCATGCCGCAGATCACGCGGGCTTGATAAGCCACCAATCCCACCAATTGGGCCAGAGTCACGATGTCGGGCGTGGCCAAGCCAGCTTGCGGCAGGCTCAGGAGCAGGTCGCGGTCGCCATCGCCAGGGCGTCGTGACAACGTGCGGGCAAACTGCTCGATGCTGGATTGCAGGGCGCCTTCGGGGCGATGTCCATGGGCTGGGTGGCGGCGGTAGAACTGCGCCAATTCGGGCGATCCGCTGTGCTCGGCAACGATGGCGGCCACGTGCAGGCGCTGGTTCTGGCTCAGGCCAGCCAGGCTGGCGTCCATCACGGCCTCAAGGCTGGCTTGGCTGGCCAGCACGACTTTCTCGCGTTGCAGCCGCAAGGCAATCAAGGGGTTGTCGGGGTGCGGACAGACCAGTTGGTTGATGAGGTCGTTGGGCATGAAGTCAGGTTTCCATTCGCTGCCGTCCAATTCTTGATCGGCATATCGGGTCAGTTGTTCAAAATGGTGGTCGACGTCTTCGACCAAAAAGCGGGTGGCCAAACCGCGCGCGAGGCGTTGAGCCCCATCGCTGATTTGCGGGATGTCGCCGGCACCAGCCCCTTGCGAAAGGGCTCCGGCATAGTTGAAGCAGTGAATGCGTTCCAGGCCGGGACAGGTGCCGGTTGACTTGGATTGAAATTCGAACAGCTCACCCAAGTCGGGGGATTGCGATAGTTCTTCATCGTCCAGACCCGCCGGGGGGGCATAACGGTCTTGCCACAGTCGCACATGAGGTGCCAGGGTGGCGAATTCTGGACGTTGAACCCAGTCAGAGCGGAATCCAGTCGAGAAAACGATGGCGTCGGTGGTGACGTTGCCCTGATTGGTGTGCAGCAGAACTTGCTTTTCGCGCACTTCGGCGCTTTCGACCCGAATGCCAAAGTGGAAATGGGCTTGGGCTTGGCGTGAGACTCGCAGGGTGCTGCCTTTGGGGGCGGGCACTTGTTGCTGGTTGATGTAATGGCGAAAGCGCCATTTCCATTCATCAGGAAGGGCCCAGTAGCCGTGTGCCATGCCGGGACTGCCCGAACCTTTGCTTTTGTTGATCAGCGGCATTTGACTGCGGCGAATCAGCAACCGGGCTTCGCGGGCGCCGTGTTCCAAGGCTGTGGCGGCGGCGTCCATGGCCGAAGCGCCAGCGCCGATCACGACCACGCGCAGGCCAGCGAAGCGATCATTGGGCCAGAGGTGCGAAGAGTGAACCCATCGTTGGGTCGGCAGGCTGTGTGCCCAGGACGGGACCCAGGGACCGCCCAAGCCGTCGCGGCCCGTGGCAAGCACCACCCTGCGCGCCCATAGGGTGTGGGGATCTTCGTTGGGGGTTTGAACTTGCAATGCAACGCGATCAGTGTGGGGTTGCAGTTCCGATAGGGTGTGTTGGTTGTGGACCGTGATGCCCAGGACCCGACGGTACCAGAGCAGGTATTGCGCCCATTGCAAGCGTGGAATTTTGTCCAAAGCGGTCCAGGCGGTCGCACCAAATTGCGCCACGTACCAGGCCCGAAAGGTCAGACTGGGGATGCCCAGTGCCGGCCCGGTCAGTTCTTTGGGGGAGCGCAAGGTTTCCATGCGGGCGGTGGTGATCCATGGCCCCTCCAGTCCGGCGGGGGCACGGTCGATCAGGTGCACGCCGATGCCCAAGTGGGTGAGGGCAGCGGTCAATGTCAGGCCAGCCATGCCGGCTCCAACCACGACGACGTCGTGCACGGCCTGCCCCCGTTGATGCAGGGTCGGCATCCAGGGTTTGGCGGGCAGGCACAGGCAGGCGAGGTCATCGCGCACCCGTTGCTCCAGCTCGATCAAGCCCTCGGCAGGGTTTTCGCTGTAGGCCATGCTCAGTCGATGGTGATGCGGGCGGCTTTGACCACTTCGGCCCATTTGGCGCGGTTGGCGCGCACCGTGGTTTTGAATTGTTCGGGGTATTCGATCCGCACCGAGTTACCAGCGGCTTCCAATTTGGCGCGTGTTTCCGGGCTCTCCAACACAGTGCGGATGGCTTGGTTGAGTTTTTGTACCGCGCGGGCATCGGTGCCCTTGGGTGCAAAGACGGCGAACCAGATCGAGCTGTCAAACCCCTTGGAGCCATTGAGACCGCTGTCGGCGATGGTGGGCACCTCGGGCACAGCGCTGACACGCTTGGCCGTGGTCACCCCCAGCAGTCGCACTTTGCCGGCTTTGTAATGGGTGAGCACGGTTTGAACCTGGTTCATGATGCAGCAGGTTTCACCCTTGAGCACCGAGGTCATGGCCTCGGGGCCGCCTTTGTAGGGCACATGGATCATGCTCAGCCCCAGTCGCGAGTTGAACTCGGCAAAAGCCATGTGGGTGCCGGTGCCGTTTCCGGTCGAGGCGAAGTTGTATTTCCCCGGATTGGCCTTGACCAGATCGACGAATTCTTTGATCGATTTGACGTCGATGACATCGGGGTTGATGGTGAGCACGTTCGAGACGTCAAGGATGGGCGCCACCGGCACGAAGTCGGTCTCGACGTCGAAGCTCAAGTTTTTGTACAAGGCGGCATTGCTGCCGTGTGTGGCGGCGGTGCCAAAGACCAGGGTGTAACCATCGGGTTTGGCACGGGCCACGAACTCGCTGGCGATGTTGCCTGCCGCCCCCGGCTTGTAGTCGATCACGACCGGTTGGCCCAGCAGCTTGCCCAGGGGCTCCTGGATTTGTCGTGCGACGACATCCACCCCCGAGCCGGCGGGGAAGGTCATGACCAGGGTGATGGGTTGTTGGGGCCATTCGGTCGTGGTTTGGGCTTGGGCGCTCAAGGCGCTGCCGAGCCCGAAGGCCAGCAACAGGTGTCGAAAAGATTTTTTCATGTCGAACTCCGGACAACGGCAAAGCATCTATTGTTGTACATTTCCTGACCATCCAGAGGAGAACATTCATGAGCAAGAACAAGGTTGCAATCGTCACAGGAGCCGGATCGGGCATTGGTCAGGCGGCTGCGCTGGCGCTCTTGGGCGATGGCTGGCAGGTGGTGTTGGCGGGGCGTCGCGCGGATGCCTTGCAAGAGACCATCGCTTTAGCCGGTGTCGGGGCGAAAGCCATGGCGGTGCCCACCGATGTGACCCACCCCGACTCTGTTCGGGCCCTGTTTGATGCGGCAGTCTTGACCCATGGCCGGGTGGATTTGTTATTCAACAACGCCGGCATCGGCGCTCCGGCGATTCCATTGGAAGAACTCAGCATCGATCAGTGGAAAGCGGTGGTGGATACCAACCTCAATGGCATGTTCTACGGCATTCAAAATGCGTTTCGGGTCATGAAAGACCAAAACCCCAAGGGGGGGCGCATCATCAACAACGGTTCGATTTCGGCCACCACTCCTCGTCCGCACTCGATTGCCTACACCGCGACCAAGCATGCGGTGTCTGGCTTGACCAAGGCGGCGTCTCTCGATGGGCGCCGCTACGAGATCGCGGTGGGCCAGATCGATGTCGGCAATGCCGCGACACCGCTGGCCAGCCGGATGGCCAAAGGCGTGTTGCAAGCCAATGGCGAAACCAAGGCCGAGCCCTTGATGGACGTGGCCATTGTGGGGCAGTCGGTGCTGTACATGGCCAATCTGCCCTTGGAAGCCAACGTGATGTTCCACACCGTCATGGCCACGAAGATGCCGTTTGCCGGCCGTGGTTGAATTCGGATGGGGTTGTGGGCTCCAAGCCCGCCGCACCAGGGGGCTTTGGGCCCCCTTTTGATTGCGCGCCAACCTGTCGGCTACAACCCGACGGCTGGCCGCCTCGTCGTGCAAGGGTAGGGGGTCGGCTTTGGGGCGCAGATCGAGCACAAGGGTGTGTGTTAGAATCCAAAAGTTTTGTCCCAAGTCGGGACGAATCAATCGCTGACCGGCTCATGAAGGTGTGGTGGTTGCCTCTAGCGCGGCAACCCCATTCGAGCCGGATTTTAGACCCAACCTTTGGAGAGACACCATGTCCACCACCATGCGCGAAATGCTGGAAGCCGGCGTCCATTTCGGACACCAAACCCGCTTCTGGAACCCCAAGATGGCCCCCTTCATTTTTGGCCATCGCAACAAGATCCACATCATCAACCTGGAAAAATCGCTTCCGATGTATCAGGAAGCCATGAAGTTCGTGCGCCAATTGGCCGCCAACCGTGGCAATGTGTTGATGGTGGGCACCAAGCGACAAGCACGTGAAATCGTGGCTGCTGAAGCGCAACGCGCCGGTGTGCCTTATGTCGATCAGCGTTGGCTGGGCGGCATGCTGACCAATTTCAAAACCGTCAAGACCTCCATCAAGCGCCTGAAAGACATAAAGGCCCAACAAGAAGCTGGCCTGGACAGCATGAGTAAAAAAGAACAGCTGATGTTCAGTCGTGAGTTGGACAAGCTGGAAAAGGACATTGGCGGCATTCAGGACATGAACACTCTGCCTGACGCGATTTTCGTGATCGATGTCGGTTATCACAAGATCGCCGTGGCTGAAGCTCGCAAACTGGGCATTCCTTTGATTGGCGTGGTCGACACCAACCATTCTCCCGAAGGCATCGACTACATCATCCCCGGTAACGACGATTCTTCCAAGGCCGTCACCCTGTATGCCCGTGGCATAGCCGACGCAATTTTGGAAGGCCGCGCCAATGAGGTCTCCGAAGTGGTGGCCGCTGCCAGCAGCGAAGGCAGCGATGAGTTCGTCGAAGTCGAGGACGGCGCTTCCGCCTGAACCCCACCCGCCCAAGGCCCGTTGTCGGGCCTGGCCACAGGGGCTGAATTCAGCCCCTTTTTCATGAACAAACATTCAGACTGAACACGGAGAAAAACATGGCAGCAATTACCGCAAGCATGGTCGCCGAGCTGCGCGCCAAGACCGATGCCCCCATGATGGAATGCAAGAAGGCCCTGACCGAGGCCGACGGCGATATGGCCAAGGCCGAAGAGTTGTTGCGCGTGAAGCTGGGCAGCAAGGCCGGCAAGGCCGCCTCGCGCGTGACCGCAGAGGGCGTCGTCAGCAGCCACATCATCGGCAAGGTGGGTGCCTTGGTCGAGATCAATTGCGAAACCGACTTCGTGACCAAGAACGATTCGTTCCTGGCCATGGTCAAGGCCGCTGCCCAATTGGCCGCACAGCACAAGCCCGCCGACATCGGGGCCCTGGGCGCCCTGGCATACAGCCAAGATGGTTTTGGTCCTACCCTGGAAGATGTGCGCAAAGGCCTGATCGGCAAAATCGGCGAGAACATGAGCTTTCGCCGCTTCAAGTTGTTTGACGGTGCCGCACAACTGACTTCCTATCTGCACGGCACTCGCATCGGCGTGATGGTTGAGTTCGAAGGCGACGAGTCTGCCGCCCGCGACGTGGCCATGCACGTGGCTGCCATGAAGCCGGTGGCACTGACTTCGGCCAATGTGCCCGCCGAATTGATTGAAAAAGAGCGCTCGGTGGCCACCGCCAAGGCCGCCGAGTCGGGCAAGCCGGCCGAGATCGTCGGCAAGATGATTGAAGGCTCGGTGCAAAAGTACCTCAAAGAGGTGTCTCTGTTCAATCAGCCCTTCGTCAAGAACGACAAGCAGACCGTCGAGCAGATGCTCAAGGCCGCCAATACCCAAGTGAAGTCTTTCACGCTGTATGTGGTGGGTGAGGGGATCGAGAAGAAGGTCGATGACTTTGCTGCCGAGGTGGCTGCCCAAGTGGCCGCCGCCAAACAAAACGGCTGAACTGAAAAAGGGACTTCGGTTCCTTTTTTTTTTTTCACCCTGAAAAAAGCTACACTCACGCCAACAAGGAGAACCTCATCATGACTGTCAGCCGTCCTGCCCACCAGCGCATTTTGCTCAAGCTGTCGGGTGAGGCCCTGATGGGCGATGACGCTTTTGGCATCAACCGCGCCACCATCGTTCGCATGGTCGACGAGGTGGCCGAAGTCACCCGTCTGGGCGTGCAAGTGGCAGTGGTGATTGGTGGGGGGAATATCTTTCGCGGTGTGGCCGGCGGTTCGGTGGGCATGGACCGTGCCACAGCCGATTACATGGGCATGTTGGCCACGGTCATGAACGCCTTGGCATTGGCCGACACCATGAACAAAGCCGGACTGACTGCGCGGGTGATGTCGGCCATTGCCATTGAGCAGGTGGTCGAGCCTTATGTGCGCCCCAAGGCCTTGCAGTATCTGGAAGAGGGCAAAGTGGTGATTTTTGCTGCTGGAACGGGCAATCCCTTTTTCACCACCGATACTGCGGCAGCCTTGCGTGGCGCCGAAATTGGTGCCGAATTGGTGCTGAAAGCGACCAAGGTCGACGGCGTCTACAGCGCCGACCCCAAGAAAAACCCGAATGCCACCCGTTACGCCAAGATCAGCTTTGATGATGCCATTGAGCAAAACCTGGGCATCATGGACGCCACGGCTTTTGCCCTGTGCCGCGACCAGAAACTGCCAATCAAGGTATTCTCCATCTTCAAGAACGGCGCCCTCAAGCGCGTTGTCATGGGTGAAGACGAGGGCACCCTCGTTTACGCCTGAAGTTCATCCACCGAACCCCTTGTAACGATCATGAGCATTGCCGACATCAAGAAAAGTACCGACGCCAAAATGGCCCAATCCATCACGGCCCTGAATGGTCATCTGAGCAAAATCCGCACGGGCCGTGCCAATCCCGCCTTGCTCGAGAACGTGATGGTCGACTATTACGGCAACCCCACGCCGATCAAACAGGTGGCCAATGTGGCCTTGCTTGACGCCCGCACCATCAGCGTGCAACCCTGGGAAAAAGGCATGGGCGCCAAAATTGAAAAGGCGATTCGCGACAGTGACTTGGGTTTGAATCCGGCCGCCATGGGTGACCTGATTCGGGTGCCGATGCCGCCCATGACCGAAGAGCGGCGCAAAGAGCTGACCAAGGTGGTGCGAGGTGAGGGCGAAAACGCCAAAGTGGCGGTGCGCAACCTGCGTCGTGACGCCAATGAAGCGGTCAAGAAGTTGGTGAAAGACAAGTTGGCCTCTGAGGACGATCAAAAGCGTGCCGAAGCCGATATTCAAAAGACCACCGATAAATTCATCGCCGAAGTCGATAAAGCCGTCGCTGCCAAAGAGCAGGACATCATGGCGGTCTGACACGGCATGCTGCGTCAACGCGTCATCACAGCCCTGCTGCTGGTGGCGGTTTTTCTTCCTGCGCTGTTTCACCCCGAGCCGCATGCTTTGGCGGCACTCAGCCTGCTGATGATTGCCTTGGGCGGTTGGGAGTGGGGTCGGCTGATGGGCTGTACGTCAGGCGTTTCATGGGCTTGGGGGCTGGCCTGCCTGCTGGCCTGTCTGCTGACCTGGCATGGGGGGGGGCTGGACGCCGACTGGTCCGCCCTGTGGTGGGCCATGGCGACCCTTTGGGTGCTGGGTGGAGCCTGGATGTTGCGCAGCGGCTTGAGGCGGTGGTTGGCCCTGCCACAGATGTTGCGTTGCGCTTTGGGCTTGGCGGTATTGTGGTCCACCTGGTTGGCACTGGTTCAAGCCAAGGTCTTGGGTACCAATTTCATGTTGTCGGTGCTGCTTTTGGTGTGGGTGGCCGATATCACCGCTTATTTCTCTGGACGGACTTTCGGCCGTCGCAAACTGGCCCCAAGCATCAGTCCGGGTAAAAGTTGGGAAGGGGTGGTGGGGGCCGTGGTCGGTGTGATGGTGCTGGCCCAAGTGTGGCTGCAAATCGACGCCCACTACCTTGACTTTTCGCCCAGCATTTATAGCCGCCTCTTTGAGCAGGGTTGGCCCGTGTTGGCGTTTGGCGTGTTGTTTCTGACGGCGCTGAGCGTGGTAGGGGACTTGGTTGAGTCGCTTTTGAAGCGCTGCGCCGGGGTCAAGGACAGCAGCCAGCTTTTGCCAGGGCATGGTGGGGTACTCGACCGGGTCGATGCGCTGTTGCCTACCTTCCCTGTGGCTCTGTGGTTGATCTCTTGGGTGTCATCATGAATCTGACGATTTTGGGTTCAACCGGTTCTATCGGCACCAGCACGCTGGAGGTGGTGGCGCGCCATCCTGAGCGATTCAAAGTCTGGGCACTGACCGCCGCAAAGCAAGTCGATTTGATGCTGACACAGTGCCTGCAATTCAGGCCCCGACGGGTGGTGATGACCCAGCCACAGGCGGCGCAAGAACTGCGCTTGCGCCTGCGTGAACACGCGCTGAATGACATCGAGGTGCTGGATGGTTTGCCCGCCTTGGATGAGGTGGCCAGCGCCCCCGAGGTGGACGCGGTGATGGCAGCCATTGTGGGCGCGGTCGGTTTGTCACCGTGTTTGGCCGCAGCCCGAACGGGCAAGCGGCTGCTGCTGGCCAACAAGGAAGCTTTGGTGGTGGGGGGGCAGTTGTTTCTGGATGCCGTGCGCCAAGGCGGTGCCGAGTTGCTGCCCATCGACAGCGAGCATTCAGCGGTGTTTCAATCCTTGCCCCCCGACCGAGATACCTGGTCTGATCGGGTCGAGAAAATCATTTTGACCGCATCGGGTGGCCCTTTTCGAACCTTGCCCCCCCAAGCTTTGCAGTCGGTGACCCCGGCGCAAGCCTGTGCCCACCCCAATTGGGTGATGGGTCGGAAAATTTCAGTCGATTCAGCCACGATGATGAACAAGGCCCTGGAGGTGATCGAAGCGCATTATTTGTTTGGTATTGCCGTCGATCACATCGAGGTGGTGATCCACCCGCAAAGCGTGATTCACTCGATGGTTCAATATCGCGACGGTTCGGTGGTGGCCCAGTTGGGCACGCCCGACATGAAGGTGCCCATCGCCTATGGCCTGAGTTGGCCCGACCGAATTGAGTCGGGTGCGGCCAGGCTGGATTTCAGCGCGATGGGGGACTTCAGCTTCGAGTCGTTTGAGTCTGCCGACCATCAACTCAGGTACCCAGGTTTGAAACTGGCCTGGGAGGCTCTGCGTGGCATTTCGGGTTCGACGGCGGTGCTCAATGCCGTCAACGAGGTGGCCGTTGAGGCCTTTTTGCAAGAGCAGATTCGGTTTGACCAAATTCATCGGGTCAATCGCGAGACTTTGGACCTGCTCAAATGGTCCCCGCCGGCTCATTTGGCCGATCTATTGGATTTGGATGATCGGGCCCGCCGGTCGGCGCGCGATGCGGTGCGACGTCTGGGCGCGGGCTGACGCATGTCCAGCCTGTTTTTCTTTTTGTTGGCGATCACCGTGTTGGTGGCGGCGCATGAGTACGGCCACTATCGGATGGCGGTGGCCTGTGGCGTGCGGGTTGAACGCTTTTCGATCGGTTTCGGACCGGTGATCTGGCGCTGGCGACCGCGCCGTCCCAGGCCTGGTCAAGACACCGAATTTGTCATCAGCGCCTTGCCTTTGGGGGGCTACGTGCGGATGCTCGATGAAACGGTCGAGTCGGTTCCAGAGCCTTTGCGCGCTCAGGCTTTCAATCGTCAATCGCTGGGTCGGCGCGCCTTGATCGTTGCGGCTGGGCCGGTGGCCAATCTGCTTTTGGCTTGGGTCTTGTTGGCGGGCCTGGGCTGGTGGGGGCAAATGCAATGGAAAGCGGTGGTCTCGGCGCCGGTGGCAGGCAGTTTGCTGGATCGGGCCGGTCTGCATTCCGGTGACGAGGTGCATGCCGTTGTGGTCGACGGCGAGCACAGTGATGTTCAAAGCTTTGAGGAATTGCGCTGGCACTTGGCTCGCGCCGGTGCGCAGGACTTGTCCATGACTTTGCAGGTCCGTTCCACAACCGGCAGGGAGCGCGAACTGGCACTGGACTGGTCGCAGATGAAGTCCGAGTTATCTGAACCCGAGGGGTGGCGCGAACTGGGATTGCAAGGGCCTTGGTCTGCTCCGGTGTTGGCCCGCTTGATCCCCGGCGGACAGGCCGAGCGAGAGGGCTTGCTGGCTGGGGATCGGATCTTGCAAATTGGTACGGTCTCCGTTCGCGATGCGACCCAATTGCGCCAACTGGTGCGTGATTCGCTGGATGCGCAGTCCCAGCCCATGGCGCAAGTCTGGCGTTTTGAGCGGGCTGGATCGGTACAAGAGTTGGAGATTGAGCCGCGCTTGCATGAGCAAACCGGTCGGGCCGTGGGCCGCATTGATGCCTTGGTGGGTGGGGAGCCTGCCCAAGTTTGGGTCAGCCATGATGCGATCACCGCAGTAGCCCGTGCCGCGTCCCGTTTGGCCGAGATGACTCAGACCATGCTGGGGGTGATGGGGCGCATGCTGGTGGGTGAGGCCCCGTTAAGCCACCTCAGTGGCCCCATCAGCATGGCCGAGCAGGCCGGTGAATCAGCCCAGCAGGGCAGTTCGGCCTACTTGATGTATCTGATCTGGGTCAGTTTAAGCTTGGGGGTGTTGAATTTGTTACCCATCCCCATGCTCGATGGGGGGCATCTGTTGTGTTATCTTTACGAAATGATCGCACGGCGGCCGATGTCGGCCAGGGCGATGGCCGTTTGGCAACGCTTGGGTTTGGTGCTGATTCTGATGTTGATGGCGCTGGCCTTGCTCAACGATCTGCTGCGCTGGTGGTCGGCAGGTTAGTGGTACGAATGAATTCAATGAAATCCTTTTTGTCGTCGCTCTTTCATCAAATGGGTCGTGCGTTGGCGATCTCAGTTTTGTCGGTCCAACTGGTCTGGGCGGCAGATCCCTTCAGCGTGCGCGACATTCGGGTTGAGGGCTTGCAACGGGTCGAGCCCGGCACAGTGTTCGCGACCTTGCCATTTCGGGTCGGCGATGTGTACTCCGATGAACGTGGGGCCGATGCGATCCGTTCGCTGTTTGGTTTGGGTTTGTTCAACAACGTGCGCATCGAAACTCAGGGTGATGTGGTGGTGGTGGTGGTCGAGGAACGCCCGATCATCTCCACACTCGATCTGATTGGCACCAAGGAATTCGACAAAGAAGTGTTGCGCAAGGCCTTGCGCGACATTGGATTGACTGAGGGACGTCCTTTTGACAAGGCATTGACCGACAAAGCAGAACAAGAGCTCAAAAGACAGTACATCAACCTCAGTTTGTATGCTGCCGAGGTGGTTACCACCATCACCCCGCTTGAGCGCAATCGGGTCAATTTGAGCTTCAACGTGATCGAGGGTGATGTCGCCCGAATCAAAGAGATTCGTTTCATCGGCGCCAGACAAATCTCCGAGTCGACCTTGCGCGACCAGATGGACTTGAACAGCGGGAATTGGATGAGTTGGTACACCAAGTCAGATCGCTATTCAAGAAGCAAATTCAACGCCGATTTGGAGTCGATCCGTTCGTATTATCTGGCGCGCGGTTTCCTGGAGTTTCGCATCGACTCGACACAGGTCTCGATTTCGCCTGACCGACTCAGCATGGACTTGACCGTGAACATCCATGAGGGCGACCGCTACGTGGTCGACGAGGTGAAACTGGAAGGCTATTACCTGGGTCGCGATGAAGAGTTCAAGTCATTTGTCCGCATCGAGATCGGTAAACCTTACAACATCAATCAGGTGACCGAGACCACCAAGGCTTTCTCAGAGTACTTCGGCAATTTTGGTCATGCCTTCGCTCGTGTGGAATCGGTGCCTGAGGTCGACCGGCAAACCAACCGGGTCAAATTGGTGTTGCGCGCCGATCCTTCACGTCGGGCCTATGTGCGTCGCATCAATATTGCAGGCAACAGTCGCACCCGGGACGAGATCATTCGGCGCGAAGTGCGCCAACTGGAGTCGTCTTGGTACGACGGCGACAAAATTCGACTATCCAAAGATCGGATCGAGCGTTTGGGTTACCTGAAAGAAGTCAACATCGATACCCTCGAAGTGCCCGGTGCGCCTGATCAGGTGGATTTACAGATCAATGTGGTCGAAAAACCCACTGGCGCCTTGCAACTGGGCGCGGGTTATTCATCTTTCGAGAAATTGTTCCTGACCTTCTCGATATCACAAGACAATATTTTGGGTACGGGTAACTTTCTGGGCTTGCAGGTCAGCACCAGCAAGTTCAACAAATTTTTCAGCATCAGCACCACTGACCCTTATTACACCGAAGACGGGGTCAGTCGCACCTTTGAGTACTCTCACCGTGCCAACAAGCCTTATATCGAGCAGTTGGGCAATTACCGCCTGACCACCGACAACTTTGGTATGCGTTTTGGTATTCCCATGAGTGAAGTCGATCGCTTCATTGTCGGCGTGGCCATTGAGCGCACACAGGTCGAATTGGGAACCAATACGCCAAACGCCTATCTGACCTATTGCTTGCGAGTGGGGTGTCCGGCAGTGGCTTTCCCGGTTTCGGCCGGGTGGGTGCGTGACACCCGCGACAGTGTGATTGCTCCGACGCGCGGCGTGGTGGCGCGGGCCTATTCCGAGATGGCTTTCACCGGGGACGTGCAGTACCTGCGGTACGGGGCTGGTTATCAGCATTTCATTCCCTTGAGCAAGCAGTACTCTTTGTCTTTCAATGCCGATGTGGGCATCGGTCAGGGGGTGGGCGGTCACGGTTATCCGGTGTTCAAGAACTTCTATGTGGGCGGTCTGGGGTCAGTGCGTGGCTTCGCACAGGGGTCTCTGGGGCCGCGGGATGTCACCGGTTTCGTGGTCGGCGGACCGAAGAAACTGGTGCTGAATACTGAATTCTTCGCCCCGTTCCCCGGTGCTGGAAATGACAAATCGCTGCGCTTGTATGGGTTTGTTGATGCTGGCAACGTCTTTGGCCATGACGAACCCATCCGGATCAACGATTTGCGCTCGTCCTACGGTGCCGGCATCAACTGGCAGTCGCCGATGGGTCCGCTGAGACTGGCCATTGCCAACCCAATCAACAAACAATCCGGCGATAGAATTAACAGACTTCAATTCCAGATCGGCAATGTATTTTGATGAACGCATACTCTCGTCTTCTTTTTGCCACCCTGCTCAGCGCTGGGCTGACCGGCATCGCGTGCGCCCAGGAATTCCGGGTGGGTTTTGTCAATACCGACCGCATTTTCCGCGAAGCCAACACGGCCAAGCAGGCCCAGAACAAACTGGAACAAGAATTCGCCAAGCGCGAAAAAGAATTGGTTGACTTGGGCAACAACCTGAAAAACGCGTCTGACAAGCTCGAGCGTGATGCGCCGACATTGTCTGAAGCCCAGCGCAACCAGCGTCAGCGTACTTTGGCTGAGCAAGACCGCGACTTTCAGCGCAAGCGCCGCGAGTTTCAGGAAGACTTGAATGCGCGCAAGAACGAAGAGTTGCAGCAGGTGCTGGAGCGGGCCAACAAGGTGGTTCGTCAAGTGGCCGAAGCCGAAAAGTACGACCTGATTCTGCAAGAAGCGGTCTACATCAACCCGAAGCATGACATCACCGAAAAGGTGATTCGGGCCATCAATACCAGCAAGTAAACGAATGTGTCGCTGACTCTGGCCGACATTGTGGCTGCCCTGGGGGGCGAGTTGTATGGCCCTGGGCACCATCCGGTGTCGCGCTTGGCCACCCTGCAATCGGCTACGTCAGACGATCTCAGTTTTCTCAGCAATGCCCGCTACCAGAGTCAGTTGAGTCAAACACGAGCGGCTTGCGTGGTTTTGTCGCCGAGTGTGCCACTCGAGCTGCGGCAGACTCTGTCGGCTCGCATTGAAACGCCTGACCCCTACCTGTATTTCGCCCGCCTCACTCAGATGTGGCGGGCGCGAGAGCAGTCGCTGAGGGCAGAAGCCTTGCGCCACCCCACGGCCTTTGTGCATCCCGAAGCGGTGGTCGACGCCAGTGCCCGAATTGGGCCTTTTTGCGTGATCGAGCGCGGTGCGCAAGTGGGCCCTCAGACGTGGCTGAAGTCGCATGTGACGGTGGGAGAAAACTGCCGCATCGGGGCTCGCTGCATCTTGCACGCCGGTGTGTCGATTGGAGCCGATGGTTTTGGTTTTGCCCCTCATCAAGGCCAGTGGGTCAAGATCGAGCAGTTGGGGGCAGTGCGCTTGGGCAACGATGTCGAGATTGGCGCCAACAGTTGCGTGGACCGGGGCGCGCTGGATGACACTGTGATTGAAGACGGCGTCAAAATCGATAATTTGGTTCAGGTTGGTCACAACGTGCACATCGGGGCGCACAGTGCCTTGGCCGGTTGCGCTGGAGTGGCGGGCAGTGCCCACATTGGGCGCGGTTGCACTGTGGGCGGTGGCGCCGTGGTACTGGGGCACTTGAACTTGGCTGACGGTGTGCACATTTCTGCCGCTTCGGTGGTGATGTGCTCGATCCATCAACCCGGACAATACAGCGGTGTTTTTCCCATCGATGACAATGCCTCTTGGGAAAAAAACGCCGCCACTCTGCGTCAATTGCACCGCCTCCGGGAGCGCATCAAGGCGCTGGAACACACACACACTTCAAAGAACCCATCATGATCATGGACATCCATCAGATTCTCAAGCAGTTGCCTCACCGTTATCCCATTTTGTTGGTTGATCGTGTGATTGAAATCGAAAAGGGCAAACGCATCAAGGCGCTGAAAAATGTCTCGATCAATGAACCGTTTTTCAACGGCCATTTTCCCCACCGCCCTGTGATGCCTGGGGTCTTGATGCTGGAGGCGTTGGCACAGGCCGCGGCCTTGCTGGCTTTTGACACGTTGGGGGTGAAGCCGGACGAAAAGAGTGTGTATTACTTCGCCGGCATCGATGGCGCCCGCTTCAAGCGTCCGGTCGAGCCGGGCGATCAGTTGGTGTTGGATGTGAGACTGGATCGCATGAAGGCCAGCATCTTCAAATTCAGCGCCAAGGCTTGGGTGGGTAACGAGGTGGCGACCGAGGCCGAGTTGATGTGCACCATGCGCACCATTGCCTGAAGGATGCGCCATGAGCCGCATACATCCGACGGCCATCATCGATCCGCAAGCCGAGCTTGACCCAAGCGTCGAGGTCGGACCCTATACCGTGATCGGCCCGCAGGTGCGGGTAGGGGCGGGCACGCGCATCGGAGCGCATTGCGTGATTGAGGGTCGAACCACCATAGGCGAGAACAACCAGATTTTCCAGTTCAATTCTCTGGGGGCCGTGCCGCAAGATAAAAAATACGCAGGTGAGCCCTGCGAATTGCGCATAGGCGACCGCAACACCATCCGCGAGTTTTGTACCTTCAATATCGGCACCGCACAAGACGAGGGCGTGACCCAGATTGGCAACGACAACTGGATCATGGCTTATGTGCATTTGGCTCACGATTGCCGGGTTGGCAATCACACGATTTTTGCCAACAGCAGTCAATTGGCCGGGCATGTCCATGTGGGCGATTGGGTGATATTGGGCGGCTTCACGGTGGTGCATCAGTTTTGCCGTCTCGGGGCGCACAGTTTCACGGCCATGAACTCGCTCCTGTTCGCCGACTTGCCACCTTTTGCCATGTGTCAGGGGCAACCAGCGCAGGCCCGATCGATGAATTTTGAAGGCTTGCGCCGACGCGGCTTCAGTCCCGAGTCGGTTCGCGCGGTCAAGACCATGCACAAATTGCTTTATCGTGACGGCCTGACGCTGGCACAGTCCAGCGCTGCCATCGCCCAACTGGCGGTCCGGGAACCCCAGGTGCACGATGTGGTGCAACTGATGGGTGAATTCTTGCGCACTGTCGACCCGCAACGCGGGATCGTTCGCTGAGCCATGGCCAGTCCAAGCGCAGCCCCCCGACTGGCCATGGTGGCCGGGGAGGCCAGCGGTGACTTGTTGGCGTCTTTGTTGCTCTCGGGCTTACGGGCTCGCTGGCCTCAACTTCGGGCCGTGGGCATCGGTGGTCCACGCATGGCCGAGCAAGCCTTTGAGGCATGGTGGCCCCACCACAAATTGGCGGTGCGAGGGTATGCCGAGGTTCTGCGGCACTACCGCGAGATTGTGGGCATCCGAGACCAGTTGCGGTTGCGTTTATTGCAAGACCCTCCTGCGGTATTCATCGGCGTCGATGCCCCTGACTTCAATTTGGATTTGGCCGCCGCACTCAAGGTGGCTGGGGTGCCGACAGTCCAGTTCGTGTGTCCTTCCATCTGGGCTTGGCGAGCCGAGCGCGTGGCGAAGCTCAAACGCAGCGTCAATCATGTGCTCTGCCTGTTTCCATTTGAACCCGAGCTGTTGCACCGCCATGGCATAGGGGCCACCTTTGTTGGGCATCCCTTGGCCTCGGTCATTCCCATGTTCCCCGATCAAGCAGCAGCACGGCAGTCTTTGGGTCTGGCTCTCGATGCCCCGGTGTTGGCGTTGATGCCCGGCAGTCGAGCCAGTGAGATCGATCATTTGGCAGCCCGCTTCATGCGAGCAGCACGCCTGTTGGCGCAACGCCGACCGGGTCTGCAAGTGGTGTTGCCGATCGCGCCGGGTTTGCGCAACCGGGTCGAGGCCATATGGCGTCAAGTCGGACCGGTGCCAGGCCTGCAACTTTTAGAGGGACAATCGCACGCTGCTCTGGCGGCCTGTGATTTGACCTTGGTGGCCAGTGGCACGGCCACCTTGGAGGCGGCTTTGTACAAGCGGCCCATGGTCATTGCGTACCACATGCACCCCATCAGCTGGTGGTTGACCCGACGCAAACAGTTGCAACCCTGGGTCGGATTACCCAATATACTGGCCCAAGAGTTTTTGGTGCCCGAGTTGCTGCAAGAGCGCGCCACGCCTCAGGCTTTGTGCGCCGAGTTGAACCAGTGGTTGACGCAACCTCAACGTTTGATCCCTTTGCAACGGCGTTTTGAGGTCATGCACCAGAGCCTGATTCGAGACACCGCCCGAAGTTGTGCCGATGCGATCCAAAACCTTCTTGCGCGCTGAACAGTCTGCCCTGGATTGGGACTCCCCCGGCTTGGTGGCCGGGGTGGATGAGGCTGGACGTGGACCGCTGGCCGGACCAGTGTTTGCGGCAGCGGTTATTTTGGATGAATTGCATCCCATCAACGGCTTGGCAGATTCGAAAAAACTCTCACCCCGGCGACGCGATGTCTTGTACGATGCAATCAGAGCCAAGGCCTTGTGTTGCAGCGTGGCCCAGGCCAGTGTGCAAGAGATCGACGAGCTCAATATTTTGCAAGCCACCATGCTGGCGATGCGTCGGGCGGTCGATGGATTGCGCCTCAAGCCGGTGAAGGTCCTGGTCGATGGCAATCGATTGCCCGTGCTGGATGTGCGTGCCGAGGCGATCATCCAAGGTGACGCCAAGGTGGCTGCGATCTCTGCCGCTTCGATTTTGGCCAAGGTCGAACGTGACCGCTGGTGTCAGCAGATCGATGCGCAGTATCCGTCTTATGGCTTTGCACGTCACAAGGGATATGGCACCCCCGACCACATGCAGGCTTTGCGTACGCACGGACCGACGCCCTGGCATCGCCGCTCTTTTGCGCCCGTGGCGCAATCTTTGACTCTGAGTTGACATGCCGGAGCTGATCACATCCAAAGACAATGCCTGGCTCAAGGGGCTGCGCCGCCTGGCGCAGGACAACAACGCCTACCGCCAGATGGGTGAGGTTTGGCTGGAAGGTGAGCACTTGGTTGATGCGGTGGCTCGCAAAGGCAGGTCAGTCCGCACACTGGTATGTGCCGAGTCGTTTTGGCCGCAAATGCCTTCAGACTGGACCCGGTTGGGGCAGCGGCAAGTGCTTTTGCCCGATGTCCTGTTCACCGCCATCAGCGGCTTGGAGTCGCCAGCCCGGATCGGACTGACTTTGACATGGTCCCCAAAGGCTGAGCGCCAATGCGGCGTGTCTACGGTGGTGCTGGATCGGGTGCAAGACGCCGGCAATGTCGGTTCGATCTTGCGCACGGCGGCGGCCATGGGCGTGTCCCAGGTGCTGGCCATGCAGGGTACGGCGGCTTTGTGGTCGCCCAAAGTGTTGCGCGCGGGCATGGGTGCGCACCTGAGCTTGGCTCTGCACGAAGGTTTGCATCCGGCCGATTTGACCGATTTGGGCGTGCCTTTGCTCGTCACCAGCTCGCATCAGGGGCCTTTTTTGCACGAATTGCTGCGTCAAGGCGCCTTGCCCACACCAGCCGCTTGGGTTTTGGGTCACGAGGGGCAAGGAGTGGCGTCCGAATTGCTGGCCCGGGCCGATTTGCAGGTGCGCATCTCCCAGCCGGGCGGGGAAGAGTCTCTGAATGTGGCCGCCGCCGCCGCCATTTGTCTGCACGCTAGCGCGACGGCAGCCTGATGCCTGGACTCTGAACCCAGCCCCACATGGGGTTTGGCGCACGGTTATAATGAGTGGCTTTCCAGCACACCCATCCACGCCACCAGCTCAACCACAAGCACTTTCCCGACACAAAGCAGCCGCCAGGACCTTGACAGGGCAATTCCTCGTGTGCGCGCTGGGGCGAACCGCAACACATCGGAGAACCCAGTGCTTTTGTCTCTTCAGGGAAAACAGCCCCGTGCCTTGTTGGCGCTCGCAGACGGCACGATCTTTCATGGCCATTCCATCGCCGCCGCTGGCGTCACTGTGGGCGAGGTGGTGTTCAACACCTCGATCACCGGTTATCAGGAAATCCTGACCGACCCCAGTTATTGCCAGCAGATCGTTACGCTCACTTACCCGCACATTGGTAACTACGGGGTGAACCCCGAAGACATCGAAGCCGAACAGGTGCACGCGGCCGGACTGATCATCAAAGACCTGCCCCTGTTGGCATCGAATTTCCGCAGCAAGCAAACCTTGTCTCAGTACCTGCAAGCAGCGGGGACTGTCGCCATTGCCCAAATTGATACTCGGGCGCTGACACGCCGCTTGCGCACCCATGGTGTGCAAAATGGGGCCATTGTCGCGTTGGTCCCGGGTCAAGAGATCACCCGGGGCGTGATCGACGACGCCGTGGCCAGGGCCCAAGCGGCGCCGGCCATGGCTGGTTTGGATTTGGCCCAAAAGGTCACGGTGGCGCAGTCGCATGAATGGAGCCAGACCGAATGGGTTTTGGGGCAGGGTTATGGCCAACAAACCTCACCCCGCTTCCATGTGGTCGCCTATGACTTCGGCGTGAAGAAAAACATCTTGCGCATGCTGGCCCAACGTGGCTGCCGAGTCACTGTGGTGCCCGCCCAAACGCCGGCGGCCCAAGTACAGGCCATGCGGCCGGACGGGGTGTTTTTGTCCAACGGCCCAGGCGATCCCGAGCCTTGTGACTACGCCATAGAGGCTGCTCGCACACTGATCGACAGCGGTTTACCCACCTTTGGCATTTGCCTGGGGCACCAGATCATGGCCTTGGCCAGTGGCGCCAAGACCTTCAAGATGAAGTTCGGCCACCACGGCGCTAACCATCCGGTGAAAGACCTCGACAGCGGTCGTGTGTCGATCACCAGTCAGAATCACGGCTTTGCGGTTGACGAAAAAAGCCTGCCTGCCCTTCTTCGGGCCACGCATGTCTCGCTGTTTGACGGCACCTTGCAAGGCTTGGCCCGCACCGACCGTCCAGCTTTTTGCTTCCAGGGTCACCCCGAGGCGTCCCCTGGGCCGCAAGACATCGGCTATTTATTTGACCGCTTCATCGCATTGATGAGCAAGGAGAAGGCGCATGACTAAGCGCACAGACATCAAGAGCATCCTCATCATCGGCGCCGGCCCGATCATCATCGGTCAGGCTTGCGAGTTCGATTACTCGGGCGTTCAGGCCTGCAAGGCCTTGCGCGAAGAAGGCTACAAGGTCATTTTGATCAATAGCAACCCGGCCACGATCATGACCGATCCGGCCACAGCCGACGTCACCTACATCGAGCCGATCACCTGGCAAACGGTCGAGAAGATCATCGCCAAAGAACGGCCAGACGCTATTTTGCCGACCATGGGTGGTCAAACTGCTTTGAATTGCGCACTGGATTTGTGGCGTCATGGGGTTTTGGGTAAATACAAGGTCGAGTTGATCGGCGCTTCACCCGAGGCCATCGACAAAGCCGAAGACCGCCAGAAATTCAAAGAGGCCATGACCAAGATCGGTTTGGGCTCGGCGCGCTCGGGCATCGCCCACAGCATGGAAGAGGCCTGGGGGGTGCAAAAATTCGTCGGCTTTCCCACCGTGATACGCCCGAGCTTCACCCTGGGTGGCACAGGTGGTGGTATCGCCTACAACCCGGAAGAGTTCGAGACCATTTGCAAGCGAGGCCTAGAGGCCTCGCCGACCAACGAACTGCTGATCGAAGAATCGCTCTTGGGTTGGAAAGAGTACGAGATGGAGGTGGTGCGTGACAGACAAGACAACTGCATCATCGTCTGTTCGATTGAAAACCTAGATCCGATGGGCGTGCACACTGGTGACTCGATCACCGTCGCACCGGCCCAGACGCTGACGGACAAAGAGTACCAGATCATGCGCAATGCCAGCTTGGCGGTGTTGCGCGAGATTGGCGTCGACACCGGTGGCTCCAATGTTCAATTCTCGATCAACCCCCAAGACGGGCGGATGATCGTCATTGAGATGAACCCCCGGGTGTCACGCTCTTCGGCATTGGCGTCTAAGGCCACTGGCTTTCCGATTGCCAAGGTGGCGGCCAAACTGGCTGTAGGTTACACCTTGGATGAATTACGCAACGAGATCACCGGGGGTGCAACGCCGGCCAGTTTCGAGCCCAGCATCGACTATGTGGTGACCAAGATTCCGCGTTTTGCTTTCGAAAAATTTCCTACAGCCGACAGCCGCTTGACGACACAGATGAAGTCGGTGGGTGAGGTCATGGCCATGGGCCGCACCTTCCAAGAGTCGTTCCAAAAGGCTTTGCGTGGCTTGGAGGTTGGTGTTGACGGCATGAATGAGAAAACCCAGGACCGTGAGGTATTGGAAAAGGAACTGGGCGCGCCCGGTCCCGAGCGCATTTGGTACGTGGGTGACGCCTTCGCCCAAGGGATGAGCGTGGACGAGGTCTTTGACTTGACCAAAATCGACCGCTGGTTCCTGGTGCAGATCGAAGAGATCGTGAAAATCGAACTTGAGTTGGAGACATCCAGCCTGTTGGCCATCAGCGCCCAGGAATTGCGCCAATTGAAGCAAAAGGGTTTTTCTGATCGTCGTTTGGCCAAACTGCTCAAAAGTACCGAGGCCGAGGTACGCGCGCGTCGCCATGCTGATGGCATTCGCCCGGTCTACAAACGCGTGGACACTTGTGCCGCAGAATTCTCCACCAACACCGCCTATATGTACTCGACTTATGACGAGGAGTGCGAGGCCGAGCCGACCAACCGGAAAAAGATCATGGTCCTGGGCGGTGGGCCGAACCGCATCGGCCAAGGCATCGAGTTTGATTACTGCTGCGTGCACGCGGCGCTGGCGATGCGCGAAGACGGGTACGAGACCATCATGGTCAATTGCAATCCGGAAACCGTCTCGACAGACTACGACACCTCTGATCGCTTGTATTTTGAGCCTCTGACCCTGGAAGATGTGCTCGAGATCGTGGATAAAGAAAAGCCCTACGGCGTCATCGTGCAGTACGGCGGTCAAACGCCCTTGAAATTGGCCTTGGGTCTCGAGGCCGCTGGCGTGCCCATCATCGGCACCAGCCCGGATATGATCGATGCGGCCGAAGACCGTGAGCGCTTCCAGAAGTTGCTGCATGAGTTGGGGCTGCGTCAACCGCCCAACGCCACAGCCCGAACCGAAACGGAAGCCTTGGAGAAAGCCACGCAGTTGGGTTACCCCTTGGTGGTTCGGCCCAGTTACGTGCTGGGTGGTAGAGCCATGGAAATCGTGCACGAACAGCGTGACCTTGAACGCTACATGCGCGAAGCGGTCAAAGTCTCCAACGATTCCCCTGTGTTGCTCGATCGTTTCTTGAACGATGCCATCGAGTGCGATGTCGATTGCCTGCGCGACCCCTCGGGCCGCACTTTCATTGGTGGTGTGATGGAGCACATTGAACAAGCGGGTGTGCACTCGGGCGATTCGGCCTGTTCTTTGCCGCCGTATTCTCTGTCGCCCGAGACTGTGGCCGAGTTGAAGCGCCAGTCTGCCGCCATGGCTGGTGCGCTCAATGTGGTGGGCTTGATGAACGTGCAGTTCGCCATTCAAAAGCAAGACGGTGCTGACGTGATCTATGTCCTGGAGGTCAATCCGCGCGCATCCCGCACCGTGCCCTATGTGTCCAAAGCCACCGGCATTCAATTGGCCAAGGTGGCGGCGCGCTGCATGGCCGGTCAGACCCTAGAGGCGCAAGGCATCACCGCTGAAGTCACCCCGCCTTATTTCAGCGTGAAGGAGGCGGTGTTTCCCTTCGTGAAATTCCCCGGCGTCGATACCATTTTGGGTCCCGAGATGAAGTCCACCGGTGAGGTGATGGGAGTAGGCAAGACTTTTGGCGAAGCCTTCGTCAAGAGCCAGCTGGGTGCTGGGACTCGTTTGCCGCGCCCCTTTGACCCCCAAGGCCAACCCACCGGCAAGGTCTTCATTTCGGTCAAGAACAACGACAAGCCACGCGCCGTCGAAGTGGCGCGCCAGTTGTCGGCCATGGGATTTGCCCTGATCGCTACCAAGGGGACAGCGGCTGCAATCGGCACGGCCAACGTGGCTTGCGAGGTCGTCAACAAAGTGACCGAAGGTCGGCCAAATATTGTCGACATGATTAAAAATAATGAGATCGTGTTGGTCATCAACACGGTCGAAGAGCGCCGCAATGCGATCGCCGATTCGCGTCACATCCGCACGTCGGCCTTGCTCAATCGGGTCACCACTTTCACCACCATCGCAGGTGCCGAGGCCGCAGTGCAGGGCATGCAATACCTTGATCAATTGGGTGTGATTTCAGTGCAAGAGATGCACGCCCAGTTGACTGCCTGATACAGTTATCCCATGTCTACCATACCCATCACCAAACGCGGTGCAGAAAAGCTCAAGGACGAGCTGCACCGACTCAAAACTGTTGACCGTCCCCATGTCATCAATGCCATCGCTGAGGCCCGGGCTCAGGGCGACCTGAGCGAGAACGCCGAGTACGATGCCGCCAAAGACCGACAAGGTTTCATTGAGGGGCGCATTCAGGAAATTGAGAGCAAACTCTCGATGGCCCAGATCATTGACCCGTCCTCTCTGGATGCCAATGGTCGGGTGGTCTTTGGCGCGACTGTCGAATTGGAAGAGGAATCGATCGGTGAACAGGTCACCTACCAAATCGTGGGCGAAGACGAGGCCGATTTGAAACTGGGGCTTATCAATATCTCCAGTCCCATCGCACGAGCGCTCATCGGCAAGGAAGAGGGCGACGTGGCCGAGGTTCAAGCCCCCGGCGGCGTCAAGCGTTACGAGATCGTCGCAGTGTACTACCGGTGAGCTTGTTGCGTCAACGCTTGTCCCTGTTCACCGCCGCATTGTGGTGGGGCAGCCTGACGGCCTTGGGCGCTTGGGTGGTGCCCTTGCTCTTCAAGTTCTTGCAACCCACGGCTTTGGCGGGCCAGATGGCCGCCCAGCTTTTTGAATTCCAGACCCATGTCAGCGCTGTGTGTGCGGTGGTTTTGTTGATGGCTGTGCGTCAGCGCGGTCAGTATGGCGTGCTTTTTTGGGTGGTGGGCGGTTTGTTGTTGGCTTTGATCCAGCAATGGGGCGTGGCTCCGCGCATCGTGGCGCGCGAGAACCTGGCTTTGTGGCATTCGGTCGGCACAGCCTTGTTGGCTGCCCAATGGGTGTGCGCCGGGGTCTGTCTGTGGCGTTTCGCCCTGCAATCGGGGTCAACCTCCGAATCGGTCAACCCTGAGAGCGCTTCTTGACCGAAGTTTGCTTGGGCTTGGCCCGTTTGATTTTTCCGCCACTGGTCAAGCGTTGGTTGCCCAGCACGCGCAGCACGCGCACTTCGGGGCGTTGTCCTCCGCGCTTGCTGTACTTCAAGACTTTGACTTCTTTCGGCCCGGGTTTACGATCTTCGTCGACCACGCGTTCTTTTTCGGGTTGCGGGCGCCAGAACACCAGCAGTTTGCCGATGTGTTGGATGGGCGCTGCGTTCAGTTGGTCGGCCACTTGCTGAAATGCCACTTCACGGGCTTGGCGATCGTCACCATGGACGCGCACTTTGATGAGGCCGTGGGCGTTGAGGGCCGCGTCGATTTCTCGCAGCACGGACTCGCTCAGTCCGTCGCCCCCAATCATGACCACGGGTTCCAGGTGATGGGCAAGGGCGCGATGCTCTTTGCGTTGCGCGGGGGTGAGTGCGATGGCTGTCATGCGAGTATTATCTCTTAGCCCCATGAAAGTACAAACCAAAAGCAAAAAAGTGAACAAGGCTTGGTTGAATGACCACGTTCACGACCCCTATGTGAAGATGGCCCAGAAAGATGGCTATCGGGCCAGGGCCGCCTATAAGCTGAAAGAAATCGATGAAACCCTGGGTTTGGTCAAGTCGGGCATGGTGGTGGTCGATCTCGGCTCGACGCCTGGAGCCTGGAGCCAATACCTGCGCCGGCGCATGGCCCCCGAGGGCGCGGCAACCGGGCAACTCAACGGCACACTGATCGCATTGGACATTTTGCCCATGGAGCCCATTGAAGGGGTGACTTTCATCCAGGGTGACTTCCGTGAGCCCGAATCGGCACTGGCCCTGGAGCAAGCTTTGGCAGGTCGAGAGGTGGATCTGGTGGTGTCTGACATGGCCCCCAATTTGTCGGGCATCGACTCGGCCGATACTGCCCGCATTGAGCATTTGGTTGAACTGGCCCTTGATTTTGCCCAGATGCATTTGAAACCACAGGGGGCCATGGTGGCCAAAATGTTCCATGGCAGCGGTTACAGCCAATGGGTCAAGATGTTCAAACAACAATTCAAGGTGGTCAAGCCGATCAAGCCCAAAGCCAGTCGGGATCGCTCGTCCGAGACCTTTGTGGTGGGTTTGGGGCTGAAAACCCACCGACAACCATGAAACTATTATGGGCAGGGTGAAAAATAACTGTTTTGAGCCTTGAAACCTCTAAAATGAGACGCATATACCCTGGGGCGATGTCCTCGCCCATTTCTGGAGCTTGAATTGAACAATCAATGGTTTTCTAAAGTCGCGGTCTGGTTGGTGATCGCCCTGGTGTTGTTCACCGTCTTCAAGCAGTTTGATGGGCGCGTGGTGGGTGGTGCCAATTACATGGCTTACTCAGACTTCCTTGAGGAAGTGCGTGGCAAGCGGGTGCGCTCGGCCACCATTCAAGAGGGGCAAGGCGGCACCGAAATCGTGGCTGTCATGCAAGATGACCGTAAAGTGCGAACCAACGCCACCTACCTCGATCGTGGCCTGGTGGGCGACCTCATTGCCAACGGTGTGAAGTTTGATGTCAAGCCGCGTGAGGAAGGTTCCTTGCTGATGACCCTGCTGGTGAGTTGGGGGCCAATGCTGCTGCTGATCGGGGTCTGGGTGTATTTCATGCGCCAGATGCAGGGTGGCGGCAAGGGCGGTGCTTTCAGTTTTGGAAAGAGCAAGGCTCGAATGTTGGACGAAAACAACAATACGGTGACTTTTGCCGATGTGGCTGGCTGCGACGAAGCCAAGGAAGAAGTCAAAGAGGTGGTCGACTTCCTCAAAGATCCGCAAAAATTCCAGAAATTGGGTGGCCGCATTCCGCGGGGCCTGTTGTTGGTGGGGCCACCCGGCACCGGTAAGACCTTGTTGGCCAAAGGCATCGCCGGTGAAGCCAAAGTTCCGTTTTTCAGTATTTCGGGCTCGGACTTTGTAGAGATGTTCGTCGGTGTGGGGGCGGCTCGTGTGCGCGATATGTTCGAGAATGCCAAGAAGAATGCCCCTTGCATCATCTTCATCGATGAAATTGATGCCGTGGGTCGCCAGCGCGGAGCCGGCTTAGGCGGTGGCAATGACGAGCGCGAGCAGACCTTGAACCAGATGCTGGTCGAGATGGATGGCTTTGAAACCAATTTGGGGGTGATCGTGGTCGCAGCCACGAACCGCCCCGACATTTTGGATGCCGCGCTGCTGCGCCCAGGGCGGTTTGACCGACAAGTCTATGTGACGCTGCCCGACATCCGTGGCCGTGAGCAGATCCTGAATGTGCACATGCGCAAGATTCCCATTGGTCAAGATGTGAGCCCCTCGGTGATCGCGCGAGGCACACCGGGCATGAGCGGTGCCGATCTGGCCAATCTGTGCAACGAAGCGGCTCTGATGGCTGCACGCCGCAATGCTCGAGTGGTCGAAATGCAAGATTTCGAAAAGGCCAAGGACAAGATTCTGATGGGGCCCGAGCGCAAGAGCATGGTCATGCCCGAAGAGGAGCGCCGCAATACGGCTTACCACGAGTCTGGCCACGCCCTGATTGGCAAGCTTTTACCCAAGTGCGACCCAGTGTACAAGGTCACCATCATTCCGCGTGGACGGGCTCTGGGTGTGACCATGAGCTTGCCCGAGAAAGACCGCTACAGCTATGACCGCGAATACATGTTGAATCAGATCAGCATGTTGTTCGGCGGGCGCATCGCTGAAGAGGTCTTCATGAACCAGATGACCACAGGCGCCTCCAATGATTTTGAGCGTGCCACCCAGATCGCCCGCGACATGGTGATGCGCTACGGCATGACCGAAGCCTTGGGGCCGATGGTTTATGCCGAGAACGAAGGGGAGGTCTTCTTGGGGCGCTCGGTGACCAAAACCACGCACATGTCTGAACAGACCATGCAGATGGTGGACGGTGAGGTTCGCCGCATCATCGACAGCCAGTACGTCTTGGCGCGTCGCCTGATCGAAGAGAATGCCGAGAAAATGCACGCCATGGCCAAGGCCCTGCTCGAATGGGAAACCATTGAGACCGATCAGATCGATGACATCATGGCCGGTCGTCCGCCGCGCCCGCCCAAGGACTTCACTCCGCGTACGCCCCCTTCGGGTGGCAATGATGGTGGCGATGCTGCCGTCAACACCAACCCCAGCCCCAGCGCCGCCTGAGGTGAAGGTTTGGCAGACCACGCGATTTGAGATTGCCCTGACCCACCCGAGGGTCATGGGCATCGTGAACCTGACCCCCGATTCGTTCTCCGACGGGGGTCTTTTTCATGCGCCGGCACAGGCCATTGACCACGCCCGTCGCTTGCTGAACGATGGTGCAGACATCCTGGACCTGGGGGCAGAGTCGACCCGGCCTGGCGCATCTGCCGTCGGTGCCGATGAGGAGTGGCGGCGCTTGCAACCGGTGCTCAACGAGGTGTTGCGCTGGCAGGTGCCGATTTCGGTCGACACCTTCCGACCCGAGACCATGCGTCGGGCTTTGGACTTGGGCGTGGACATCATCAACGACATATGGGCCTTGCGCCAACCCGGTGCCCTGATCGCAGTCGCCCAGAGCCGAGCCGGCGTCTGCCTCATGCACATGCATGGTGAACCTGTGAGCATGCAGATCAGTCCCATGGCGGGCGACGCGGTGCCGCAGGTGCGTGATTTCTTGCGCAAGCGTTTGGCCGAGGTGCAAGCGGCTGGTGTGACTCCTCAGCGCGTCACGCTGGACCCGGGCATCGGGTTTGGAAAAACGGTGGAACAAAACTTCAGCCTGCTGGCGCGCCAAGCCGAGTTGACCGATCTGGGCCCCCTGTTGGCGGGCTGGTCGCGCAAATCTTCCCTGGGTACGGTGACTGGCCTTGATGTGAGCCTTCGCATGCCGCCCAGCGTGGTCGCGGCCGTCTTGGCGGCCGAGCGCGGCGCCGCTGTACTGCGTGTGCACGATGTGGCGGAGACGGTAGCGGGCCTGGCGGTTTGGCGGCAATTGGGGTCGGTCTGAGGGAGGGCTCCCGCGCGCTCAGCTCTCCCAGAGCCCTGACCTACAATCTCCTTATGAGCAGAACCTATTTCGGCACCGACGGCATTCGTGGTACGGTCGGACAGTTTCCCATCACCCCGGACTTTGTATTGCGTTTGGCGCATGCCGTGGGGCGGGTGCTCAAGCACAGTCATGCCCGTCCTGTGGTGCTGATCGGCAAAGACACCCGCATTTCGGGTTATATGCTCGAGTCGGCGCTGGAATCTGGCTTCAATTCGGCGGGCGTGGATGTGGTCTTGCTGGGCCCGGTCCCGACACCGGCGGTGGCTTATCTGACACGGGCACAACGGGCGCAGTTGGGCGTGGTCATCAGCGCCAGTCACAACCCCTTTGCCGACAACGGCATCAAGTTTTTCAGCCCACAGGGTACCAAGCTCAGCAACGAGTGGGAACGCAATGTCGAAGTCATTCTGGCGCAAGATCCGGTGTGGGTCGATTCGGCGCAATTGGGCAAGGCCCGTCGCTTAGACGATGCGGGTGGGCGGTATATAGAGTTTTGCAAGAGCACCTTCCCCAGTGAGTTGAGTCTGCGCGGTATGAAGCTGGTGGTCGATGCGGCACACGGTGCGGCTTACCAAATCGCGCCGGCGGTCTTTCACGAATTGGGGGCTCAGGTGATTCCGGTGGGGTGCAGCCCCAATGGATTGAACATCAATGAAGGGGTGGGAGCAACCCACCCCGAGGCGCTGATGCAAGCGGTGCGCGAGCACCACGCCGACATGGGCGTGGCCTTGGATGGCGATGCCGATCGATTGCAAATGGTCGATGCGCAAGGCCGGGTGTTCAATGGCGACGAACTGTTGTATGTGTTGGCCGATGACCGCTTGAGCCGCGACGAGGTGGTTCCCGGAGTGGTGGGCACGCTCATGACGAATCTGGCGGTTGAGCAGGCTTTGCGCGAGCGCGATGTCGACTTTGTTCGCGCCAAGGTGGGTGACCGGTATGTGTTGGAAGCTTTGAACCAAAAGGGATGGCTGCTGGGCGGTGAGGGCTCGGGGCATCTGCTGGTGTTGGACAAGCACTCAACGGGCGATGGCATCGTCAGTGCATTGCAGGTGTTGCAAGCATGCGTGCGCCGAGATGCCGGTTTGGACGAGTTGTTGCAGGGGTTGAGGCTGTTTCCTCAGCACATGATCAATGTGCGGCTGCCCCCTGGGGTCGATTGGACCCGACATGCCGGACTGGCACAGGCCAGGGATGAGGTTGAGCGGCAGTTGACAGGACGGGGCAGGGTGCTGATTCGGCCCAGTGGCACCGAGCCGGTGTTGCGCATCATGGTCGAAGCCCCCGAAGAGGCGTTGGCGCGTGAATGCGCCCTACAAATGGCGGCCGCTTTGGCCTGAATCGTCGTTTTTATATCTGCCTCAATTCAAGTGCAGGGACAGATCGAGCAGCTTGACCTTGCTGGCGTAGTAGCGGTCGATGCGCCAGTCGCGAATCACATCCATGGAGCCTGTCCGGAATTTTGTGTGTGAGGCATAACATGTCAAAAAGGAGCATTGGAGTTGGAGTTGCCCCTATTCACCGGACACTTTGACCTTCTTGAACAAGGTCTTCGGCTTCAATGATATCGGTATTCAATTTTTCAATACTCAAGCTCCTTTCAAATTTGTTGGGTGAGATCTGTCCTGAATCGCCCCGGGTTTTGAGGAGGCTCCAATTTTTAAGAGAATGGAGCCAAG